>NZ_JAKKFI010000067.1 GCF_022230955.1 Micromonospora cabrerizensis
GGCGTGCTATGTTACATACGGCCGAGGGAGCACCGGCGTTGGCGCTTCCGATGCACCTACCTCCCCGCCAGGAAACCCCGCCTTACACGAGGCCGAACCGATCAAGCACGGAGCTACCCTCAACCCACCCCCTCCCGACCGAGCCACCCCACCGCCGGGCCCCCCCGCCGAGCCGCCCCTCCCCGCCGGTCCGCCCCGCCCGGTCACCCCGCAGCGCATGGTCGACTCGGCTTCCTGAAAACCGCGGCATCAACGCCACGCGGACACCCCGATTTGCAGGAAACCGAGTCGATCAAGGCGCCGGCGCGCCGGGCGGCGCGGGCCGCACGGACAGGCCAGGCCGCACGCGCGGGCGCGGTGGTCAGGGCAGCCAGGTGGGTAGCGGCTCGCGGGCGGCCAGCCACGACTCGGGCACGCCGCCCGCGGCGCCGACACCGGTGTATGCCGCCACCACGGCCCCGGCGATGGCGGCCGTGGTGTCCATGTCCCCACCGGCCCGTACGCACGTCCGGATCGCTGTCGGATAGTCGTCGAGGTGGGTGGCGGCCACCCAGAGGGTGAACCCGACGGTGTCCTGGGCGGTCACCCGGGAGCCGTTGCCGAGCGCCGCCACCACCGGGGGCAGTGGTCGGCCGAGCAGCCCGGCTGCCCGGTTCACGCTCCGGTGCACCTCGGTGCCCGGGTCGAGCGCGACGGCGATCCCGGCCAGCAGCCGCTCCGGGGCTGGGCGGTGACCGTCGAGGCGGGCTCGGGCGGCCATCGAGGCGGCGACCGCGACAGCGACAGCGCCGGCGATGCCCTCGGGGTGCGCGTGCGTCACCTCGGCGGAGGAGCGGGCCTGGGCCGCGGCACGCGCGGTCGAGTCGGCGAAGTAGGCGCCCAGCGGGCCGACCCGCATGGCCGCGCCGTTGCCGCAGGAGCCCTGACCGTCGAAGGCGGAGGCGGCGGCCAGCGGCCACGGGGTGCCGGTGCGGATCAGCCGCAGGATCAGCGTCGCACCGGCGCCGTAGCCCCGCCGCGGGTCACAGCGCTCGGCGAAGGCCAGGGCCAACCGGTCCCGGTCGATGCTGCCGCGGTCGGCAAGCTCGGCGAGGACCGAACACGCCATCTCGGTGTCGTCGGTCCACTCCCAGGGAGACGGCGGCAACGTCTGCAGGGTGAGATCCGCAGGTGCCGACCCCGGCAGGAAATACCGGGCGCCGAGCGCGTCGCCGGTGGAGAGACCGGCGAGGCTGTCCCGGGCGAGCGCCAGGCGGGCATCGGCGAACAGGGTGAACGACATCGTCGTACCAGCTTGCCCGCTCGCCAGGCACGCCGCAACGCGATCAACTTGCCAGGCCAAGTACGGTCTTGTCGTGGCCTCCGTGCTCCTGGTCGAAGACGATCACGTCGTACGCGGCGCGATGCTGCGGTCCCTCACCGACCGGGGGCATGCCGTGCACGCCGTGGGTACGGCGTTGGACGCGCTGCGCCGCGTCGCCGCGGAGACACCCGACCTGGTGGTGCTCGACCTGGGTCTGCCGGACCTGGACGGCTCAGACGCGCTGCGGATGCTGCGCGGCATCACCGACGTCCCGATCATCATCGCCACCGCCCGGGACGACGAGCAGTCGGTGGTCAAGCTGCTGCGTGCCGGCGCGGACGACTACATGGTCAAGCCGTTCACCGGGGCGCACCTGGACGCGCGGATCACCACGGTGCTGCGCCGGGCCGGGCGGGCCAGCCGGACGGTGCAGCCCGCGGTGCACAGCGTCGGTGGGCTCCGGGTGGACGTGGGCGAACGCAGCGCCCAGCTCGACGGGGAGCCACTGGCGCTGACCCGCAAGGAATTCGACCTGCTGGCGTATCTCGCCGCGCGACCGGGGCGGGTAGTGTCCCGCCGGGAACTCTTGGAGGAGGTATGGCGGCAGCCATCGGTCGGCGAGGATCAGACCATCGACGTTCACCTGTACTGGCTCCGCAGAAAGATGGGCGAGTCCGCGGCGAAGCCGCGCTACCTGCGCACCGTGCGGGGGGTCGGGTTCCGGCTGGTGGCACCGGACTGAGGACGGCGCTGGCCCTGCTCACGGCCGGCATGTGCAGTCTCGTCGCGCTCGCGTTCCTGATCCCCCTGGGCCTCAGCCTGCGTGAGCAGAGCCGGGACGAGGCGATCGCCGACGCGGCCCGGCGCAGCGCGCTGGTGACCGGCGCGCTGGCGGTGAGCACCGACCCGGCGGTCGTCGAGCGTGCCGTGGTGGCCAGCGCCGAGGGTGCGCGGACGCGGCCGGTGGTGCACGGGTTGGGCCTGGACGAGTCCGCCGGCCGGGCCGGTGGCAGTGACCTGGACCGGGCCCGTGCCGACCGGCGGTCGCTGGTCGTCGACGTCGACGGCGGTGTGGTCCGGCTCGACCCGGTGGTCCTCGGTGACCGGACGGCCGTGGTCGAGGTGTTCCTCCCGGACTCGACGCTGGGCGAGGGTGCCGGCGGCACCTGGTTGCTGCTGTTCGCGGTCGGCGCGGCGATGGCCGGCGCGGCGGTGCTGGTCGTCGACCGGGTCGCCGCCCGCGCGGTGGACTCGACCCGAGGTCTGGTCAAGGCCGCGCTGTCCATCGGCGACGGCGACCTGGGCGTACGGGTCGAGCCGACGGGTCCCCGCGAGCTGGCCGAGGCCGGGTACGCCTTCAACCGGATGGCCGACCGGCTCGACGCGGCCCGCACCGACGAGCGGGAACTGGTGGCCGACCTGTCGCACCGTCTGCGTACGCCGCTGACGGTGCTGCGGCTGGACGCGGAGGCGTTGGAGTCCGACGACACCAGCGTGGGTTCGTTCAGCCCGGCGGAGTTGGACCGGCTCCGGGGGATCCGGCGGATCCGGCAGGCGATCGTCACCCTGGAGGGTGAGATCGACGTGCTGATCAAGACGACCCGCAAGTCGGTGGCGCACGAGGCCGGCCCGGCCATGTGCGACGTCAGCGAGGTGGTCCGGGACCGGATGGTGTTCTGGGCGGCGCTGGCCGGCGACCAGAACCGGCCGCACCGGGTGAACGGGGCGCAGTTGCGCATCCCGGCGCCGGTGCCGCGGGCCGAGCTGGCCGCCGCGCTGGACGCGGTCATCGGCAACGTCTTCCGCTACACGCCGCAGGGCACCGCGTTCGAGGTCGCCGTGTCGCGACGGGACGGTTACGTGGCGATCCGCATCGACGACGCCGGCCCCGGCATCACCAACCCGGACCGGGCGCTGCGCCGGGGCACCAGTGACCAGGGCTCGACCGGGCTCGGTCTGGACATCGCCAAGCGGGTGGCGTTGCAGGCCAACGGGTCGGTGAGCATCGACCGCGCCCGGCTGGGCGGTGCCAGCGTGGTGATGCTGCTGGCCGACCCGGAGGCCACGCCCCGGCAGGTGAGCCGCTTCGGTCTGGTCGGCCGGATGGCCCGCGACGCCCGGGACACGAAGTCCAGCGGACGTCGGTGGCCACGTCAGCGGCCGACCGACGAGTGACCGCAACGGCCCGGGTTGTGGGCCGGCGCAAGTCTTCCTTAGATCGCGGTTAACGACCGCGTGTGACCGGCCGCGGGCTGACAGGATCAGTGCACGAACCCACCAGTTTCACCGGTCGAGCGCACCACGCACCCACGGCCGGTGAAGCCGCGCGCGCGGCGGGAGTCTCAGGTCCCCCCACACCAACGCTCCCGCCGCGCGCCCCGCTCCCCCCGGACGGCGCAACGCCCGCCCAGAGCAACCCACCGGCTCAGCCGCGTTCCGGCCGTCCAGCTCAACCCGCGGTGCTGAGGTACGCGTCGATCTCGGCGCTGATCCGCTGCTGGCCGGCGGGGTCGAGGAAGGACGCGGTCACCGCGTTGCGGGCCAGCCCGGCCAGACCCTCGCGACCGGCCCCGAGCAGACGGGCCGCCACCGCGTACTCGTCGTTGAGGGTCGTGCCGAACATCGGCGGGTCGTCGGAGTTGATGGTGACCAGCAGCCCGGCCTGCACCAGCTGGGGCAGCGGGTGCTCGTCGAGGCTGGCCACCGCCCGGGTCCGTACGTTGGACGTCGGGCAGATCTCCATCCCGATCTGCCGCTCGGCCAGGTAGGTGAGCAGCTCCGGGTCCTGTGCGGCGGAGATGCCGTGGCCGATGCGCTCGGCGCCCAGCTCGTTCAGCGCGTCCCAGATCGTCTGCGGCCCGGTGGTCTCCCCGGCGTGCGGCACCGAGCGCAGACCGGCCGCGCGGGCCTGGTCGAAGTAGGGCCGGAACTGCGGTCGGGGTACGCCGATCTCCGGGCCACCCAGGCCGAAGCTGACCAGCCCGTCCGGGCGTTCCTCCAGGGCGATGCGCAGCGTCTCCTCGGCGGCGGGCAGACCCGCCTCGCCGGGGATGTCGAAGCACCAGCGCAGTTCGAGGCCGAAGTCGGCCAGGGCGCGCCGGCGGGCGTCCTCGATCGCCTCGCAGAACGCCGGCGCGGGGATGCCCCGACGCACGTGCGAGTACGGGGTGATGGTCAGCTCCGCGTACCGGACCTGCTGGCGGGCCAGCTCCCGGGCCACCTCGTGGGTGAGGATCCAGACGTCCTCCGGGTCGCGGATGAGGTCCACCACGCTCAGGTAGACCTCGATGAAGTGCGCGAAGTCGCGGAACTCGAAGTAGGCGGCGAGCGCCTCCGGGTCGGCCGGGACGGGGGTGCGTCCCTCGTGGCGGGCGGCCAGCTCGGCGACGATCCGGGGCGAGGCGGAGCCGACGTGGTGCACGTGCAGCTCCACCTTGGGCAGGCCGGCGATGAAGGTGGGCAGGTCGGTCACAGGTTCTCCTGGGCATGGTCGCCGGTGCGGGCGACGACGAAGACGCGGCGGAACGGGAAGTACACCTGACCCTGCCGCACCGGGTACGCCGCGATGAGGCGTACCCCCAGCTCGGCCCGGAAGGCCGACCAGCCGGCGGCGTCCAGCGCGGCCCGGACCGGGCGCAGCGCCGTGCCTTCCATCCAGGTCAGCACCGGGTGCTCGGCGGCGGGTCGAGCCGGCAGCAGGTGCACGTAGGTAGTCTCCCAGGCGTCCACCGCGCAGCCGGCGGCGGTCAGCAGCGCCGCGTAGTCGGCCGGGTCGTCGACCGGGTCCGCGCGCAGCAGCGGGGCGATCTGAGCCCGCCAGGCCGGCTGGTCGGCGACCTCCCGCAGGGCCCGGTGCGACGGGGCGGCGAAGTTGCCGGGGACCTGCATGGCCAGCCACGCCCCGGCGGGCAGCTCGGCGGCCCAGCGGCGCAGCAGCTCCTGGTGACCCGGCACCCACTGGAGCGCGGCGTTGCTGACGACCACGTCCTCGTCGCCGGTCGGACGCCAGTCGCGCAGGTCGGCGACCGCGAAGTCGACGGGAGCGCCGAGGGCGACGGCCCGGACGATCATCTCGGGCGAGGAGTCCAGGCCGAGCACCCGGCTGGTCGGCCAGCGCTGGGCGAGGGTCGCGGTGAGCTGGCCGGGGCCGCAGCCGAGGTCGACCACGGCCCGGGGTCGCGCGGCGGGGATCCGCGCGACGAGGTCGTGGAACGGCCGGGACCGCTCGTCGCCGAAGCGCAGGTACGTCGTCGGGTCCCACATCGTCGCCTCCCAAACCGTACGTCCGTCTTGTTTCAAGGTACGGCTCGCGTGGCAGGCCGGCAACCCGATCACTAGGCTCGGGGCATGGAACAGCGCAGCTTCAACCGGCTCGGCCGGACCGTCGGCGCGGTCGGCCTGGGCGCCTGGCAGCTCGGCGCCGACTGGGGCACCGTCAGCGAGGCCGACGCGATGGCGGTGCTCGCCGCCGCCGTGGACTCCGGAGTGACCTTCCTCGACACCGCCGACGTGTACGGCGACGGTCGCAGCGAGCAACTGATCGGCCGCTTCCTGCGCTCCCGACCCGACGCCGGGCTCACCGTCGCCACCAAGATGGGCCGCCGCGTCGAGCAGCGGCCGGAGGCGTACACCCTGGCCAACTTCCGGCAGTGGACCGACCGTTCCCGCGCCAACCTGGGAATGGACACCCTCGACCTGGTCCAGCTGCACTGCCCGCCCACCGCCGTCTTCTCCTCCGACGAGGTCTTCGACGGGCTGGACACCCTCGTCGCCGAGAAGGCCATCGCCGGGTACGGGGTCAGCGTCGAGACCTGCGACCAGGCCCTCACCGCGATCGCGCGGCCGGGGGTGGCGAGCGTCCAGATCATCCTCAACGCGGTCCGCCACAAGCCGCTGGAGCGCGTCCTTCCGGCAGCCGCGGCGGCCGGCGTGGGCATCATCGCCCGGGTGCCACTGGCCAGCGGTCTGCTCTCCGGCCGGTACGACGAGCACACCGAGTTCCCCGCCGACGACCACCGCAACTACAACCGCAACGGCGCGGCCTTCGACGTCGGCGAGACGTTCTCCGGCGTGGACTTCTCGCAGGGCCTTGCCGCCGTACGCCGGCTAGCGCCGCTTGTCGGCACGGACCGCACGATGGCGCAGTTCGCGTTGCGCTGGGTGCTCGACCAGCCGGGCGTCACCGTGGTCATCCCCGGCGCGCGCGACGCTGACCAGGCCCGGCGCAACGCCGCGGCGGCGGACCTGTCGCCGCTGAGCGACGAGCAGCTGGCAGCCGTACGCGAGACCTACGACGAGCTGATCCGCCCGCAGGTGCACGACCGGTGGTGACCCGCACGCCCGGGGTGCTCGCGTCGCGCCGCCCGGCCGACCATGCTGGAGGGCGACGCGCCGCCTCGGGCGACGGAGAGGGGACGCGATGAGGGGCTGGCTTTCGCTCACCCTCGGCCTGCTGGCCGTCGTGATCGGTGCCGTGTGGACGGTGCAGGGCCTCGGCTACGTCAGCGGCAGCGTGATGACCGACGAGAAGATCTGGGCGGTGCTCGGCCCGCTCGTCGCGCTGGCCGGGCTGGTGGTGCTCTGGCTCGGCCTGCGCTCGCGCCGCCGACGCTGACCCGCTGGTCCTGCCCACCTGCAACGGGGAAAGCCCCGCAACCCTTGCGGGATGCGGGGCTTTCCAACGACCC
This sequence comes from Micromonospora cabrerizensis, assembly GCF_022230955.1. GTDB lineage: Bacteria > Actinomycetota > Actinomycetes > Mycobacteriales > Micromonosporaceae > Micromonospora > Micromonospora cabrerizensis. Next base: position 6,991 of record NZ_JAKKFI010000067.1, read on the forward strand.
TGGCTGGATCGTCCCACCGGCCGGCGGGGGCCGGCCATCTCACTCAGATGGGACGGACCTGCTCAGCCTGCGGGCCCTTCTGACCCTGAGCGATCTCGAACTCCACCCGCTGGTTCTCCTCCAGCGAGCGGTAGCCGCTGGTCTGGATGGCCGAGAAGTGGACGAACACGTCAGCACCCCCACCATCGACGGTGATGAAGCCGAAGCCCTTGTCAGCGTTGAACCACTTCACGGTTCCCTGAGCCATGTGTATCTCCCTCTAAAAACTGGCGGCCGTGCACGCCGTCCGGCCGATTGGCCGTTTTCGAGCAGCGGTGCCTGAGGCGGCCCCCGAAGGAGACTTCTCTCAACCCACGCCATCTCGCAACAGCGGGGACCAGCAAATCACGGAGGCAAAAAGTCTGTCACGACCTCTCCGACGAATTTCTCCGACATGTGACCTGACGGATGCCTCAGGTCCGCTGGGCGGCGTCCGAAGCCATGCGAAAGCCCCCTTCCCATCGATCTCGGGAAGGGGGCTGAGGTCGCTGTGTGGTCAGTCCGGCCAGCTGCCGGTCATCCGGCGGACGCCGACCGCGCCGCCCCGGTCCACGGCAGCCCGGACGACCGCGAAGATGGCCCCCTGCAACGCCGCGGCGGCCAGGATCTCCCCCCAGCCGCGATCCTCGTCGGTGGCGTTGGGCGCCTCACCGTCGCCCGCGGTGACCTTCCAGACCTGCCGGAAGATCGCCCCGGCCACCGTGCCCGCGGCGATACCCAACAACACGCCGACCGGCCGGTACGCGACCCTGCCGATGCTCCTGCTCACCTACGCCTCCCCCGCACGATCATCAGCACCACCACGGTGGCCACCGCACCGGCGGCGATCGCCGCCCACGGCACCGGGTTGCGTCGCACCAACTCGCCCTTGTCGTGCGCCTGTGCGCGCACCAACTCGCCCTTCTCGTAGGCCTGCGCGCGGGCCAACCCCGCGCCGCGCACGGCCTGCCCGCGAACCCGGGCGACGGTCTGCGCCGCCTGCTCGCGCATCCGCTCCTTCGCCTGTTCGGCGGACTCCTTCAGACGCGCCTTGACGTCGGCCTTCGCGGCCAACGCCTCCATCGTCTCGCCCAACTCGACCCGGGTGCGGCGGATCTCCTCGCGGAGCGCCTCCGTGTCGCCCGTCCCGTTGCCGGTCATTGCCGCCCCCTGTCCTTCACCGCGGCGGTGACGGTGTCCATGTCGGCCCGAAGGCTGCGGACCGTCGCCGCAGGCACCGGTGGGACCGCACGGCTGACCTGCTTCTTGCCCACCAGGGCGAGGATGCCGGCCACCAGGAAACAGGCCACCGCCACGATCAGCGCGGCGGCCCAGGCGGGCAACACCAGGTCGAGCAGCAGGATCGCCGTGGCGACCAGAGCGCCCAGGCCGAAGAACGCCAGAGCGCCGCCGCCGCCGAAAAGGCCGATGCCAATGCCCGCGTGCTTGCCCTTCTGGGTCAACTCCGCTCGGGCCAGCGCCAGTTCGTCCCGTACGAGACGGGAGACCTGCTCGGTGGCCCGCTGCACCAACTCGGCGGTGGAGGGCTCGCTCCCGTTCTGGGATGTGCGGGCGTTCGCCACGTCAGCCATGCTGTCCTCCTTTCCTCATCACCGCGCTGTATGCCCGGAGTCGCCGCCCGTCAATCCTAAAGCGCGCCGAGCAGCTCACCGTCCGCGTTGTCCGGACGCCGCGCCGAGGAGCCGGCACCCCGTCCCACTCTTGATCGCGCCACAGACGTCCGGCAGCACATCCCCCACCCAAGCCCGACCAAACCTCTCGCAACGGACCACCACCCCCGGTTCCGCAGCGATGACCATGGGGGTTGGTGGGGACATACCGGGCGGGGCGGCTCGGCAGGTCCATGGTCATCGCCGCGGTTCCGCCGCCCGGCCGTCGAACTTGCACGCTGCCAGGGTCTGATCGGGTGGTTCGTCCAGAATCTGGTCAAGGCCTCCCACCTGTCGAGAAGGTGGCGATGATCGACTCGGGTTTCGTGAAATCGGGGTGTCCAGGGCAAAGGGATACCGCGATTTCAGCAAACCCGTGTTGATCTAGCTATGTCGATGCTGGTGTCCCCGCCGCCTGCCCACCGACGTCCCCTGTCCTCGGCGACCGCGTCCCGCCGTCCAGCTTTGGGGCATAGCGCGGTCTGACCCGGCGGTCCGTTCAAAACCGGGCAAGATCGCGCTCGATCCTGGTTGTAGTGGCCTTGGCGGGGACGGATGCCACTACAACCAGGATGTTGCACGATCTTGGGGGCGAGACGGACGGACGCGGCGCGGGACGGACGGGCGAGGGGCGGGACGGGCGGACGCGGGGCGGGGCGGACGGACGCGGGGCGGGACGGGCGGGCGCGGGGCGGACGGACGCGGGGCGGACGGACGCGGGGCGGGTCAGGGGCGGGTTTCTTCGGGGCCCACGAAGGCTTCGCTGCGGGCGTCGCCGTCGTCGCTGCCGCCGAAGACGCGCGCGTCGTCGGGTGCCTCGGTGTCGGACAGGCGGCGCACCGGCCGCCTCGGCTGCACCCACTGCCAGGGCAGGTTGCTGCTGGCGTCGCCCAGCTCGGTACGCATCCGGGGCATCGCGGTCGGGCGGTTGTCGCGAATCCAGGCCACCAGGTGCTCGCGGACGAGGCAGCGCAGGTCCCACAGGCTGCCCGCGTCGGCGGCACTGACCAGCGCACGCAGTCGCACCATTCCGCCGATGGCGTTGGTGACCTGCAGAACGCAGACCCGACCGTCCCACAGCTCGGTGCCCTCGACCAGGCGGCGCAGCTCCTCGCGCATGGTCTGCACCGGCACCGCCCAGTCCACGTCGAACTCGGCGGTACCGAGCACCGCCGCCTCCGTGCGGGTCCAGTTCTGGAACGGCTTGCTGGTGAAGTACGAGGTGGGCAGGATCAACCGCCGGTCGTCCCAGATCTGCACGACCACGTAGCTGAGGGTCAGCTCCTCGATCCGACCCCACTCCCCCTCGACGACGACCACGTCGTCGAGCCGGACGGCGTCACTGAAGGCGAGCTGGAGGCCGGCGAAGACGTTGCCGAGCAGGCTCTGGGCGGCGAGCGCGGCCACCACACCGACCACACCGGCCGAGGTCAGCACACCGGCGCCGATGCCCCGCACGCTGGGGAACGTCATCAGCATCACGCCGATGGTCAGGATGACGATCACCGCGATGGTCAGCCGGCGCAGCATCACCACCTGGGTTCGGACCCGCCGGGCGTGCCGGTTGTCCGGCACGTCGACCCGGAAGCGGGCCAGCGCGGTGTCCTCCACGACGACCAGCAGCGAGGCCACCAGCCAGGCCACGGTGGCGATGACGGCCAGGACGAGCAGGTGCAGCAGCAGGCGCCGCCAGGTCTCGCCGACCGCGTACCCGGTGCTGAAACGGACGGCGAACTGCACGGCGAGGACCGTTCCGGCGACCTGGAACGGGCGGTGCGCGTGGTCGGTCAGCTCGGTCATCAACAGCGAGCGACGGCCGAACCGCCGGGTCAACCGGTGGACGACCTCGACCAGGAACAGGGCGACCGCCGCCGCGACGAGCGCGGCGACGGCCGTTTCGAGATAGTTCTGCACGGCTTCGGTGCTCCCCTTCGACAGGCGTCGGGCACTCCGGGCAAAAGCCCAAGAGTGCCCGACATCCGTGGTATCGACCAGCTCAGACCTTGCGGTACCGGGACTGGAGGAAGCAGTAGACGCCGAAGGCGGCGATGCCGAGGGCGACCAGGGTCAGCAGGAACACGCCGTAGGACTGCTCGCGCAGGGCGTGCAGCGCGGCGTCCAGACCGCGGGCCTTCTCCGGGTCGTAGTTCACCGCTGCCACGATGACCAGCAGACCGGCGATGCCGTACGCGACGCCCTTGGCGGCGTAGCCGGCGATGCCGAGGCGGCGGGCCAGCTTGCGGGTCTTCGGGCTCATCTCGCCGGTCTTCAGGTGCTTCTCGAACTTCTTGAGGACGCCGTAGATGACCAGGCCGACGCCGATCGCGGCGAGCACCAGCCCGGCCAGGCCGACCAGCCAGCGACCACCGCTGGAGGTCATCAGCTTGCCGGTCAGCGCCTCCTGCTGGTCGGCGCTGTTCGAGCCGACGTCCTTGAAGACCTTGAAGGCGGTCCAGGCGAAGTAGAGGTAGACGATGGTCCGGCCGGCCGAGGCGAGCCGCTCCACGAGCCGCTCCCGGCCCCGCTCGGCGCGGTGCCCGACCGCCGCCTCCAGCGCCTGCCAGATCGCCATCGCCAGCAGGCCGACCGCGACGGCGATGACCAGGAACTTGCCCAGGGGCTGTTCGGAGAGGGTACGCAGCGCGCCGGACTGGTCGCCGTCGTCGGACGACGTGCCGAACGCGATCTGCAACGCCAACCAGGCGAAGAGGAGGTGCACGATGCCGTAGCCGATGAAGCCGGCCCGGGCGAGGAGTTCCAGCCACCGGCTGTCCGCCGTACGGGAGGCGGTGGCTTCGGCGCTACGGGTAAGTGACATGCCGCCACAATCTCCGATTCTGGAGATCCCCAAACGTCGGCCACCGCCGCCCGCCCAGGTCAGCTGCCCGGGTTGCGCGCTACGCGAATCTTGACCTGTTGGTCGGTCACGCTGTCCAGGGTGACCCCGAAACCCCCGGCCTCGGCGGCCTGCTGGCCGGTGGTGAGGGTGAGCTGTTCGCCGGCGACCTCGACGGTCACCTGGTCACCCTCGGCGCCGACCAGCTTGGCCTCGACGCCCAGGATGGTGGTCCTCGCGTCGACACCCCGATCGAAGGTGACCGTGCAGGCGTCCACCGAACAGTCTGTGGAGGCGCCCTGGGAGCTGCAGCCGCTGAGCACGGCGAGGCCGAGCGCCAGACCGGCGAACAGACCGGCGGCGCGACGGACGGTGGGCATGGGCATGGTGGCGGGTCGGTTCGTCACCTCGCCAACAGTACGAGACGCCCGCGACGTCGGCGCCGATCGGTGATCACCCGGTGGCCGGCCAGGGCCCCGGGAGCACCGGCTAGGGTCCGGGACATGCCGTTCGACATCGCCCGCACCCGGGCCGCGTACCCCGCCCTGACCGAGGGCTTCGTCCACTTCGACGGGGCCGGGGGCACCCAGACCGCCGCCGGTGTGATCGACGCGGTCGCCGACGCCATGCGCGCGGCGGTCGGCAACCGCAGCGCCGCCAACGTGGCGGGCCGCCGGTCGTTGGAACTGGTGGCCGAGGCCCGCTCGGCGGTGGCCGACCTGCTCGGCGCCGACCCGGCCGGGGTGGTGCTCGGCCCGAGTGCCACCGCGCTGACGTACACCCTGGCCCGCACGCTCGGCGCGACCTGGCGCCCAGGTGACGAGGTGGTGGTGTCCCGGCTCGACCACGACGCGAACGTCCGGCCGTGGGTGCAGGCCGCCGAGGCGGCCGGCGCGACGGTGCGCTGGGCCGAGGTCGACCGGCAGACCGGTGAGCTGCCCGCCGCCCAGTACGCCGACCTGGTCGGCGAGCGGACCCGGCTGGTCGCGGTGACCGCCGGCAGCAACGCCATCGGCACCATGCCGGACGTGCCGGCGATCGCCAAGATCGCGCACGCGGTCGGCGCTCTCGTGCACGTCGACGGGGTGCACTCCGTTCCGCACGGGCCGACCGACCTGACCTCGCTCGGCGCCGACGTGCTGGTGACCAGCGCGTACAAGTGGTCCGGGCCGCACCTGGCGGCGATGGTGGCCGACCCGGCCCGCTGGGCGGCGCTGCGCCCGGCGAAGCTGATCCCGTCCTCCGACGCGGTGCCGGACCGGTTCGAGTACGGCACGCCGAGCTTCCCGCTGCTGGCGGGGGTGACCGCGGCGGTCGAGCACCTGGCCGGGCTGGACCCGGACGCGGTCGGGGACCGGCGGGCGCGACTGCGGGCCGGTCTGGCCGCCGCTCAGGCGCACGAGGAGGCACTGCTGGACCGGTTGCTCGCCGGGCTGGCGGAGCGGCCGGCGGTCACCGTCTACGGCTCGCCGGCCCGGCGCTGCCCGACGGTGTCGTTCCGGGTCGCGAGGATGTCGCCGGCGGCCACCCAGGAGGCGTTGGGGGCCGCCGGGTTCTGCCTGTCCGTCGGTGACTACTACGCCTACGAGTACTTCCAGATGATGGGTCTGCGGGACAGCGGCGGCGCGGTGCGGGCCAGCATCTACCACTACAACACCGTCGACGAGGTGGACCGGTTGCTCGGCGAACTCGACGCGTTGACCGCCAGCGCGGGGAGAATGGCCGGATGAGCACCCTGGTCGAGGACAACCCGGCGAAGCACCGCTTCGAGATCCTGGTCGACGACGCGTTGGCCGGCTTCACCGCGTACCTCATGCGCGGGGAGGTCCTGGTCTTCACCCACACCGAGGTGGACCGGGGCTTCCAGGGCAAGGGCGTGGGCGGCGCGTTGGTCAAGGGCACCCTGGACGAGGTCCGCGCCCGGGGCGCCACGGTGGTGCCGCAGTGCCCCTTCATGGCCGCGTTCATCGACAAGCACCCCGAGTACGCCGACCTGGTCGCCGACCTCCCGTAGGCGGGACGTCGGCTCAGCGGGCGCCGGTCAGCACCTCGGCGGCGGCCCAGCCACTGGCCCGGGTCGCGCCGTGGGTGGCCAGGTGCACCGACCCGGTCACCAGCTCCGGCACGCCCAGCTCGACCACGACCGCGTCCGGGCGGGCGGCCAACGCGCGTTGCACGGCGGAGCGCATCCAGTCGTGTCGGTGCAGGTCTCGGACCACCAGGACCAGTGGGCGGGTGCCCGCCCCGGCGCCCGGGTCGGCCGGCACGTCGGGCTCGGCGTAGCGGACCGTGCTCGTGCCGGGCAGCAGCTCACCCAGTGGCGCACCGATGCCCCACGGGGTCTCCGCGCCGATGGCGATGTTGCGCAACGGCTCGAACTCGACGACGTGCGCCGCGCGGGTCAACGGCAGCGCGCCGGCCGAGGGCCGGGCGGAGGTGACCCGGACGGCCCGGCGGGCGGCGACCAGCCCGACGTCGGCGGCGCCGCGCACTCCGGCCGACCCGGCGGTGCGGGCGGCCATCGTCCAGGCGGCGAGTTGCCCGACCCGCTTGGCGGCCTCGGCGAGGCGCTCCTCGGGCAGCTCACCGGAGAGGACCGCGGCCACGATGGCGTCGCGCAGCTCGCGCGCCGCCTGCTCGTCGGCCCGTTCGCCGCCGACGCAGATCGCGTCGGCTCCGGCGGCGAGGGCACGGACCGTCGCGCCGGCGAAGCCGTACCGGTCGGCGACCGCGCGCATCTCCATCGCATCGGTCACCACCACGCCGGAGAAGCCCATCTCGTCGCGGAGCAGACCGCCCAGGATGCGCTGACTCAGCGTGGCCGGCAGCTGCGGGTCGAGCGCCGGCACCAGCAGGTGGCCGGTCATCACCGCCTGCACCCCGGCGGCCACGGCGGCCCGGAACGGGGCCAGCTCGCAGGCGTCCAGCCGGGCCCGGTCGGCGGTGATGCGGGGCAGGTCGTGGTGTGAGTCGACGCGGGTGTCGCCGTGGCCGGGGAAGTGCTTGGCGCAGGCCGCGACGCCGCCGGCCTGGAGGCCGCGTACCCAGGCGGCGGTGTGCCGGGCGACCAGCGCCGGGTCGGCGCCGAAGGACCGCACGCCGATCACCGGGTTCTCCGGGTTGGAGTTGACGTCGGCGTCCGGGGCGTAGTTGAGGGTGACCCCCGCCAGGGCCAGCTCGACGCCGAGGTCCCGGGCGACCGCCTCGGTCAGTTCCGGGTCGTCGACGGCGCCGAGGGCGAAGTTGCCGGGCCGGGTGCTGCCGTGCACCGACTCGAGTCGGGTGACGTCGCCGGCCTCCTCGTCGATCGCCACGATGACGTCCGGCCGCTCGGCGCGCAGCGTCGCGGTGAGTGCCGCCACCTGCGCCGGGTCGACGACGTTGCGGGCGAAGAGCACCACCGAGCCGAGGCCCTCACCGAGCCAGCGACACACCCACGGCGGCGGGGTGGTGCCGACGAACCCGGGTTGCAGGACGGCGGCGGCGAGCGCCGGGAGGTGCCCGGCGGAGGCGGTCACCACGCCCCCTCAGGACGATCGGTCTCGATCGCCGGCGTCGGTGCGCCCCCGTCAGCCCACTGGTCGCGCTCGCTCATGCGGCCCCCGTACCCCATCTCTCGCGCGCCCTCGGCGCACCGCCACCGGCAGGCGGTCATGCCATGGTCACACCGGGCGATTCAATAGTCAATAAACCTTACAGTTGCCTGGCGGCCCACTCCCCGGGAGAGTGCGGGGATGGACCCCGCCCTGCTGGCCGACGCGACGAGCCCGGCCGACATCCCCGGCGTACGCCTGCTCGGCCTGGTGGTCGGCGCGCTGCTGCTGCTGGCCGCGATCCGGGCGATGTTCGGCCGACGCTGAACGGCCCGCACCGATCCGGGTCCGGCGGGCCGCGTGTGGCCGACCACGACCGGGGTACGGCATTCCCCATCAGCAGGTCCGCGCGCCGAAGGGGAAATCATGAAGATCGGATACTTTCTGTCCAGTGAGGAGTTCACGCCAGCCGAGCTGCTGGAGCAGGCGCGCGGCGCCGAACGGGCCGGCTTCGAGGCGCTGTGGATCTCCGACCACTACCACCCCTGGGTGGACGCGCAGGGCCAGAGCCCGTTCGTCTGGTCGATGCTCGGCGCGCTCAGCCAGGTCTGTTCACTACCGGTGACCACCGCGGTGACCTGCCCGACCGTGCGGATCCACCCGGCCGTGATCGCGCAGGCGGCAGCCACCAGCGCCGTGCTGCACGGCGGGCGGTTCGTGCTCGGCGTCGGCACCGGCGAGGCGCTCAACGAGCACATCTTCGGTGACGCCTGGCCCCAGGCCGACGTCCGCCTGGAGATGCTGGAGGAGGCCGTCGAGGTGCTGCGCGCGTTGTGGGCCGGCGGCTTCGTCAGCCACCACGGCAAGCACTACACCGTCGAGCAGGCCCGGATCTACACGCTGCCCGACACTCCCCCACCGATCTACGTCTCCGGCTTCGGGCCGAAGGCCATCGACCTGGCCGCCCGGATCGGCGACGGTTACGTGAGCACCATGCCCGACGGCGAGATGGTCCGGCGTTTCCGCGAGAACGGCGGCGGCGACAAGCCGTGCCAGGCCGGCTTCAAGGCGGCGTACGCGGACAGCGAGGACGAGGGCATGCGCATCGCGTACGAGCGCTGGCCGAACGCGGGGGTGCCCGGCGAGCTGTCCCAGGTACTCCCCTCACCGCGTCACTTCGAGCAGGCCGCAGAGCTGGTCAAGCCGGAGATGGTCAAGGAGGCGTTCGTCTGCGGCAACAGCGTCGACGCGCACCTGGAGATGATCGACCAGTACGCCAAGGCCGGCTTCGACGAGGTGTACGTGGCCAACACCGGCCCGAATTACCAGGGCCTGTTCGACCTCTACCAGCGCGAGGTCCTGCCCCGGCTGCGCTGAGCCCCGGATCAGAGCTGCGCTTTGGATCAGACGAGCCCATGATCGTCCGGGATGCGTTTCGGCGGTCATGGGCTCGGGTACCTCCGGCCCTCGATGAAACTGTCCACGCACTCGATGACGTTGCGCCGCGCCGCCCGCAGCCTTTTCGGCTGGAAGGCGCTGCGGCCCAACCAGTTGGCCGCCATGCGCGCGGTCATGAAGCGACGTGACGCCCTGGTGGTGTTGCCCACCGGCGCCGGCAAGTCGGCCATCTACCAGATCCCGGCCAGTCTGATCCCCGGCCCCACCGTGGTGATCTCTCCACTGCTGGCCCTTCAGCAGGACCAGATCGCCTCCCTCAACGAGCGGCAACGCCCGGAGCTGCGGGCGGTGCGGATCAGCTCGAACGAGTCGCCCACCCAGCAGGCCGAGGCGATCACCGAGATCCGCGAAGGCCGGGCGGAGTTCCTGTTCATCACCCCGGAGCAGCTCAGCAACCCGGACCGGATGGCCGAGGTCGCCGATCTGAAGCCGGCGCTGGTGGCGATCGACGAGGCGCACTGCATCTCCGCGTGGGGGCACGACTTCCGCCCCGACTACCTGGCGCTCGGGCACCTCATCGACGGCATCGGTCGGCCGCCGGTGGTCGCGTTGACCGCCACCGCCTCCCCTCCGGTACGCGACGACATCATCGCCCGACTGCGGCTGCGCGACCCGGAGGTGGTGGTCTCCGGGCTGGACCGGTCGAACCTGTTCCTCGAGGTCGCGCACTGCCCGACCGAGGACTACCGGTGGCGACGGCTGGTCGCGCTGCTGCGCGACGACGAGCGGCCGGGGATCATCTACGTGCCGACCCGCCGCGCCGCCGAGGAGTTGGCCACCCGGTTGACCGACGCCGGCTTCCCGGCGCAGTTCTACCACGGTGGAATGGCCGCCGGCGCGCGCCACGAACTGCACGAGGCCTTCCTCGCCGACCAGGTTCCGATCATGGTGGCGACCTCGGCGTTCGGCATGGGCATCGACAAGCCGAACATCGCCTGGGTGGTGCACATGGCGCTGCCCGACTCGCCGGACAGCTACTTCCAGGAGATCGGTCGGGCCGGTCGCGACGGGCAACCGGCCCGGGTGCTGCTGCTCTGGCAGGCCGAGGACGTGGGTCTGCAACGGTTCTTCAGCGGGGGCCTGCCCGACGTCGACGAACTGCGCGACCTGGCCGCGTTGCTGCGCCGCAAGCCGGCCACCAAGACCGAGCTGCGCGAGACCACCGGCCTCGGGCCGCGCAAGCTGGGCCAGTACCTCTCGCTGCTGGAGCAGATCGGCGCCGCGGAGCCGCGGGCACGGCAGCGCATCGGCGCCCCCCGCTACTCCCCCGCCCCGGTGGACGCCGCCGCGGCGGCGCTGGCCGAGGCGGAGCGTCAGCAGACGGTGACCCGGTCCCGCACCGACATGATGCGGGCCTTCGCCGAGACCACCGCCTGCCGGGGGCAGACCCTGCTGGCCTACTTCGGCGAGCAGATGACGCAGGTCTGTGGCCACTGCGACAACTGCCACAACGGCACCAGCGTGGCCGACCAGGGTGCCGTCGGGCCGTTCCCGGTGCACAGCCAGGTGCGTCACCCGGAGTGGGGACGCGGCATGGTGCTCTCGTACGAGGAGGACAAGATGACGGTTCTCTTCGATGAGGTCGGGTACAAGACCTTGTCGGTGCGCGTGGTGTCCGAACAGGGCCTGTTGACCCTGGACTAGCCTGACCCGGGCGCCGGTGTCGGGCCCGGTGGATCGACAAGCGCAGCACCGAGTGACCAAACAGAGCAGGGCGGAAGGGGCATTGCCGTGATCGAGCAACCGGCGTACACCGGTTTCGGTTTCTCCGACGGGGAGTGGGGGTTGCTGGTCGGCCTGCCGCAGTCGGTTCTGACCGCGGCGAGCGCCGCCGAGTCCGACGGCACCCGCCGGACGATGGCGGAGACCGCGGCCGGCCTGGAGACCATCGCCGCCGGCCGGGAGTCGGCCAGCCCGCTGGTCACAGCCGTCGCCGGCGAGATCGTCACCCGGGTCGGTGACCCGGAGACCGGTGAGGAGCTGCCGGTCATCGCGCCCGCCGACCCTCGGGCGTACATCGACGACGTGCTGCTGCGCGCCGGTGAGGCCTCCGCGCTGCTGGCCGCCCGCGTCGACGAGGGTGAGGCCGGCGCGTACAAGCACTGGCTCGTGAAGATCGCCGAGCAGGTGGTGGGCGCCGCCTCCAGCGGTGGGCTGCTGGGCATCGGGGGCGAGTCCGTCAGCGACTCCGAGCGGCGCTTCCGCGACCGACTCGCGCACGTGCTCATCGACTGACGCGCCCCCGCAGGTGGCGCAACCGGCGCTACCGCCGGGTGGAAGCGGTGCGCAACGTTGATCGACTCGGTTTCCTGGAAACCGTGGCATCCCCACGTCTGGGACGCCCCGACTTCCGGGAAACCGAGTCGATCATCCAGGCTCCTACGCCTTGGCCGGCGCCGGGCGCGAGGTCGGCTCCGGGTCGCCCGGCAGCGCCTCGGTCGTGGCCGCGTCGGCCGGCCGGACGCCGCGCAGCGCGACCAGCGCGGTGACCGCGCCCAGCACCATCGCCACCATGGCGGCGACCGCCGCGAGGTGCAAGCCGTCGGTGAACGCGACCCGGGCGGCGTGCAGCACCGTGTCGGCCAGGTCCGCCGGCAACGCCTGGGCCACCGCGAGCGCTCCCCCCAGGGTCTCCCGGGCGGCGTCGACGCTGTCGGCGGGCAACCCGGCCGGCAGGCCGTCGAGGGTCTCGCGCCGGTAGACCGCCGCACCCACGCTGCCGAGGATCGCCATTCCGAGCGCGCCGCCCAGCTCACTGCTGGACTCGGTCAGCGCGGACGCGACTCCGGCCTGCTCGGGCGGCGCCGCGCCGAGGACCAGCTCGGTGACGAGCGACATCACCATCACCAGACCACCGGCGTAGACACTGGCACCGACGAGCAGCAGCCACAGCGGCGACTCCGGCGTGACGCGGGTCAGCACCGCGAAGCCGAGCACCGCGATCCCGAACCCCGCTCCGATCAGGTACGCCCGCTCGACGCGCTGGGCGAGCGCGGCGGCGGCCGGCGCCACACCGCCCACCGCGAGGGACGGCACCAGGCTCCACAGCGCCGCGCGCAGCGGGCTCAGGCCGAGCACCAACTGGAGGTGCTGGGTGGTGAAGATGGCGAAGCCGACCAGCGCGAACATCGCCAGCAGGTTGACCGCGAGCGACCCGGCGAAGCCGCGGCGACGGAACAACGCGAGGTCGATCATCGGGTACGCCCGGGTGTGCTGTCGGTGCAGGAACAGCGCGCCCATCAGCAGGCCGGCGACGATGGCGAGCACCCGCGCCGGGCTGAGGCCCTCGCGGGCCATCTCCTTGATGCCGTAGATCACCGGCAGCAGCGCGCCGAGGGACAGGGCGGCGCTGAACAGGTCGAACCGCCCGGTCGTCGGGTTGCGCGACTCCGGCACCAGGAGCGGGGCGAGCAGGAGCAGCATCAGCATCGCCGGGATGTTGATCAGGAAGATCGAGCCCCACCAGAAGTGCTCCAGCAGGATGCCGCTGAGCACCGGGCCGAGCGCGATGCCGCCGGTGAGCGTGGCCGTCCAGATGCCGATGGCGGCGCCCCGCTGCTTGGCGTCGTGGAACAGGTTGCGCACCAGCGCGAGCGTGGACGGCATCAGGGTGGCCCCACCGATGCCGAGGACGGCACGTGCGGCGATCAGCGTCGCGGCGCTGTCGGCGTACGCGGCCAGCAGCGACGCCGCCCCGAACGCGGCGGCCCCGATCAGCAGGAGCCGACGGCGGCCGATCCGGTCGCCCAGGGCACCCATGGTGATGAGCAGCCCGGCCAGCACGAAGCCGTAGATGTCGAAGATCCAGAGCTGTTGGGTGGCGGTGGGACTGAGCTCTTCGCTGATGAACGGGACGGCGAAGTAGAGCACCGACACGTCCATGGAGACCAGGAGCAGCGGCAGCATCAGCACCGTGAACCCGATCCACTCCCGTCGGCCCGCCCGCGGTGCCGGTCTGGTCGTCGTCATGATCAGCTTCCTTTCTGCGTATGTCGTACGCTGTTATGCGTAGACCATACGCAGAACTAGGATGGCGAGGCAAGGAGGAAATGTGGCGGCACAGACAGACGACAGCGGGCCAACGATCCCGGCAGCCATCGAGAGCGCCTGGGGGCTGCGGGAACGACCACCCAAGGGCCCCCGGCCGGGCATGAGCGTGCCCGCCATCGTGGACACCGCCGTACGGGTGGCCGACGCCGACGGGCTGGCAGCCGTCTCCATGAGCCGGGTCGCCAAGGAGCTGGGCGCCGCCACCATGGCCCTCTACCGCTACGTCGGCTCGAAGGACGAGCTGCTGATGCTCATGGTGGACACCGGCTACGGCCCGTCACCCGGGCCGCCCCCACCGGACACCGACTGGCGCGCCGGCCTGACCCGGTGGGCCTGGGCCGAGCACGAGGTGCTGCGGCACCGCGGCTGGCTGCTGCACGTGCCGATCACCGGCCCGCCGATCACCCCGCAGCAGCTCGGCTGGATGGAGGACGGGCTGCGCTGCCTCGACGGCACCGCCCTCGGCGAGGGCGAGAAGATGTCCGTGCTGCTGCTGCTCACCGGGTACGTCCGCAACGAGGCCACCCTCACGTCGCAGGTCGCCGAGGGCGGCAGGGCGGCCGGCGTCGAGCCCAGCGAGATGATGCCGGCATACGGTCGGACGGTGGCCCGCCTCATCGACCCGGCCCGCTTCCCGGCCCTGCACCGGGTGCTGACCGCCGGCGTGCTCAGCCAGGACGACGACCCCGACGACGAGTTCGCCTTCGGCCTGGACCGGATCCTCGACGGCATCGAGGCCCTGGTCCGCAGACGAGCGGCCTGAGGGCACCGGGTTCTCCGACCGGGCCCACGTCAGCCGGGGGTTCCGGGCGGCGTACGGGGTGAGCCCGCAGGACCATCGCGACGGCGGCTCGCATCCGGCACGGATCGTCAACCGGCCGGCATCAATGGTCAACCGACTGCCGGCAGACTGACACCAGCGCGCCCACCGATGCTTGGTGGGCCGCCAACGGGGGCCGTGGCGCGGCGCCCGCCGCGACAGCGGCGGGCGGCCGCCCGGTGCACCCCGTCACGCCTGAGGCCCCGGTCCCGCCACTTCCCCCCAGGATCGTCGGCGGGGCCGGTCAGGTCTTCTCCAGCAACTCCAGGACGACCCGCTCGGCCTCCTCGCGTGGCGCCCGCGGATCGACCGACGCCACCACCCCGTCGTGGTAGAGGTCCACGACCCGCGGATCCACGTAGGACGTCCGCGCCACCGTCGGGGTGTTGCCCAGCAGCTCGGCCACCTCACGCATCACCGCGACCACCGCCTTTCGGCGGGCGGTGACCGAGCGGGCCGGGCCTGCGGTGGCCAACTCGGTGGCGGCGAGCACTGTGGCGTGCCAGGTGCGGAAGTCCTTGGCGGTCATCTCCCCGCCACTGGCGTCCCGCAGGTAGCCGTTGACCTCGTCGCTGCGCACGTCGCGCCACTCCCGGCCGTCCCAGTAGCCGAACAGCCGGTCCGCCCACCGCCGACGACGGCGCAGATTGACCAGCACCTGGCACAACTCCGGGTCCTCGATCCGGCGCACCTGCTCGATGCCACCCTTCGCCGGAAACACGAAGACCACGCAACCTTTCCGGGAGCGGGCATGCTCGGGGCGCAGGGTGGACACCCCGTACGTCGGGTCGTCACCGGCCGCGTACTGGTCGCTGCCGACCCGGAACATCCCCATGTCCAGCAGCCGGGCCACCGTCGCCAGCACCCGGTCCCGGCCCAGCCCCCGGCCGTCCAGGTCACGCCCCACCCGCTCGCGCAGCACCGGCAGCCGGCGTGCCACCTCCAGCATGTGGTCGAACTTCGCCTCGTCCTGCTTCTCCCGCCACCGGGGGTGGTAGACGTACTGCTTGCGCCCCGCCGCGTCGATCCCGATCGCCTGGATGTGCCCGTTCGCGTGCGGCGAGATCCAGACGTTCTGCCAGGCCGGGGGGATGACCAGTTCCTTCAGCCGGGTCAGCACCTCCGGGTCCCGGACCGGATCGCCGGACGGGTCGACGAAGAGCCAGCCCCGCCCGCGCCGACGCCGCCCGTACCCCGGTCGACCCGGGTCGCTACGCCGCAACCGCACCGGAGACACGCACCAGCCTTTCCACCTCAGCCACGGCGGCCAGCACCTCGTCGAGACGCAGGGCGGCCATCGTCGGGTGGCTTCCTACCCCGTCCCACCTGGGCCAATCTCCCTCGCCGGCCCAGAGCACCCGGTGCCGGGGCCGGTCCGGAGGCGGCCCCCACCACGTCGGAGGCACCGGCCCGAAGAGGACGACCGACGCGGTGCCGTACGCGGTGGCCAGGTGGGCGACCCCGGTGTCCCCGCTGACCACCAACCGGGCGTGCGCCACCAGCGCGGCGAGCGCGCCGAGGTCGGTCCGGCCGGCCAGCACGGCGTCGGGCGGCAGGCCGGCCGCCTCGGCCACCCGTTCGGCCAGCGCCCGCTCGTCGGCCGAGCCGGTGAGCAGCACCCGGTGCCCCTGCTCGGTGAGCGCCCTGGCCAGCGCGGCGAACCGCTCGGCGGGCCACCGCTTGGCGGGAACCTTGCTGCCCGGATGCAGCACGGTGACACCCGTGGGCGACCCGGCCACCCCGGGCCGACGCAGGTCGAGATCGGATCGGTCGGCCGTGATGTCGTACCAGGACAGCAGCCGGCACCACCGGTCCACCTCGTGTTCGTCGGCGGACCACCGCGGACCGTCGGTGTGGCCGGCCTCCGGATTGGCGAAGGCGAGCAGCCGGCCGGGCCGGGTGGCCGCGAGCAACCGGTGCGACTGCGGGCCGCGCCCGTGCAGGTTGACCGCGACCTGCGGGGCCGCCGTGACCCGGACGGGCCGGTCCAGCCCGGCCGTGTCCACCAGCCGGTCGACGCCACCGACCAGATCGACCAGCGGGGCCAACCAGGCGGGAGCGGCGAGCGCCAACTCCCGGGACGGGTACGCGGCCCGCAGCGCCCGCAACACGGGCACCGCGGTGACCAGGTCGCCGACGCCGAGGGCGCGCAGCACGAGGATCACGGGTACGACGTCTCCTGCTCGGCGCAGACCACCAGCTCGCGAACCGCGCAGCCGGGCGGCTGGTTGAGGGCGAACATGACGGCGGCGGCGGTGTCGGCGGGATCGTTGAGGATCGCGTCCGGCCCCGGCTTGTACTGCGGGTCGCGCTCGTCGAAGAACGCGGTGCGCATCCCGCCCGGGATCAGCAGGGTGACACCGACCTGCCCGGCGAGCTCGGCGGCGAGGGCACGGGTGAAGCCGACCACGCCAAACTTGGCCGCGCAGTACGCGGTGGCGTCACTGACCGCCTTGACGCCCAGCGTGGAGGCGACCGTGACGATGCGCCCCCGAGACGTCAGCAGGAACGGCAGCGCCGCCCGGATCACCGCGGCAGTGGCCAGCAGGTCCACCGCGACGATCCGGTCCCAGGTCTCCCCCGGCACGTCGGCGAGTCGACCCGGCACGTCCGTGCCGGCCGCGGTGACCACCGCGTCCAGCCCGCCGGCCTGCTCGGCGAGGTGCTGGGTGGCCACCTCGGCGGCCCGCGTGTCGGCCAGGTCGCACTCGGTCCAGGACACCCCGTCGGCCGGCGGCTGCCGGTCGAGCACGATCGGTCGGCCACCGGAGGCGGCCACCGCCGCGACCACCGCCGCGCCGAGCCCGCTGGCGCCACCGGTGACCAGGACGGTGGGCCCGGCTCCGGGCCGCGTGGCGGTCATCGGACCCGCTCCGCGAGCGTACGGACGATCATGTCGGTGGTGGAACGACCGTCCAGGTAGGGCACCACGACCGTGTTCCCGCCCCACCTGCGCAGGACCTCCGCCTCCGGCAGGGTGGCTGCGGTGTCCCCACCGCCGGTGGCGTAGTCGCCGCCCTTGACCCAGACGTCCGGTCGTATCCAGGACAACGCCGCGTCCGGGGTCGGCTCGTCGAAGACGAGGACCGCGTCGACACAGCTCAGAGCGGCCAGCAGCCGACTGCGGTCACCCTCGGACATCACCGGCCGCTCCGGCCCCTTCAACCCGGTCACGCTGGCGTCGGAGTTCAGGCAGACGATCAGGCAGTCGCCGAGCTGCCGGGCAGCCTCCAGGGTGGCCACGTGCCCGGCGTGCAGCAGGTCGAAGCAACCACCGGTCGCCACCACCGTGCCGCCTGCGGCCCGTACCTCACCCAGGAGCGCGGCGACCGCCGCGACTCCGACCCGGTCGGCAACCGGGCTGACCACGCCGGCGTTCGTGCGGCCGACCCTCGTTGGTGCCTGCGGGGATCGCAACCCGGACTCCCTCCTCGCGTTCGCCGCCGGAAGCGCCGCGGCCACTCCTCCACCCGCCACGAACCGGGACGCCTCGGCGACCGCCACCTGCACCGCCTCGGAGACCAGGGCGCCCTGAGCCAACGCGAGGCTGGCGGCGGCCGCGAAGCGGTCCCCGGCGCCGCAGGTGTCCCCCTCGGCGCTGCCGGGGGTCGGCACCACCAGCGGCGTCGACCCGGCGTGGCAGAGCAGTGCGCCGTCACCGCCCAGCGTCACCGCGACCGCGCCGGCCCGCCAGCGCCGCCGGAGCCCCTGCGCACCGCGGGACGCGGTGGCCAGCCGGGAGGCGCCGGGCAGTGCGGGAACCAGCTCGCGCACCTCCGACTCGTTCGGGGTGGCCAGGTGGACGCCGGGCACCGCCGCCGGGCCGCGCGGATGGGGATCCCACACCACCGGCGCGCGGGTCGCGGCCAACGCGTCACGCAGCGCGGGTTGCCGGGCCACCCCCCGCCCGTAGTCGCTGACCAGCACCGCCGACGCCCCGGCGATCACCCGCAGCACCTCGTCGGAGGGCTGGCCCGGCTCCCCGGACGCGCCGCCGCGGTCGTGGCGCAGCAGCACCCGGCCCCGAGCCCGAAGCCGGATCTTCTCCGGCGTCGCACCGGAGAGGGCCAGGGGATACACCTGCACGCCCGCGGCGGCGAGCAGCGCGCTCAGTCGGGCCCCGCCGGCGTCGTCGGCGAGCGCGGTCACCAGCACCACCTCGGCGCCCTGCGCGGCGGCGAACACCGCCGCCAGGCCGGCGCCACCGGGTCGGTCGGTGGCCACGGTCTCGTCGAGCACCGGCACCGGTGAGTCCGGGCAGAGCCGGTTCACCACCCCTTCCACGTCCCGGTCGAGCAGGGTGTCGCCGAGCACCACCACGGGTCCTCTCACGCTTGCCTCCTCATCCTCACGCGTCGACCTGCTGTCCGGTCCCACCGTCGAGCACCACGTCGACCCCGGCGCGCACCGACCGGGCCGGGACCCGGCCCGCCGACGCGGGCTCCCCCGGGTCGCCGTGGACGGCCACCGGGTCGGCGGACGCGGCCAGGGCGGCGGGCAGTTCCTGTTCGAGGTACTCGCAGAGCAGATGGCTGGTCACGAGGTGCAGCTCCTGGACGACCTGGGTGTCGGGGGACGCGACAGCCAGCACCTCGTCGCAGGCGTCGGCGAGGGGATTGGGGGCCGCCCCGGTGAGCGCCCAGCTGGTAAGGCCGACCTCCCGGGCGGCCCGCGCCGCGGTGACCAGGTTGGCGCTGGTGCCGCTGGTGCTCAGCAGCAGCAGGACGTCACCGGGACGGCCGTGTGCGCGCACCTGGCGGGCGTAGACGTCGGTGTAGCCGTAGTCGTTGGCGATGGCGGTGAGCGCGCTCGTCTCGGCGTGCAGCGCGATCGCGGACAGCGGCTGCCGGTCGTGGTGGAGCTTGCCGACCAGCTCGGCGGTGAGGTGCTGGGCCTCGGCGGCACTGCCGCCGTTGCCGGCGACCAGCAGACGACCCCCGGCGGCCAGCCGGTGGGCCAGGTCCGCACCCCAGCGGGCCAACTGCGACTCACAGCCCCGGTACGACACCAGTGCCGCGGCGAGGTTCGTCAGATGGGTGTCGAGCAGGCTTCCCGTCGGCATCAGGCCACCACCCGGGTCGGACGGCGCACGGCGGCCACCTCGCTGTAGACCTCGACCAGCCGCTCGGCGGTGGCCGCCCACGAGTACCGCACCCGGGCCCGCTCGCGCGCCGCCGTCGCGTACGCGAAGCGCCTGATCCGGTCGTCGAGCAGCCCCTGGATCGCGGCGGCCAGCGCCTGCGGGTCGCGCGCCGGCACGAGGTCACCGGTCGTCCCGTCGACCACGGTGTCCCGGATGCCGCCGACGGCGGTGCCGACGACCGGAACGCCACAGGCCATCGCCTCCAGCGGGGTCAACCCGAAGGGCTCGTACCAGGGCGCGGCGACCAGCAGGTCCGCCGAGCGGTACCAGCGGCCCATCTCCTCCCGGGGCACCGCGCCGACCAGGTGCACCCGGTCGGCCACCCCGCACGACTCGGCCAGTGCCCGCAGCCGCCGGGCGTACGGGTCGGTCTCCAGCAGCCCTTCGGGCGGGCCGCCGACCACCAGGCACTCCGCGTCCGGGACCAGGGCCATCGCACGAACCACGGTCTGGAAGCCCTTGCGTTCGACCAGTCGGCCCACGGTCAGGATCCGGGCCCGACCCGGCTCGCGCTCGGCGGCCGGCCCGAGCGGGGCGAACGTGGCGAGGTTGACCCCGGAGGGCACGACGGTCATCCGGGACCGGGGCACGCCCATCCGGACCAGTTCGCCCACCTCGTCGCGGCACTGCGCGACGATCCGGTCCACCGAGCGGCCCAGCTCGCGCTCGTAGGACACCCGGCGGGCCGGGCTGGTGTCCTGCACACCCTGGTAGCGGCGCTTCACCGTGCCCAGCGCGTGGAACGTCTGCACCACCGGCACCCCGGTCTGCCGGCCGGCGGTCAGCGCCGCCAGGCCACTCATCCAGAAGTGCGCGTGGATCACCTCGGGCACCCAGTCCCCGCCCCGCCACCGCTCGATCAGCCAGGCACTGAACTCCCGCATGTGCGGCAGCAACGCGTCCTTGGCCACCGGCTCGGCCGGGCCGGCGGACACGTGCACCACGTCGTACCCGTCCGGGCTTCGCACGGTCACGGGCAGGTCGGGCGCGTCCCGGCGGGTGTAGACCCGTACCTCGTGCCCGGCGGCGGCGAGCGCGGCGGACAGCTCCGCGACGTGCGTGTTCTGGCCGCCGGCGTCCTCCCCTCCGAGGACGGCGAGCGGGCTGGCGTGCTCCGAGATCATCGCGATCCGCATACTTCCTCCTCCAGCAGCCGGTCCCAGTCAGCGAGGAAACGGTCGAGGCCGTACCTGTCGCGTGCGGCGGTTCGCGCCGCCGCGCCGGCCTGGCGCGCGGTCGCCGGTTCGGTGATGAACCGGCGGGCGGCGTCGAGCAGGGTGTCCGTCCGGGTGGCGAGGGCTCCCGCCTCCGGCGGCACCGCCGTCACCGCCTCGGTGGTGGCGAGCGCGACGACCGGCATACCGATCGCCATCGCCTCGATGAGGCTGAGCCCGAGCGAGGTCCACCGGCACAGGTGCAGGTACGCGCGCCGCCGCGCCAGCTCGGCGTGCATCCGGTGCTGGGGCACGTCGTCGTGGCTGATGAGCCGGTCGGCGGGCAGCCCGAGGTGGTCGGCCAGGCCGGCGACGCCCATGCCGAACACGTCCAGCGGCGCGATCTCGGCGAACCGGGGCAGCAGGTCAGTACCGGTGACCCGACCTCGCCGGATCGGCTCGTTGATCACCACGGCGAGCCGGTCGAGTTCGCCGGTGTAGGAGGCGTTGGGGGCGACGATGCCGTGGTCGACGACGGTGGTGCGGGTGGCGCCGGTGTCCCAGAAGATCTGGTTGAACCCGGTGACGTGGGCGATGAGCAGGTCGTCGCGGTCCGCCATCGGGTGGCGCGTGTTGGGCACGTCGCCCTTCGGGGTGTTGTGTTCGACGTAGATCGCGGGGAGGTCGCGGCCGGGGCGGCGGCGCAGCCACGCCTCGGCCCGGTCGATCTCCTCCGGCCGTTGCAGGATGACCAGGTCGACGTCGGCGCCCGGCAGATCCTCCGGGGTGACCTCGACCGCGCTGTCCGGCCAGGGGTAGGTGCGGGCCCGGCCGAGGCCGTAGGGGCCGCGGTCGGGTGTGGTGGGGATCAGATAGCGATGGCCGCCGTGCACGAACGACGTGGTCCACGAGCCGTGCACGTGCCAGAGCAGGATGTTCATCGGCCGCCACCACCACTGACGGCGAGCGTCCGCAGCGCGTCGACCACCTGGTCCGGGTCGATGCCGCTGAGGCAGGGGTGCCCGGGGACCGGGCAGCTGGCGGCCCGGGTGTCCCGGCAGGGCGCGGCGGCGTCGCCGAGCCGGACGGTGGGCACCCGGTAGGGCCCCCACTGACCGAACGGGACGGTCGGCGCGAAGAGACTCACCACCGGCACGCCGGCCGCGGCGGCCAGGTGCGCGGGCCCGGTGTTGCCGACCACGACCGCGCTGGCGTCCGCCACGATCCCGGCCAGCCCGGCCAGGTCGGTCCGCCCACCCAGGTCGGTGCCGCCGGCCGCCGCCACCCGGGCGGTGACGTCCCGCTCGTCGGAGCTGCCGGTGACCAGCACCCGGTGCCCGGCGGCGGTCAGCGCCCCGGCGATCCGGGTCGCCACCTCGGGTGGGCAGGCCCGGCTCGACGCGGCCGAGCCGGGGTGCAGCACCACGTATCCCGGGTCGCCGAGGTCGGACGGGCGCGGCGGCACGGCGTCGCGCCGGAGCCGGAGGACGGGTTCGTCGCCGTCGGGCAGCCGGTGGCCGGCGGCGGCGGCGAGGGAGAGGGCACGTTCCGGTTCCGGGACGCCCACCGGCACCCGGTGGCGGATGTCCAGCAGCGAGCCCGGGTAGTCGTCGCTGATCGCCGCTATCCGGCCGACACCCGCCATCCGCAGCAGCAGCGCCAGCGGCAGGGCGGACTGGTGGAACGAGGTGAACACCACCGCCTCGTCCGCGCCGAGCGCGCCCAGGCGGGCAGTGAGACTCCGCACCGCCTCCGGGTCGACCGGTCCCGGCGTGGGGTCGATCCAGGGCAGCGGGTGCTCGATGATCTCGTCGACGCCGGGCAGCAGGTCGGCGGCGGCGCGGCCACGCGGCCCGCACAGCAGCACCACCCGCTGCGCCCCGGCCGCGACCGCGCGGATCGCCGGCCCGGTGACCAGCACGTCCCCGGCCGAGTCCGACCGGACCACCAGTGCGGTGCGCACCGGGTCACCGGTCCGGGCCGCCGGCCGCACGGCCTGTTGGCGGCGCAGGATCTCGTCCACCGCCGCCGGCAGATCGGTGGCCACCCACCCGGCGGCCGCGATCTCCTCCGGTCGGGTCACCGGCGTCGGCACCAGCACCCCCGCCGCCCCGGCGGCGAGCGCGGCGGCGACGTCCCGGCCGATGTCACCCACCAGCACACATCGGGACGCGGTCGTGCCCAGTTCCCGCGCGGCGGCGTACACCAGGCCGGGCGCCGGCTTGCGGCAGTCGCAGCGGTCCTCGTCGTCGTGCGGGCAGACCAGCCACGCGTCGAAGCGACCCAGCAGCTCCTCGACGCGGGCGTGCACCGCCCGCATCTGTTCTTCGGTGAAGTAGCCCCGGGCGAGGCCCGACTGGTTCGTCACGACCGCCAGCCGCAGCCCGGCCGCCCGTAGCCGGTCCAGCGCCGCCCGCGCCCCCGGCACCGGCCGCACCTTCTCCGGGTCACCGTTGTACGGGACGTCCTCGATCAGCGTGCCGTCACGGTCCAGCAGCACCGCGTCGTACAGGACCGGTCGGGGGCTTTCGACAGTGCGACGGGACCTGGCGGAACGGGCGCGGTCAGCAGCGGCGTAAACCGTGGCTGACCTGCGCTGATACGGATCCTCCTGGTCCTGTCGCACAGCCGGCGGGTTCCCTGCGCCCCGAGGAGTAAACGTCGCCGTCGAGGGGGTGGACCAGCGCTGTCGGCGGTGCCCCGCGTCGGCCTTACCCGCCGCGCCGGAGAAGCTAACCCGCCTGCCGTTAGCCCGTGCCGGCCGGGGGTATGAAAGCCCAGTGGCGATTGTGGAGAAAGTGATCGACGCTCCCCCGCAGCAGGTGTTCGACGTGCTGGCCGACGGGTGGACGTACAGCGACTGGGTGGTCGGGACGGCACACGTACGCGACGTGGACGACGCCTGGCCACGGGTGGGCACACAACTGCACCACCGCGCGGGGCCGTGGCCCTTCTCGTTGCAGGACGCGTCGACGGTGCTGGTCTGTGAGCCGCCGCACCGGCTCGTGCTCAAGGCGGGTCTCTGGCCGGCCGGGGAGGCGATCGTGGCCTTCACGCTGGAGCCGGTCGGCGAGAACGCCACCCGGGTACGCCTCGGCGAGGACTTCGCCGCCGGCCCGCTGCGCCGGGTCCGCAACAAGGTCAACGACCTGGTGCTGCACCTGCGCAACCGGGAGACGCTGGACCGGCTCGCCGACATCGCCACCCGGCAGAAGGGGTGACCGTGACGCAGACCGTGGTGGTGACCGGGGCGAGCGCCGGCGCCGGTCGGGCCGTCGCCCACGCGTACGCGGCCCGGGGCGCCCGGGTCGCACTGCTGGCGCGGGGCGAGGCGGGCCTAGCCGCCGCCGAGCGGGAGTGCCGGCTGCGGGGCGCGACCGACGTGCGCGCGTACCGGGTCGACGTGGCCGACGCGGGCGCGGTGCAGCAGGCCGCCGACGACGTGGTGCACCGGTGGGGCGGCATCGACGTGTGGGTCAACAACGCCATGGCGTCGGTGTTCGCGCCGGCCTGGGAGATCCCGGCACGCGAGTTCCGCCGGGTCACCGAGGTCACCTACCTGGGCACGGTGCACGGCAGCCTGGCGGCACTGCGGCACATGCGGGCGCACGGGCGGGGCACGATCGTGCAGGTGGGCTCCGCGCTGGCCTACCGGGGGATTCCGTTGCAGTCGGCGTACTGCGCGAGCAAGCACGCCGTGCAGGGTTTCAACGACTCGTTACGCGCCGAGCTGCTGCACGACTGCCCGGGGGTGAAGCTGTCGATGGTGCAGCTGCCCGCCGTCAACACGCCGCAGTTCTCCTGGGTCCGCACCCGGCTGCCCCGGCATCCGCAGCCGGTGCCGCCGATCTTCACGCCGGAGCTGGCCGCCCGGGCGATTCTGTGGGCCGCCGACCGTGGCACCAGGGAGCTGAACGTGGGCGGCCCGACATGGCAGGCGCGGCTGGCCGACATCCTGTTCCCCGGCCTGCTCGACCGGAAGCTGGCCCGCGACGGTTACGAGAGCCAGCAGACCGACGAGAAGATCGATCCGGCCACCTGGCAGGACAATCTCGACCATCCCGGCGACGAGGACACGGATCGGGGCACGGCGGGCGTGTTCCAGGACCGGGCCCGCGACCGCTCGGCGGCGCTCTGGGTGGGCACCCACAAACCGGCACTGTCCGGCGTCGCGCTCGCCGCTGCGGGGCTGACCCTCGCGGCCGTGGCCCGTCGCTGGCGCTGAGGTGCTGGCCGGCGGCTGAGGCGAACCGGGGTGACCGAGCGCGGCAACGCCGGGACCGGCGGATCGAGGGCGGGGCCCTGCGGGTCGCCGTCGTCCGCAACGCCCGACAGGGGTGCCTCTTCAAACCGAATGTGACAACTGGATACCCTTTCCGGTGAACCCCCCTGTCCGCGAACCGAGGATGTCCCGCATGATCGAGCCTGTGCAGCTGCCGTCGCCGTGGCAGGACGCACGTCTGACCGTCGTCGTGCCCACCTACAACGAGGCGGGCAACCTGCCCACACTGGTGGAGCGGCTTGTCGCACTGCCGCTGCCCGGCCTGCGCATCCTCGTCGCCGACGACAACTCCCCCGACGGCACCGGCGACGTGGCCGACAAGCTGGCCATCGAGCATCCGGACCGCATCGAGGTCGTGCACCGTGCCGGCAAGGAGGGCCTTGGCCGCGCGTACGTGGACGGGATGACTCGCGCCATCGAGGGCGGCGCCGAGTACGTGGCGCAGATGGACGCCGACCTGTCGCACCCGCCGGAGGCTCTGCCGGGAATGCTGGGCGCGCTGCTCTCCACCCAGGCCAGCGTCGTGATCGGTTCCCGATACGTGCCCGGTGGCGAGCTGGACGAGAACTGGCCGCTGTACCGCCGGGCCCTCAGCGGCTGGGCGAACCTCTACGTGCACACCCTGCTGCGGGTCCGCATCCGGGACCTGACCGCCGGCTTCAAGATCTGGCGTGCCGACGCGCTTCGCGACATCGGTCTGAACCGGGTGCAGTCCAACGGCTACAGCTTCCAGGTGGAGATGCACTACCTCGCCACCAAGCTGGGGCACACCATCCTGGAGGTGCCGATCCGCTTCGAGGAGCGGCAGGAAGGTCTCTCCAAGATGACCACCGCGACCAAGGTGGAGAGCGCCCTGATGCCGTTCCGCCTGCGCAGCAAGCACCGCAACATCACCCGCTAACCCCCGCACCCCACCCCACCCCACCGCCTCCGCCCCACCCCACCCTCCGCCCCACCCCACCCGCGCCCGCCTCGGTGATCAAGAGATTTGCGTCATCCGCATCCCGGAATCTGACGCAAACTTCTTGATCACCGAGCGCGGGGGCGGTGGGGCGGGGGGCGGTGGGCAGGGGGCGGGTGGTCAGTCGGGATAGACGGCTCGGTGGGCTGTTGCGATGGCTGCGGCGTAGGCACGCCCGGTCAGTGCGCGGTCACGGGCCAACGCCGCGCGGGCGGCGTTCGCACCGGGCGCGCCGTGCACGCCGCCGCCGGGATGCGCCGAGGCGCTGGCCAGGAAGAGCCGGTCCACCGGGGTGTCCGCCCGGCCCAGGCCGGGGATCGGGCGCAGGAAGAGCTGCTGGTACGCGGCGGCGGTGCCACCGCCGAGGGTGCCACCGACCAGGCTCGGGTTGCCCTTCTCCAGGTCGGCCGGCCCGGCCACGTGCCGGCCGACGATGAGCTGCCGGAAACCCGGGGCCGCCTGCTCCAGCACGTCCTCCATGCGCTGCACGTGCCCGGCGACGTCCTCGGCCCGCCAGTCGCGGCGAAACGGCAGATGGGTGTACGACCAGAGCGACTCGGTGCCCGGCGGGGAGTGGCTCGGGTCAGCCACGGACATCTGCCCGACCAGCAGAAACGGGTCCCGGGGCAGCTCACCTCGGGCCAGCTCGCCCGCGTAGTGGGTCAGCCCGTCCAGGTCCGCGCCGAGGTGCACGGTGCCGGCCCCGGCCAGCTGCTGGTTCGTCCAGGGCATCGGCGCGGACAGCGCCCAGTCGACCTTGAGCGTCGAACCGTCCCAGCGGAAGTGCGCCAGGTCCTCCACCAGCCGCGACGGCAGGGCCGCCGCGCCGACGAGGTCGAGGTAGAGCGCTGGCGCCGGCACGTCGGCGAGTACGGCCCGTCGGGCCCGCCACAGCGCGCCGCCTCGCGTGCGTACCCCCATCGCCCGGCCCCGGGCGGTGAGCACCCGGTCGACGTGGGCGCCGTAGAGGATCGCGCCGCCGCGCTGCTCCAGCCGCGACACCAGCGCGTTGGTGATCTGCTGTGCACCGCCGGCGGGCACCGGCCAGCCGACCTGCTGGCCGAGCATGGCCAGCAACCAGCCGTACACCCCGGAGCCGGCCTCCTCCGGGGACAGGTCGGTGTGCAGGGCGCAGCCGGCCAGCAGGGCCGGCCCGCCGGGGCCGTCGAAGAGTTCGTCGCCGAGCTTGCGCACCGGCACCACCAGACGCCGGGCCAGCCGGAGCGCGCCGGCGACCCGCAGCTGGCGCAGCAGCCCCAGCCCTCCGCGGACCGGCGGGAACGGCGTGGTGATGGTCTCCAGCATCGGCTCGGCCACGTCGAGCCAGTCGGTGTACGCGTTGAGCCAGCGCTTGCCGTCACCCGGGGCGAACTGCTCCAGTGAGGCCGCCGTGACGTCCGGATCTCGGTTGATCACCGCGGCGCGGCCGTCCGGCAGTAGGTGCGCCAGCACGTCCGGTGAGTGCCGCCAGGACAGCCCCTGCTGACCCAGGTCCAGCCCGGCGAGCACCGGTGAGGCGTACCCCAGGGGGTAGAAGGAGCTGTAGAGGTCGCTCAGATAGCCGGGCGCGGTCACCTCGGCGGAGCGGACCGCGCCCCCGGGTGCCGAGGTGGCCTCCAACACCACCACCTCCCAGCCGGCGTCCGCCAGCAGGTTGGCCGCCACCAGGCCGTTGTGACCGGCACCGACGACGACAGCGTCCGCGCTCTGCGCGGCGGTGGTAGTCATCCGATCCGCCTACCCTGCGCACAACCGGGCGAAACGCGTTTGCCTCGCCGAGCCGGGGGCATCCACCGCCGCATGTACACGGTTGCGCAGTTGGTGGGTGGGGTGTGGGGCGCCGGCGGCGACGGCGGCGAACTGGTGGTGCGTGACCCGGCGGACGACTCGCCGGTCAGCACCGTGCCGGTGGCCACCGCCGACGAGGTGGGCAAGGCGACCCAGGCGGCCCGCAACGCGGCGGCCCAGTGGGCGGCGACCGCGCCGGCCGAGCGGGCGGCGGCGCTGCACCGGGCCGCGGACGCGGTGGCGGAGGCCACCGAGGAGCTGGCGGCGGCGGTCACCGCGGAGATGGGCAAGCCGTTGGCGGACGCCCGCGGCGGCGTCGAGGCGGGCATCGGCACCCTGCGACAGTACGCGGAGCTGGCCCCGCTGCGCGGCGGCAGGACGCTGAACGGCGACGCCGACGCGCTGGACTTCCTCACCCCGCAGCCGCGCGGTGTGGTCGCCGCGATCACCCCCTGGAACGACCCGGTGGCGGTTTCCTGCGGGCTGCTCGGCGCGGCCCTGGTGACCGGGAACGTGGTGCTCTACAAGCCGAGCGAGCGGGCGCCGGCGACAGGTTGGCTGTTGGCCCGCGCGCTGGACCAGGCCCTGCCGCCCGGTGTCCTGTCACTGCTCACCGGAGGCCCGGAGGTCGGTGCGGCGCTGGCGGCGCAGGACGTCGACGTGGTGGCGCACGTGGGCTCCACCGCGACCGGGCGGGCGATCGCCGCCGCCGCGGCCCGCACCGGCGCCAAGGTGCTCCTGGAGAACGGGGGCAGCGACCCGTTGATCGTCGACGCGGGCGTCGACCCGGAGTGGGCGGCCGGTCAGGCCGCGATGGGCGCGTTCGCCAACGCCGGGCAGATCTGTGTGGCGGTGGAGCGGATCTACGTGCACCGGGAGGTGGCCGGGGAGTTCGTGGCCGCGCTCGTGCGACACGCCGAGGCGCTGCGCGTCGGGCCGGGTCGGGACCCCGGCACCGAGCTGGGCCCGCTGGTCGACCGGCGGCACCGCGACCACGTGCACGGGCAGGTCGCGGCGGCGGTGGCGGCCGGCGCGCGGGCGATGGTCGGCGGTGAGATGCCGGACGGCCCGGGGGCGTTCTACCCGGCCACCGTCGTCACGGACTGCCGCCACGACATGCCACTGGTGCGGGAGGAGACATTCGGGCCGGTCGCTCCGGTGGTGGTCGTCGACTCGTTCGACGAGGCGCTGCGCTGCGCTGCGGACTCCCCGTACGGGCTGGCCGCCACGGTGCTGACCGCGTCGATGAGTCACGCGCAGCGGGCCTGGCGCGAGCTGCCGGTGGGCACCGTCAAGGTCAACGCGGTGTTCGGGGGGGCACCCGGTGGTGCCGCGCATCCGCGTCGCGCCAGTGGGCAGGGCTTCGGGTACGGCCCGGAACTGCTGGACGAGTTCACCGCCACGAAGGCGGTGCACATCGAGGCACCGGGCGGCGGGCACTGGTGAGAACGGTACGGACGGACGCAGGGGTGGTGCGTCCGCCCGTACCGTCGTCTGCTGCGGTCAGTCGCCGCGAGCCTTGCGGGTGGCCCGGTCGTTGGCCTTCTCGATGGCCTTGACCAGGTCCGGCTTGGTCATGCTGGACCGGCCGGGTACGTCCAGTTTGCGGGCCACCGACATCAGGTGGTCCTTGGTGGCGTTGGCGTCCACCCCACCGGCGGTGGGCGCTCGTCGTTCCGGCCCGCCACCGGCGGCCTGCTGGTCGCTCGGGCCCTTGCGGCCCTTCGGCTCCCAGTGGTCGCCCACCTTCTCGAACTGGTGCTTCACCGCGGCGAAGGCGGTGCGGTGCGACCGCTCCCCCTCGCCGTAGGTCTCGACCGCCGAGTCGTGCGTCTTCTCCCACGTGCGCTGCGCCTTGTCCGGGGAGCGCCGCAGCGTGCTGGGCAGGTCTTCGCGCCCGGGCATCTCGTCCTCCTCCGTGTCGAAAGGTTCTCTGAGACCGTTCCCCGGTGTCGCGGCGGCAAACCCTAGGCGTCGGCGCACGACGCCGGGCGGGTTTCTCGATTTCCCGATCGGGGTACCGGTGGCCAGGCCCGACCGGACGACCGGTCATCCGGTGGCCGGGGCGCAGGGAGCGGGCATGACGACCACGGAGCCCGGTACGACGCGCGAGGGCACACCCGACACGCCTGTTCCCCGCCGGATGCGGCAGTTGAGCTGGCGGACCTGGCGCGGGGTGCTGGTGCGCAGCGTGCAGAACTTCGTCAACGACAACTGCTCCGACTGGGCCGCCGCGCTGACCTACTACGGGGTCCTGGCGCTCTTTCCGTCCGCCATCGTGGTGGTGGCCCTGGTCGGTCTGGTCTCCAGTGGCGAGAAGACCGTCGACACCATCGTCGAACTGGCCAACCAGGTGGGCGCCGGGTCGGTGCTGAGCGATGGCGAGAACGGCGTGGTCGGGGTGATCCGCACCGTGGTGCTCGACCAGAGCAACCCCAAGTTGCTGCTGAGCTTCGGCCTGCTCGGTGCGCTGTGGTCCGCGTCGGGTTTCATCGGCGCGTTCACCCGGGCCTCCAACGCCGTCTACGGGGTGACCGAGGGCCGGCCGGTGTGGAAGCTGCGGCCCATACAGATCGGCCTGGCCGCGGTGACGCTGGTGCTGCTGGCGGTGGTCGCCCTCGGGTTGATCGTCAGTGGCCCGGTCACCGACGCGGTCGGCGATCTGATCAACGCCGGTGGTCTGGCGCGCACGGTGTGGAGCGTGGCGAAGTGGCCGGTGCTCGCCATGATCATGATGGCGCTGCTGTCCCTGCTGTTCTGGATCGCGCCGAACGTGCGCCAGCCCCGGTTCCGCTGGCTCACCCCGGGTGGCGCGGTGGCCCTGGTCTCCTGGGCGGTGGCCTCCTTCGGTTTCGGCCTCTACGTGGCCAACTTCGGCTCGTACAGCACCACCTACGGCAGCCTCGGAGCGGCCATCGCGTTCCTGGTCTGGCTCTACCTGTCCAACTCCGCGCTGATGCTGGGCGTGCAGATCAACGCCGAGGTGCAGCGCGGGCGGCAGTTGCAGGCCGGTGACGCGGACCCGGAGGAGCCGGTGCTGCCACCCCGGAAACCGGCCGACGACTGAGCCGGTTCGGCGCCGGCCGTCCGGTTCGGGGTCGGACCATGGGCCCGTTCGTGGCCCGGTGCCGGTTTAGCGGGCGGGGTGCCGGGTAGCGCAGAAGGCATGGAGCGTGGCAACAGCAAGCACGGACCGAGGATCGACGAACAGATGAGTCAGGAGGTCAGCGGCCTCGTGCAGGGGCCGGGGACCGGCGGCTCTCGGGTCGACGAGTCGCGGGTGCCGGAACCGGCTGGCGAGGACCAGCCGGAGACGACCACCGCCCCGGCCGGCGACCTGCGCACCGGCACCCCACAGGGGATGAGTTCCACGGACGTCGAGCAGCGCAGCCGGCTGGGCCGGTTCATCTCGATGAGCGCGCTGCCGGGCGACCGCCTGGTGCTCATCGCCAGCGCCCGCGAGAACGAGGCGCCGGACGACATCGTGGCGGCTCTGGAGCGGCTGCCCGAGGGCACCGTCTACCAGACGGTCTCCGAGGTGTGGGCCGCGCTCGGCAACAAGAACGAGACAACTCGCTGGTGACCGGATCACCCCCCGATCCGACAACCATTAGCGACTGAAGGAGGTTCTCTGATGAGTGGCGTAACCGAACATGTCGACGTTGCCGTGCCCGTACGCACCGCGTACGACCAGTGGACGCAGTTCGAGGAGTTCCCGCAGTTCATGGAGGGCGTGCAGGAGGTCCGGCAGCTCTCCGACACGATGACCCACTGGACGGTGGACATCGCCGGGGTGAAGCGTGAGTTCGACGCCGAGATCACCGAGCAGCTCCCCGACGAGCGGGTGGCCTGGCGCTCGACCGGCGGCACCCAGCAGGCCGGTGTGGTGACCTTCCACCGGCTCGACGAGGACAAGACCCGGGTCACCCTCCAGCTCGAGTTCGAGCCGCACGGCGTGGTCGAGCAGGCCGGTGACAAGCTCGGCATCGTCGACCGGCGCGCCAAGGGCGACCTGGAGCGGTTCAAGACCTTCATCGAGCGGCGCGGTCAGGAGACCGGCGCCTGGCGCGGGTCGGTGGACCGTCCGCAGCCGTGACCTGAGCAGTGACACCGATGGCCGCCAGGATCCTGGCGGCCATCGCCGTGTCCGAGCCTTGTCGCACGGCCCCGTTTGCGATCATCGCGCCCGGGTACCGCTGAAGACATGACCGACGACAACATCAGGGTGTGGCGGGACGAGGAACGGCTTCCGTTGGAAGAGCTGGAGAAGGCCGTGGCCGGCTCCAGCATCGACGGGCAGGCCGACGACGTGACCGGCAACGACGCGGGGGAAGAGGCGACGTTCGGCCACGGGCCGGCAGCGGACGACCGTTCGGGGCAGGCCCAGGGCAACAGCCGGGAGGACACCGACCCGGAGCGCCGTTACCGCCCGTCCACCACCGGGCGGACCGGCCCGGACGTCTGACCATCCCCGCCGGGCTGAGCGGGCACCGGCGATGCGGTGGGCCGACCGGTCGAGCGACGGGCGCCCCACTCGTACAGCACGACCAACGCCAGCGCGAGCACCAGCAGACCCGAGCCCAGCACCTGCACGGACGTGTTGCCGATCAGCACGCCGAGGCCGGCCGGAACGAGCGCGGCGCCGATGCCGGACGCGCCGATCTGCAGCCCGATGGCCCGGTCCGCGTGCGCCGCGCCGACCCGGTCGGCGGTGGTGAGGGTGAGCAGCGGAAACACCGGCGCGGCGGCGAACCCCACCACGACCAGGCCGAGCACCGCCAGCCCGGCCGGCCCGGGCACGGCGATCAGCGCCGCGCCCACGGCCATCCCGGCCAGGCTGGCGCGCAGCACCAGGCCAGCGCCCAACCGCTCGGCCACCAGCCCCTGCACGACCCGGCCGACGAAGAGACTGCCCCAGTACGCGGAGACGCAGCCGCCCGCCACCGCCGCGCTCAGCCCCCGCCCCTCGGTCAGCAGCAGGAACGCCCAGAGGCCGGCGGACACCTCGATGCCGACGTACAACACGAAGGCGACCGTCCCCGACCACACGGCCGGCAGTCGCAGCGTCGCCCGGACCGGGAGCCGGACGACGGTCGGCGTCTCGGCAGGTGTCGCGCCGGCCGCCTCGGTGCTGGCCGGCACGTCGCGGCGCCAGGCTCGCACGGTGAGCGCGAACGCGACGGCGAGGACGAGTTGGACGACGGCCACGATGCCGTAGCCCCAGCGCCAGGCCAGGCCGGCGCTCAGCACCCCGGTCATGATCAGCGGACCGATCGCCACGCCCAGGCCGAAGAAGGCGTGCAGCCAGTTCATGTGCCGCGGCCCGAACTCGGCGGCGGCGTACGCGTTGAGCCCGGAGTCGACAGCGCCGGATCCGAGCCCGAGCAGCAGCGCACAGCCCACCAGCACGGCCAGTGCGGGGCTCACGGAGAAGCCGACCAGCGCCAGGCTGGCCAGCAGGGTGCTCCCGGCCAGCAGCGCGCCCACGCCGACCCGGGCCAGCGTGAAGCCGGCCAGGACGCTGGAGGTGAGATAGCCGATGGTGCCGGCGGTCAGCACCAGGCCGACCGCCTCGGTCGGGACACCGAAGTCGCCCCGGATCGACGTCCAGCCGACGCCGAGCAGGCTGTCGGGCAGGCCGAGGCTGACGAACGCGAGGTAGGACAGCAGGAGCAGCGCGGCACGGGGGCGTGGGGGCGTGGTGGACACGAGGCACCATCCTGCCGCAGGCGCACCCTAGCGCGGTCAGCACCCAAACGCCCCCTGCGGTAAGAAGTCGTGTCCGGACGGTCGAGAAAACGGACAGCTCATCCAGAATCGGCCGATCGGAGGACGGCAAGTGGGTTCGTTCGCGTAAGAATTTCGGGATGCATCAAGGCTCCGGAATCCTCTCCACGCGTCAGCGCCGGCTCGCCTGGCTCGGCTTCATGCTCGCCGCGCTGCAGGCACCCGTGTCCGCCTGGCTCGTCGCCGACGAGTCGTGGCTGTTCAGCCTCTGCGTCGCGCTGATGGTGGCCACCGTGATCATCGCCGACGACGCGGCGCGGCGACGCCCCGCCAACGCGACGGACTAGCCTAGCTAGCCGCCGCTGGCCGGTCGGGCCTCGTGCCCCGGCCGGCCCCTACTGCGGCGGCGTTCCTTCATCTCCGCCTCGTAGAGGTGGCGTCGCCCGCCCACCAACTCGTCACGGGCCTGCTGGTCCAGCTCGCGGAACAGCGCGTGGTAACCGTCGTCGAAGTCCTCGACGATCTGGAACGTCCACCGCCCGGCGATGACGTTACGACCCCGCAACTCGGTACCGATCCGCTCGGCGAGCTGCTGATGCCCGGCGGCGCGGAACTGCTCCACCGCGTCGTCGAGCATCAGGTCCGCGTGGCCGATCAGCTGGTGCAGGGAGTACAGGTGCCCCCGGGCCCGCTCCACGCACTCCAGCGCCTCGCTGAGCTTGCCGAGCGCGGCGATCGTCTCGTCGCTCACCCCAACTGGCCGCCGGTGCTGCTCGTCCGGTCCGTCCGCCTGCTGTCCCATCCGTGCCTCCGTGCCGTCTGCCGTCACCTGCGGGTGTTCTCCTGCTGCCCCGTCTGTGCCGGATCAACCCCCGAGGTCAGCACCGGTCACCCAGTGGCGCAGCCGACATCCGCCGAGCGGCCGAGGTCGACCCGGTCACCGGTCGGTTAGCCTCGGTCACCATGCGTGTGCCGTTCAACCGGGTCGCCCCCCGTACCGCCGTCGACTCGGCGCGGTCCACCCTGGCCGCCCTCACCGTCTCCATCGGCACTGTCGGGCTGACCGCCGCCGCCTCGCGACCGGGGCTGCTGGCCCTCGTCGACCAGCACGCGGCCGCCGTCCGGGACAGCCTCGACGGGGACCGCCAACCGCTGACCGCCGCGACGCTGGCCGGCTACGCCGAGGGGGTCCGCGCGGCTGCCCTGGAGCACGGGTGGATGCCGCCGGGTGGGCCGGTGGACTGGAGCCAGCCGGAATGGCTGCTCACCCGGCTGCTCGCGGTCTGCGCGCTGGCCCGCTCGCTCGACGGGGCCTGACGCGCGGGGAGGGCACCCCGCGTCGTCCGCGGAACACCCTCCCCACCCGCCGTGCCGTTGTGCAACCGTTACGAGCGGTACTGCTGGGCTTCGTCCACCCGAGGCATGGCCTGGGTGCGGTCGCCCCCGCGGTCGGCCATCTGCCGCTCCACGTCGCTCCGCCCGGCCGACGCGGCCTGACGTTGCTGCTGCACCGCCCGAGCCTCCTGGGCCGCCCGGTCCAGCCAGCCGTCCCAGCGTTTCTGCATCGGCTTCACGAGGCCGCCGCCGACACCGACGATCAGGATGCCGGCCACCGTGGCGAGCACCGCGATCAGCACCGGAGTCGTCACCGTGGTGGCGATACCCACCTGGTTCAGCGCGGCGATCACGCCGAGAGCGATGATGAAGATCGCCGTCAGGTCGGCCAGGACCTTGCCGTACGAGAGCCCTCCCAGCGCCCCGGTGACCAGATCCCGGACGGCGTTGGCAATCGCAGCCGCCACCACCACGATGACGATCGCGATGAACGCACGTGGCAGCCAGGACACCACGCCGCTGATCAGGTCACTGATCGCGTTGGGCCCCCAGACTCCGAAGGCGAACTGCAGCGTGAACAGCAGTACGGCGTAGTACGCCAGTCTGGCCAGGATGTCGCTGGCGTCGTACTTCGTTCTCTCCAGGGCCCGTTTGATGCCGCCACGTTCGACCGCCTGGTCGAAGTGCACCCGTTCCAGCACCGTATCCACGATCTTGAGGACGGCTCTGGCGATGAGCCAGCCGACCACGAGGATGACGATGAAGGCCACTGCCTTCGGGATGAAGAGCAGCACCGACCTCCAGGTGTCGGCGATGGCATCGCCGATGTCGGCCTGCCGGACCGCGAGGGTTTTCAGCATGATGTCCCTCCTGTCGCATGGACTGCGCCGGGCGCATACCCGGCAACCGGTGCCGCAGTCCGCGCGGAGCGCGGCGTTTTTTGCGACAAGCCGCCGAACAGGGCCCCTGAACTGCCCGAACGACCACCGTGACCGGGTCGGCGACGGCCCACGGCCATGATCGGATGCCTTTTCCGGTCGGCCGACTAGGCTGCGGACATGCCAGGAACGGTCGGGCGAGTCCCCATGCCAGCAACGCCGGGCCCGGGCGCACCCACCGGCTCCGGTGCGGCCGCTGCCGTGCTCGCCCACGACTGGGCCGGCACCCCGCTGGGCCCACCCGAGAGGTGGGACACGGCGATCCGGGCCGTGGTCGAGCTGATCCTCGCCTCACCGATGCCGATGGCCCTGGCGTACGGCGACGACCTCGTCCTGCTCTACAACGCCGGCTACGCCGAGTTGCTGGGCAGCAAACACCCGAGCGCCCTCGGCCGTCCGGCGGCCGAGGTGTTCGCGGAGATCTGGGCGCTGCCCGGTGTCGGTGAGGTGATCGAGCGCAGCTACCGGCAGGGCGTGCCGTTCCTGGAGAAGGAGTCCACCCTGCCGCTGGTCCGGGGGCACTCCCCAACCGTGGAGCAGGCGGTCTTCACCCGGGGCTACTCGCCGGTGCGCGACAGCGCCGGACAGATCGTCGGCGTGTTGACGGTCGCGGCCGAGACCACCCACGTCACCGAGCAGTTGCAGAGCCTCAGCGAGGTGGCCGCGGCGCTCGCCGGCACGCTCACCCTCGACGACGTTGCCCGGGTCACGCTGCGCTACGCGATCACCACGTTCGACCCCGACCAGGTCTCGTTCGCGGTCGACGAGGGCGGCGGCGGTTGGCGCATGGTGCGCCGGGTCCGCGGTGAGTTGCTCGATGAGGCCGACGAGCGACTTCCCCCGCTCTGGCGACGCGCTCCGGCGGACTGGTCGGCGCCGGTGGTGCAGGCGGCACGCTCCGGCGGCCCGTCGTTCGTCCGGGACGGGCAACCGCTGCGGGAGACCGCGGTGGACCGCCACGACCAGAAGCTCCGCTCGATGGCGGCCCTGCCCCTGGGCACCTCGGTGGTGCACGGCGGGCTGGCGGTCGGCTACCAGGTCCCGCACACGTGGTCGCCCGCCGAGCGGGCACTGCTGGCCGCCTCGGCCGAGCTGATCGGCCAGGCCGCGGAGCGGGCCCGCCGCTTCGAGACCCAGCACGGCACGGCCCAACTGTTGCAGCGCAGCATGTTGCCGGAGCACCTGCCCGACCTGCCCCGGCTGCGGATCGCGGCCCGTTACGACCCGGGGGTCGACGGCAACGCGGCCGGCGGCGACTTCTACGACGCGTTCCTGCTGCCCGACGGCACGCTGGGCGTGGTGCTGGGCGACGTCGCCGGGCACGACGTGCAGGCCGCCGCCCGGATGGGGCAGGTCCGGGCCGCGCTGCGCGCGCTGGCCCTGGCCGACCCGGCGCCGGGCGCGGTGCTGGCCGGGCTGGACCGGCTGGTGACCAGCCTGGGCGTGGAGGCCGGCACCCACGAGCTGTTCGTCACCGTCGTGTTCGGGGTGATCGACGCGGAGCGGCGGGAGCTGACCCTGGCCAGCGCCGGCCATCCCGCGCCGCTCATCCGCCGCGGCGACCCGGAGGGCCGTTCCCACGCCGAGTACGTCGACGTTGCGGCTGGGCCCCCGCTGGGTCTGGGCGGCCGGCCGGGCACCACGACTGTCGAGTTCCGCCCGGGCGACACCCTGCTGCTGTTCAGCGACGGGGTGGTGGAACGTCGCCGGCAGAGCCTGACCGCCGGGCTGGCCACCCTCAGTGACGCCGTCGCGAAGGCCGGCAGTGGCGACCCGCGGGCCCTCTGCGCGGTGGCCACCGCCGCGGTGCCGGGCGGCACCGAGGACGACGTGGCCGTGCTGGCGGTCGAGCACGCGCTCAAACCGAGTCGCTCGGCGAGCATGGAGGTGCCCGCGGAGCCGACCGCGCCCAGCCGGGTCCGGCACTGGCTGACCGGCCAGCTCACCGAGTGGCAGGTGCCCGAGTCGGTGATCGGGGCGGCGGTGCTGTGCACCAGTGAGCTGACGACCAACGCGCTGCTGCACGCCGGCACCGCCGCCCGGGTGGAGATCGACCTCAGCGCCGAGCGGCTGCTCGTCTCGGTCGCCGATTCCGGCACCCGGGGCACCGTGACCCGGGCCCGCACCGACACGTTGAGCAGTCGTGGGCGCGGTCTCGGCCTGATCGAGGAGCTCAGCGACGCCTGGGGCACCGACCCGTCGGTCCGCGGCTCCACGGTCTGGTTCGAGATTCTCACGCCGCCAACCGCGCATCCCTGAGACACCCGAAGGGTAGGAGGTCGCCATGCGTACCGACGAGCCCGCCGGAGTCCTCTTCGACGTCGACGGCACCCTGGTCGACACCACCTACCTGCACACCGTGTGCTGGTGGGAGGCGCTGCGTCAGACTGACCAGCCGGTGCCGATGGCGATGGTGCACCGCTCGATCGGGATGGGTTCCGACAAACTCCTGGATCACCTGCTCGGCCCGGAGCGGGACCGCGACGCCGACACGAAGCTGCGCGACGCGCACGACACCCTGTACGCCGAGTACTGGGAACGGCTCACGCCGCTGCCCGGGGCTGTGGACCTGCTGCGCGCGTGTGCCGAGCGTGGGCTACGGGTGGTGCTCGCCACCTCCGCCTCGGAGTCGGAGGTCGACGCGCTCCTTCGGGCACTGGGCGCCGACGACGTGATCGACACGGTCACCTCCTCGGCGGACGCGAAGCAGAGCAAGCCCGCACCGGACATCCTGGTCGCCGCGTTGGAGCAGTCCGGGTTGGCCGCCGAGCGGGTGGTCTTCGTCGGCGACTCGGTGTGGGACGTCGTCGCGGCGGGGGCGGTCCACATCCCCTGTGTGGGGTTGACCTGCGGCGGCACCAGCCGAGGGGAGCTGGCCGGCGCCGGCGCGGTGGCGGTGTACGACGACCCGGCCGCCCTGCTGGGCGAGTTGGCGAACTCGCCGCTCACCCGACCACGGTGAGGATCAATCGGGTTCGCCCACCCGTCCGCGCATAGCGAACGGCCCTGCGGGGCATGGTCTGTCACCACCTGCCCGCGCGTCGCGGGTGCGGCTGAGAGGTGGTGCCGTGGAGCCGGTAGATGTGGCGTTCGCACTGGTGGGCGTGGGTGCTCTGCTCGCGGGCATCCTCCCGAGGGTGTTGGAGCGGCGTCCCCTGTCCATGCCGATCGCCTTCCTCGCCCTCGGCATGGTGGTGTTCCTGCTGCCGGTGGGGCTGCCGACACCGGATCCACTGGCCCACCCGGAGCTGACCACCCACCTCACCGAGATCGGGGTGATCGTCGCGCTGATGGGTGCCGGGCTCAAGATCGACCGACCGTTGAGTTGGCGGCGGTGGTCGTCCACCTGGCGGCTGTTGGCGATCGCGATGCCGCTGTGCATCGCGGCGGTGGCCCTGCTCGGGTGGTGGTGGGCGGGGTTGGTGCCGGCTGCCGCGCTGCTGCTGGGCGCCGCGTTGGCCCCGACCGACCCGGTGCTCGCGGCCGACGTGCAGGTCGGCGAACCGACGGACGTGGAGGATTCCGAGGACGAGGTCCGCTTCGCGTTGACCTCCGAGGCCGGCCTCAACGACGGGCTGGCGTTTCCGTTCGTCTACGCCGCCATCGCCATCGCCTCGACGAGTCTCGCCCCCCGTGAGTGGTTCGCCGAGTGGTTCACGGTGGACGTGCTCTGGAAGGTGGGCGTCGGCGTCGGCGGTGGCCTTCTCATCGGCTGGCTGCTGGGCAAGTTGTTCTTCCGCGCGCCCAGCGAGCTGCGGCTGGCCCGGCACGCCGAGGGCTTCCTGGCGCTGGCCGCCACGTTCCTGGCGTACGGGCTGGTGGAGGTGGTCGGCGGGTACGGCTTCCTGGCGGTGTTCGTGGCCGCCCGGGCGATCCGGGCCGCCGAGCGGACCCACGAGTTCCACTCCGTGCTGCACGACTTCGCCGAGCAGGTCGAACGGCTGCTCACCCTGGTGCTGTTGCTGCTGCTCGGCGGCGCGATCGTGGGTGGCCTGCTGATCCCGCTGACCTGGCCGGCCGCCGCCGTCGGGCTGGCGCTGGTGTTCCTGATCAGACCACTGATCGGCTGGCTGTCGCTGCGCGGCGCGCCAGGACGGCCGACCGAGCACTGGGTGATCTCGCTGTTCGGCATCCGCGGCGTCGGCTCGTTCTACTACCTCGCGTACGCCACCACGAAGGCCGACTTCCCGCAGGCCGAGCTGCTCTGGGCCACCGTCGGGCTGGTGGTGCTCGTCTCCGTGGTGGTGCACGGCATCACGGCGACACCGGTGATGCAACTGCTGGACCGCAGGGGCGAGCGGACCTCCGACCAGGCCGAGCGGCACACCGACGACGCCCGGCCGGTCGCGGCGGCCGGGCACGCCTAGGGTCTGCGTCCCGGCCCCGGCCGGCCTGCGGCGGGCCCAGGCTCGACCGAGGACGTTGACCAGACCCCGACGATCTGTTCCAAGGCCTCGGTGAGCG
Organism: Micromonospora cabrerizensis; assembly: GCF_022230955.1. Taxonomy (GTDB): domain Bacteria; phylum Actinomycetota; class Actinomycetes; order Mycobacteriales; family Micromonosporaceae; genus Micromonospora; species Micromonospora cabrerizensis. Next base: position 47,168 of record NZ_JAKKFI010000067.1, read on the forward strand.
CGGGCGTTGGTCCGTCGAGTGGTCCCCACCGTGCCGGCGACGCCGGTCGGGGCGTGCGACGGAGCCGGCAGGGCAGATCTTGGACAGTTTCCGTTCAGGCAGAACGGTAACTGTCCAAGATCTCCAGGCGTGCCGGACGAGTCGGGCCCGGGCAAGGTTGGTCTGCGGGGGACTGCCCGCCGCCCAGGCCGGGCGGCCCGGAAAGGTCGAGCCGGGGGCGCGGTCATCCCGCGCCGGAGCATCCTCCGCTCGGGCCCGGCGACCAGGGCACGGCCGGAAGCGCGTTGATCCGAGCCGGAGCATCCTCCGCTCGGGCCCGGCGACCAGGGCACGGCCGGGAGCGCGTTGATCCGCGCCGGAGCATCCTCCGCTCGGGCCCGGCGACCAGGGCACGGCCGGGAGCGCGTTGATCCGCGCCGGAGCATCCGCCGCTCAGGCCAGGCGGGCGGCCAGGGCACGGCCGGAAGCGCGTTGATCCGCGCCGGAGCATCCTCCGCTCAGGCCAGGCGGGCGACCAGGGCACGGCCGAGGTCCCGGCCGGAGCGCCAGGCGCTCTGCACCCGGGGCTTGCCGAACGCGTCGCCGGCCAGACCGATCCCCTCGGGGTCCAGGTGGTAGGTGTCGCCGGCGGCGTCGCTGGTCGGCTTCGCGTACGTCCAGCGGTGCACGTGCACGTCGGCGGCCTCGTCGGGAAGTCCCAGCAGGTCCCGGACGGCCTGCTCGATGGCCGGGCCCGCCCCGGTGGGTTGGGCCAGGTGCCCGGCGGCGAACTCCGGCAGAGTGTGCGCCACGAGCACCGGCGCGCCGTCGCCGCGCCGGTCTCCGTCGTCGCAGACGAGGTTGAGGACCGGGTGGTCGTTGACGAACGCGCCCCGGAAGTCCGGCCAGCGGCGGGTCGGGAACCTCAGCACCGCGGCCAGAGTCGGCGACCAGCGTTGCGCCTGCACGGCGTGGGTGGCGGCCGTCAGGGCCGGGTCCAGCAACAGGGCGGCCTGCGGGCCCGGCATGGCCAGAGCGACCGCCCCGCACGACTCGCCGTCCACGGTCGGCCCGGGCTCAACGGTCAGCACCAGCCGGTCGACGGTGACGGGCACCTCGCCGGCGAGGTGTTCGACCAGGGAGCGCAGCCCACGCGGGGCGGCGAAGCGCATCGGCCCGGACACCTCCTGGCGGCCGGAGCGGTCGTAGGCCTGGAAGGTGTCGGTCCATTCGCGGACCAGCCCGGCGGCGCGCCACTGCTCGACCAGCTCGGCGAAATCCGGGTCGCTGGCGGTGAAGTACGCGGCGCCGATGTCCGCGGGGCGACCCTCGAAGCGTTTGCTGGCCATCCGGCCGCCACACACGTGCCCTCGCTCCCGGACCTGCACCGGCACCCCGGCCCGGGTTAGCTCGACCGCACAGGCCACTCCGGCGATGCCCGCCCCGACCACCACCACACGCGAACGGTCCACAGTCATTCGGTGATCGTAGGTGCCGGCGACCGGGCATGAACCACCGACGACAGGGGTACTGGCACACCTGTTCGAAGAAAGGATGACGACAATGACGGACCGCCGCAACGAGCAGGCCGACCAGAATGCCGCGATCAAGGACCCGGACGAATGGGTCACCGGGGACGAGCCGCCCACCGCTGCTCAGGAGTCCTACCTGAACACGCTTGCCCGGGAGGCCAACGCGGACCTTCCGGACGACCTGACCAAGGCCGAGGCGTCCAAGCGCATCGACGAGCTCCAGGCCGAGACGGGCCGAGGCCAGTAATCCGTGGTCGACTCCGCTTCCCACAGCGGCGGGGTGTCCGCGACAGCGGGGAAGCGGAGTCGACCATCTGAGCCAGCACCCGTGGCCGCTGGTCAGTCGCGGGTCAGACGGTGCAACTCCACCTCGGTCAGGCGGCCGGCGCTGATGCTGGCACTGAGGTAGGTGGCGTGCGGTTGGGAGCGCCGGTCGGTGGGTGAGCCGGGGTTGAGCAGCCGCAGCCCGCCGGGCGCCTCGGTGTCCCAGGGAATGTGCGAGTGCCCGAAGACCAGCAGGTCGACATCGGGAAACCGGGCCGCACACCGGTTCTCGCGACCGGTCCGTGGCCCGGTCTCGTGCACCACGGCGACGCGCAGGCCGTCGAGGTCGACCCGGGCCACCTCCGGCAGCCGGGCGCGCAGCGCCGGCCCGTCGTTGTTGCCGTACACCCCGACCAGTCGGCGCGACCGCGCGGTCATCGCGTCGAGCAGCGCCTCGTCCACCCAGTCACCGGCGTGGACCACCACGTCCGCCGCCTCGATGGCCGCCCAGAGCGGCCCGGGAAGATCCCGGGCCCGCTTCGGTACGTGGGTGTCCGCCGTGAGCACCAACCGCATCCCGGCATTCTCCCCCGTGCCCCGGCCGCCCGCCCGGGGACGCGGGCGGGCGGCGGGACACGGAACCGGTCAGGCGCCGGTCACGGCAGGGCCCACCGTTGCGCCCCGGTGCCGTTGCAGGTCCAGATCCGCAACTGCCGGCCGTCGGTGAGGTCGGAGTTGGGGATGTCCAGACACCGGCCCGACTGGGGATTGCGCAGGCTGCCGTCCGGCTGGGCGGCCCACTGCTGGGCCCCACTGCCGTTGCAGTCGTAGAGCTGCACGACCGTGCCGTCGGTGGTCCCGCTCGCCTTCACGTCCAGGCACTTGGCGAAGCCGCGGACCGTGCCGTCGCCGGGCAGGGTCCACCGCTGGGCGGCGGTGCCGTTGCAGGTCCAGGTCTGCACCGGGGTGCCGTTGGCGGTCTGGCTGGCGGCGATGTCCGCGCACTTACCGAGGGCCTTGACCTCACCGGTACGGGCACCGCCGGTGCCGACACCCGGGCCGGTGAAGGTGTAGCTGTCCACGTCCAGCAGGGCGCCGCTGCCGCCGGTGAAGACCAGGTACAGGTCGTGGGTGCCATCGTCGGGCCTGGTCACCGTGGCGCTCAGCTCGGTGTAGTTGTCCCAGCCGCCGGTGTTCGGCACCGCGATCCGGGCGACCTCGGTGCCGGTCGGTGAGTCGTACCGGAAGGAGAGGGTGCCCCCGGGGCCGCCGGAGGAGACGCGGGCCCGGACGCCGGTGATGCCCTTGAGGCTCACGGCGTGGTGTCGGACGTTCTCGCCGCTCTGGATGTCACCCAGCCGTTTGCCGCCCTCGGCCGCGGCCTGGTCGATCACCTTGGGCCCGTTGAGCTGGACCAGGTGCTCGGCCTGCCACTGCTTCGGGTAGAGGATGATCTCCTTCTCGCCGGTCAGGCCGGCCGAGCCGGTCGCGCCGCGATCGGTGTAACTGCCCCGCAGGACGAAGAACAGCACCGAGTCGGGGCCGGCGTGCACCGGGCCGGTGTTGAAGGTCGCGCCGCAGCCGGTCCCCTCCCCCTCCTCGTGGGCGTGCTCCTGGTGGCCGAGCGCGGCCCGGACGACCACCGCCGAGCAGGCCGGGGTGCCGTCCTGCGGATCGCTGGCGGTGGCGCTCACGCTCAGGTCCTGCCCCCAGTCGAAGAGACCACCGGCGGGCAGTCCGTTCATCGTGACCGTCGGCCGGTTGTTGCCGACCACCACCGGCACCAACGTGGTCGCGCTGCGGCCGGTGCCGTCGTTGACGGTGAGTCGGGCGTTGTAGGTGCCGTTGGCGGAGTACGTGAAGGACGGGTTCGCGGCGGTCGAGTCGGTGCTGCCGTTGTCGGTGAAGTCCCAGGCGTACGTCAGCGGGTCACCGTCCGGGTCCGAGCTGCCGGCGCTGGAGAAGCTTACGGCCAGCGGCGCCAGGCCGTTGTCCCTGTTGACGGTGGCCTTGGCCAGCGGCGACCGGCCACCCTGAACGTAGTTGATTTTGTAGAGCCCGGCGTCGGCGGCGCCGGAGAAGTAGCCGCTGCCGTATTCGAGCAGGTAGAGGGAGCCGTCCGGGCCGAACTGCCAGTCGATCGGGTGGACGAACTTCATCCCGGCGAGCACCGGCTCGATCACCGTCGGCGCGCCGGTGGCCGGGTTGCCGTTGTCGAACTGGACTTCCTTGATCCAGTTGCGGCAGTACTCGGAGATCAGCCACTTGTTGTCGTAGTAGGCCGGCCACTTCACGTCCGAGACGAGGTTCGGGTCGTAGTGGTAGACCTCGACGTGGTTCGGCGAACCGCACCCACCCGGGTTGTCCAGCGCGGGCCAGTCCTCACTGCCGCCGTGCTGCTCCCAGACCAGCGCCGGCTTCGTCGCCGGAAGCTGCTGGAGACCCGTGTTGCGGGGCGAGTTGTTGACCGGCCCGGTCGAGCCGCCGCACGGGAACCAGCCGCGCGGCGAGGCGGTGGCGAAGTCCCAGTCGTTGTAGGCGACGTTGGGGCCGCCGCAGTACGGCCAGCCGTAGTTGCCGGGCCCGGCGGCCCGGTTGAACTCGTCGTACGCCGCCGGGCCACGGTTGGCGAGGTCGACGCCCGCGTCCGGGCCGACCTCGCCCCAGTAGAGGGTGTTGTTGGCCTTGCGGTCCACCCAGATCCGGTACGGGTTGCGCACACCCATCACGTAGATCTCCGGCCTGGTCCGCGCGGTACCGGCGGCGAAGAGGTTGCCGGAGGGGACCGTGTAGCTGCCGTCGTTCTCCGGGTGGATCCGGTTGATCTTGCCGCGCAGGTCGTTGGTGTTGCCCGAGGTGCGCTGGGCGTCGTACTGCGCGTTGCGGCTGGTCCGCTCGTCGATCGGGGCCATCCCGGCCGAGTCTCCACCGGAGTTGGTGTTGTCGCCGACGGCGAAGTACAGGTTGCCGGCAGTGTCCCAGCTCATCGAACCGGCCGAGTGACAGCACAGGTCACGTTCGGTCGGCCACTCGATGAGCAGGTCCTCGCTGCCCGGGTCGAGCAGCAACGTGGACGGGTTGAAGGTGAACCGGCTGATCCGGTTGACCAACGGGGTGACCTTGGGCGAGTAGAAGAGGTAGACCCAGCGGTTGCTCGCGAAGCTCGGGTGCAGCGTGATCCCGATCAGGCCGTCCTCGAAGCGGGCGTCCAGTGGCAGGGTCAGCGCGACAGTGGTGGATCTCGTCGCCGGGTTGTAGAGGCGGACCTGGCCGCCGCCGCTGCTGGTGCCCCGGTTGATGTAGAAGACCTTGCCGTCGGGGGCGACGGCCAGCTCGATCGGCTCCCCCATGGAGAGCCCGCCGTCGAGGGCGATCTTCTCGAACCCGACGGTGGCCGGCGGTGCCAGGGCCGCGGCGGCCCGGGCCGGAGACACGGTGGCCGGCGGGGCGAGGCTGAGGGTGGCGAGGACGGTGAACAGGGTGGTGGCGGCGACCAGACGTCGACGCAGAGTGCGGGACACGAGACCTCCAGCTGTCCGGGGGATCTCGGTGCCGCTCCCGCCGACTGGAGGAGCACCGCGGTGTGTCCCGGACATTAACGTCTTTCACTGGAAGGCGATAGAACTTCACGTCACCAGATCGAAAGTCGTCAAGGTTTGGACGAAAGTACGGCCTCAGTCTCGCGTCGGGGTGAAGTGCGCCGGGGGCATCCCGCACTCACGCAACCTCGGGTCCTGCTCGACGTCGGTGAGCACACCGGCGGCATTGATCAGGCCGATGTGCGAGAACGCCTGCGGGAAGTTGCCCAACTGCTCGCCGGTCTGCTGGTCGATCTGCTCGGCGAACAGGCCCAGGTCGTTGACCCGATCCGCCAGACTGCGAAACAACTCGTGCGCCCGGTCCCGCTCACCGGCCAACGCCAGGCAACTCACCAGCCAGAACGAACAGATGACGAAGCCCGCCGGGTCGCCGTCCCAGCGCCGCAGCAGGCCGTCGTGCGACAGCCCCCGCTCCACCGCGCGGACCGTCGAGCGCATCCGGGGGTCGTCCGCCCGCAGGAAACCCACCAGGGGCATCACCAGCACCGACGCGTCCAGCTCGTCGGAGTCGAAGATCCCGGTGTACGACTGGAGCCGCTCGCTCCACCCCCGCTCGAGGATCGCCGCGCGCACCTCGTCCCGGGCCGCCGTCCAGCGGGCCAGGTCCTCCGGCCCGCCGAGCTGGTCGCCGAAGCGGACCGCCCGGTCCAGCGCCACCCAGCACTCCACCTTCGAGGACACGTGGTGGTGTTGGACGCCACGCTCCTCCCACATCCCCGCGTCCGGTTGTTTCCAGTCCTGCTCGGCCTGGTCGGCAAGCACCCGCAGCAGGTGGTAGACGTCCGGGTCGAACGGCTCCAGCTGGTCGCGCATCAGCCAGGCGGCGTCCATGGCCGCGCCGTAGATGTCGTTCTGCCGCTGCCGCCACGCGTCGTTGCCGGTCACCACCGGCGGGCTGTCGCGGTAACCACCGAGCTGGTCGAGCCGATGCTCGGTGAGGTCCCGCTCCCCCAGCACCCCGTACATGATGGGCACCGGCTGGTCGTCGACCCGGCCCATCGCCCGACCCAACCAGGCGAACTGCCGCCGAACCTCGTCGAAGCACGCCGACCGCCACAACGCCCGCAGGGTGTGGCTGAAGTCGCGCACCCAGACGTAGCGGTAGTCGTAGTTGCGGTCCCCGCCGAGTTCCTCCGGCAGCGAGGTGGTCACCGAGGCCACCACGGCACCGCTGGGCCGGTACGTCATGCCCTGCACCACCAGCCCGCTGCGCCGCACCTCCTCGGCGTAGAGCCCCTGGTAGTCGTGCTCGTCGGCCCAGGACTGCCAGCCGGCGACGGTGTCGGCGATCGTCTGGTCGGCGTCCGGTACCTCCGGCAGTGGGGCGTCATAGGTCGGGGCGTACCCGAGTGTGAAGTTGTGGGTGGTGCCGGCGCGGACGGTGAACGTCGCTGTGGCATCGGCGTCGTCGCCGCACTCCAACCGCACGCTGCTGCGGAACGTGAGCCGCGCGGCCCCGGCGATGGCCTCGAGCATGTCCTCACGCTCGACCAGGTACGCGATGGTGCGCCCGTACTCGAAGCGCGGCCGGTAGTGCACCCGCATCGGCACCGCACCGGAGAGTCCCTGCACGCTGCGGACCAGCACCTGCGGTGGGTGCATCCCGATGTCATGACCCCGTGAGCCGGGCTCGAAGGCGAGCGCGTCGGTGAGCGCGACCTCCCCCTGCGCGGTACGGAAGACGGTCCGCAGCACGAGGGTGTTGTCGAGATAGCTGCGTTCGACGGTGTAGTCGACCTCCGGTCGGATCGACCAGTGCCCTGCGCCGTCGTCGAGCAGCCGCCCGAACACCGACGGGGCGTCGAACCGGCCCGGGCACCACCAGTTCACCGAGCCCGAGGCGTCGACCAGCGCCGCGCTGCGGCCGTCGGCGAGGAACCCGTGGTCACTGATCTGTCCGCTCTCCACCTGACTGGCTACCCGGGCCGCCCGCGCCCATTCCTCCCGTTCGGGATGGCACTCACCGTGCCGTCGCCGTGTTACCGCTCGCCATGGGCGGGAACGCGGGGAGCTGACGAGGGAGGATGCTCATGACGTCAGCTTCGGAGCCGACCGCCGCATGGCGGCCCGGCACACAGGGTGGCGACCTGCTTCCATCCGGGCCCGCCGGCCGCCTGGCGACACCGGCCGGTGACGGCCACGGGCCGGAGACAGGTCCGCCGACCGTGACGATCGGCTCGTACCCGGACTACCCGGCCGCGCAGCGGGTCGTCGACTATCTGGCCGACAACCGGTTCCCGGTGGAGCACAGCGCCATCGTCGGCACCAACCTCACCCTGGTGGAGTCGGTGCTCGGGCGGATGACCACCGGTCGCGCCGGCCTGCTCGGCGCGGGCACGGGTGCCTGGTTCGGTCTTTTCATCGGCCTGCTGTTCGGGATCTTCACCGTCGGCAACTGGCTGGCGGTGATCCTGGTCGGGCTGGTCATCGGTGCGATCTGGGGCGCCGTGTTCGGCGCCGTCGCACACGCGATGACGGGCGGGCAGCGTGACTTCACCTCGGCCAGCTCGCTGCGAGCAGGCCAGTACGCGGTGACGGTCGACGCGCAGTTCGCCGACCAGGCCCGTCAGCTGCTGGGCCGGATGCAGATGTCCAACCCGGCCGCGAACACCCGCTGACCCACGATCGAACGGCCGTCCCGGCAGCACGCGCCGGGGCGGCCGTTCAGCCGTGCCGTGGGGGAGGTGGGGGCTGGTCAGCTTCGAGTCGTTCGCCGTACTGCGTCGCACCGCGCACCGAGTCCACCGCGAACGTCACGTGGCCGACGGGGACCCGGCCGTCGACGGCCTCGGCCACCCGTGCGGCTGCCGCCAGCGCGAAGCCCCCGCACAGTTCGACCAGCGCGACCCCCTCGGCCACGAGGTCCACCGCCACGGCAGGGGCCATCGACGGGTCCGGCACGGGCACGAGGTAGGTGCGTTGGCCGCCGCGGTCGAACACGACCCGGTCCTCGACGGGGTCACTGCCCGGGTGCTCGTAGATGTACGCCCAGCTGACCGTCATCGAACGCTCCTCCTCCTGGACCGGGGACGTCGACCGACCGTAGGCGTTCAACCGGACTTGAGGTCAAGCGACGCTGATCCGCCCGATGCGCCGGCCGACGGGAAACCCGAGAGGATCAAGCACCGTGGTCGTGCGTCGCGTACGCCAGCTCGCCGGCGCGGAGGTCGACCTCGACCCGGTTTTCCGGTGGTGCCAGTGGGCAGGCCCAGCGATCGTCGTAGGCACAGCTCGGGTTGTAGAGATAGTTGGCGTCCAGCCGGACGCGGTCGCCGGGCAGCAGCTCGACGCCCCGGCCGAAGGTGCCCTTCACCGTGTCGGTGAGGTAGCGCCCTCCCCCGTAGGTCTCCCGCCCGCAGGTGCCGTCCCGCAGCGGCACGAACAGCCCGCCGCCGTACGCCTCGATCCACCACAGGGTCAGCGGCCCCCACGGCGTCTCGGCCACCGCGACCCGCCGGTACGTGACCACCCCGTCCGGACCGCCGGTGTCGATCCGCAGCTCCCCGCTGGCCGGCCGCAGCGACGCCTCCACGACTGCGTCCGGGTTGGGCGGGAAGTACCGCACCCCAGAGAAGCCGCTGCGCTGCGCTGGCGGGATCGGGCTCTGCGGGTGGGTGGCGAAGAGTTCGTCGCGCCCCGCGCGGAACCCGCTCAGGTCGACGTCGGACAGGTACAGCCGGGCGACCCGCTCCCGCCAGTCGGCCAGCTCCAGATCATCCACACCACCGAGCCTATGTCGTCACGCCGCGGCACCTGAGCGTGGCGGCCAGTTGGTCAGGACGGCGTCGAGGGCGTCCAAGGTCCGGGACCACGAGTCGTCCGTAGGGCGCGGGGTGTGCCGGAAGCCCCCGGTCTTCTCCAGGCTCACGAACCCGTGGAACGTGCTGTGCATCATCCGTACGGCGTCGGTCTGGTCCGGTTCGGCGAGCCGGTAGCCGCGCAGGATGGCCCGGGTCATCTCGGCGTGCCGGACGCCGGCGCTCGTGGCGGCCGTCTCCGGGTCCAGGTCGATCTGCATCGCCGCGTACCGACCGGGATGCTGCCTGGCGTAGTCCCGGTACGCGTCGGCGAAGGCCACCAGCGCGTCCTTGCCGGCCCGGCCGGCCAGGGCGGCGGCAACCCGGTCGGCCAGCTCCGCCAGGGCCAGCAGGGCGATCCTGACCCGCAGGTCCCGCGCGTTCTTGATGTGGAAGTAGAGGCTCGCGTCCTTCACCCCGAAGTGGCGGGCGAGCGCGGCAACGGTCACGTTCTCCACGCCCACCTCGTCGGCCAGCTCGGCCGCGACCAGGGTCAGGCGCTCGGCGGTAACCCCTGCACGAGCCATGCACCACACCCCAAACCTAGCCCCAATAATCGCTTGCCTAGGAGCGCTAGGCTACTACCTATGTTAGCCCTGACCGAATCCGCCATCCGCAAGTCCTTCGTCAACTGCACCCAGGGTGAGGCGAAGCGGATGGCCGTACCGAATGATCTGCCGACACGCCCCTGGGACGACCTGGACTTTCTCGGCTGGCGGGACCCGGCGGCACCCCAGCGGGCCTATCTGGTCGCCGAGTCCGACGGCCGGCTCGTCGGCGTGGCGCTGCGCTCCGCGACGCACCAGATCGGGCGGGTGCGGCGCAGCATGTGCTCGCTCTGCCTGACCACCCACCTCGGCGACGGCGTCTCACTGATGACCGCCCGCAAGGCCGGGCCGGGTGGACGGCAGGGCGACTCCGTGGGCACGTACATGTGCTCCGACCTGGCCTGCTCGCTCTACCTGCGGAAGAAGAAGCAGGCCGGGCCACCCATGCCCGACCCCCTGCCCCTGCCGGAGCGGATCGACCACGTCCGGGCCGCCCTCGCGGCGTTCCTGCGCAAGGTCAACGAGTGATCTGAGGATCGGTGGCCAGGCGGGCGTGCAGGTGCTCGTCGTAGCGGCGACCGTCGCCGTAGCGGTACGACTCCCGCAACGTCCCCTCGGCCGGGTAGCCGGCCCGGTCGGCGACGCGACAGGAGGCCGGGTTGGCGACCGCGTGGCACAACTCCACCCGGTGCAGCCCCAGGTCGCTGAACGCCCAGTCGGTGAGCCGGACGACGGCCCGCACCGCCACCCGACGCCCGCGGGCCGCGGGCGCCGTCCAGTAGCCGATGGACGCGTCACCGTCGTGGATGCGGTGCAGTGACACCGAGCCCAGCAGTTCGCCGCCGGTCGCCGCGGTCACCGCCATCGAGACATGGCCACCGGTGGACCAGTCGGCCCGGCGGCGCACCCAGAGAAGCGCGACCTCGTCGTCGATCGGGTCGCCGCCCTGCGGGTTCCACTGGGCGATCGCCGGGTCGCGCAGGGCGTCGCGGACCGCCGGGGCGTCCGCGTCCCGCCAGGGGCGCAGCAACAGGTCGGCGGCGGTGAGTTGCACGTGTTCCACGAGGCCGGAGTCTGGCACACCACGTCACCATCGCGCCGCCGGTTTAGCGCCGCCTTTCTTCAAAGCTGCACTATTCGGTGCTGCGTGGTGGAAACGTGACCCAGGCTACGCTCAACGGCACTATTTAAATTTTGAAGTAGTGCTATCGTCAGGGGCATGACCGAGAGCCTGGACAGCACCCGAGAGGCCGCCTGGCGCGCCTACATCGAGGCCAGCCAGCGTCTCTACACCCAGTTGGAAGAGGACCTGCGGGCCGAGAGCGACCTCAGCTTCGCCGACTACCACGTGCTGGTCCTGCTCTCGGAGGCACCGGGGCAGCGACTGCGGATGGGCGAGCTGGCCAGCCGGCTCATCTTCTCGCCCAGCCGCCTGACCTACCAGATCTCCTCCATGCAGCGCCGGGGCATGGTCAGCAAGGAGCCCTGCCCGGACGACCGACGCGGCAGCGAGGCGGTCCTCACCGCCGCCGGGCTGCTCGCCCTGCGGGATGCCGCACCCCACCATCTGGCGTCGGTGCGCACCTACCTGATGGACGACCTCGACGATGACGAGGTCGCCTGCCTCACCCGGGTCTTCGGCCGGATCGGTGACCGCCTGCGGGCGTCCCGCGCCGGCTCGACCACCCACGCCACGAGCTAGGAGCCTTCGATGCCCGCGATCACCGTTGACAACGTCCTCGTCCTGCCCCGCCTGCCCCGGCTGGAGGAGTCCACCACCTTCCGCCCGGTGCGCACGGTGACCACCGCGCCCACCGGCTTCGAAGGTGAGGGCTTCCCGGTCCGTCGCGCCTTCGCCGGGGTGTCGACCACCGACCTGGACCCGTTCATCCACCTCGACCAGATGGGCGAGGTCGACTATGCGCCGGGCGAGCCGAAAGGCACCCCCTGGCATCCGCACCGCGGCTTCGAGACCGTCACGTACATCATCGACGGGGTCTTCGACCACCAGGACTCGAACGGCGGTGGCGGCACCATCACCGACGGCGACACCCAGTGGATGACGGCGGGCAGCGGCCTGCTGCACATCGAGGCGCCGCCGGAGCACCTGGTGATGAGCGGCGGGCTGTTCCACGGCACCCAGCTCTGGGTCAACCTGCCCCGCTCGGCCAAGATGAACCCGCCCCGCTACCAGGACATCCGGGGTCGGGAGTCGGCTCTGCTCACCACGCCCGACGGCGGCGCGTTGATCCGGGTCATCGCCGGCGAGATCGCCGGGCACCGGGGTCCGGGTTCGACCTTCACCCCGATCACCATCACGCACGTCACCGTGCAGCCGGGGGCGCAGGTCGACCTGCCCTGGCAGCCCGAGTTCAACGCCCTGGTGTACGTGCTGGGCGGTCGTGGCACGGTCGGCACCGACCGGCGGCCGGTGCGTACCGGCCAGCTCGCGGTGCACGGCGCGGGTGACGCGCTGCGCTTCGGCGCCGACACCGCGCAGGACAGCAACACCCCCGCGCTGGACCTCTACATCATGGGTGGCCAGCCGATCCGGGAGCCGGTGGCACAGTACGGCCCGTTCGTGATGAACACCCGGGACGAGCTGCTCCAGGCGTTCGAGGACTTCCAGGCCGGCCGGCTCGGTGTGATCCCCACCGAGCGACTGCCGCACACCGGCGGCCAGGGCACCCGGCCCTGACCCCGCGTCAGCACTGAGATCGGCGCCGGCGCCCCCGGTTCACCACGGGGGCGCCGGCGCCGCCTCAGGACACCGCAAAAATCCCGGCGACGCCCAGAATCACCATCACCAACACCGCTACCAGCGCGCCCCGTTCGCTCTCCACCGCCGGCTCGCGGTACTCGGTCACGGGATCCGTCGTGTCGCGGGGCATGGTGTGGCCTCCTCGGCTGTTGTCGCGTCGCTCGGCTGCTGTCGCGTCGCTTCCGGTGGCGTTGACCAGGTGCCGGTCTGCCGGCCTGGCATGCGGACCCGCGTCGGGGGTCCTACCGTGAGGACGTTGCCGACCTCCAGGGGGGCTGGACGTTGCCGTTGCAGGACTGGTTCCTCACTGCCGAGGAACGCGCCAACCCGGTGTCTGGGTTACCCGTCTGGACCAGGGGAAACCTCGCCGAGCCGTTGATTCACGGTGCCGCGTACTTCGACCGGCTGGTCGACGAGGTGGAGGCTCTGGGCCCCGGCGACCACCTGTTCTTCACCGACTGGCGGGGCGACCCGGATCAGCGGCTGCGCCCGGACGGCCCGACCGTGGCCCAGCTCTTCGCCCAGGCCGCCCACCGCGGCGTGGTGGTCAAGGGACTGATCTGGCGCTCACACCTCGACGTGCTGGCCTACAGCGAGGCGGAGAACCGCGACCTCAGCGAGACGATCTCGGCCGCCGGCGGCGAGGTGCTGCTCGACCAGCGGGTCCGGCGCGGCGGGTCACACCACCAGAAGCTCGTGGTGTTGCGGCACGCGGGCGCAGCGGAACGGGACATCGCGTTCGCCGGCGGGATCGACCTGTGCCACAGCCGCCGCGACGACGCCGATCATCGTGGCGACCCGCAGCCGGTGCAGATGTCCCCCCGGTACGGGCCCAACCCGCCCTGGCACGACGTGCAGCTCGCGGTACGCGGTCCGGTGGTGGGCGCGTTGGACACCCTGTTCCGGGAACGCTGGACCGATCCGATGCCACTGGACTCGGAGAACCCGGTGGCCTACCTGCGGGACCGGCTGCGCGGTGCCGACCTCCGTCCCGACCCGCTGCCCGAGCAGCCGGCCGACCCGCCGCCCTGCGGTCCGCACCAGATCCAGGTGCTGCGCACCTACCCCGCCGTGCGCCCGCGCTACTCGTTCGCACCCGACGGCGAGCGGACCGTGGCCCGGGGTTACACCAAGGCGGTACGCCGCGCCCGCCGACTCATCTACCTGGAGGACCAGTACCTCTGGTCCGCCGAGGTCGCGGATCTGTTCGCGCACGCTCTGCGGGACAACCCGGAGCTGCACCTGATCGCCGTGGTGCCCCGACACCCGGACGTGGACGGCAGGCTGGCGCTGCCGCCGAACATGGTCGGGCGGGAGCAGGCGCTGTCGCTGTGCGAGCGGGCCGCACCGGATCGGGTGCACGTGTTCGACGTCGAGAACCACGCCGGCAACCCGGTCTACGTGCATGCGAAGGTCTGCGTCGTCGACGACGTCTGGGCCAGCGTGGGCAGCGACAACTTCAACCGCCGGTCCTGGACGCACGACAGCGAGCTGTCCTGCGCGGTGCTCGACGACACCCGCGACCAGCGGGAGCCCACCGATCCGGCAGGTCAGGGCGACGGCGCGCGGGCCTTCGCGCGGGACCTGCGGCTACGGCTCTGGCGCGAGCACCTGGACCGTGACCCGGCCGGCGCGGACGACGCCGACCTGATCGACCCGGCGGACGCGGTCGCGGCTGTCACGGCCGCCGCCGACGCGCTACAGCAGTGGTACGACGACGGCCAGGTGGGCGAGCGGCCGCCCGGACGGCTGCGCCCGCACCGCCCCGAGCGACTGCCGTGGTACACCCGGGCCTGGGCGTTGCCGGTGTACCGGCTGGTCTACGACCCGGACGGCAGGCCACTGCGGGCGAGGCTGGCCGGCACCTGGTGAACCGGTCGGGCCGGCTCCGGCGTCGCGACGGTCGGGTGCACGCTCAGCCCGCCGGGGTAGGCGAACGAGGAGCGCGGCGAGTAGTAGCCGAAGCCGATGGTCAGCGGGTTGGCCGGGCGGAGCGCGTACATCGGGTGGTCGGCCTGGAGGAACTCCACCGACTCGATCTCGAACGGGGCGACCGGCTCGGCGACGAACGGGTAGGCCGAGCTGAGGAGTTGACCGTCCCGACGGGTGAAGTAGCGGTGGTGCCCACTGCTGATCACGTGGCCGGTCTCCCCCACCCGGCACCGCGCCCGGAGCAACGGTGTCCCGTCGATCTCCGTCTCGGAGAGCAGATCCTCACCGCTGACCTCGATGCTGGTCCGACCGGCGAGCACCGGGGCACCGCGGGCGGCAGCGTACTCACGGACCACCCGGCTGGAGGCCACGTAGTGGCTCCACCAGCCACCCGGGTTGAGGCCGCCGGGCGCGTCGACGCCCAGCAGTGAGACGCCGAGGTAGGTCAGCGAGTACGCGCCGAAGCCGGAGGTCTGGGTCTCGTCGTCCACGACGTACTGGTTGAGGAACACCTGGCGGTCGGGGCGGGGGCACAGGCCGGGCGGAACCAGTGCGGCGACCGCGTCCGGATCCGCCGGCAGCCAACTGAAGTAGAGCGTTCGACTGTTCACGACGAGCTGGGGAGCGGCTGGATCGAGCACGGTGCCTCCGAACCGGGTGTGTACACGCGACGCTACGGCCGGTCCCACCAGCGGGACAACGACGGATAGTCGACACTCCTGCCCCAATGTCGGGTTCCATGTTGACCGCTCGGCGCGGGTCGAGGGCCGCTCGGTCGAAACCGAGAGTCGACCGGGCGGCTAGGCATGGCCGGAAAACGGGTAAGGAGCCTCACAGTCCCCCCGACTTCCGTCGCATTCGCCCGTTTTGTTACTCGACACACCTTAAGTACATCAGCCTTTCGGCTAGATTTCCGCGAGACGATCAGGTTAAGGTGAGTCCCGAACGGCCCATAGGAAGCTAAACCAAAGCGTCACACCTTTTTTGTCCGCGGACGAGGTGCAGGGAGGACCACCCATGACCGCTTCAACGATCACCGAGCAGCCGAACACCGCTGCCAAGGCGAGCACCAAGCTTGACCCGCGCGCCCTCACCGACAGTGCCGCCGACCTGCTCAACGCCATGGCCGCGCTGCCCGCCAACCACCCGTCGCGGGCCGCACTGCGCGACCGCGCGATCGAGGCCTGGCTGCCGCTGGCCAACCACCTGGCCCACCGCTACAGCGGTCGTGGCGAGCCGACCGACGACCTGGCCCAGACCGCCGCGGTCGGCCTGATCAAGGCCATCGACAAGTTCGACCCCTCCCGCGGCGTCGACTTCGCCGGCTACGCGATCCCCACCATCATCGGCGAGCTCAAGCGGCACTTCCGGGACCGCACCTGGGACATCCGGGTGCCCCGCCGGCTCCAGGAGCTGCGGCTGGCCATCTCCGACGCCAACAGCTCGCTCCTGCAGACCCTCGGCCGCTCGCCGACGGTCGCCGACATCGCCGCCCACCTCAAGCTCACCGAGGAAGAGGTGCTGGAGGGCCTGGAGGGCGCCCGCGCGTACAACGCGGTATCGCTGTCCACCCCGACCGGCGACGGCGAGCGGGCCACCGAGCTGGGCGACATGCTCGGCGGCGAGGACGGCGAGTTCGAGCTGGCCGAGCTGCGGGTCGCCCTCGGCCCGGCACTGGCCACCCTGGACGAGCGCGAGCAGAAGATCCTCACGCTGCGCTTCTACGGCAACCTGACCCAGTCGCAGATCGCCGACCAGATCGGCGTCTCGCAGATGCACGTCTCGCGTCTGCTGACCCGGGCGCTGACCAAGCTGCGCGGTCAGCTCGACGGCACGTACTGATCAGTCCACGGAAAGAGGGCCGGGTCTGCGGACCCGGCCCTCTTTCCGTGTCCGCGTTGTCACGCGGGCGTGACAACGCGTCCGTGGGCGTACACCGGCCGGATCGACTCCGAGCCGCCCGACCCGCTCAGTGCCCGACCGGCTCCCGCCACATCGGCCAGAACGGCGTGCCGTCGGGCACCCGGAACGGCTCCCCGGCCAGGTAGCCGTTCTTCGCGTACAGGTCCCGGCTGCGCGGGCTGCTCGCCTCCAGGTACGCCGGCATCGCGTTGGCGTCCAGCCAGGCGTGGTGGTGCCGCATCAACGCGGTGCCCAGCCCCTGCCCCTGCCGGCCCGGCTGGGTCGCCAGGAACGCAAGGTGGTGGTGCTCCGGGTGCGGGTGGTTCGCGGCGAACAGCTCGTCGAGGTGCTGGAACCGGTCGGTCCACTCGCCGCAGGCCGCGGCCAGCCGGGCGTCGTAGTCCACCGGCGGCGGAGCCGGCTCGCCGACCGACGGGAACCAGACCGCGACCGAGGCCCGGTCCTCGGTGGCGTGCACGAAGCCGTACCGCATCGCGTGTCCGACCAGGATCTCGAAGTCCCCGGCCAGCACGGCCTCCCGCTTGCTCGGGTCGGGCACCAGCCAGCGCGTCACCTCCAGCACGGTGAACGCCTCGGCGATCCGGCCAGCCACCAGGGAGGTCTCGTCCGGTCCGAGTTGCTCGATGACAACGCTCATCGGGTCACCTCCACGCTGGTCGGCGGCGTCGGCGTGACGGTGGTGGCGGCGCTCGCCGCGCCGAGGCCGATCCGGGCGTACGTGTCCGGGCGGTTGCTGCGCAGCACCAGCCCCCAGACGATGCCCAGCAGGGCCGCCACCGGGTACACGGCGGGCAGCGCCCAGCGCAGGGTCGAGTCCGGCGCGACGCCGAGCAGGTTGGCGAAGTTCGACACGGCCAGCCAGATGATCACGAAGAGCGCGATGGTGGCCAGGCCGGGTGCGATGGCGCGTCGCCAGAGGTTCTCGTCGCCGACGGAGCGGGCGAAGTAGGCGATCACCGCCACCGAGGTGGTGGCGATCAGCAGCAGGACACCGAACCCGCCGGTGGTGCCGCCCCAGAAGAACAGCTGGACGACCGGGTCCCAGCCGTTGACCGCGTACACCAGGATGACCACCAGACCGAGGACGCTCTGCGCCACCGAGGCGGCCCGCGGCGCACCGGTACGGGCCGAGGTCTGCCCGAACACCGCCGGCAGCACCCGCTCCCGGCCGAGAGCGAACGTGTACCGGGCCGTGGTGTTGTGGAACGAGATCATCGCGGCCAGCACCGAGGTCAGGAAGAGCACCTGCCCGATGGTGACGGCGGTGTCGCCGAGGTGCGCGGCGGCCAGGTTGAAGATCAGCCCGACGCTCTGTTCGCCGGCCTCGGCGACGATGTTCTCCGGCCCGACGGCGACCGTCATGGTCCAGGACGACAGCGCGTACAGGCCAGCGATGATCGCCACCGACAGGTAGGTCGCGATCGGCACCGTCCGCTTCGGGTCCTTGCTCTCCTCGCTGAAGACCACGGCGGACTCGAAGCCGACGAAGCCGAGGATGGCCAGCACCAGCACCGCGCCGACCCCCGGCACGAAGAGGTTGTCCGGCGAGAACGTGGCGAAGCTGACCTGACCGTCGGCCGGGTTGCCGATCTGCCCCAGGTCGAAGACGAGGATCACGACGATCTCGGCGATCAGCAGCGCGGCCAGGACCAGGCCGTTGATGTCCACCCGGAGCAGGCCGAGCAGGCCGACCAACGCCCACGCCACCAGGGCCACGACGGCCCAGTGCGGGTGCCCGCCGAAGATCCGGTCGAGCACCGGCTCGGCCGCCACACCGATGGTGCCGTACAGGCCGACCTGGAGCGCGTTGTACGCGATCAGCGCCACCCAGGCGGCGCCCACGCCGACCGGTCGACCCAGACCGCGGGAGATGTAGGCGTAGAACGCGCCGGCGTTCTCCACCCGGCGCGACATCGCCACGTAGCCCACCGAGAACAGCGCGAGCACCGCGGCGACCAGCAGGAAGGCCAGCGGGATGCCGGTCACCCCGACCACGCCGTAGCCGGTGGTGACGACGCCAGCCACTACGGTCAGCGGGGCGGCGGCGGAGAGCACGAAGAAGATCACCGAGGGGATGCCGAGGCGGCCTCGGGCGAGGGCTTCGGAGACGTTGCTGGGTCGGTCGACTGTCGATGTCGGGGGCATTCGACTACTCCGGTTGTCGAGGGGAGGGGTAGGGGGTTACCGGGAGGATCAGGGAAGGCCGCGCAGCACGGCTGCGCCGACGGCGGCCTCGGTGTGCCCGACGAGTTCCTTCAGGGGTGCCGGCAGCGCGGGGATGAGGACGTTCAGGCGGTGGTGGGCGCGCGGGCCGGCGCTCCACAGCACCTCACGGGTCAGCCCCGCCGCCACGACCAGGCCGAGCAGCAGCGCGTCCGGCACGCCCGGCGGGTCCGGTCGGTCCAGCAGTGCCCGCAGCCGGGTGGCCGGCCAGGCCACCGCGTTCAGGTCGATCGGCAGGTAACTGACCGAGGTGCGCAGCAGCCGCCGGCTCTCCTGGCGGCGCAGCACGCCGGCACGGGCCAGCCGCTCCCCCACCGAGGTCGTCGCGCTCTGCGCCAGGAAGCTCAGCCAGGTACGCAGCGCCTGGTGCTGGGACTCGCCGATCAGCTGGTCGAGCACGGTGTGCGCCAGCGCGTCAGCCGGCGGACGGCGGTCGATGACGGTGACCCTGCCGTCCGAGACGGTGATGTGTCCATACAGGAGCAGCTCGCCGAGCAGCCCCGCGGCCAGTCCGAGGCCGGTCGCCGCCGGATGCAGCTTGGCCTTGCCGCGACTGTCGTTGTGTGCGATCAGGAAGAACTCGTCGGCGATGAGCAACGGTCCTCCCGCACAGGTGTGTCCACAGTGATCGCGACCGGGAAAGGATGCACCGAGCGCTACTGCAACGCAACTCCCAGATTTGAAAGTTGCACTCCGTGCATCTGCGACCTGCGGATCTTGTTCTGTCAGACTCGGACGGTGACCGCCGCTCCCCCCACCCGATCCGCCACCAGCCCGACCGTGCGCCGCCGACGCATCGCCAGGGAGCTCCGCCAGCTCCGGGAACGCGCGGGCATGACCCTCGACGTGGCAGCCCGTCAACTCGACATGTCCAAGAGCAACCTCTCACGCATCGAGACCGCGCAGATCGGCATCAAACCGCGCGACGTCCGGGCGGCACTCGCGCTGTACCAGGTGACCGGGTCGGACGCGGAGGCGCTGATCGAGATCGCCCGAGGGGCGCAGCAACGCGGCTGGTGGCAGAACTACAGCGACGTGCTGCCCGAGTGGTTCGAGTTCTACGTCGGGTTGGAGGCGGAGGCGGCGGCGCTGCGCACGTACGAGGCTGAGTCGGTGCCCGGGCTGCTGCAGACCGAGGCGTACGCGCGGGAGATCTTCCGGCGTACCGCCGGCGAGGACGGGCTGGAGCGCAAGGTCGCCGCCCGGCTGCGGCGGCAGGAGGTGCTGCGCCACGAGGACCCGGTCCAACTCTCGGTGGTGCTCAACGAGGCGGTGCTGCTGCGCCCGGTCGGCGGCGCCGCGGTCATGGCCGAACAACTCGTCCACATGACGCGCATTGCGCAGTTACCCAACGTGACAATTCAGGTACTTCCATTCGCGGCCGGCGGCCATCCCGCGATGAGCACTCCGTACGTGATCCTCAACTTCGCCGATGCCGCCGACGCCTCCGTGGTTTACCTGGATAACCTCACGATGGGGCTGGCTCTGGAGGATGCCGATCATGTGCTCGGGTATAGCCTTCTGCACGAGGAGCTGTGCCGGATGGCGCTCGATCCGACGGCGTCGCTGACCCGTCTTGAGCATGCTTCTCGTAACTTTGCGTGACCGCTTCTGCGGCACGCCGACGCAGACGAGAGGTACCCCGGATGACGGCGCACGACCTGACCCGAGCGGACTGGCGCACCAGCACGCGCAGCAGTGGCAACGGCAACTGCGTGGAGGTCGCGACAGCCGACGGTCAGGTCGCCGTACGCGACAGCAAGGACCGCTCCGGCCCGGTGCTCGCCTTCGGCCCGGCGGCCTGGCAGGCCTTCCTGCTCGGCGTCGGCGAGGTCCGTCGCCGCTGAGGCACCCACGCCGGTGCGAGACTGGGCCGTGCTCTCCGACGTAACCCTGGACCTGCCGGTACGCCCGGTGCTGCCGGCGCTGGTCGCGGCGCTCGACGCGGCCGGCGCCGGCGTGCTGGTGGCCCCACCGGGCACCGGCAAGACCACCCTGGCACCGCTGGCCGTGGCCGACCGGGTGACCGGCCGCGTGGTGATCGCCCAACCCCGGCGGGTGGCGGCCCGCGCCGCCGCCCGGCGCATGGCCGAGCTGCTCGGCGAGCGGGTGGGCGAGCGCGTCGGCTACGCGGTCCGCGGTGAGCGCAAGGTGGGCCCGGCCACCCGGATCGAGGTGGTCACCACCGGTCTGCTGGTCCGACGGCTGCACCACGACCCGGAGCTGCCGGGTACGGGCGCGGTGCTGCTCGACGAGTGCCACGAGCGACAACTCGACGCCGACCTCGCGCTGGCCTTCACCGTGGAGGCGCGGGCCACCCTCCGGCCGGACCTGTGGCTGCTGGCGATGTCCGCCACCCCGGACACCGACCGGTTCGCCGCGCTGCTCGGCGGGTCCACCCCGGCCCCGGTGGTGCGGGCCGACTCGGCGCTCTACCCGGTGCAGCGGATCTGGGCGCCGCCTTCACGCCCGATCGTCCCGTCCGGGGCCGGGCCGGTGGACCGGGCCCTGCTCGACCACGTGGCCGCCACCGTCCGGCGGGCGCTGTCCGAGCGCGACGGCGACGTCCTGGTCTTCCTCCCCGGGGCCGGGGAGATCGCGGGGGTCTCCGGCCGCCTGGCCG
Source organism: Micromonospora cabrerizensis (assembly GCF_022230955.1). GTDB lineage: Bacteria > Actinomycetota > Actinomycetes > Mycobacteriales > Micromonosporaceae > Micromonospora > Micromonospora cabrerizensis. Next base: position 68,349 of record NZ_JAKKFI010000067.1, read on the forward strand.
ACCTGCGGGACACCGTGGCGCTGCTGCCGTTGCACGGCCGCCAACGCGGCGCCGAGCAGGACGCGGCCCTGCGGCCCGCCGACCGGCGTCGGGTCGTGCTGGCCACCGCGCTGGCCGAGACCAGCCTGACCGTCCCGGGCGTGCGGGTCGTGGTGGACGCGGGGCTGTCCCGGGTGCCGCGCATCGACCTGGCGCGCGGGCTGGGCGCTCTGGTGACCGTGCCGGTCTCCCGAGCCGCCGCCACCCAGCGGGCGGGCCGGGCCGGCCGGGAGGCCCCCGGGTACGTCTACCGGTGCTGGTCGGCGGCGACGCACGAGCGGCTGCCCGCCCGGGCCGAGCCGGAGATCGCCACCGCCGACCTGACCGGCTTCGCGCTGGAGCTGGCCGCCTGGGGTCGGCCCGACGGCGTCGGGCTCGCGCTGCCCGACGCGCCACCGGCCGCCGCGATGACGGTGGCCCGGGACACGCTGCACACCCTGGGCGCGGTCGACGTCGACGGCCGCATCACCGCGCGGGGGCGGGCGATCGCCGCTGCCGGCGCGCACCCACGGTTGGCCCGGGCGCTGCTCGACGGCGCCGGTCGGGTCGGCACCGACCGGGCGGCCGAGGTCGTCGCCCTGCTGGCCGAGGAGAGCGCGGTCGGCCCCGGTGACGACCTGGTCGCCGGTTGGCGTCGACTGCGCTCCGGTGTCGACGCGGGCGCGACCGCCCGGTGGCGCACCGAGGTACGACGGCTCCGCGCCGCGCTGCCCGCAGGCCCCGCCCCGGACGGCCGTGCCAAAGGTGGCCACGCCGACTCCGTGGGGCGGGGCGGTTCGGGTGGGCTGAGCGACGATCTCGCCGCCGGGCTGCTCGTCGGTCTGGCGTACCCGGAACGGTTGGCCCGGGTGCGCCGGGCGGGTGGTTCGGCGTACCTGATGACCGGAGGGACCGCCGCGGAGCTGGCGGTCGGTTCGGGGCTGGCCGGTGCCGACTGGCTGGCGGTTGCCGTCGCGGACCGCACCCCCGGCGCGCCGTCGGCGCGGATCCGCCGGGCCTCGCCGGTGGACGAGGCGACGGCGCGGGAGGCGGCCGGGCCGCTGCTGCGCACGAGTCGGGAGGTCGGCTGGTCCGACGGGGACGTGGTGGCCCGGGAGGTGACCCGGCTCGGCGCGATCGAGCTGGTCCAGCGACGGCTGGACCGACCGGACCGCGCGGAGGTGGCCGCGGCGTTGCTGACCGGCCTGCGCCAGGAGGGTCTCGGGCTGCTGCCCTGGACGCCGGCGGCCCGGGCGCTGCGTGAGCGGCTCGCGTTCCTCCGGCACCATCTGGGCGACCCGTGGCCGGATGTCAGCGACGAGGCGCTGCTCGACGCCGCGCCGACCTGGCTGGGGCCGGAGTTGGCCGCCGCCCGGCGCCGCGCCGACCTGGCGCGGGCGGACGTGACGTCGGCGCTGCGCCGGCTGCTGCCCTGGGCGCAGGCCGCCCGGTTGGACGAGCTGGCCCCGGAGCGGATCGAGGTGCCGAGCGGTTCGCGGATCCGGGTGGACTACACCGACCCGGCCGCGCCGGTGCTCGCGGTGAAACTCCAGGAGACGTTCGGCTGGTCGGTGGCGCCACGCGTCGGCGACGGGCGGGTGCCGGTGCTGCTGCACCTGCTCTCCCCCGCCGGCCGGCCGGTGGCGGTCACCGCCGACCTGCCGTCGTTCTGGCGCACCGGCTATCCGCAGGTCCGCTCCGAGTTGCGCGGGCGCTATCCCCGGCACCCGTGGCCGGAGGATCCGGGAACGGCGACGCCCACCCGGCGCGCCACACCACGGCGGCGCTGAGCGTCGGCCTATTCCTCCACGACGTCGGCCACCACGACGGTGACGTTGTCCGGTGCGCCGGCGTGCAGGGCCAGATCGATCAGCTTGGCGACGCACTCCGACCGCTCCGGGTAACCGGTGAGCACCTCGGTGAGGGTGTCCGGACGGACGACGTTGGAGAGACCGTCGCTGCACAGCAACCAGCGGTCGCCGGCCCGGGGCACCATCGTCGCGTACGACGGGGAGACCTCGTCGCCCTGCAGGGCCTGGGTGACCACCGCCCGTCGCGGGTGGCTGCTGGCCTGGTCCGCGGTGATCACGCCCTGGTCCACCAGCATCTGGACGAACGTGTCGTCCCGGGTGACCTGCTTGAGCACGCTCTCGCGGAACAGGTAGGCCCGGGAGTCGCCGACGTGCGCGAGGGCCAGGCAGCTGCCGGTACGGGCGAAGAGCAGGGCGGTCAGCGTGGTGCCCATGCCCTGCCGCTCGGAGTCCTCGGCGACCGCCTGCCGGATCCGGGAGGTGGCCAGCGCGATGCCGCCCTCCAGCGCGGCCACCAGCGCGTCCTCGGGAGTCTCCACATCCAGCGGGGCGACCGCGTCGATGGTGAGGGCGCTGGCCAGGTCACCGGCGGCCATCCCGCCCATGCCGTCGGCGACGGCGACGAGCCAGGTGCCGGCGTGCAGGGCGTCCTGGTTCCCGCTGCGGATCAGCCCACGGTCGCTCGTTCCCACGGAACGCAGCTTCAGGGTCATGGGAGGCAGCCTGCCAGGCGAAGGGCGCAGTTGTCTCTAGGAGATCAGGACGACGGCGCGTGGCGCGGCCAATCTCACGTCCCGGGCTCGGCGTGCCGCCGCGCGCCGAGCCGGCCGGTCGCCCTCGTCGGACACCACAACCCATTCAACCGAATCAATTGACATGGCGAACTGACGCTGGAAACATCGAACCGATATCTGGGAGCGCTCCCAGGTCAACCGCCACCACTGTTCCACTTCCCGTCCCGGAAGGACTCCCCGTGACGCCATCCCGACGCCGCCTCCTGCTGGCCGCGGCGACCACCCTGGCCCTCACCGGCGCGGGCGCCGGCGCGGCCCACGCCGACCCACCACCGGACGCCCCCGAGCAGATCGACAACGGCGACTTCAGCGCCGGAGTGAGCCCCTGGTTCTCGTTCGGCACCGGCCCCCTCGCGGTCACCGACGGCCGGCTCTGCACCACCGTCGCGGGCGGGCTGGCCAACCCCTGGGACGCCGGCATCGGCCAGGACGGGGTGCCGCTGATCGCGGGCGCCGAATACACCCTCGGCTTCGCCGTCTCCGCCACCCCGGGTGCCGCGGTCAAGGCCGTGCTGCAACTCGGCAGCGCCCCCTACACCACGTACGCGGCCGTGGACGCCAGCGCGACCGGCACCGTCCAGCGGGTCGAGCAGACCTTCACCGTCCCGGACGACAACCCGAACGCTCAACTGATCTTCCAGGTCGGCGGCTCCCCCGAGACGCAGACCATCTGCCTGGACGACGTCTCACTGCGCGGCGGTGAGCCACCCGAGCCGTACGAGCCGGACACCGGGCCACGGGTGCGCGTCAACCAGGTCGGCTACCTGCCCGGCGGCCCGAAGAACGCCACCGTCGTCACCGAGGCCACCGAGGCGCTGCCCTGGCAGCTCCGCTCGGCCGCCGGCACCGTCGTGGCCAGTGGCAGCACCACCGCACGTGGCGTCGACGCCGCCTCCGGGCAGAACGTGCAGACCGTCGACTTCTCCAGCTACCGCACCCCCGGCACCGGGCTGACGCTCACCGTGGACGGCGAGACCAGCCACCCGTTCGACATCTCCGGGGCCCTCTACGACCAGCTGCGCTCCGACTCCCTGCAGTTCTTCTACGCCCAGCGCAGCGGCATCGCCATCGACGGCGACCTGATTGGCGACGAGTACGCCCGCCCCGCCGGCCACCTCGGCGTCGCACCCAACCAGGGCGACACCAACGTGCCGTGCCAGCCGGGCGTCTGCGACTACTCACTGGACGTGCGCGGCGGCTGGTACGACGCCGGCGACCACGGCAAGTACGTGGTCAACGGCGGAATCGCCACCTACCAGCTGCTCAACACGTTCGAGCGGACCAGGACGGCGGCCACCGCGGCCGGCGGCGCCGAGCTGGGCGACAGCACCCTGCGCGTCCCCGAGCGCGGCAACGCCGTGCCGGACATCCTCGACGAGGCCCGCTGGGAGCTGGAGTTCCTGCTGCGCATGCAGGTGCCGGCCGGCAAGCCCCTCGCCGGCATGGTCCACCACAAGATCCACGACCAGAACTGGACCGGTCTGCCACTCTCCCCGCACGACGACCCGCAGCCGCGCGAGCTGCACCCGCCGTCGACCGCGGCCACCCTCAACCTGGCCGCCACCGCCGCCCAGTGCGCGCGGCTCTTCGCCCCCTACGACGCGGCGTTCGCCAGCCGCTGCGGCACTGCCGCGAAGACGGCCTACGCCGCGGCCAAGGCCCACCCCGCGGTGTACGCCAGCCCGACCGACGGCACCGGCGGCGGCGCGTACGACGACAGCAACGTCACCGACGAGTTCTACTGGGCGGCGGCCGAGCTGTACCTCACCACCGGGGCGCAGACCTACCTGACCGACCTGACCGCGTCGCCGCACCACACCGGTGACGTGTTCGAGCCCCGCGGCTTCGGCTGGCAGAGCGTTGCCGCGCTGGGTCGCCTCGACCTGGCCACCGTGCCGAACGGGCTGCCCGCCGCCGACCTGGCCCGTGTCCGTGCCTCGGTCACCGCCGCCGCCGACAGCCACCTCGCCGAGCTGCGCCGACAGGCGTACGGGCTGCCGATGCCCGGTGACGCCAACAGCTACTTCTGGGGTGGCAACAGCAACGTCATCAACAACGCGGTCGTGCTGGCCACCGCCTTCGACCTGACCCGCAACCCCGTCTACCGCGACGGCGCCGTGCAGGCCGTGGACTACATCCTCGGTCGCAACGCCCTGAACATCTCCTACGTCACCGGGTGGGGCGAGCACGCGGCGCAGAACCAGCACAGCAGGATCTTCGGCCACCAGCTCGACCCGAGCCTGCCCCGTCCGCCCGCCGGCTCCCTCGCCGGTGGCCCGAACGCCGCGCTCCAGGACCCGTTCGCGGCGCAACTGCTCGCCGGCTGCGCCCCGATGTTCTGCTACGTCGACGACATCAACTCGTACGCGACCAACGAGGTGGCGATCAACTGGAACTCGGCGCTGGCCTGGATCGCCTCGTTCCTGGCCGACCAGGGTGACGCCGGGGCGGTGCCGGCCACCACCTGCTCGGTGAACTACACCAACTACGGCGCCTGGCAGGGCGGCACCGGGTTCACCGCCCAGCTGACCATCCGCAACACCGGTGCCACTGCCGTCAACGGCTGGAACGTGCGGTTCGCGTTCACCGGCGACCAGCGGGTCCGCGAGGCGTGGTTGGCGAAGGTCACCCAGGCCGGCTCGACGGTGACCGCGCGCAACGAGTCACACAACGCCAAGATCGCACCCGGCGGCACGGTGACGTTCGGCTTCAACGCGACGACGGCCGGCGGCGCCAACCCCGCTCCGGGCCTGATCACGGTCAACGGGGGAGCCTGCACCCTCTCCTGACCGATCCTCGTCGAGCCGGTGGCCTCCCGACCGGGGAGGTCATCGGCTCGACTGGACCGGCGTACCGACCGAGTGCTCGAAGACCTCTCCCGTGCACAGTCGCCGAATCTGTCGTACACCTGTTCTATCGTCAGTCCATGGTGGAGGGGTTGGCGCAGGCGGAGGCGGCGGTTGTCGACTGCCTCGACGCCTCGACGTGGGCTCTTCCGGAGCACGACCTCGTCGCGGCCCTCGACGCCGCGCACCGGCTCGAACACCGCCTGGCCGCAGTCAAGCTGAGCCTCGTGCGCGAGCTTGACGGCCGAGGCACCGCGACCGCGCAGGGCGCGTCCTCGACGGCCGTGTGGCTGCGCGACCGTCTGCGGCTCAGCGTCTCCGCAGCTCGCCGCCTGGTCGATCTGGCCGGCGCGTTGGACGCCGGAGCGCCCGGGGTGCGCGCTGCTCTGGCCAGCGGGGTTGTCAGCGTGGAGCAGGCCCGGGTCATCGGCGACACGGTCCGCACGGTGCACACGGCCGCCGGCGCCGAGGCGGCCGAGAAGGCCGTCGGCGTCCTGGTCGAGTGGGCCGGGCAGTTCGAGCCGACCCTGCTGCGCAAGCTCGGCACCCGCATCCTCGATCACGTCGCTCCGGACGTCGCCGAAGCCGCCGCCCGGGCGGCGTTGGAGGCCGAGGCGCGCCGGGCCTGCCGCGACCGTCACGTCACCCTGTCCGAGCTACGGGACGGCCGGCTGCGACTGTCCGGCAGCCTCGACGCCGAGGCGGCCGGGCTGTTGCGCGCCGCGATCGATCCGTTGACCACACCGTCCGGTCCGGACGATCCGCGTTCTCCTGGGCAACGCCGGCACGACGCGCTCGCAGACCTCTGCCGGCTTGCCCTGCGCACCGGCGAGCTGCCCGAGCACGGCGGCGACCCCGCCCAGATCGTCGTCACCACCAGCTTCGAGACGTTGGCCCGACAGCTCGACGCCGGCACGCTCGACACCGACCTGCGGCTCATGCCGGAGACGGTGCGCCGACTCGCCTGCGACGCGGCGATTCTGCCCGCCGTCCTCGGCGGCGCCGGTCAGACGCTCGACGTGGGCAGGCAGCGCCGGCTCGTCACCGGCCCACTCCGCCGCGCCCTGGTCCTGCGCGACCGAGGCTGCGCCTTCCCGGGCTGCGACCGGCCGCCCCGCTGGTGCGACGCCCACCACATCCACCACTGGGCCGACGGCGGCAGCACCAGCCTGACCAACGCCGTGCTGCTCTGCGCCCACCATCACCGACACGTCCACCGGGGCGAGTGGACCGTCCGGCTCGGTGGAGACGGTCACCCCGAATTCCTTCCGCCGGCCTGGCTCGACCCCGACCGGGTCCCCCGCCGCAACCAGTACCACCGGCGGACGTGACACCCCCATGGTCGGGCCCAGCCCCGGTCCCGGCCCCGAGCCCCAGCCGCCGCCGAACCAGCCGCCTCCGAACAGGCCCCAGCCGCCAAGGCACCGGAGCCGCCAACCAAACCCCAGCTGCGACCAGACCGCAGCCCGGCAAGCGGGTCGCCGCCGGCCAGACGAGCTGAAGACTGGCCGTGACGCTTGGCGCACCGCGCGGGACACCGGCGGGCTGTGACGGACGCCGCACCCAGCGGGGCATCGGTGAGCATCCGCCGGTCCTACCGTCGAGGTGTGGGCACCACGGCGGAGGTTCGCGGCCGTTGGCGGTCGCTGTCGCCGCTGCCGCCGCCCGGTCGGCTGCGCACCCTCTCACTGGCCACCCTCGCCAACACGGTCGGCCTCGGGCTGTGGGTGACCGGTGTGGCGCTCTACCTCACCCGCGCCGTGGGGCTGACCCCGACCGAGGTGGGGCTCGGGCTCACTCTCGCCGGCCTGGTCGGGCTCACTGCCAGCGTGCCCCTCGGCGGGCTGGCCGACCGACGTGACCCCCGCAGCCTCCGCGCCGTCCTGCAACTGGCGCAGGCCGCCGTCGCCGCCGCGTACCTGCTGGTCGGCTCTTTCCCGGCCTTTCTGCTGGTGGCCACACTGGACGCTCTGCTGATCTCCGGCAACCTGGCCGTCCGCGCCGCGCTGGTCGCGGCGGTAGGCGGCCCCGAGGGCCGGGTGCACGCCTTCGCCACCCTGCGTGCGGTGGCCAACCTGGGCGTGGCGCTCGGCGCGGGGCTGGCCGCGTTCGCGCTGGTCGCGGACACCGGGTGGGCGTACCGGTTGCTGGTGCTCGGCAACGTCGCCACCTATCTGGTCTCGGCGGCGCTGATCATGCGACTGCCGGCGTACCCGCCGGCGGAACGGTCGGTGCGGCAGAGAGCCGGCCGGGCGCTGCGCGACGGGCCGTTCCTCGCCGTCGTCGGTGCCTCGGCGGTGCTCTCCGTGCACCACGTGGCGTTGACGCTGGTGCTGCCGCTGTGGGTGGTGGCGCACACCGACGCGCCTCTGGTGACGGTCTCCGCCGTCCTCCTGGTCAACACGCTGCTCACCGTGCTGCTGGCCGTACGGCTGAGCAGGGGCGCCCGGCACGCGGCGCCGGCGGCGGCGACGATGCGCCGGGCCGGGCTGGTGCTCGCGGCCGGGATGCTGCTCTGGGCCGCGACCGCCGTCGTGCCCACCACGGCGGCGGTCGGCCTGCTGCTGGTCGCGACGGTGATCTACACCCTGGGCGACCTGTGGCACGCCGGGGCCGGGGCGGCGCTGGCCTACGACCTCGCCGCCCCGGACGCCCTCGGCGCCTACCAGGGGGTCGACGGACTGCTCGCCGGGCTGGTCCGCGCGGCCGGCCCGGCCCTGCTGACCTGGTTGATCATCGACGGCGGCCCGGTCGGCTGGCTGGCGTTGGCGGGGCTGCTCGCGCTCACCGGCCTCGCCGTGCCGCCGCTCACCCGACACGCCCTGGCCGACCGCGCCGACCACGCCGACCAGGCACCGCACCCGGGCTGACGGTCAGCCGATCTCCTCGTCGACGAAGCACCATCGCCAGGCCTCGCCGGGCTGCGCCGAGCGGATCACCGGGTGGCCGGTGGACGCGAAGTGCTTGCTCGCGTGCTGGTTCGGCGACGAGTCGCAGCAGCCGACCTGCCCACAGCTCAGGCAGGTGCGCAGGTGCACCCAGTAGGTCTCGCCGTCGGCGACGCAGTCCTCGCACTCGTCGGGGGTGCGCGCCTCGGCGGCACCCGCCTCGCTCAGGTGCTGACAGCTCACTTTCCGACCTCCCTCAGCAACGACTCCTCCAGGTCCAGGTCACGATAGGCCTGCACCAGCACCTCCTCAGGGATCCGACCGTCGTCCCGGGCAGCCCGGAACACGTCCCGCTCGGCGTCGATCATCTTTTGTCGCAACCGACCGTACGCCTGCGACGGGGTCTCCCGCTCGGTGCCACCGAGCCGCTCCCACGCCATGTTGGTGCGGTCCTCCACCGCTCGGCGCAGCCGGTCCACCACCGCGTCCGGGGCGCTGTCGGCCAGCTCGTCGAGACGCTCCTGGGCAGCACGGCTGGCCTGCTGCTGCACACCGGCCGCGGACAGCGCGTCCTGCACCGGGTCGTCCTGCGGCAGCTTCAACCGACGGGCGACCAGCGGCAGCGTGGCGCCCTGGCCGACCAGCGTGAAGACGATCACCGCGAAGGCCAACCAGATGAACAGAGCCCGGGGGTACGACTCGCCGTCGGCCAGGGTCAGCGGCAGCGCGAGCGCGGCGGCCAGGGTCACCACGCCACGCATCCCGGCCCAGCCGATGATGATCGGGAACTTCGGCGACAGCCGGGCATCGCGTCGGCGGACCCGGGGCACCAAACGAGCCAGGTAGGTGGCCGGGAAGAGCCAGATGAACCGGGTCAGGAAGACGGTGGCAAGCACCGCGAAGGTGACCAGGATGAGCGAGCCGATCGGCTCGTCGAGGTCGCGCAGCACCTCCCGCAGTTGGAGCCCGACCAGCAGGAAGACCAGGCCCTCCAGCAGGAACCGGACCAGCCGCCAGAACGCGCCGATCTGCAACCGGGACGCCGCCGACAGCAACTGCGGCAGCTTGTGCCCGAGCACCAGACCGGTGACGACCACCGCGACCACGCCCGAGGCGTGCAGGTGCTCGGCGGTGAACACCACCGCGAACGGAATGATCAACGACAGCGCGTTGTCCAGCAGCGGGTCGCTGATCCGCCGGTGCAGGAACCCGAAGACCAGCGCGCCGAGCGCCCCGATCAGGATGCCGCCGCCGGTGGACCGCAGCACCTCGATGGCGATCTGGCCCGTGCCGACCGCCGAGCCGATGGTGGCCATCGTCGCGACCCGCAGCAGCACCAGCGCCGTCGCGTCGTTGACCAGGCTCTCCCCCTCCAGGATCGTGACGACCCGGCGGGGCAGGCCCACCCGCCGGGCCACCGCGGTGGCGGCCACGGCGTCCGGCGGGGCGACCACCGCGCCGAGGGCCAGGCAGATCGCGAACGGCAACTGCGGCAGCAGCAGGTGCAGCACCAACCCGACCACGAACGCGGTGAACAGCACCAGGCCGACCGCCAGCAGCAGGATCGGCCGGATGTTGTTCTTGAACGCCGGCACCGAGGTCTCCAGCGCCGCCACGTAGAGCAGCGGCGGCAGGATGCCGACCAGCACCAGCTCCGGGTCGAGTTCGACCTGTGGGAAGCCCGGCACGAACGAGAGCGCCAGACCGAGTACGACCAGCACGATCGGCGCAAGCAGGCCGAGCCGGCGGGCCAGCGCGGCACCCAGGGTGGCGATCGCCAGGAAGACGACGACCGGAAACAGGCTTTCCATGGGGTACGAGCCTAGGGGTCCGTGGATTCAGCCCTCGATCAGGCGGTTGGGCGCAACTTCGGCAGCACCTCGGCGCCGAACGCGTCGATGAAACCGCGCTGCTCCTGCCCGACGTGGTGAATGGCGATCTGGTCGAAGCCGAGTTCGACGTACTCCTCCAACCAGCCGACCTGCCGACCCAGGTCCGCGGACACGTTGACCACCTCGGCGACCCGCTGCGCCGGCACGTCGGCGGAGACCGCGTCGAAGTGCTCGGCGGTCTCCAGGTCCCAGCAGACCGGCGGGGCGAAGACGTTGCTGCGCCACTGGTCGTGGGCGATGGCTTCGGCCTGCGCCTGCTCCGGCGCCCAGGAGACGTGCACCTGCAGGTGCAGTGGCCCGCGCCCACCGGCGTCCCGGTACGCGTCGATCATCTCGCGCAGGTGTGCCGTCGGGGCGTTCACGGTGATCAGCCCGTCCGCCCACTCGGCGCACCAGCGGGCGGTGGCCACGCTGACGGCGGCGCCGACCAACGCGGGCGGCTGCTCCGGGCGGGTCCACAGCCGGGCCCGGTCCACCCGGACCAGGCCGTCGTGGCTGACCTCCTCGCCGGCCAGGAGCGCGCGGATCACGTCCACGCACTCGCGCAGCCGGGCGGCGCGGACGTCCTTGCGCGGCCACGGGTCGCCGGTGATGTGCTCGTTGCTGGCCTCGCCGGTGCCCAGCGCCGCCCAGAACCGGCCCGGGTACATCGCGCCGAGCGTGCCGATCGCCTGCGCGATGATCGCCGGGTGGTAACGCTGGCCGGGGGCGTTGACCACGCCGAACGGCATACCGGTGGCCTGCAGTGCGGAGCCCAACCAGGACCAGGCGAAGCCGGACTCGCCCTGTCGGGCGCTCCACGGCGAGAAGTGGTCGGAGCACATGGCGGCGTCGAACCCGGCCCGCTCGGCGTGCATCACCGCCTCCAGGAGGGCGCGTGGACCGATCTGCTCATGCGAGGCGTGGAAACCGAACGACGTCATGGGCACACTTCCTACCCACGACGGCGACGGCTGATGCCTGCGACCTGTTCGGCGCGCGCGCCTGCGACCTGTTCGGCGCGCGTGCCCGCGAACTACTCGGCGCGCGCGCCGGCGAACTACTCGGCGTGCGCGCCTGCGCCGGCCGAGGCGGCGCCCTCACCCACCCAGACCGTCTTGGTGTTGCAGAACTCCCGCATGCCCAGCGCGGACAGCTCACGCCCGTAGCCGGAGTTCTTCACACCACCGAACGGCAACTCCGGGTAGGACGTGGTCATGCCGTTGATGAAGACGTTGCCCGCGTCCAGGTCGGTGGCGAAGCGCTCCTGCTCGGCCGGGTCCCGCGTCCAGGCGTTCGAGCCGAGCCCGAAGCTGGTGCCGTTGGCGACCTCGATCGCCTCCTCGTACGTCGAGACGCGGAACAGGCCGGCGACCGGGCCGAAGACCTCCTCGGACCACATGCGCATCTGGGGGGTGAGGTCGGTGACCACCGTCGGCGGGTAGAACCAGCCGTCGCCGGTTGGCAGCTCGCCACCGCAGAGCACTCTCGCACCGTTGTCCACGGCGTCGCGGACCTGGGCGTGCACCTCGTCGCGGCCCCGCTCACTGGCCAGCGGCCCCACGTCGGTGTCCGCGTCCATCGGGTCACCGACCCGCAGTGCGGCCATGTTCGCGGCGAACTTCTCGGCGAAGGCGTCGAACACGTCGGTGTGCACGATGAACCGCTTCGCGGCGATGCAGGACTGGCCGTTGTTCTGGCAGCGGGCCGTGGTGGCCACCTCGGCGGCCCGGTCCACGTCGGCCGAGGGCATCACCACGAAGGGGTCGCTGCCGCCGAGTTCGAGGACGGTCTTCTTCAGCTCCCGTCCGGCGATCTGGGCGATGGACCGGCCGGCCGGCTCGCTGCCGGTGAGCGTGGCGGCGCGCACCCGGTGGTCACTGAGGATGTGATCGACGGCGTCCGAGCCGACCAGCACGGTGGTGAAGGCACCCTCGGGGAAGCCGGCCCGCCGGAACACGTCCTCCAGCAGCAGCGCGGTCTGCGGCACGTTCGAGGCGTGCTTGAGCAGGCCGGTGTTGCCGGCCATCAGCGCCGGAGCGGCGAAGCGCATCACCTGCCAGAGCGGGAAGTTCCACGGCATCACCGCGAGCACGACACCGATCGGCTGGTAGCGGATGAACGCCCGGATCGCCTTCACGGCGTCGGCGTCGGCCGGCTCGTCGGCGAGGAAAGCCGGGGCCTTGTCGGCGTAGAAGCGGGCGGCCGTGGCGCACTTCGTCACCTCGGCCTGCGCCGCCACGTACGTCTTGCCCATCTCCGTGGTCATGATCCGGGCGATCTCGTCGCGCTCGGCGTCGAGCAGGTCGGCCGCGGCGTTCATCCACTGGGCGCGCTGGTCGACGGTCGTCTCCCGCAACTGCTGGTACGCGAGGTCGGCGCGCTCGATGGCACCGTCGAGTTGCTCGGTGGACATCGCCTCATAGGTCTTGAGCACCTGGCCGGTGGCGGGGTTGGTGGTGGCGATATCGGGCATCTCGTCCTCCTGTCACTCGAACAACGAGTGTCGTACGCCCGGCTCCTCGCGGCGGCGGGCGGCGCGGCGGCGCTGGATCACGACCAGGTCGACCACGGCGACCACGGCGAAGATCGCACAGATCACGCCGAGCCAGGCGATGCCGGCCCAGAACGCCAGCACCGCGAACAGCACCATGATCACCAGCCCGAAACTGGCGAGGGTGAGACGGAGGTTCAGCGCGCTGTTCGCGTGGCCGACCGTGCCACGGGCGCGCCGGGGCTGCGATCTCGTCATGCCCAGGGACCTACCCCCGATCGTCGGCGTTAACCTGCCTCGGACACCTCGGTCAGTCGCGCCAGGCGCCGCGCGACGCCGCCTCGGCGGCGTACGCCGAGAAGTCGCGCGGGTCTCGACCGGTCAGCCGGCGGACGGTGTCGGTGGGCTCCGCGTGGCCGAGGTCGCGCAGGGCCGTGAAGGCCGCGATCTGTTGCTCGATCTCCTCGGTGGGCACGCCCAGCGGACCCAGCGCGGCCCGGTAGTCGTCGGCCGCGCCGAGGTGACGCACCGGTCGACCCGCCTCCCGGCTGATGACGTCGGCCGCCTCGGCGAAGGTGATCGCCCGCGGCCCGGTGACCTCGTAGACCTGGCCGGCGTGCCCGGGCTCGGTGAGGGCCGCCACCGCGACGGCGGCGATGTCGTCCGCGTCGACGAACGCCTGGCGCGCCGCACCGACCGGCACGCTGACCGCACCGGCCAGCACCGACTCCCGGAAGACGCCCTCGTCGAAGTTCTGGTCGAACCAGTCCGCCCGCAGGATCGTCCAGTCGGTGCCGGCCTCCCGCACCGTCCGTTCGGCGGCCAGCAGGCGCTCGTCGCCCATCGCCTCGATCGCCCGGCTGGAGAGCAGCACCACGTGCCGCACCCCCTGGTCGAGGGCCAGTCGTACGAGGGCCGGCTCGACCGGCTGGCCGTCCGGTGCCATCAGGTAGACCCGGGACGCGCCGGCCAGGGCGGGCGCCCAGGTCGACTCGACCGACCAGTCGAAACGCACCGGGCCGCCGCGGGAGGCAGCGCGGACCCGGACGCCCAGCGCCCGCAGTCGGTCGGCCACCCGTCGCCCGGTGGTGCCCGTCGCGCCGAGCACGAGGATCGCGCTGTCGTCCATGCTCCGAGTAGAGCACCGACCCCCGACAGCGTCCGGCCGACGGCCCGCGCCGCCGGGGGCACCGGGGTGCCACCGGTGTGCTCGATTACATCCGTTCGCGTCGTAGCCCCCGCCGACCGCAGGATGGACGCATGTCATTGACCCTCGCCGTGCCGGTGACCGTCGCCATCGCCCGCCGTGTCGACCCGGCCCGGTCCAGCGAGATGGTGGCCTGGATGCGGGCCGGCACCGCGCTGGCCGAGGCGTTCCCCGGGTTCCTCGGCGCCGGCTGGGTGCAGAGCGGTCCCGGTTCGCCGGAGTGGCACATGCTCTACCGCTTCGCCGACGCCGAGACGCTGCGCCGCTGGGAGGAGTCGCCGCAGCGGCACTGGTGGCTCAGCTCGGCGCAGGGCATCGTCGAGCACACCCGGGTCGAGCGGCGTACCGGGATCGAGGGCTGGTTCGACCCTCCGCTGGAGCACTCGGTGGACCCGGTGGGGCCGGCCGAGCCGGTCGGGCCGACGTCGCCGCCGAGGTGGAAGCAGGCGGTGACGATCTGGCTGGCGTTCTTTCCGCTGAGCCTCAGCGCCACCCTGCTGACCAGCCGCTTCCTCGACGCCGTGCCGCTGGCGGCGCGGGTGCTGCTGATGACGCTGTGCCTGACCCCGCTGATGACCTATCTCGTGCTGCCCCGGATCACCCGGGCGCTGCACTGGTGGCTGCACGGCCAGCCGGCACCCTGGCGGGCCTCATAGCACCCCGCCGGCCCCCGCGTCGGCGCTCTGCCGCATACCCGACAGCACCTCCCCGGCAAACCACGTCCTACGCATAGAGTTACCGCGCTGTCGCTCTGTGCTGTGGGAGGGGATGTCATGCCTCGACGGGGGGTCACCGCCCTGGCCTGTCTCGCGGCGCTGGTGGCGCTGGCCTGCGAAGGCGGCACCTCCGCGACACCCCGCCCGACCAAGAGCGCGCCGCCGTCGAGCGGGCCGGGCGGCATCGCCGCGCTCGGCGACTCGATCACCACCGGCTTCGCCTCCTGCCTGGTGCTCACCTCCTGCGAGCGCAACTCCTGGTCGACCGGGGACGGCCTGCGGGTGGAGAGCCACTACCGGCGGCTGCTGGAGCAGAACTCGGCGATCCGCGACCGGACGTACAACCATGCCCGTCCCGGCGCCCGAGCGGACGCGCTGGAGGGCCAGGCCCAGGCAGCGGTACGCGACCGCGCCGACTACGTCACCGTGCTGATCGGCGCCAACGACGTCTGCCGGGGCGGAGTGGACGCGATGACGCCGGTGGCGCAGTTCCGGGCCGACGTCGACCGGGGCCTGCGGGTGCTGCGGACCGGCCGGCCGAAGGCCCGGGTGCTGGTGGTCAGCATCCCCGACCTGTACCGGCTCTGGGAGGTCGGGCACGACGACGCCCGGGCCGTGCGCGCGTGGCGGCGGGGCATCTGCCCGTCCCTGCTGGCCGAGGCGACCTCGACCGCGCCCGCCGACCGGGCGCGCCGGGCGGCCGTCCGGGACCGGATCAACGCGTACAACACCGAGTTGGTGGCGGCCTGCCGGGCGTACGGCTCCCGCTGCCGGCACGACGGCGGCGCGGTGCACAAGGTCCGGTTCACATTGGACCTGCTCAACCCGCTGGACTGGTTCCACCCCAACGCCACCGGCCAGGGCCGGCTCGCCGAGGTCACCTGGCGCTCCTCCGGCCTGGCCAACTGACCCCGGCCGGCCAACCGACCCGGCTGGCCGGCCGTCAGTGGTGGCGGGGCTCCGGGACGGCCACGCCGCGGGAGCGGTACAAGGTCCGGGATCGCTGCGCGAGGTCCTTCGTGGCCGACGAGTTGGCCCAGGTGCCGAGCACGATGGCCGCACCGGGAATGATCTTGGCGACCATCCGCTTGGCGGCCCGGACGCCGGCCATCTGGGCCAGCCGTACGCCGAGTTGCAACATGACCCGACCGAGCGGGCGCCGGCCGCCGGAGCCGAAGAGCGCGTCGGCGCGTTCCCGGCCGGCGGCCACGCCGAGGGCCAGCCGGGCGGTCTCGGCGACCTTGTGCACCCGCTGGAGCACCAGGAGGTCGGTGGCCCGGTCGCCGTGCAACGGGTCGACGTCGTACGCGGCGGCGATGTGCAGCACCATCCGCGCCTGGGTCCAGGCCAGCACACCCACGTCGATCACGGCCCCGGGCAGCCCGGCCGCTCCGGAGACCGCGCCCGAGAGGCGGGCCAGGTTGACGAACTTGCGGGCCGCCTGGTCGGCCAGGACGTCGGCCGACACCCCGGGTTGTTCGGCCCGGGCCCGACCGGCCCATTGCGCGGCCTCCGGCCCGAGCCGGCGCACCGCCTCGAGGGCCAGGTGCTCCGGGGCGTACTGCGGATCGTCGCGCATCCGGTCCCAGAGACGGGCCGGCGGACCCTCGGGGGCGTCCACCGGCCCTGCCGGCAGGCCGACGGACGGCTGGGGGGTAGGGGCGGCAGGTTGGCCGCCGACGGGTGGGCTGTCGGTCACCGGGTCTCCCGAGGGGTGGGAAAGGCGGACAGGGCGGCCGATGGAGCGGTCAGCGGCGGCGGTTGGAGAACCGGGCCGCCAGCCCCTTGAGCTTCTGCTGGTTTCCCGGCTTGGCCATCTCCCGACGGCCTCGCTCCACCAGCTGCTGCCCCTTCGGCGATCGCAGGAACGTGGTGATTCGCTGCATCAGTGACATGGCGTCCTCCTGTCGATGGTCCCTCTGTCATGTGTACCCCTAACCCGCAACACATGTACCCGGGATGCGACAGCCTCAACCCTCACCGTCCACAGTGGGCGGTAGGTTACCGCCCCGCCGGCACGATGGCGTCGACGACCCGGGTGGCCCGCCACTCGTGCTGCTGGTAGTGCTCGGGGTACGCGGAGACCTGCACCGCCTGGGCGGCGTCGGTGAGCCGCATCCGCTGCCAGCCGGGCACCTGGGTGAGCGCGGCGAGGAACTGCCGGGTGGCGAACTCGGGGTCCATCAGTCGACCCACCGGGCCCCAACCGCTGCTGGAACGCTGCTGGAACAACCCGACCGAGTCGTGGTCCCAGCCGACGCCCTGGTGCGGGTAGTCCTGCGACTCGGGCAGCACGCCGCTGGCCACGTTGTAGAGGTTGCTCTCCTGCATGGCGGTGGCCACCGCGATCACCAGGCCGCGCCGGGGCACCCCCATCGTGCGGCCGGCACGGACGATCGCCTCCGCGTTCTCCATCTGGTCCTCGTCCAGCCCGGCGACGGGCGCCGGGTCGGTCGGGCGAGCCGGGGCGGCCTTCCGGGCCGGCGCGCTGGTGTCCGGGTCGGCCGGGGTCGCCGCGGCGGACGGCACAGCGGCGGAGGTGCTCGGGGCAGCGGTCCGGTCGAGGCCACGGGAGGCACGCTGCTGCTCGGCGCGCTGCGCCAACTCGGAGTTGGAGATCGCACCCTCCCGCGTCGCCGCTCCGGCGGACTCGTCGCGGACCTGTGCGACGGCGGCCAGGCCGAGGCAGCAGACCACGCCCGTCGCCAGCGCCACCTGCGCCCGGCGTCGACCGGTCAGGTCCCGGGCGTACGCCCGAAGCCGACTCGCGGCGGTTGTCCGTTCGGTTGAGGTGCCATCCTCCGTATCGGCAGTAGGTGTGCTCGGGGCATACGGGTCGTCGAGGGTGCCGTCGTCACGCATCAACCGAGGCTAGGCAGGGAGAAACCCTGATCACGCACGGTGATCACGTGGCGCTCCCCACACATTCGGCCCGTACTGGTGGACGACCCGGGCGGCTCGACCCGCCCGGGGAACGGACCTCGCGTACCGGATCAACCGGGCGGCGCACGCAGGCGCGCTCGGTCCCGGACAGGCCGGGACATCCGACCGCCCGGCACGACATGATCGACAAACTCGGCCTTTGGGCCGAACCGGACTCATCCGATCGGTCAGCCGGACTCGCCTCGCGGCGTAAAGAGATGATTGGTCCGATCACACCCACCCTCCGGGCGGCGGATCGCCCGGAACAGGAATGCATCAGGATGGCGGGTACGTTGCCCGAACGGGTGCCCTCCGTCGCGTCGGCACCCAGCAGGCACATTCCAGGGAGGTCCGCACCGGTGCTCGACCCACACGAGCTCTACCAGCTCACCGACGATCTGCCCGACCTCGGGCAACCGGTCCTGATCCAGGCCCTCACCGGGTTCGTGGACGCCGGCAACGCCAGCCGGCTGGCGCGCGAGCAGCTGCTCACCTCGCTGGAGGGTCGGCCGATCGCCACCTTCGACGTCGACCAGCTCTTCGACTACCGGTCCCGACGACCGGTGATGACCTTCGTCGAGGACCACTGGGAGAGCGTCGACACTCCCAAGCTGGAGCTGCACCTGCTGCACGACGACGACGAGACGCCGTTCCTGCTGCTCACCGGCCCCGAGCCGGACCTGCAGTGGGAACGCTTCGTGGCCGCCGTCGCCGGCCTCGCCGCCCGGTTGGACGTCCGGCTCACCGTGGGGCTCAACTCGATCCCGATGGCGGTGCCGCACACCCGGCCGACCGGCGTGACCGCGCACGCCACCCGCCCCGAGCTGATCGGCGGCTACGAGCCCTGGCTGCAACGCGTCCAGGTGCCCGGCAGCGTCGGTCACCTGCTGGAGTTCCGGCTCGGTGAGCAGGGCCGTGACGCGCTGGGCTTCGCCGCCCACGTGCCGCACTACGTGGCGCAGACCGAGTACCCGGCCGCCGCCGAGGTGCTGCTCACCTCGGTGTCGCGCAGCACCGGCCTGCTGCTGCCCGGTGACGGGCTGCGCTCGGCCGCCGAGGTGGTCCGCGTGGAGATCGACCGGCAGGTCGCCCAGACCGACGACGCCGCCGCCCTGGTCCAGGCCCTGGAGGAGCAGTACGACGCGTTCGCCCGGGGCCGGGGCGAGAAGAGCCTGCTCGCCCCGGACGCCGGACCGCTGCCCACGGCCGACGAACTCGGCGCGGAACTGGAGCGGTTCCTGGCCGAACAGACCCGTCCCGGCGACACCCCGGGTAGCTGACCGGGCGTCGCGGGGGCGGATACGGCAGGCTGGGGGTATGCGCCTGGCGACCTGGAACGTCAACTCGGTGAAGGCCCGCCTGCCCCGACTTCTGGAGTGGCTGGCCGACACCGCCCCCGACGTCGTCTGCCTGCAGGAGACCAAGTGCCCGGACGGCGCCTTCCCGGCGCCCGAGGTGGGCGAACTCGGCTACACCGTGGCCAGCCACAGCGACGGACGGTGGAACGGGGTCGCCATCCTGTCCCGGGTCGGGCTCGACGACGTCCGGGTCGGGTTCGCCGGTGAGCCCGGCTTTCCCGACCCGGAGGCCCGGGCCATCTCCGCCACGTGCGACGGAGTGCGGGTCTGGTCGGTGTACGTGCCCAACGGCCGGACGCCGGACGACCCGCACTACGCGTACAAACTGGCCTGGTTCGCGGCACTGCGCGACGCGCTGGCCGCGGAGCTGGCCGGTGGACTCCCGCTGGCGGTCTGCGGCGACTTCAACGTCGCCCCGACCGACGCCGACGTCTGGGACCCGGCGGTCTTCACCCACTCCACGCACGTCACCCCGGCCGAGCGGGCGGCCCTCGCCGCGCTGCGCGACCTGGGCCTGAGCGACGTCGTGCCCACCCCGATGAAGGGGCCACACCCCTTCACCTACTGGGACTACCGGGCCGGGATGTTCCACCAGAACAAGGGCATGAGAATCGACCTGGTGTACGCGTCCGCACCGTTCACACGAGCGGTCCGCTCGGCGTACGTGGACCGGGAGGCCCGCAAGGGCAAGGGCCCCTCCGACCACGCACCGATCGTGGTCGACGCGGACCTGGTCCCGGTGGTCGAGGCGTTCTGATCTCACGTCCTCGTCCTGGTGCCGTGGGTGGTGGCCGGCTTTTGGTGCGGTGGGCGGTGGCTAGGGTGGGCAGATGGCAGTCGTGAAGATCAACGCAATCGAGGTCCCACCCGGCGGCGGCGCGGAGTTGGAGAAGCGGTTCGCCGCGCGGGCCGGCACCGTGGAGAACTCCCCCGGTTTCCTCGGCTTCGAGCTGCTCCGGCCGGTCGCGGGCGAGACCCGCTACTTCGTGTACACCCGGTGGGAGACCGAGGAGGCCTACCAGGCCTGGGCCGCCGGCCCCTCCCGCGCCGCCCACGCCGCCGCGCCCGGCGAGAAGCCACGCCCCCCGGTCGCCACCGGCGCCAGCCTGCTGGAGTTCGAGGTGGCCCTGGACGTCCCGAAGTCCTAGGAGGCGTGCCCTCAGCGGCGGGGATCCCCGCCGCGGCCAGTGGCCGGAATCCTCACCCGTGACCTCCTGGATCTCCTGCGCTGAGCTGGAAAGACCTGCGGGGCGCATCGATCGGCGGCCTGCCGGCCCCGCAGGCCGGCGGGCCCGCCGGCTTCCCGATCGGCAGAACCGCCGGCCCCGCAGGTCGACAGGCCGGCAGGTCGGCAGTCTGCCGGCCCCGCAGGTCGGCAGGTCGGCAGATCGCAGGTCGGCAGATCGCAGGTCGGCAGGTCGGCAGATCGGCGGTCTGCCGGCTCCGCAGGTCGGCAGGTCCGCAGGTCGGCAGGTCGGCAGATCGGCAGATCGGCAGATCGGCAGATCGGCAGATCGGCAGATCGGCAGATCGGCAGCCTGCCGGCTCCGCAGGTCGGCAGTCTGCCGGCTCCCCCGATCCACGGACCTGCGGGCACCGCCGGTTGATCGACTCGGGATCAGCGAAACCGGGGTATTCGGCCCGGCGCGATACACCGACATCGTGAAAACCGAGTCGATCTTGCGTTGGTAGCGAGCTGAAACCGGGTCGACCTGCGGGTGCCAGCTATTGATCCACTCGGTTTCACCAAAACCGGGCTGTCCGGGTCGGATTGATACCCCGTTTTCAATGATCCCGAGTCGATCAAGCAGCAGGGCCCGCCGAGCGGGCGGCCGAGCGGGCGGCCGAGCGGGCGGGCGGTTGGGCAAGCGGCCCGCCGGCCGAGCAAGCGGGCGGCCGAGCGAGCTGGCGGCCGAGCGAGCGGGCCTGGGCGGCCGCAGGTCAGGACTTGCGGGAGGACTGCAGGGTGGCGAAGGCGATGACGTTGTCGGCGTAACCGGTGCGGCCGCCGATGAACTGCCCGCCGCAGGTGATCAACCGCAGGCCGGGCGGCCCGTCGTGACCGTAGATCCGTTCGGCGGGCAGTTGGTCCTTCGGGAAGTGCTCGACGGTGTCGACCCGGAACACCACCACCGACTCGTCCGCCCGGGCCACCTCGATCAGGTCGCCGGGGTGCAGCTTGCCCAGGTCGTAGAAGACCGACGGTCCGGTCTTGGTGTCCACGTGCCCGACGATCACCGCCGGGCCGGACTCGCCGGGCGTGGGCCCACGGTCGTACCAGCCGGTCTCGTCGTGCCGTTCGAGCGGCGGTACGGCGATCGAGCCGTCCCGTGCCTGCCCGACGGGCGCCACCGGCGCGGCCACCTTGATCGCCGGGACCGTGAGGCGCACCGGTCGGCTGGCGGACAACCCGACCGTCTCGCTGCGGGCCGGTTGGTCACCGCCGGCCGGGGCGAAGTCGAACGGGCCGACCGAGCGGCCCAGCCCTGCCCCGGTGGCGAAGACCCCGGCCAGCACCAGCACCACGGCCAGCGGCACCGACCAGGGGCTACGACCGCTACGACCGGGAGGACGGCTACGCCGAGGCGCGACGGCGGTCGGCGGGCGAGCAGCCACCGCCGGGCGGTGGACGACCAGCGGACGGTCGTCGCGCGGTAGGCGGTCGTCCTCCGGCCAGGGGTCGTCCAGCGGTAAGCGGTCGTCCTCCGGCCAGCGATCGTCCCGCGAACGGCGAGCACCGGGAGAGGGCTGGGCACCCGAGGACGCACCAGCACCCGAAGACGCACGCCCACCGGAAGACGACCCTGCACCGGGAGACGGACGCGAGCCGGGAGACGGACGCCCACCGGGAGACGGGCGTGAGCCGGAGCCGCCGGGCTGGCGGGGACCGGCCGGCGGCGACGGGGGACGGAAGATCGCCATGGCGGGCTCAGCGCCGCGTAGCGCCGTGGGCCGAACGCGGCCGGCGCAGCGCCGTCACGGCGAGGATCAGCCCGGTGATGGTCAGCGCCGCGCCGCCGGGTAGCAGCAGCTTGCCGGTCATCCCGCCGGTGCCCCCACCGAAGCCGGTGGCCGGACCGCGACTGGGCTGGGACGGGACCTTCTTGACCACCTGGAGCATGGTCGAGGCGGTGTCGCCGTCGCGGCACTCCAACTTGACCCGGTAGTTGCCGGGGCGCGTGCGCTCGCGCACCATCGGCGCGGCGGTGAGCACTCCGCGCTGCGGCTGCACGCCAACCGCGCCGAAGGCGTCGGAGACGACGGTGGCGCCCACCGAGTTGTCCCGGCAACTGGCGCGGATGCCGACCAGGTAGCCGGGCTGCACCGTGCTGGGGCTCACCTCGACGAAGATGTCCACCGGCGATGGCTGAGACGCGCCGCCCGGCGGACCTTCGGGCTGCGGCGCCGGAGCGGCGAGCACCGAGCCGACAAGCGCAGGAGCGGCGAGCACCGAGCCGCCAGGCACGGGAGCGGCGAGCGCGGGAGCGGCGGCCAGCAGGGGGCCGACGAGCACGGCCAGCACCGACAGGGTCACGCCGCCACGGGTCACTGTCACGATGCCCCCTCTCGACGCCGTGCGGCCGTGTCGGGCAGCGGAGCACCCGACCTGCCGTACCAGTTGGATCCTCTCATTTCCGGTCGCACATCACACCCGATCCGTCGACGGCTTCGCGTACGCTCGGGTCGCTGTGACCGCCACCGACCATGACCCCGCCGTCCCGCCCGAGAGCCGGACGATCCGCACGTTCCATCCCCGTCGGGGTCGGATGAGCGACCGGCAGAACGATGCGCTGGGCCGGCTCTGGCCCGCGTACGGCCTGGATGTGCCGGACGGACCGGTCGTGCCCGTCGACCTGGCCGACCTGTTCGGTCGCCGGGCGCCGGTGGTGCTGGAGATCGGCTCTGGCATGGGCGACAGCACCGCCGCGATGGCTGCTGCCGACCCGGATCGAGATTATCTGGCGGTCGAGGTGCACACGCCGGGAATCGCCAACCTGCTCAACCTGGTGGAGCGCGGCGGCCTGCGCAACGTACGGGTGGCGCAGGGCGACGCGTTGTCCCTGGTCAACGGCTTGCCCGAGGGCGCGCTGGACGCCGTGCACGTCTTCTTTCCCGACCCGTGGCCGAAGACCCGCCACCACAAGCGGCGCATCATCCAGCCGGCGCACGTGGCGCTGCTGCGGTCCCGGCTGCGGCCCGGCGGCACGCTGCACTGTGCGACGGACTGGGCCGAGTACGCCGAGTCGATGCGGGAGACCCTGGAGGCCGACCCGGGGCTGGTGGACGCGTACGGCGGCTTCGCGCCGCGTCCGGCGCACCGGCCGGTGACGAAGTTCGAGCGGCGGGCGATCACGGCCGGCCGGCCGGTCGCCGACCTGATCTACCGCCGACGGTGACGCGCCGGGCCGGACCGGCGGCCCGGACCCGCCTCCCCGGACGGGGGTCCGGCGGACACCGGGTTGGCGTAGCGGGGCATGATCCAGGCACCATGGACAGGCTATGACGCTCACCGCCGCGCTTCCGAGAAGCGCCGACCCCGACACCCTCTTCGACGCGTTCGCCGGTTGGGCGAAGGAGCGCGGCCTCGACCTCTACCCCCATCAGGAGGAGGCGGTCATCGAGATCGTCTCCGGCGCCAACCTGATCATGAACACCCCGACCGGCTCGGGCAAGAGCCTGGTGGCCATCGCCGCGCACTTCGCGGCGCTCTCCGACAGCCGGACGACCTTCTACACCGCGCCGATCAAGGCGCTGGTGTCGGAGAAGTTCTTCGCGCTCTGCGAGGTCTTCGGTGCCGAGAACGTCGGCATGCTCACCGGCGACGCCAGCGTCAACGCCGACGCCCCGATCATCTGCTGCACGGCGGAGATCCTGGCGAACCTGGCGCTGCGCGAGGGTGTGAAGGCCGACGTCGGCCAGGTGGTCATGGACGAGTTCCACTTCTACGCCGAGCCCGACCGGGGTTGGGCGTGGCAGGTGCCGATCATCGAGCTGCCGCAGGCCCAGTTCATCCTGATGTCCGCCACCCTGGGGGACACCACCCGGTTCGTCGACGACCTGACCCGGCGTACCGGGCGGCCGACCGCCGTCGTGCGCTCGGCGGAACGGCCGGTCCCGCTCATCTTCTCGTACGCCATGACGCCGCTGCACGAGACGCTTGAGGAACTGCTGGAGACCAAGCAGGCCCCGGTGTACGTGGTGCACTTCACCCAGGCCGCCGCGCTGGAACGCGCCCAGGCGCTGACCAGCGTCAACGTCTGCACCCGCGCCGAGAAGGACATGATCGCCGAGGCGATCGGCGGTTTCCGGTTCACCGCCGGCTTCGGCAAGACGCTCTCCCGGCTGGTCCGGCACGGCATCGGCGTGCACCACGCCGGCATGTTGCCCAAGTACCGCCGACTGGTGGAAACTCTCGCCCAGGCCGGTCTCCTCAAGGTCATCTGCGGCACCGACACCCTCGGTGTCGGCATCAACGTGCCGATCCGCACCGTGCTGTTCACCGGCCTGTCCAAGTACGACGGGGTCCGTACCCGGCTGCTCAAGAACCGGGAGTTCCACCAGATCGCCGGGCGGGCCGGTCGGGCCGGCTACGACACCATTGGTCGGGTCGTGGTGCAGGCCCCCGAGCACGTCATCGACAACGAGAAGGCCCTCGCCAAGGCCGGCGACGACCCGAAGAAGCGGCGCAAGGTGGTCCGCAAGAAGCCACCGGAGGGCTCGATCGGCTGGGGCCAGCCCACCTTCGACCGGCTGGTCGACGCGGAGCCGGAGCCGCTGACCTCCAGCTTCCAGGTCAGTCACTCGATGCTGCTCAACGTCATCGGTCGACCCGGGGACGCGTTCACCGCGATGCGGCACCTGCTCACCGACAACCACGAGGAGCCAACCGCCCAGCGCCGGCACATCCGCCGGGCCATCGCCATCTACCGGGCGCTGCGCGCCGGTGGGGTTGTCGAGGAGCTGCCCGAGCCGGACGAGACCGGCCGGCGGATCCGGCTCACCGTCGACCTCCAGCTGGACTTCGCACTCAACCAGCCGCTCTCGCCCCTGGCCCTGGCCACGATCGAGCTGCTCGACGCCGAGTCCCCGTCGTACGCGCTCGACGTGCTGAGCGTGGTCGAGTCGATCCTCGACGACCCCCGGCAGATCCTGTCCGCGCAGCAGTTCAAGGCGCGCGGCGAGGCGGTCGCCGCGATGAAGGCCGAGGGCATCGAGTACGAGGCCCGCCTCGAACTGCTCGACGAGGTGACCTACCCGAAGCCCCTCGCCGAGCTGCTGGAGGCCGCGTACGAGATGTACCGGCAGGGGCACCCCTGGGTCGCCGACCACCAGCTCTCCCCCAAGGCTGTCGTCCGCGACATGTACGAGCGGGCCATGACCTTCACCGAGTACGTGCAGTTCTACGGGCTGACCCGCTCGGAGGGGCTGGTCCTGCGCTACCTGGCCGACGCGTACAAGACGTTGCGCCAGACCGTGCCCGAGGACGCCAAGACCGAGGAGCTGATCGACCTCATCGAGTGGTTGGGCGAGCTGGTCCGCCAGGTCGACTCCAGCCTGATCGACGAGTGGGAGCGGCTGCGCAACCCGTCCGACGTTGCCGAGGTGGCCCTGGCGCACGCCGCGCTGACCGACCGGCCGCCGGCGGTGACCCGCAACGCGCGGGCGTTCCGGGTACTGGTGCGCAACGCGCTGTTCCGCCGCGTCGAGCTGGCCGCCCTGCGCCGCTGGGACCTGCTGGCCGAGTTGGACGCCGAGGACGGCTGGGACTACGACGCGTGGGCCGAGGCGCTCGCGCCGTACTTCGAGGAGTACGACTCGATCGGCGTCGGGCCGGACGCCCGAGGGCCAGCGCTGCTCATGATCGAGCAGGGGCGGGAACGGTGGACCGTCCGCCAGAGCTTCGACGACCCCAACGGCGACCACGACTGGGGCATCAGCGCCGAGATCGACCTGGTGGCCTCCGACGAGGTCGGCGCCGCGGTCGTCCGGATCACGGACGTCGGCCAGCTCTGAGGTGTCTGCCCCCGACGGACCGTCGGGGGCCGACCGACCCGGGGCGCAGGAGCGCCGGGGTACGCCGGGCGGCCACGTCCTCGACCCAGCCGAACAGCAGCACCGCACCGGCGGTCAGTAGGCACACCCCGGTCAGCCGCAGCGCGATCGAGGCGGCCGAGTTGAACGGGAGCAGCGGGGCGAGCAGCAGGAACATCCCGAGGCTGGCCGGGATGTGCCAGAGGTAGATGGTGACCGCCCGCGCGTTGACCAGCTGAAGGGCGCGGCGCAGGGACGGAGCGCCGACGAGCCGGGGCCGGATCCTCAACAGCACGGCGACGAGGGCCATCGACCAGAGCGTGGTGCCACCCGCGATGTGGTTGAGGTCGACGGCCCGGCCCGTCACGATGGCGCCCACGACCCACGTCCCGCCGACTCCGGCCAGGCCGGCGACCAGGCAGGCGTACCCGGGCCACGGGACGCGGTGCAGCAGTCGGTCGTGGCGGGCGAAACCCAGCAACCAGCAGGACAGGTAGGCGGCGACGAAGTAGCCGGCGTGCACCCGGGCGAGGTGCATCCCGACGGGCAGGGCGGTCGCGACCACGATGCTGGGCCATGGCCAGCGGCGGAACACCCACAGCAGGACCGGCGAGAGCAGCACCAGCCACAGATAGGTGACGACGTACCAGAGCCCGATCTGGAACGCCCAGGCCCAGGACGGCCCGCCTACCGGAGGCACCCGCAGGGGCAGGACCCACCAGAGCAGTTCGCCCCAGCCGGACACGCCGCTGGGCAGCGGCCGCCACCCGGCGGACAGCACGATCAGGGTGATCGCGCCGAACGCCCAGAACGGCAGCAGCAGCCGGCGTAGCCGCCGGACCACCGCCTGCGGGCCGTTCCGGTCCAGCGACGCCGCCATCAACGAACCGGCGATGCCGAACATCAGACCCATGGCCGGGACCAGCAGGCTCAGCCAGATCCAGCCGGTGACGTGGTAGAGCACGACCCGGACCAGTGCCAGCGTCCGCAGCAGATCCAGGTATCCGTCCCGGTCCGACGCCGAGTCGCCGGGTCGGACGGTCCGCGCCGCCGCACCTCGCCGGAGATCGAGCACCCTGGGGGCCCAGATAATGGTCACAACGCACACTAACGCCACAACTGGGACAAAATTCTCAATTGCGAACGCGACCTGAGAGCAGCGACATCTTTTGGCGACCGCTGCACCGCGCCGCAGAACGCCGGTCCGCGCCCTCAACGTCACTGGGCAATGTCAGACCCGTCGATTAGAATGTATGTACTAATCAAGATCCTGACCTGGGAGGACGCCCGTGACCGCGACCGCCTCCACGCCCCTCACCCCCTACGCCACACTGCTCGGTTTCACCCGCTACGTCGACCGCACCGGCCCCACCAAGGCGACCTTCGTGGGCGGGCTGCGCAAGCAGCGCGCCAGCAGGTCCGGCTTCAACCCGCACGGCCAGTTCGTCAAGGCGCTCAAGGCCGACATCGCCTTCCACACCGGTGGCACGCACCTGACCGGGGTGGTCGACGTGGTGAAGCCACGATGGCGCCCGCTCTACCAGGCGCTCGTTCCCGGCGCCACGGCCTGGCTGCACTCCCTCGGCGAGCCGGCAGCCGTCGACCTCGCCCAGACCCGCGACGCCCTGGCGATGCTGGGTGACCTGCCCGTCAAGATCAACCCCCACTTCGGCGTACGCCACTCCGACGGCCGCGCCGAAGCCGTCCGCCTGCACTTCGACGAGACCCCACCGAGCGAGGAATCGGTGCTCGCCACCCTGCACCTGATGGCCCGACACATGGACGCGGTGCTCCCGCACGCCGAGCCGATCCTGGTCGACATCCGTCGTGGCCAGGCCCACCGCATGCCCAACGACGCCAAGCCCGACCAGATCGAACGATGGCTGTCCGGCGAAGCCGCCGCCTTCCGCGCCATCTGGTCCACCGCCGCCTAACCCCCACCCCACCCCACCCCACCCCACTCCCACCGTCCGCGTGCCGCCCCCGCTCACCCGTCTTCGCAAGATCACGCTCGATCCAGGATGTAGTGGCCTCGCCCTCTCGGGAGGCCACTACATCCATGTTCGAGCGCGATCATGGGGACAACGGCGTGCACGACCACCGAAGCCTGGTCGGTGGTTATCCACAGGGGCAGCGTGGCGCGAGGCTGATCGGCCAGCCTGGAGCCCATGCCGAAAGCTCCTCGACGTCCGCCACAGCTGCGTAATCGGGTCTTCCGCGGCTCGATCGCCGTCTCGCGCGGTTTGCTGAGCCGAAACGACCTGCGCAGCTCCGCGTGGCGACCACTGTTCCGGGACGTCTATGCCGATGCCAGGGTCCGAGTCACGCACCAGGTCAGGTGCGCCGCCGTCGGGCGTTGGCTGATCCCATCAGAAGCGGCCATCGCGGGGCGCTCCGCTGCGGCCCTGTACGGCTGCCCGGCACCCGCTGCGAACGAGCCGGTGGACGTGCTGGTTCCCCGAGCAACTCGGATCGGGCCGGCCGCCGGGCTCCGAATTCACCACGCGGAGTTCGATCCCGGCGACGCGGTGGACAGGGCAGGGCTGAGGGTGACCAGTCCGGCGCGCACCTGCTGGGATCTCGCCCGGTGGCTCGATGTGATCGAGGCGGTGGTCGTCCTCGATGGCATGCTGGCGAGACGGCTCACCGACGTGCCGGCCCTACGGGAGTACGCCCTGAGCCGGGCTGGTCGACGCGGCTGGCGGTCCCTGCTGCGTGCGGTTGATCTCGCCGACGGCGGCGCGGAGTCACCCCAGGAGTCACGCACGCGGGTGCGGCTGGTGCTCGCCGGCCTGCCCCGCCCTCAGACGCAGTGGGTCGTAGCCGACCAGGGCCGGTTCGTGGCCCGACTCGACCTGGCTTGGCCAGAGTTCAAGGTGGCGGTGGAGTATGACGGGCT
Organism: Micromonospora cabrerizensis; assembly: GCF_022230955.1. Classification (GTDB taxonomy): domain Bacteria; phylum Actinomycetota; class Actinomycetes; order Mycobacteriales; family Micromonosporaceae; genus Micromonospora; species Micromonospora cabrerizensis. The sequence goes on from NZ_JAKKFI010000067.1 coordinate 97,205, forward strand.
CTGGCACGACGATCCTGAGCAGTTTCATCGGGACCGCCGGCGGCTCAACAAGCTGCTCGGCGGGGACTGGATCGTGCTGCACGTGACCGCCAGGCGCCTCCGGGACGACTTCGACGGATTCCTCGCCGAGGTCAGGGCCGCGCTGCGGGCGCGCTCCCGCTCCGTCCGGCCACGATGATCGCGCTCGAACATGGAAGTAGTGGCCTCCCCGCAAAGGGATGCCACTACTTCCTGGATCCAGCGCGATCATGCGCGCGCGTGCCCGTAAGGCGCTCGCGCCCGCGGGTTGTTATGCGGCGGGGAGGTACTTGGTCAGGTCGTCGAGGATCTTGTTGGCGGCACCGACGCCGATGCCCGTCATCCAGACCTCGTCGGAGACGGGGTACGCCTTGCCGGCCTTGACGGCGTTGAGGCCCTTCCAGAGGGTCCCGCCGGCGACCTTGGTCTGCTCGGCGGCAGCCTTGTCGCCGTACGCGGTCACGAAGATGACATCACCGTCGACCTCGTTGACCCGCTCGGGGCTGACCAGGTCGAAGCGCTTGTCCTCCTTGTTGGCGAGCAACTGCCGCTCGGGGCGGCCCAGACCGGTGTCGCCGATGACGATGCCGGAGAACGAGTCCGGGCCGTACACCCGGATGTTGCCGGGCAGGAACCGCACGATCGACACCTTGCGGGTGGCGGCGTCGCCGAGGGTCGCACCGAAGTCCTTGGCCCGCTTCTCGTACGCCCCGAGCAGATCCTTGGCCTGCTGCTCGCGGCCGAGCGCCTTGCCGTCCAGGAGGAAGTTGTCCTTCCAGGTGATGCCCACCTTGTCGGTGAACACGGTCGGCGCGATGGCGGCCAGCTCGTCGTAGAACTTCTCCTGGCGGAACTTGCTGCCGAGGATGAGGTCCGGCTTGAGCGCGTTGATCGCCTCCAGGTCGGGCTCGGCGAGCACCCCGACCTCCTTGATGCCGGCGAGCTTGTCCGCGCCGAAGTAGGTGGGCCAGCTCTTGGCTTCGCCGGCCGTGGCGGCGCCGACGGGCGTGACGCCCAGCGAGAGCGCGGTGTCGATCTTGTCGGTGTCGAGCACGACGACGCGCTTGGGCTCGGCCGGGACCTTGGTGGTGCCCATGGCGTGGGTGATCTCCCGGGTCTCCCCGGTGGTGGAGCCGGCGACCGGGTCGCTCTCACCGCAGGCGGTGAGTCCGACGCCGAGGGCGACGGCCGCGGCGAGAGCGGCGACGAGACGACGCATCAGAGTCCTTTCGAAGGGTGCGAGCCGGCGAGCGGGGTGGCCGCGTCGCCGGTGGTGGGTCGGGCGCCCGGTACGGACGCCGTCGACGAATCAGGGTCTCCCGTGACAGCGGACCCGACGGAACCGCCCGCGCCGCCAACGGACTCGGACCCGGCGGAACCGCCCAGGCCGCCCACAGACAAGGACGCGGCCCCGGCGGAGTTGCCGCCCGTGTAGGCGGGCACCACCAGCGGCGCGCCGGTCACCGGGCAGGGCACGACCACGCAGGCCAGCCCGAAGACGTCGCGGACCAGGTCGGCGGTGAGGATCTCCCGGGGCGGCCCGGCGGCCACCACGGCACCGGCGCGCATCGCGACCAGGTGGTCGGCGTAGCGGGCGGCCTGGTTCAGGTCGTGCAGCACGGCGACCACGGTGCGGCCCCGCTCGACGCGCAGCCGGTGCAGGAGGTCCAGCACCTCCACCTGGTGGGCCAGGTCGAGGAAGGTGGTCGGCTCGTCCAGCAGCAGGGCGTCGGTGTCCTGGGCGAGCGTCATGGCGATCCACACCCGTTGCCGCTGACCGCCGGAGAGGCTGTCCACCGGTCGGTCGGCCAGGTCGGTCACGTCGGCCAGGGCCATGGCCTGGTCGACGGCCGCGCCGTCCTCCGACGACCACTGCCGCCACCAACGCTGGTAGGGCTGCCGGCCGCGCCCGACCAGGTCGGCCACGGTGACGCCCTCGGGCACCAGCGGGCTCTGCGGCAGGACGCCGAGGCGGCGGGCCACCTCGCGGGTCGGCAGCTCGCGGATCGCGGTGCCGTCCAGCAGCACCGTGCCCCGGCGTGGGGTGAGCAGTCGGGCCATGGTGCGCAGCAGGGTGGACTTGCCGCACGCGTTCGGGCCGACGATCACGGTGAACGCGTCGGCGGGCAGGTCCAGGTCGAGCCCGTCGAGCACGGTCCGCTCGTCGTAGCCGGCGACCAGGTCGCGGGTGGAGAGCATCACACGACTCCTTGAGGCGTCACGAGGACCGCCGCCGTCCGCGCAGCAGCAGGAAGATCAGGTACGGGCCACCGATCGCGGCGGTCAGCACGCCGGCGGGCAGTTGGGTGGGTGCGAGCAGCCGTCGGCCGGCCAGGTCGGCCAGCACCAGCAGCAACGCGCCGAGCAGCGCGGCGCAGACCAGCGGTGGCCGTTCGGCGCGTACCAGTCGACGGGCCACCTGAGGCGCGACCAGCGCGACGAAGTCGACGGCGCCGACCTGGGCGGTGACCATCGCGGCGACGAGCACGCCGGTGCCGGCCAGGCCGATCCGGCGGGCCACCGGGCGCAGCCCGACGCCCCGGGCGGTGTCGTCGTCCAGGGCGGTGCTGTTCAGCGCCCAGCCGGCCCAGGCCAGCACCGGCAGGAGCACCAGCAGGGTCCCGGCGATCCAGGCCGCCTCGGTCCAGCCCTTGCCGGCCAGGGTGCCGATCAGCCAGATCTGCGCGCGGAGGCCGTCGATCGGGTCGGCGGTGAGCATGACCACCTCGGTGAGCGCCCGGAAGCCGAAGGCGACCGCCACCCCGGCGAGCACGAACCGCTGCGCGGCCAGCCCGTGCCGGGCGCCGAGGGCGAACAGCAACACCGCCGCCAGCAGCCCGCCCACCAGCGCGGTGGGTGCCACCAGCACCGCGGCCATGCCGCTGGTCAGGGCCACCGTCGCGGCGAGGCCGGCGCCCTGGGTGATGCCGATGACGTCCGGGCTGGCGAGTGGGTTGCGGGCCACGCTCTGGATCAGGGTGCCGGCGATGCCGAAGGCCGCGCCGGCCACCGCCGCCAGCACGACCCGCGGCAACCGAAGATCAAAGACCACGAGGTCGTACGGGGTGCCGGCGCCGGAGAGGGCGCGCAGCACGTCGGCGGGGGCGACGTAGGGGGTGCCCAGCGAGAGGCTGAGCACGACCGCCAGCAGGAGCAACACGGTCAGCACGGCGGCGACCAGCACCGCGCGGCGGCGGACGACCAGGCTGACCGCGCCGACCCGCAGCAGCGACCGCCCGGGCAGCCGGGCAGAGCCGCCACCAGGCGAGCCGGCGGCCCCGACGGCCAGCGATCCAGCGGAGCGAGCCGGGCCAGCCAGGCCGACAGAACCAACGGGACCAGCAGAACCCGCCGAGCCAGCCGAGCCGGCCGAGCCAGCAGAGCCAGCCGAGCCGGCAGAGCCAGGTGGGTCGGTGGGGCCCGAGGGGCGCTGGGTGGTGGTCACGCGGTCACCACCCGGGCGCGGCGGACCAGGACGGCCAGCAGTGGCGCTCCGATCAGCGCGGTGACGATCCCGGCCGGTATCTCGCCGGGCGGGGCGACGACCCGGCCCACGATGTCGGCGCCGAGCAGCAGCGCGGGCCCGAGCAGGGCGGAGACGGCGAGGGTCCAGCGGTGGTCCGCGCCGACCAGGGCGCGGGCCAGGTGCGGCACGGCCAACCCGACGAAGGCGACCGGTCCGGCGGCCGCCACCGCGGCCCCGGTCAGCAGCACGGCGGCGAGCCCACCGCCGAGGCGGACCAGGCCGATCCGGTGGCCGAGACCGCGGGCCACGTCGTCGCCGAGGGCCAACGCGTCCAGGCCTCGAGCCACCAGGGCGGCCAGCACCAGACCGGCGAGGACGAAGGGCAGCACCTGCGCGGCGACCGAGAGATCGCGGCCGCCCAGGCCACCGACCACCCAGAACCGGTACTCCTCGAAGGTGCGGGCGTCGATGCTGAGCAGCGCGTACACCCCGGAGGCCAGGCTGGCGTCGAGCGCCGCGCCGACCAGCGCGAGGGTGACCGGGCTGGCGCCCTCGCGGGCCCGGGTGGCGATGGCGAAGACCAGCAGCCCGGCGATCAGCGCCCCGGCGATGCCGAACCAGACGTACCCGGCGAGCGTGCTGATGCCGAAGACGGAGATGGCGAGCACCACACCGAACGACGCGCCGGCGCTGATGCCGAGGATGCGGGGCTCGGCGAGGGGGTTGCGGGTGAGCGCCTGGAACAACACGCCAGCCACCGCGAGGGCGAGCCCGACGGTGAGGCCGAGCGCGGTGCGCGGCATCCGCAGCTCACGGACGATCGTGCTGGCGTCGCCGCCGTCCGGTGCGACGAGAGCGTGCCAGACCTGGTCGATGCCGAGTTGCCGGCTGCCGAGCGCGAAGCTGGCCAACACGGCGAGCAGCAGCACCAGCGCGGACCCGACGGTGACGGCCACCCGGCGGCCGGTGCGGGTGCCGGACCGGTTGCGGGCCTGGGTCGGCCGGGTGGCGAGGGTGGTCACGAGTCTCCTGCACGTTCATGCTTAGGTACGCCTTACCTTAGCCGCTCAGGTGGGGGCCACCTAACTGGCGCTTGTCGATCCGCGCGCGCCTGAGCAGGGCAGACGCCCGCGCGAAGGGGGCGGCGCACCTAGGGTGGGCTCATGCGATTCGACCAGCACACGGTCGTCCTCCTGGCCCGACCGTCACACCCGCCAGAGTTGCCGCAGGACGCGATCGACCGGTTGCAGGACGCGCACCTGGCCCACCAGGCGGGGCTGGTGGAGCAGGGGCTGGTGCTCGCGACCGGGCCGTTCCTGGACGCCGACGACGACCAGCTGCGGGGCTTCGTCGTGCTCTCCATCGCCCCGGACGAGGCGCGTGACCTCTACGCCAACGACCCGGCCGTGCGGGCCGGACGCCTGACCGTGCGGGTGATGAGCTGGATGGTGCCCGAAGGCAACGTGCGGTTCGAGGGCGTGCCGCTCCCCCGGTCGATGCTGGAGGCGGCGGCGGGCGACTGAGTCAGCCGGTCAACGCACCGATCTCGACCACGCGCAGCGCGTCCAGCTCCCCGGTGATGACGCGCAGCGCCGGAAAACAGTCGGCCAGCACCTGCCGGCAGTCGCCGCACGGCTCGCTGACCTCGCGGCCCCGGTCGGCGACCGTGACGATCGTCTCCAACTCGGTGACGCCCTGTGTGGCGGCCGTGCCGATCGCCACCAGTTCGGCGCAGGCCCCTCCGGTGGAGTGCTGGACGTTAACGCCCGTGAAGACCCGCCCGTCGGCGGTCCGGGCGGCCGACGCGACGGTGTGGTGCCGGCTGCGGCAGCGCAGCTTGGCGACGGCGGTGGCGGCCTGCACCAACGCACGGTCGGTGTCCCGCAGCTCCATCTCGGCCCCCAGCGCTCGACGTCGAGCGCCCACTCTAGGTGCCGGTCGCGGGCGTCCACGGACCGGCCGCGCGGTAACCCAGGGGCGGTACGCCGCCGGGCTGCCTATCCTTGGGCACGACATGCAGAATCCAACCGCCTCCGTCGCGACCGACCCGGTTCGCGAGCTGCACCGCCGCCTGACTCCTCTGATGTTCCGCGACCAGCGCCGGCTCCAGCGGCGGCTGGACGGTGCCCGCAAGCTGCGTGACCCGCAGCGTCGGGAGGCGGCGCTGGCCGAGATCACCGCCGACCTGGTCCGGGCCGAGCAGCGGCTCGCCAACCGCCAAGCGGCGGTGCCCGTGATCACGTACCCGGCGGGGCTGCCGGTCAGCGATCGCAAGGACGACATCGCCACCGCCATCCGTGATCACCAGGTGGTGATCGTGGCGGGCGAGACCGGCTCCGGCAAGACCACCCAGATCCCCAAGATCTGCCTGGAGTTGGGGCGCGGGGTGCACGGCCTGATCGGGCACACCCAGCCCCGACGGTTGGCCGCCCGCACGGTGGCCGACCGGATCGCCGACGAGCTGGGCACCGAGCTGGGTGACGTGGTCGGCTACAAGGTGCGCTTCACCGACCAGGTCAGCGAGCGCAGCCTGGTGAAGCTGATGACCGACGGCATCCTGCTGGCCGAGTTGCAGACCGACCGGATGCTGCGCCAGTACGACACGTTGATCATCGACGAGGCGCACGAGCGCAGCCTCAACATCGACTTCATCCTCGGGTACCTGCGGGAGCTGCTGCCCCGCCGACCCGACCTCAAGGTGATCATCACCTCGGCGACCATCGAGACCGACCGGTTCGCCCGGCACTTCGCCGGGCCGCCCACGGCCGACGAGCCGGAGGGCGTGCCCGCGCCGGTGGTGGAGGTCTCCGGGCGTACCTATCCGGTGGAGGTGCGCTACCGGCCGCTCGTCGAGCTCGCCGAGGGCGAGGAGGACGGCGACGACGACGGCGAGAACGTCCGCGACCAGATCCAGGCGATCGGCGACGCCGTCGAGGAGTTGGCCGCCGAGGGTCCCGGCGACATTCTGGTCTTCCTCAGCGGGGAGCGGGAGATCCGCGACACCGCCGACGCGCTGGGCAAGCTGGTGCAGAAGAAACGCTCGCTGCTCGGCACCGAGATCCTGCCGCTGTACGCCCGGCTGTCCAGCGCCGAGCAGCACCGCGTGTTCGCCGCGCACAGCTCGCGCCGGGTGGTGCTCGCCACCAACGTCGCGGAGACCTCGCTGACCGTGCCCGGCATCAAGTACGTGGTGGACCCGGGCACCGCCCGCATCTCCCGCTACTCCAGCCGGCTCAAGGTGCAGCGGCTGCCCATCGAGCCGGTCTCCCAGGCGTCGGCCAACCAGCGCAAGGGCCGCTGCGGCCGTACCTCGGACGGCATCTGCATCCGCCTCTACGACGAGCAGGACTTCGGATCCCGCCCCGAGTTCACCGACCCGGAGATCCTGCGCACCAACCTGGCGTCGGTCATCCTCCAGATGACGGCGATCGGGCTCGGCGACCTGGCCGCGTTCCCGTTCATCGACCCACCGGACAAGCGCAACATCACCGACGGCGTCAACCTGCTGCACGAGCTGGGCGCTCTGGACCCGACCGAGGCGGACCCGGCGAAGCGGCTCACCGCGCTGGGCCGGCGCCTGGCCCAGTTGCCGGTCGACCCGCGCCTGGCCCGGATGGTGGTCGAGGGCGAACGCAACGGTTGCGCCACCGAGGTGCTGGTGATCGCCGCCGCGCTCTCCATCCAGGACCCGCGCGAGCGGCCGGCGGAGAAGCAGGCCCAGGCCGACCAGGCGCACGCCCGGTTCGCCGACAAGGAGTCCGACTTCGTCGCCTACCTCAACCTGTGGCGTTACCTGCGGGAGCAGCAGCGGGAGTTGTCCTCCAGCGCGTTCCGTCGGATGTGTAAGGCGGAGTACCTGAACTACCTGCGGATTCGCGAGTGGCAGGACATCGTCAGCCAACTGCGTCAGGTGCTGCGTACCCCGGCCGAGGGCGACCGGCGCGGTGGGCGACCGGCGCGCGACGCCGCCGACGGCGCGGACGCCGGCCGGGGTGAGAGCCGCCGTGGCGGCGCGGACCTGCCGGAGGAGATCGACACCCCGAAGGTGCACCAGTCGCTGCTGCCCGGCCTGCTCTCGCACATCGGCCTCAAGGACGCCCAGAAGCACGAGTACCTGGGTGCGCGGGGAGCGAAGTTCGCGCTCTTCCCCGGCTCGGCGCTGTTCAAGAAGCCGCCGCGCTGGGTGATGGCCGCCGAGCTGGTGGAGACCTCCCGGCTGTGGGGCCGCATCGCCGGCCGGGTCGAGCCGGAGTGGGTCGAGCCGCTGGCGCAACACCTGGTCAAGCGCAGCTACAGCGAGCCGCACTGGGAGAAGAAGCAGGCCGCGGTGATGGCCTACGAGAAGGTCACCCTGTACGGCGTCCCACTGGTCAGCTCACGCAAGGTCAACTTTGGGCGGATCGACCCGGCGCTGAGCCGGGAGCTGTTCATCCGGCACGCCCTGGTCGAGGGCGACTGGCAGACCCATCACCAGTTCTGGGCGGACAACAAGCGGCTGCTCGCCGACATCGAGGAGTTGGAGAGCCGCGCCCGCCGCCGGGACATCCTGGTCGACGACGAGACCATCTTCGGCTTCTACGACCAGCGAATCCCGGCCGACGTGTCCTCCGGACGGCACTTCGACAGCTGGTGGAAGAAGACCCGCCGGGAGCAACCCGACCTGCTCACCTTCACCCGTGACCTGCTGGTCAACGACGGGCGACCGGGGGTGGACGAGGACGACTACCCGGACGAGTGGCAGACCCAGGGGGTAACTCTGCCGCTGACCTACCGCTTCGAGCCGGGCACGCCGACCGACGGCGTCACCGTCGACATCCCGCTGCCCCTGCTCAACCAGGTGCCGGCGGAGAGCTTCGACTGGCAGGTGCCGGGGCTGCGCGAGGAGACGGTGATCGCGCTGATCCGTACGCTGCCCAAGGCGGTGCGCCGCAACTTCGTCCCGGTCCCGGACTACGCCCGCGCCGCCCTCGCGGCCATCACCCCGGGCGAGGAACCGTTGCTGGACGCGCTCACCCGGCAGCTACGCCGGATGACCGGCGTCACCGTCCCCCGCGACGCCTGGGAGCCGGGCAAGCTCCCCGCCCACCTGCGGGTCACCTTCCGGGTGCTCGACGCCGACGAGAAGCCGGTCGCCGAGGGCAAGGACCTGCCGGCCCTGCAACGTCAGCTCCGCCAGGAGGTACGCCAGGTCGTGGCGGCCGCCGCACCGGAGGTGGCCCGTACCGGGCTGCGCGAGTGGAGCATCGGCACGCTGCCCCGCAGCATCGAGCAGGTCCGCGCCGGCTACGCGGTGACCGCGTACCCGGCGCTGGTCGACGAGGGCGCCACGGTCGGGGTGAAGGTGTTCGACTCCCCCGCCGAGGCGGAGGCGTCGCACTGGGCGGGCACCCGCCGGCTGCTGCGGCTCACCGTGCCGTCCCCGGCGCGGTTCCTCCAGGGGCGGCTCACCAACGAGGCGAAGCTGGCGCTGAGCCGCAACCCGCACGGCGGCGTGCAGGAGCTGATCGAGGACGCGGCGGGCGCGGCCATCGACCGGCTGATCGGCGCGGCGGGCGGGCCGGCGTGGGACGCCGACGGGTTCGCGGCCCTGCGCGAGAAGGTCCGCGCCGACCTGGTCGACACCGTGGTCGAGGTGATGGACCGGGTTCGCAAGGTCCTCGCCGCCGCGTACGCCGTGGAGCAGCGCCTCGGCGCCACCCGCAACCTCGCCGTGGTGGCGGCGTTGGCCGACATCCGCAGCCAGCTCGCCGGGCTGGTGCACGCCGGGTTCGTCACCGAGACCGGGTACGCGCGCCTGCCCGACCTGCTGCGTTACCTCACCGCCATCGAACGTCGGCTGGAGCGCCTCGGCGGCAACCCGCAGCGGGACCGCCAGCAGCAGGACCGGATCGCGGCGGTGCAGAAGGAGTACGCCGACCTGCTCGCCGCTCTCCCGCCGGCCCGTCGGCAGGAGACCGCCGTCCGACAGATCCGCTGGATGATCGAGGAGTTGCGGGTGAACGTCTTCGCCCAGGCGCTGGGCACCCCGTACCCCGTCTCGGAGCAACGGATCTACCGGGCGATGGACGACGCCGAGGGCCGCTGACCCGGTCGGTCCGCTCTGGCCCGGCTGGCTCCCCGGGTCAGCCGGGCCGGGTCAGGTCAGGGGCTCCACGCCGGGCGGCAGCTCACCCCGGTCGATAGCGGACTGGATGTAGTCGAGCAGGATCCGCCGCAGCTCCCGACCCGCGTGGGTGGGCACGATGTCGCGGCGGCGGGCCACCGCGATGGTGCGTCGCACCCCGGGCGGGGCGAGGGGGGTGATCCGCACGCCGGGGCGGCGGGCCAGCACGATGCCCGGCACCAGCGCGATGCCCAGCCCCGCCTCGACAAAGCTGAGCACGGCGTCCATCTCGCCGCCGTCCACCGCGAAGCTCGGTTCGAAGCCCGCCTCCCGGCAGGCCTGGATGGTCGCGTCCCGCAGGTCGTAGCCCTCCCGGAACATGACCATCGGCTGGTCCCGCAGGTCGGTGATGCGCAGCTCACCGGTCGCCGACGCGGTGGGCACCTCGCCCACCGAGGCCACCACCAGGCTCTCCCGCAGGATCGGGTCGACCCGCAGCCCGGGGTCGGCCCCCTGTGCCGGCATGATGATCAGGGCCAGGTCGAGGTCGCCCCGGAGCAGGTTGCGCACCAGGTCCTGCGAGCCGCCCTCCTCGACGCGCAGGTCGATGGTGGGGTGCGCGTCACGGAACCGGCGCAGCACCGGCGGGGCGAGCGAGGTGGCCAGACTCGGGGTGGCCCCGAGCCGGACCCGACCCCGACGCAGCCCGACCAGCTCCTGCACCTCCCGGGTGGCGGTCTCCACGTCGGCGAGGATCCGGGTGGCCAACGGCAACAGCACCTCCCCCGCCGCGGTGAGGGCGATGTTGCCCCTTACCCGCTCGAACAGTGGTGCTCCGAGGTCGGCCTCCAGAGCGTGAATTTGCTTACTGAGAGACGGCTGAGTGATGCCCACGATGTCGGCGGCTTGGGTGAAATGTCGTACTTCGGCCACCGCGACGAAGTACCGGAGCTGATGGAGCTGCATCTACATAGCCTACGGCTATCAACACTGCGAGTTTGATGCATTGGACGACTGATCGAAGTGCTCCTAGCGTCGGTCCTGTGGTAATCACGAAAACTCGGTCGCCCATCCGCTCGAACGTCGGCCTCAAGGCCGTCATGGCGGTGACGGGCATCCTGCTGGCGCTGTTCCTGATCGCCCACATGCTCGGGAACCTCAAGGTGTTCACGGGGGAGACCTCGTTCGACCACTACGCGCACTGGCTGCGCGACATCGGCAAGCCGCTGCTGCCCGGCGTCTGGTTCCTCTGGATCCTGCGCACCGTGCTGCTCGTCGCGGTCGTCGCCCACATCGTCGCCGCCACCGTGCTGGCCCGACGTGCCCGCGCCGCCCGCCCGGTCAAGTACGCGCACCGCAAGAAGGTCAACGGCAGCTACGCGGCCCGCACGATGCGCTGGGGTGGAGTGATCATCCTGCTCTTCGTGATCTACCACCTCCTGGACCTGACCACCGGCACGCTGAACCCGGTCGGCGACGCCAGCAAGCCGTACGGCAACGTCGTCGCCGACTTCGCGCCGGAGCGCTGGTACGTGACGCTCTTCTACACGCTGGCCATCCTCGCGGTGGGCTTCCACCTGCGCCACGGCGCGTTCAGCGCGTTCCGCAGCCTGGGTCAGCAGACCCCGCGAGGCGAGCGTCGGGCGCGTACCGCAGCTCTGGTCTTCGCCGTGCTGCTCTGCGCCGGGTACCTGGTGGTCCCGTTCGCCGTACTCACCGGATTGGTGTCCTGACATGGAACTCTTCACCGAGGGCGACCCGATCGCCGACACCAAGGCTCCCGCCGGCCCGGTCGAGAAGCGCTGGGAGACCCGCCGCTTCGAGGCCAAGCTGGTCAACCCCGCCAACCGACGCAAGATGACGGTGATCGTGGTCGGCACCGGCCTGGCCGGTGGCTCGGCCGCGGCGACCCTGGCCGAGCAGGGCTACCACGTGAAGTCCTACTGCTACCAGGACAGCCCGCGCCGGGCGCACTCCATCGCGGCACAGGGCGGCATCAACGCGGCGAAGAACTACCGCAACGACGGGGACTCCGTACACCGGCTGTTCTACGACACCGTCAAGGGCGGCGACTTCCGCTCCCGCGAGTCGAACGTGCACCGGCTCGCCGAGGTCTCCGTCAACATCATCGACCAGTGCGTCGCCCAGGGCGTGCCGTTCGCCCGCGAGTACGGCGGCCTGCTGGACACCCGCTCCTTCGGCGGTGCCCAGGTGCAGCGCACCTTCTACGCCCGGGGCCAGACGGGTCAGCAGCTGCTGCTCGGCGCGTACCAGGCCCTGGAGCGGCAGATCGGCCTGGGCAACGTCGAGATGAACGCCCGGCACGAGATGCTGGAGCTGGTCCTCGTCGACGGCAAGGCCCGCGGCATCGTCGTCCGGGACCTGGTCACCGGCGAGATCAGCACCGAGATGGCCGATGCCGTGGTGCTCGCCTCCGGTGGCTACGGCAACGTCTTCTACCTCTCCACCAACGCCAAGGGCTGCAACGTCACCGCCACCTGGCGGGCGCATCGCAAGGGCGCGTACTTCGCCAACCCCTGCTACACGCAGATCCACCCGACCTGCATCCCGGTCTCCGGCGACCACCAGTCGAAGCTGACCCTGATGAGCGAGTCACTGCGCAACGACGGCCGGGTCTGGGTGCCGAAGACCAAGGGTGACGACCGCAACCCTCGGGAGATTCCCGAGAACGAGCGGGACTACTACCTGGAGCGGATCTACCCCTCCTTCGGCAACCTGGTCCCCCGCGACATCGCCTCCCGCGCCGCGAAGAACGTCTGCGACGAGGGCCGGGGCGTGGGGCCGACCAAGCTCGGCGTCTACCTCGACTTCGCCGACGCGATCAACCGGCTGGGCCGCAAGGCCATCGAGGCCAAGTACGGCAACCTCTTCGAGATGTACGAGCGGATCACCGGCGAGGACCCGTACGAGGTGCCGATGCGGATCTACCCCGCCGTGCACTACACGATGGGCGGCCTGTGGGTCGACTACGACCTCCAGTCGAACATCCCCGGCCTGTTCGTGATCGGTGAGGCCAACTTCTCCGACCACGGCGCGAACCGCCTCGGCGCCTCCGCGCTGATGCAGGGCCTCGCCGACGGTTACTTCGTGCTGCCCACCACCCTCGCCAACTACCTGGCCTCCGGCCCGCTGGAGAAGGTCGACGCCAGCCACCCGGCGGCGGTCGCGGCCCGCACCGACGTCGAGGACCGCGTCCAGCGGCTGCTTGCTGTCGACGGGGACCGGACCGTGGACTCGTTCCACCGGGAACTCGGCCAGATCATGTGGGAACACTGCGGCATGGAACGCAGCGAGGCCGGGCTGCGCAAGGCGATCGACGAGATCCGCGGCCTGCGCGAGCAGTTCTGGCAGCGCGTCAAGGTGTCCGGCACCGGTGAGGAGCTCAACCAGTCGCTGGAGAAGGCCGGCCGGGTGGCCGACTTCTTCGAACTGGCCGAGCTGATGTGCATCGACGCCCTGCACCGCGAGGAGTCCTGCGGCGGCCACTTCCGGGCCGAGCACCAGACCCCCGACGGCGAGGCGCAGCGCGACGACGACCGGTTCGCGTACGTGGCGGCCTGGGAGTTCACCGCCGACGGCGAGCCGTCGGTGCTGCACAAGGAAGACCTGAAGTTCGAATACGTCCACCCCACGCAGCGGAGCTACAAGTGAACCTGACCCTGCGCATCTGGCGCCAGAAGGGCCCTGAGGACAAGGGTCGGATGGTGACCTACCCGGTCGACGACGTGTCCCCGGACATGTCGTTCCTGGAGATGCTCGACGTGCTCAACGAGCGGCTGATCCTCTCCGGCGAGGACCCGGTGGCGTTCGACCACGACTGCCGCGAGGGCATCTGCGGCATGTGCGGCCTGATGATCAACGGTGACGCGCACGGGCCGCAGCGCGGCACCACCGCGTGCCAACTGCACATGCGGCAGTTCAAGGACGGCGAGACGATCGACATCGAGCCGTGGCGGGCCAGCGCCTTCCCGGTCATCAAGGACCTGGTGGTCAACCGGGGCGCCTTCGACAAGATCATCGCGGCCGGCGGCTACGTCACCGCGCCAACCGGCAGCGCGCCCGAGGCGCACTCCACCCCGGTCGCCAAGGCCAACGCGGACGCCGCCTTCGAGTCGGCGGCCTGCATCGGCTGCGGCGCCTGCGTGGCAGCCTGCCCGAACGGCTCCGGCATGCTCTTCACCGCCGCCAAGCTCACCCAGCTCTCGCTGCTACCGCAGGGCCAGCCGGAGCGGTACACGCGGGTGATCGGCATGGTCGACGCGCACGACGAGGCCGGCTTCGGCGGCTGCACCAACGCCGGCGAGTGCACCCCGGCCTGCCCGAAGGGCATCCCGCTGAACACCATCGGCCGACTCAACCGCGACTACCTCGCGGCCACCGCGAAGGGTGCCAACAACACCCCCGGCTCCTGAGGCCACCGCACGACGCCGGACCGCCGTACCCCTGCACTGTTTTCGGGGTACGGCGGTCCGGCGTTTGCCCTTGGCCCGGCGTTCGGTCCTTGGCCCGGCGTCCCCCGAGCCCGAGCCCGCTTGATCCACTCGGATTTCATGAAGTCGGGCTTTCACCGCACCTCGGATACCGCGACTTCAAGGAACACGAGTCGATCAAGCCGCTCTCGGCCTGCCCGAGTCGCGCGGCAGGACAACAGAACCGACAAGCCGGACACATCGAGGCGCGATGACCAGGGCTTGCAGACCAGCGCGTGCAGACCAGCGCACTGAGCCCACCCGAAGCGCCCCCACCTGCCGGGGTTGTCGGGCGGCGCGCAAGGAGCGGACGGACAGCGGCCACCCACGGGGCTGGGGGCGACCGTTCCCGGCGCAGGGATCAAGCCTGACCGCCCGGAGCCGGGGACGGTCGCCCCCAGCCCCAGACCGCAACCACCGAAGAAGACGCCGCGCCAGCCCCGGACCGCAACCACCGACGAAGACGCCGCCCCAGCCCCCACCGCCACCACCGACGAAGACGCCGCCCCAGCCCCCACCGCCACCACCCACCGCAAGACAGCGCCGCGAACAAACCGGACATCGGAGCGCGAAGCCGGTTCAAGTGCCCGAGCCCGGGTAGCAGTCTCTCGAGACCGCGTGAGAAGGGACGAGGGACATGAAGGCACTGACCTGGCAGGGCAAGCGGGACGTACGGGTCGAGGAGGTGCCGGACCCTCGGATCGAGGAGCCCACCGACGCGATCGTGAAGATCACCTCAACCGCGATCTGCGGCTCCGACCTGCACCTGTACGAGGTTCTCGGGCCGTACCTGAAGCCGGGTGACGTCCTGGGCCACGAGCCGATGGGCATCGTCCAGGAGGTCGGGTCGGAGGTGACCGGGTTGAAGCCGGGCGACCGGGTGGTGGTGCCGTTCAACATCTCCTGTGGGAGTTGCTGGATGTGCGACCGCCAGCTCTACGCGCAGTGCGAGACCACCCAGGTGACCAGCGAGGGCAAGGGTGCGGCGCTGTTCGGTTACACCTCGCTCTACGGGTCGGTGCCCGGTGGGCAGGCCGAGTACCTGCGGGTCCCGCAGGCCCACTTCGGCCCGATCGTCGTCCCGCCGACCGGCGCCGACGAGCGTTACCTGTACCTGTCCGACATCCTCCCGACCGCCTGGCAGGCGGTGAAGTACGCCGACACCCCACCCGGCGGCACCCTGGCCGTCTTCGGGCTGGGCCCGGTCGGGCAGTTCTGCGCTCGGATCGGCCGCCACCTGGGCGCCGGCCGGGTGATCGGGTTGGACCTGGTGCCCGAGCGGTTGGAGCTGGCCCGTCGGCACGGCATCGAGGTGCTCGACGTCCGTGAACTGTCCGACGTGCCGGGCGCGCTGATCGACCTGGTCGACGGGCGCGGCCCGGACGCGGTGATCGACGCGGTGGGGATGGAGGCGCACGGTTCGCCGGGGGGCAAGCTGGCCCACGCCGCCGTCGGACTGCTGCCGGACAAGCTGGCCCAGACGATGACCGACCGGGTCGGCATGGACCGGCTGTCCGTTCTGCACGCCGCGCTCAAGGCGGTTCGCCGTGGCGGCACCGTTTCGCTCTCCGGCGTGTACGGCGGCGAGGCGGACCCGATGCCGCTGATGGAGATGTTCGACCGGGGCATCCAGTTGCGGATGGGGCAGTGCCACGTGCGCCGGTGGACCGACGAGATCCTGCCGTTGCTCTCCGGTGATGACGACCCGCTGGGTGTGGAGGACCTGCGCACCCACCGGGTGCCGCTGGCCCGCGCGCCGGAGGCGTACGAGATGTTCCAGAAGAAGGAGGACGGCTGCATCAAGGTCGTGCTCGCACCGTGAGTGCGAGGAGTGAGCCGGGGTTGCGAGCCCCGCAGTCACGAATGCAGCCAGCGCCGTGAGTGCGAGGAGTGAGCCGGGGTTGCGAGCCCCGCAGTCACGAATGCAGCCAGCGCCGTGAGTGCGAGGAGTGAGCCGGGGTTGCGAGCCCCGCAGTCACGAATGCAGCCAGCGCCGTGAGTCGAGTGGTCGTGATCGTCGGCGCGAGCAGCGGGATCGGCCGTGCGACGGCCCGGGCGTTCGCCGAGCGCGGCGACCGCCTGGTCCTCGCCGCTCGCGCCACCACGACCCTGGCTGAGGTACGCGCGGAGTGCGCGGACGTCGATGTGTTGACCGTGCCGACCGACGTCACCGAGCCGGGCGCGCTGGACGCGCTCGCCGACGCGGCGATCGACCGGTTCGGCCGCATCGACGTGTGGGTGCACACGGCGGCGGTGATGGCCTACGGTCGCTTCGACGAGCTGCCCGGGCGGGTCTTCGACCAGGTGGTGCGGACCGACCTGCTCGGCGCGGCCAGCTCGGTGCGGGTGGCGCTGCGACACTTCCGGGCCACCGGGGTCGGCACGATCGTCCTCACCGGCTCGGTGCTCGGGCACATCACCGCCCCGTACATGAGCGCGTACGTGGCGAGCAAGTGGGGGTTGCAGGGGCTGGTCCGCACGGTGCAGCAGGAGTTGCGGGACAGCCCGGGGATCCGGCTGTGTCTGGTCAACCCGGGCAGCGTGGACACTCCGGTCTACCAGCAGGCGGCGAACTACCTGGGTCGGGTCGGGCGACCTCCACTGCCGATCAGCGGCCCGCAGCGGGTGGCCCGTGCCATCGTGCACTGTGTGGACCGGCCTCGCCGGGAGGTTTCCGTGGGCCGGCTCAACGTGGTGATGCGGGCCGGGTTCATCGTGCTGCCGGGCGTCTACGACGTCCTCGTCGGGCCGTTGATGCGACTGGCCGGCCTGAGTGGACGGCCGGTCGCCCCGAACGACGGCAGCGTCTTCGCCCCGAACCCGGCTGGCGAGTCGGTACGCGGCGGCCACCTGCCCGACCTGCGACAACTCGTGACCGGGTCGGCCGGCGCGGTCGGCGCCGCACTTCGCCGACGGTTCGGCTGAGCTGTTCGGAGTTGTTCGGGACTGTTCGGGGGGACATTGTGGATCGATCAACTCGCCTAGGGTGGTGTGCCAGCAAGCGCACTGGCACACCACGATGGGGGAGAAGATCGATCATGCGACTGAACCGCAGAACTGCACTCGGGTTGGGCACGGTGGCCACCGCGGGCACGGTGCTGGGTGCCGCCTCCTCGGCGAGCGCCGCCGAGAGCACCGAGGTCGCCCCGACCACTCCCGCCCGGGCAGCCCACCGGGTCGGCGCCGTCTTCGCCAAGCACAGCGCTGAGGCCGGCGGTAACTGGCAGGCGTACGTCAGCGTCGCCGACCCGGCCGGCTCGCCGGTGGTCGCGGTGGAGACCGACGCGGACCGGCGGATCGAGGCGTACAGCGTCAACAAGATCGCGGTCGCGACCGCGGTGCTCGACAAGGTCGACCGGGGGCTGCTCACCCTGGACCAGCAGGTCGAGGTGAGCGCGGCGATCGTGGTGCCGGGGGGTGACGGCATCTTCAGCCTGGACGGCGCATACCCGAGCATGGTGACCCTCGGGCACGTGCTGGCCAACCTGCTGACCGTCTCGGACGACACGGCCGTGCGGCTGTGCGGGCTGGTCGCCCCGGCCGCCGAGATCAACTCCATCCTGGTCGCCAAGGGTTTCCCGAACACCCAGGTCCAGCCGGTGGCCAACCCGAACCGGTTCTTCCTCGGCACCAGCACCCCGCGCGAGACGCACGACCTGCTGCGTGCCCTGGTCGGCGGCACGCTGCTCTCCCCCGCCTCGACGACGTACCTGTTGGGTCTCCTGCGTGCCCCGGTGGCGTTCACCGACGGCATCCGCCGGACGATGTCCTCGGACGAGCGGGCCCGGATCGCCACGAAGGCCGGCTGGTACGGCGACGCCCGGCACGAGGCCGGAGTGATCTTCGACCGCTCCGGTGCGGCCGTGCTCACGTACGCGCTCTTCGCCGACGGGCAGGCCAACCCGGAGGACTTCGGGGCCACCCACCCGGCGGTCCAGGCCCGGGCCGCCATGGGCCGCAGGTTCCTGACCGCCGTCGACCGGATCGCGGGCGTGGGCAAGACGTTCCGGATCACCGCCCGACGCCCCAGCAACGGCGGCTAGGGCGCCAGCTGAGCCTGTCCCGGGTCGGTCGCCACCGCTGGCGACCGACCCGGCGTGGCGACCGCCGAGGCACGGACCGGTCCGGGTGACTACCGTGTAGGGCGGACACGTCGGAGGGACGGCAATGGCACGAGCGCAGAGCACGGACGTCGAACGGTCGCTCGGGCGGCGGATGCGGGGCGCGGCCGGGCTGGCGGCGCTGGCCGGGCTGGCCTGGGTCGCCCGGGATGTGCCGGCAGCGCTCGGCGGCCGGCTCAGCGGGGCCCGGGCCGAACGGGCGGCCCGCTCGCCCCAGTTCCGCGAGGGCACCTTCCACAACCAGGTCGGCACCCGCACGATGGTCGCCGAGCCGGGCCGCAACCTGCTCCGCGAGCTGATCTTCGGCAAGCAGAAGCGACGCCCCACCGCTGCCGTGCCGCTGCTGCGCCCCAGCGCGTCCGGGCTTGCCGGCGCGCCGGCGGCCGCCGACACCGCCGACACCGCCGACACCGCCGACGAGCTGAACATCGTCTGGTACGGCCACGCCTCGACGCTGATCGAGATCGAGGGCCGGCGGGTGCTGCTCGACCCGGTGTGGAGTGAGCGGTGTTCTCCCTCCGGGCTGGTCGGTCCTCGCCGGCTGCACGAGCCACCGGTACGCCTCGACGAGCTGCCGCCGCTGGATGCCATCCTGATCTCGCACGACCACTACGACCACCTCGACATGGCCACCGTGCGGGCGCTGCTGGTCGGGCAGTCCGCGCCGTTCCTGGTGCCGCTCGGGGTGGGCGCGCACCTGGACCGCTGGGGCGTCCCCGCCGAACGGATCATCGAGCTGGACTGGTCCGAGTCACACCGGGTCGCCGGGCTGGAGATCACCGCCACCGCCGCCCAGCACTTCTCCGGGCGGGGTCTGCGCCGTGACGGCACGCTCTGGAGTTCGTGGGTGGTGGCCGGGGCCCGCCGCAGGGTCTTCTACACCGGTGACTCCGGTTACTTCGACGGGTACGCGACGATCGGCGCCGAGCACGGGCCGTTCGACGTGACGCTGATGCAGATCGGCGCGTACGACCGGGCCTGGCCGACGATCCACATGTTCCCCGAGGAGGCGGTCGACGCCCACCTCGACCTGCGCGGCGGGCTGTTCGTTCCGGTGCACTGGGCGACGTTCAACCTGGCCCTGCACGACTGGTCCGAGCCGGTCGACCGGCTGTGGGCCGAGGCGAAGGCCCGCGACGTGCGGCTCGCGGTGCCCCGCCCCGGCGAGCGGGTGGTGGTCGACCAACCACCAGCCGTCGACGGCTGGTGGCAGTCGGTCGCCTGACGTCGGGTCAGCGCGCGGTCGGGTCAGCGCGGGGTCGGGTCAGCGCGGGGTCGGGTCAGAGCAGGTCAGGCCGCGCGGGGTCGGGTCAGAGCACGAAGGCGTCGGTCCAGAGGGCGCCGGAGCGACCGGAGAGCGCATCCAGCATGGCCACCGCCTGACCGTCGGTGAGCTGCGCGACGAAGTCCACGATGGCCCGCCCCCGGGCGCGGCCGATCCGGTCCGGGATCCGCGGGTGCAGCTCCGCCTCGGCCAGCTCGACCAGGTCGTGCAGCCGGCGGGGCAGCCGCGACTCCTCCTCCGGGTCGAGCAGCCACTCCCAGAGCGCCTCGACCAGGGTGCCCAGCAGCCGTGCCTGGCCGCGCTGGTGCAGGGCGAGATCCGGTCGGGCCAGTACGAACCGGTGGTGGACGAACTTGAGCACCTGTACCTCGTGCCACTGCGCGCAGCCCAGCAGCACGTGACCCGAGCGCACCGACGGCTGGTCGGTCACCGTGATCGCCTCGACGAAGCGGGTGGACCAGCGGGCGGAGAACCGCGCCACGTACTGCTCGGCCTCGATCGAGCCGTCGAACGGCATCGCCAGCAGCCCGTCGACCAACTCTTCGCGGACATGCTCGACGGCGGCGGCGAACGCGTCGTCGTCGGCGATCCAGGCGTCCTTGCGGTGCAGCTGTCGACGCAACCGCTCGATCGCCGCCCCGGGACGCCGCGCCGCGGTGGCCAGCGCCGCGTCGGTGATCGCCCGGAAGTGCCCGCTCTCGCGCTGCCACGCCATCAACTCGGCGGACACCGACCCCTGTTGCAGCACACCGACCCGGTAGAAGTCCTCCACGTCGTGGATGGCGTACGCGATGTCGTCGGCGGTGTCCATCACCGACGCCTCCACGGTCTGCTGCCAGTCCGGGATGCGACCGGCGAACGGCTCGCGGGCCTGCCGCAGGTCGTCGAGTTCGGTCCGGTATGCGCCGAACTTCGAGGAGCCGCTCTCCGGGTCGTCCGGCGGCGGGGTGGCTCCGCGCGGCGGCGGGTCCATGGTGCGCGGGTGCGGGTCGGGGTGGTCCAGCCGGGTCCACGGGTACTTCAGCATCGCCGCGCGGACCGCGGCGGTCAGGTCCAGCCCGGTGGTGGCCGCGCCGCGGATCTCGGTGCTGGTGACGATCCGGTACGACTGGGCGTTGCCCTCGAAGCCGTCGGCGAGGCCGAGGCGCTGGCGAGCCAGCCGGTCCAGCACCCGCTCCCCCAGGTGCCCGAACGGCGGGTGGCCGAGGTCGTGGGCGAGCGCGGCGGCCTCCACCACGTCGGGGTCGCAGCCGCCGAGCTTGTCCAACAGGGCACGCCACCGGTCGTCGGCGTTCAACCGCTCGGCGACCGCCCGGGCCACCTGGGCGACCTTGAGGCTGTGGGTGAGCCGGTTGTGCACCAGCAGCCCGGAGCCGACCGGGCTGATCACCTGGGTGACACCACCGAGGCGGGCGAAGAACGGCGAGCCGACGATCCGGTCCCGGTCGGCGCGGAACGGGTTGGCCGTCAGGTCGCCGAGGGCCCGGGCGCTGCCGCCGAAGAGCCGCCGGGCGCGCGGCTCCGCAGGTGTTTCCATGATCGCCACGCTAGCGCAGGCCCGACGGGACCGCCGCCGGTCACCCCGGCCGGGCGCGGAGGGTCAGCCCGGATGCGGCGGGTCAGCCCGGCCGGGCGCGGCGACAGCGCCGAGGGCCGCCCGGCAGAATGCAGGCGGTAGCCGCCCTGTGAAGGCGGATCGAGTCGAAGGCGGATCGAGATCGTGACCCAGTCTGTTCATCAGCGGATCGCCGACGAGCTCGGCGTGGCCGAGCGTCAGGTACGGGCGGCCGTGGACCTGCTCGACGGCGGCGCCACCGTGCCGTTCATCGCCCGTTACCGCAAGGAGGCCACCGGCCTGCTCGACGACACCCAGCTGCGCACCCTGGAGGAGCGGCTGCGCTACCTGCGTGAGCTGGACGAGCGTCGGGCGGCGGTGCTGGAGTCGATCCGCGGTCAGGGCAAGCTCGACGAGGCCCTGGAAGCGCAGATCATGGCCGCCGACTCGAAGTCCCGGCTGGAGGACATCTACCTGCCGTACAAGCCGAAGCGGCGGACCCGGGCGCAGATCGCCCGCGAGGCCGGGTTGGCGCCGTTGGCCGAGACGCTGCTGGCCGACCCGAACCAGGACCCCCGGGTCACCGCCGCCGGGTTCGTCGACGAGGAGAAGGGCGTCGCCGACGCCGCCGCCGCGCTGGAGGGCGCGCGGGCGATCCTCATCGAGACCTTCGCGGAGGATGCCGACCTGATCGGCACGCTGCGCGAGCAGATGTGGTCGCGAGGCCGCCTGGCTTCCCGGGTACGCGAGGGTCAGGAGACCGCGGGCGCCAAGTTCGCCGACTACTTCGACTTCTCCGAGCCGTACCCGAAGCTGCCCTCGCACCGGATCCTGGCCATGTTCCGGGGCGAGAAGGAGGGTGTGCTCGACCTGACCATGGAGTCGGAGGAGGCCGGCGAGGCCGACGCCGCGCCGACCGGCCCGACCCGGTACGAGGCGGCCATCGCCGGCCGGTTCGGTGTCTCCGACGCGGGCCGCCCGGCCGACCGCTGGCTGGCCGACACGGTCCGCTGGGCCTGGCGTACCCGGATCCTCATCCACCTCGGCGCGGACCTGCGGATGCGGCTGTGGCAGGCGGCCGAGGAGGAGGCGGTGCGGGTCTTCGCGACCAACCTGCGCGACCTGCTGCTGGCCGCGCCGGCCGGCACCCGGCCCACGATGGGCCTGGACCCGGGCCTGCGGACCGGCGTGAAGGTGGCCGTGGTGGACGCCACCGGCAAGGTGCTCGCCACCGACACGATCTATCCGCACGAGCCACGCCGGCAGTGGGACGCGTCGGTCGAGACCCTCGCCCGGCTCGCCGGGGCACACGGGGTGGAGCTGATCGCGATCGGCAACGGCACCGCCTCGCGGGAGACCGACAAGCTGGCCGGTGACCTGATCAAGCGGCACCCGCAGCTCAACCTGACCAAGGTGATGGTCTCCGAGGCCGGCGCTTCGGTCTACTCCGCCTCCGCGTACGCCTCGCAGGAGCTGCCCGGGATGGACGTGTCGCTGCGCGGCGCGGTCTCCATCGCCCGGCGGCTCCAGGACCCGCTCGCCGAGCTGGTCAAGATCGACCCTCGGTCGATCGGGGTCGGCCAGTACCAGCACGACCTGTCCGAGGTGAAGTTGTCCCGGTCGCTGGACGCGGTCGTCGAGGACTGCGTCAACGCAGTCGGGGTGGACGTCAACACCGCCTCGGCGCCGCTGCTGACCCGGGTCTCCGGGATCGGCGCCGGGCTGGCGGAGAACATCGTGCTGCACCGGGACGCCAACGGGCCGTTCCGGTCGCGTACCGAGCTGAAGAAGGTGGCGCGGCTCGGTCCGAAGGCGTTCGAGCAGTGCGCGGGCTTCCTGCGCATCCCCGACGGCGACGACCCACTGGATTCCTCCAGCGTGCACCCCGAGGCGTACCCGGTGGTGCGCCGGATCCTGTCCAGCACCGGCCAGGACCTGCGCTCGGTGATCGGTAGGAGCACCATCCTGCGGGGGCTGCGGGCCACCGACTTCGTCGACGACCGCTTCGGTCTGCCGACCGTCACCGACATCCTCGCCGAGCTGGAGAAGCCGGGCCGGGACCCCCGCCCGGAGTTCCGCACCGCCACCTTCGTCGAGGGGGTGGAGAAGATCGGCGACCTGACGCCGGGCATGGTGCTCGAGGGCGTGGTCACCAACGTGGCCGCGTTCGGCGCGTTCGTCGACGTCGGGGTGCACCAGGACGGTCTCGTGCACGTCTCGGCGCTGTCCCGGACCTTCGTGAAGGACCCCCGCGAGGTGGTGAAGTCCGGTGACGTGGTCAAGGTCAGGGTGCTCGACGTGGACGTACCCCGTAAGCGCATCTCGCTGACCCTGCGCCTGGAGGACGACCCGGCGGCCGCCGGTGGTGGTCGGACGAGCCAGGAGGGGCGCGGCGGCCCGGCGCAGCGCGGGCCGCAGGGTGGTCGCGGCGGGCAGGGCGCATCCGGTGGCCCGCAGGGCGGTCGCGGCGCCGGACAGCAGGACGGTCGTGGCGGTGGGCAGGGCGCCCGCGGCGGACAGGACGGTCGTGGCGGGCAGGGCGGTCGTGGCGGGCAGCAGGACGGTCGTGGCGGGCAGGGCGGTCGTGGCGGGCAGCAGGACGGTCGTGGCGGGCAGGACGGTCGTGGCGGGCAGGGCGGTCGTGGCGGTGGGCAGCAGGGCGGTCGTGGCGGGCAGCGGCAGGGCGCACCCGCGCCGGCCAATGACGCGATGGCGGAGGCCCTGCGCCGCGCCGGACTGGCCTGACCCAGCACGAGATGGCGACCGGGATGCCGCCGCACCGGCGGTCATCCCGACACCTCTGCCTCTGCTGGCGCTCGCCTGAACGCCAAGGCACAGCAGATCTTGGACAGTTTCCGTTCCGACGTGACGGAAACTGTCCAAGATCTGGAGTCATCGAGCCAGCGAGGTCAGGCCCGGGGCCCAGACTCGGCCGGAACGGCTGCGGACAGCGGCCGACGCGGGCGGCGGGAAATCCGCTCGCGTGGCGGTGGGGTTCGCGGTGATGATCTCGCGGTGAAGATGCATGCCGATCAGGTCGACGTCGACGCCGAGGTGGTGGCCGCCCTGGTCGCCGAGCAGTTTCCCGAGTGGCGGGCGCTCCCCGTCCGTCCGCTCCCCTCGACCGGCACGGTGAACGCCCTCTTCCGGCTCGGTGCCGAGATCGTCCTGCGGTTCCCCCTGCAACCGACGGCCGACCCCGAGCTGCGGGCGGAGCTGCTGCGGGAGCAGGAGCACGCCCGGCTGCTCGGCCGGAACCTGCCGGTCGCGGTGCCCGAACCGCTCGGCCTCGGCGAGCCGGGCGAGGGGTATCCCGGGCCGTGGACGGCGTACCGCTGGATTCCCGGGGAGCCGATCCATCCCGGCCGCCTCGGCGACCTGGACGCCTTCGCCCGGGACCTGGCCGGTGTCGTCACCGCCCTGCACGCCATCGACACCGGCGGTCGGGGCTGGTCCGGGTCCGGCCGGGGCGGCCCGCTGGCCGACCACGACGCCGGGGTGCGCTCGGCCCTGGCCAGCAGCGTCCAGCTCACCGACACCGCTCGACTCGCCGAGGTGTGGGACCGCTGCCGGGCCATCCCCCGGCCCCAGGTGGCCGACAGGTGGATCCACGCCGACCTGATGCCGGGCAACCTGCTGGTTCGTGACGGTCGACTGGCCGCGGTCATCGATCTGGGGGCCGTCGGCGTGGGCGACCCGGCGGTGGACCTGATGCCGGCGTGGAACCTGTTCGACGCCGGGTCGCGGGAGACGTACCGGCGGGCGCTCGGCGTGGACGACGCGACGTGGGAGCGCGGGCGCGGATGGGCGCTTCAGCAGGCGATCAACGCGCTGCCGTACTACGTCGAGACCAACCTGGTGATGGCCGCGATCGCCCGGCGTACCCTGCGGGCCGTACTCGACTGATCCCCGTCGCGTACCGTCGGCGTCGTGAGTGAGCCGGACGGCCGGACGTGGCGGGATCAGCAGCGGCAGGCGGTGCGGGCGCACGCCGACGCGGACGCGCGGCGGCGGGCCGCCGAGCACGCGGAGGCGGCGAAGCTGGTGGCCTGGTTCGTGGCCGAGGCGACCCGGCGCGGGCTGCGCACCGACCGGCTGGTCGCCCGGGGTTACGACGGGCGCGGGCGCTACCGGACCAGGCTGACCGGCTGGTACGTCGACCGGGCCGAGACCCGGGCGGTGGACGTTGCCGGCCGGTTCCACCTGCTGACCGTGCCGGGCGGCCTGCGGGCCCGGCTGTTCGGCGTCGACCCGGAGCCCAGCCCGGCCCCGTTGGTGGTCGGGGCCGGTGGCCGCGACGGCGAGTCGATCCCGTTGCGAACGCTGCTCACCCGGTTGCTGGACGACGGAACCGGCGAGCCAGACGCCACCACAGGACCTGCTGCACCACGAGGGTGAGCAGTCCGGCCAGGATGATCGCACCCAGGTTGATCACCAGTTGGAGCGCCGAGCCGCCCGCCTCGTCCCACACTCCGTAGGCGGCCGCGACCGCCACGTTCGCCGCGGCCGGGACGGTGGTCACCGAGATCAGCACCCCGACCAGGCTGCCGGACTTCTTCGACGTCAACGAGAGCATCCCGGCCACGCCGGCGAGTAGACCGACCACCCAGGACAGCGCGTCCGGCCGCCAGATGAAATCGGTGAGTGGGCGGTCGGCCAGCAGCATCTCCCGGCTGACCAGGCCGGCTGCGGTCAGCGCCCAGGTGCTCAGCACGGTCGCCACCATGGCGGCCAGGAAGCCGACCACGAGGGCCTGCACCGAGCGGCCGACCACCGGGAGCTGGCGGCGCAGCAACGCCACGCAGAGCGCGGCGAGAGGGCCGAACTCCGGACCGACCACCATCGCCCCGACGATGAGGATCGGCTGGTCCAACAGCACGCCGATGCCGGCGATCATGGTGGCTACCACGATCAGCACGAGGTAGGTGCCGGACAGGTGGGTCTGCTCGCCGGTCTTCGCGGCGATCTCGTCCCAGACCACCGCGTCCGCGCCGCTGCCCGGCGCGCGGTCCGCCGCCCGGTCGGCCGCCGCGGAGATGGTCAGCTCGACGTCCTCGGCCGCGATGCCGCCGCTGGTGTCCACGCCGATCCGGCGCAACTCCCGCAGCACGCGGTCGGCGCTCTCCCGCACCACGTCGCAGAGGATGAGGTCACCCGGCGGTTGCCGGGCGGCACCGGGCAGCACCGCCAGGTGGGTCACCCCCGCCTCCGCGGAGAGCAGGTCGACGACCTCCGTCGACCGGTCCGCCGGAGCGATCACCCTCAGGTGCAGCACGTCAACCCCCCTCGCCCGACCGGCCAGTTCTTCCCTCGCCCGACCGGCCGTCGCGACTCTACCGCCGCGCCCGTCGACCCCAGGAGCTGCACAAGGCCGCTGATCTGGCCGTGTCCGACTACGGGGTTTCGGGGTTGATCGGGGGAATGCGGACCGAGTGTCGCTATTCGTCCTCGCCGCGCCGTGTGTACCTGGTATGACAAATATGTACGTTTTACGTAATTATGCGGGAGGTCACAACGTGCCGGTGCCTGATGGTCTCGTGGACGCCGATCTGTCCCTGCCCCGCCCGAAGCCCGGCAAGCGCATCATCGACGTCGTCGTGGCGGCGGTCCTGCTCATCCTGGCCACTCCGTTGCTGATCGTGGTGGCGGCCCTGGTCGCGGCGGGTCTCGGTCGCCCGGTGCTGTTCCGCCAGTGCCGGGCCGGCCTGCACGGACAACCCTTCGAGTTGGTCAAGTTCCGCACCATGCGGCCCCCCAACCTGAGCCTCGGCCTGCTCGGAGACCGTGACCGACTCACCCCGCTCGGGCGCTGGCTGCGCGCCACCAGCCTGGACGAGCTGCCCACGCTCTGGAACGTGCTGCGCGGCGACATGAGCCTGGTCGGCCCGCGCCCACTGCTGCCCGAGTACCTCAGCCGCTACTCCCCCCGCCAGGCCCGGCGGCACGAGGTCCGGCCCGGCGTCACCGGGTTGGCCCAGGTGCGGGGGCGCAACAGCCTGAGCTGGGAGGAGAAGCTGGAATTCGACGTGCGGTACGTGGACAGCCACAACCTCCGGGTGGACCTGTCGATCCTCGCCGCGACCGTGCGGACCGTGCTGCGCCGCGAGGGAATCAACGCGGCCGGGTCCGCGACCGCGCCGGAGTTCCTTGGTACGCCGCCCCGACGCCCGGCGCCGACGCAGCGCGACCGGACACCGGCATGACGATCCCTCGGGGAGCCGGCCGATGAGCCAGACGATCTACCTGTCCCCGCCCGACGTCGGGCCGCTCGAAGAGTCGTACCTGGTCGCCGCCCTGCGTTCCGGCTGGGTGGCGCCGGCCGGCCCGGACCTCCAGGCCTTCGAACACGACATCGCCGAGCGGGTCGGCACCAGCGGCGCCGTGGCGGTCAGCTCCGGCACCGCCGCCCTGCACCTGGCTCTGCTCGGCGTCGGCGTCGGGCCTGGCGACGTGGTCGTCGTGCCCACACTCACCTTCGTCGCCACCGCCAACGCGGTCCACTACATCGGCGCGCGTCCGGTCTTCGTCGACTGTGATCCTCGGACCGGAAACGTCGACGTCGACCTTGTCGCCGAGCTGCTGCGCCGGCTGCGGTCGCGCGGCGAGCGGGTCGGCGCGGTCGTCCCGGTGGACATGTTCGGCAGCTGCGTCGACTACCGCTCGCTGGCGCCGGTCTGCGCCGAGGCCGAGGTCCCCCTGGTGGAGGACGCCGCGGAGGCCCTCGGAGCGAGTCACCGGGGGCAGCCCGCCGGCTCCTTCGGGCACGCCGGAGTGCTGTCGTTCAACGGCAACAAGATCATGACCACCTCCGGTGGCGGAATGCTCGTGAGCGACGACGTCGCCCTTCTCGACCGGGCCCGCCACCTCTCCACCCAGGCCCGCGAGCCGGCACGGCACTACGAGCACCGGGAGACCGGCTACAACTACCGGCTCAGCAACCTCCTCGCTGCGCTCGGCCGGGCCCAGTTGCTCCGGCTGGACGGAATGATCTCGCGACGCCGTCAGCTGCGCGACCACTACGCCAAGCTCTTCGCCCCGGTGCCCGGCGTCCAGCTGCTCGGCACCGAGGACACCGAGTCGAACTGCTGGCTCACCGTCATCACCGTCGAGCGGGAGCGGTGTGGTTGGCAGGCCGAGGACCTGGCGGCCCACCTGGCCGAACGGGACATCGAGACCCGGCCGGTGTGGAAGCCGATGCACCTCCAGCCCATGCACGCCGGCGCGGAGAGCCTGCTCAGCGGCGCGGCGGAGCGGCTCTTCGCCGACGGGCTCACCCTGCCCAGCGGAAGCGCACTGACCGAGCCGCAGATCGCACGGGTGCTCGCCGCGATCGACGAGTTCCTGGCCGTCCAAACGGGAGGGCCCGCGGCGTGACAACGGGACTGGTGGTGGTCGGCTGCGGCGGCCACGGCCGGGAGGTGCTGACCATCGCCCGGGCCGTGAACGAGGCCGCCGGACGGCCGATCTGGCGGCTGCTGGGCGTCGTCGACGACCGGCCCACCGAAGAGAACCTGAAACGGTTGCAGCGACTCGACGTCCCGTACCTCGGGGACGTGGCCTGGCTGCGGGACGCGCCCCCGGACACCCGGCACCTCATCGGCATCGGCGATCCCCGGGTCCGCCGCGTCATCGGCGCCCGGATCGACGGGTACGACACCGCGGCCGCGAGTCTCGTCCACCCGGACGCCACCATCGGGCCGGACAGCGAACACGGGCCGGGTTTCGTGGCCTTCGCGGGAGCCCGGGTCACCACGAACGTCACCCTCGGCCGGCACGTCCACCTCAACCAGAACGCCACCGTCGGCCACGACAGCCGGCTTGCGGACTACGTCTCGGTCAACCCGCTGGCCGCGGTGTCCGGTGACTGCCACCTGGCCGAGGGCGTGCTGATCGGGACCACCGCCGCAGTGCTTCAGGGCCTGCGGATCGGACGGGACAGCACGGTCGGGGCAGGTGCCTGCGTCGTTCGCGACGTACCCGATCAGGTGACGGTCAAGGGCGTTCCGGCCCGCTGAGGGCATCCGGACAGACAACATATTCAGCTTGTAACAGTTGAAAGCGCCCAAAAGCGCAGCTTTGGCATGTAACAAGAACAAAGAGCCTAGAGGCTCCTTCTGCCGTGCGGGCAGCGGGAGCGTGCGACGGGACAGGGAGCCAGCACATGCCGCAGGACACCGAGAACACGCAGGCCGCGGACCGGCAGGCCCGGCGGGCCAGGGCCCGCCAGCGCACCGCCGGGTTCCTCGCCACCGACACCACCGCCTGGGTCGGTGGGTTCGTCGCCGCAGCGTGGACCCGGTTCGAGTTCCAGCTGCCCCCGGGCCAACTGGGCCGAGCAGCCGCGGTCGGCGTCGTCGCGGCGGTCGTACACGTGGCGGTGGCGGCACTGCGACGGCTCTACTCCGGACGGCATCCACTGGGCAGCCTCCAGGAGGTCCAGGGCGTCGCCGGGACCGCCATCACGACGGCCGGCATCGTGCTGCTGGCCCTGCTGCCGTCCGGCGAGCGGGCGGTTCCGGCGAGCACCCCTCTGGTCGGTGGCGCGCTCGCCCTGCTGTTCATGCTCGGCGCCCGGTTCGCGTACCGGCACCGGCGCGACCTCGCCATGCGACCGGACGTCCGGTCGTCGACGCCGGTGCTGCTGTTCGGGATGGGTGACGCCGGCCAGGGCCTGCTCCGCGCGATGCTCAGCGACCCGCGCGGGCGGTACCTGCCGGTCGGCGCGCTCGACGACGACCCGGACAAGCGTGACCTGCGCATCGGCCGGGTACGCGTGCTGGGCGGACGGCGCGACGTCGCCGCCTCGGTCCGGCGCACCGGCGCCACCACCGTGATCTTCTCGGTCGCCAACGCGGACGCCGCACTGATCCGTCAGATCCGCGAGGCCACTCTCGGGGCCGGCGCGGTCTTCAAGGTGCTGCCCCCGGTGCGGGACCTGGTCGACCACCGGATCACCGTCACCGACGTCCGGGACGTGCAGGTCAGCGACCTGCTCGGCCGCCGGCAGGTGGTCGGCGACCTGCCACTGAGCACCAACAGCCTGACCGGCCGGCGGATCCTGGTCACCGGCGCCGGCGGGTCGATCGGCTCCGAGCTGTGCCGCCAGGTGATGAAGGCCAACCCCGGTGAGCTGATGATGCTCGACCGGGACGAGTCGGCCCTGCACAGCCTCCAGATGTCGCTCGCCGGACGGGCCATGCTGGACGGACCCGAGCTGATCCTCGCCGACCTGCGCGACGACGAGGGAATTCGACGGATCATCCGGGAGCGCCGCCCGGAGATCATCTTCCACGCGGCGGCGCTCAAGCACCTGACGCTGCTCCAGCGGCACCCGGGTGAGGCGATCAAGACCAACGTCTGGGGCACCCTGTCGGTGCTGGACGCCTGCCAGGACGTGGCGAAGTTCGTCAACATCTCCACGGACAAGGCCGCCGACCCGATCAGCGTCCTCGGCTACTCGAAGCGGATCACCGAGCGGTTGACCGCCCACGCCGCGTCCCGGTTCCCGGGCACGTTCCTCAGCGTCCGGTTCGGCAACGTGCTGAGCAGCCGCGGCTCGGTGGTGACGGCCTTCCAACGGCAGATCGAGACCGGCAGACCGCTGACCGTCACCCACCCGGACGTCACCCGCTACCTGATGACCCTCCAGGAGGCCGTCCACCTGGTACTCCAGGCCGCTGAGATCGGCCGGGACGGGGAGGCGCTGGTGCTCGACATGGGCGACCCGGTCCGGATCGTCGACCTGGCCCGCCAGATGGCCGACCAGGCGTCCAGCGACGTGCCGATCGTCTACACCGGCCTGCGCCCCGGCGAGAAGCTGCACGAGGACCTGCTCGGGGCCGGCGAGGTCGACACCCGGCCGCTGCACCCGCTGGTGTCCCACGTGGCCGTGCCGGCGCTCGATCCGATGGAGGTCAGTGGCCTCGACCCGTACGAGGATGCGGCGAAGGTCGTCGAGCACCTCGCGCTGCTCTGCACCCAGCCGACCGACCCGGTGGTGGGGGGTTCGCTGGGCGTACCACTGCAGTCGCGCTGACCGACCCGGCCGGCAGGCTCCACACGACAGGGCCGGCGACCGTGGTGAAGCGGTCGCCGGCCCTGTCGGCTGTCCCGGTCAGCGGCGGATGCCCGCCCAGTCGTGGTGCCGGCGGACCGTGGAGAGGATGAAGTCGACCACCCGCCGGGAGGTGTCCGGCACCTGGTAGTCGACCGGGCAGGGCACTCCCCGCGCGGCGACCTGGGCCACGGTGACCCCGATGGCCTCGACGACGCCCTCCGGGTCGAGGCCGGTCATGATGATCCCGCCTGCGTCCAGCGCCTCCGGACGCTCCATCGAGTCGCGCAGGGTGACCGCCGGGAAGCCGAGGATCGCCGCCTCCTCGCTGATGGTGCCGCTGTCGGAGAGGGTGCACCGGGCCTGGCTCTGCAGGCGTACGTAGTCGAACAGACCGAACGGCTCGTGGAAGGTGATGCCGTCCGCGCTGAGGTTGACGTCGGTCAGGGCCTCCAGCCGCTTCTTGGTGCGGGGGTGGGTGGAGACGAGCACCGGCAGCCCCCAGGTCTGCCGTACGGCGTGGAGGCAGTCGAGCAGCCGACGCAGCCGGGCCGGCTGGTCGACGTTCTCCTCCCGGTGGGCGCTGACCACGAAGTAACCGCCGGGTTCGAGGCCGAGCTGGCGCAGGACGTCAGAGCCGGCGATGTCGGCGGCGTAGTGGTTCAGCACCTCACGCATGGGCGAGCCGGTGTGCAGGATCCGGCGCGGGTGGAGCCCCTCGGCCAGCAAGTTGCGCCGGGCGTGCTCGCTGTAGACCAGGTTGAAGTCGGCGATGTGGTCGACCAGACGCCGGTTGGTCTCCTCCGGGACGTTGAGGTCGAAGCAACGGTTGCCGGCCTCCATGTGATAGACGGGCACTCGCATCCGCCGTGCCATCAGGGCGGCGATGCTGCTGTTCGTGTCGCCGAGGACCAGGAGCGCGTCCGGGCTCAGCTCGGTGATCGCCGTCTCCATGCCGGTCAGCACCCCACCCAGCACCCGTCCCAGCGAGGACGTGTCCACCCGGAGCGACCGGTCCGGCTCCCGGAGCCCCAGCTCCTTGAAGAAGACGTCGGAGAGGGTCGCGTCCCAGTTCTGCCCGGTGTGGACCAGCACGTGCTCCACGGTCTCGTCGAGCGCGGTCATGATCCTGGACAACCGGATGATCTCTGGTCGGGTCCCTACCACGGTCATCACCCGTGTCATGTGTCCACCCTTCGCCGATGACTGCGCCGGACTCCGTCTCGGGCCGGCAATTCGATCGTTGGACAAACGAGTCGAGATAGCCGGTGGTAGCGGCATTTTTAATGAAAATTAGTCGTCTATCAAGTTTGTCGGTGGTTATCCGGTTTCCCAGGTTCTTAGTCTGCTTAGGACGGTATGGTCCGGATCTATGACAACTGCGAACTCCCCTGAAATAGCGCAGACGGCTGGAGGAGAAGTGATTTCCTCGCTTTCGGACCGACGTTTCCTGATCACCGGCGGGACCGGCTCCTTCGGGCAGACCATGGTCCGTCGCCTGCTCGACGCCGGGGCCTCCGAGGTGCGGGTACTCAGCCGCGACGAGTCGAAGCAGGACGCGATGCGACACCGCATCAGCGACGACCGGGTCCGCTACTACGTCGGCGACGTACGCGACTACGACTCCGTTTTCAAGGCCAGCCGGGGCACCGAATTCGTCTTCCACGCGGCTGCTCTCAAGCAGGTCCCCTCCTGTGAGTTCTTTCCCCTGGAGGCGCTGCGGACCAACGTGTTGGGCAGCGCCAACGTCGTGGACGCGTGCGAGCGCAACGGCGTCGAGGCACTGGTGTTGCTGAGCACCGACAAGGCGGTCTATCCGGTCAACGCGATGGGCATGACCAAGGCGCTCATGGAGAAGGTGGCGCAGGCCCACGCGCGCAACAACCCGAACGCCCGGACACGCGTCTGCTGTGTGCGCTACGGCAACGTCATGTACTCGCGGGGGTCGGTGATCCCGCTGTTCATCGACCAGATCCGCAAGGGGACGCCGCTGACGGTGACCGAGCCGACGATGACCCGGTTCCTGATGTCGCTGGACGAGTCGGTGGACCTGGTCGAGCACGCCTTCCACCACGGCCAGCCCGGCGACATCTTCATCCGCAAGGCCGACGCCTGCACGATCGGCGACCTGGCCACGGCGCTGTGCAACCTGTTCGGCGTGCCCGTCAAGATGAACGTGCTCGGGATCCGGCACGGCGAGAAGCTCTACGAGACCCTCGCCAGCCGCGAGGACCTGTCCCGCGCCGAGGACTTCGGGGATTTCCTCCGGGTGCCGGTGGACAGCCGGGACCTCAACTACGCCCTCTACTTCGACGAGGGCAGCGTCGACCGGGGCACCCAGGACTTCAACTCGCACAACACCCGCCGACTCGTCGTTCCGGAGATCGAGTCGCTGCTGCTGAACCTGCCGGAGGTGCGGGCGCACCTCGACGCCGTCGCGGCGTGAGCGCCCCGGCCACAAGCGGCGGACGACCCGACCGGGTCGCACTGGTCAGTCAGTGGTTTCCCCCGGAACCGGCGCCCTTCGCCGAGGGCATCACCGACTCACTGCGCCGACAGGGCTTCGACGTCGACGTGCTCACCGGGGTGCCGAACTATCCGAAGGGCGTCGTCTACGACGGCTACTCGGCACGCCGGCGGACCGTCGAGCTGCGCGACGGCTCCCGGGTCATCCGTACGCCCCTGCACCCGAGCCACGACCGGTCCGCGGTCGGCCGGGCCGCCAACTACCTGAGCTGGGCGGCGTCGTCGTCCCTGCTCGGCGCGTCCGTCCTGCGCACCGCCGACGTCGCTCTGGTCTACTCCTCACCGGTGACCGCCACGGCCGCCGCGATGACGGCACGGCGACGCTGGGGCACCCCGTACGTGACCATGGTGCTGGACCTCTGGCCGGACTCCATCTTCGCCACCGGGTTCCTCACCGACGGGCTGGCCCGCCGGCTCGCCGAGGCGAGCCTCGGCTGGTTCACGGACCGGACGTACCGCTGGGCCGACCACGTCACGGTCCCCGCGCCCGGCCTGCGGGACACGATCATCGCCCGGGGCGTCCCGGCCGAGAAGGTGTCGGTGGTCTACAACTGGGCCGACGAGAAGGTCATGCAGCCGACCGAACCGGAGCCCGGCCTGCGCGCCCGGCTCGGCCTGCGCGACGACGACTTCGTGCTGATGTACGCGGGCAACCACGGCCCGGCGCAGCGACTCGACACCGTGATCGACGCCGTGGCCCGGCTGCACGACCTGCCGGACGTCCACCTGGTCCTGGTCGGCGACGGGGTGGAGAAGGACGCGCTGATGGCGCAGGCGGCGCGCAGCCGGCCCGACCACGTGCACTTCCTCGACCCGGTGCCACCGGAGCGCCTGGCGGCCCGGATGGCAGCCGCCGACCTGCACCTCGTGTCCCTGGCGAACGATCCGCTGTTCAGCATCACCCTGCCCAGCAAGGTCCAGTCGATCCTGGCCTGCGGCCAACCCGTGCTCGCCTGCGCGCCCGGCGACGCCGCCCGGGTCGTCCGGCACGCCGGGGCCGGCTTCGACGCCCGCCCCGAGGACCCGGAGAGCCTGGCCGAGGTCGTCCGGCAGGCCCGGCAGACACCGCGGTCGCGGCTGCGGGCGATGGGACGGGCGGGCCGGCAGCACTACCTGGCCCACATGAGTCAGGCGACCAACGTGCAGGTCCTCGCCGACCTGCTCACCGAAGCGGCACGGCGGGCCAGGAGCGACACCCGCCGGGACAAGGAGTCACGATGACCCGACGCGTCCTCGTCCTCGGAGCGACCGGGATGCTGGGCCACGCCCTCGTCCGGGAGCTGAGCGCGGATCCCGGGCTCGACGTGTACGGCGCCGCGCGGAGCATGGAGGGCCGCGCGCACCTCTTCCCGCCCGACCTGCTCGCCCGGATCACCCCCGCCCTCGACGTCAGCCGGTTCGACCAGGTGCGGCAGGTGCTCGACGACATCCGACCGGACGTCGTCGTCAACTGCGTCGGCGTGATCAAGCAGCGCCCGGACGTCCAGGACGCCGTCCACACGGTGATGCTCAACGCGCTCTTCCCGCACCTGCTGGCCGACGCCTGCGCGCAACTCGGCAACCGGCTGGTGCACGTCAGCACCGACTGCGTGTTCTCCGGCAACCGGGGTGGCTACCTGGAGGACGACCTCCCGGACCCACCCGACCTCTACGGGCAGTCCAAGTTGCTGGGCGAGACCCGGTCGGCTCCCGCGCTCACCCTGCGCACCTCCATCATCGGGCACGAGTTGACCACCAACCGGTCGCTGCTGGACTGGTTCCTCTCCCAACAGGGCCTGGTGAACGGGTTCACCAGGGCGATCTACAGCGGCGTGACGACCGTCGAGTTCGCCCGGCTGCTGCGCGAGGTCATCCTGCCCCGCGAGGACCTGACCGGGCTGTACCACCTCGCCGCGGAACCCATCTCGAAGTACGACCTGCTCCGGCTGGTCGCCGACGTGTACGGCTGGCGGGGCGAGTTGCTGCCGGACGTCGACTTCGTACTCGACCGGTCGATGCGTGCCGACGCGTTGGAGCAGGCCACCGGCTACCGGCCGCCGACCTGGCCGGACATGATCCGGCTGATGCACGAGGCGCGAGCCAGGTGGAACATCCCCGAGGCACTGGTGAGCCGCCAGACCGCGCCGGTCTGACCGCACGTACGCCAGGGGTCGGCTGCCCGCCGGCCTTTCCGCAGGAGCCGAAGGACATCACGTGGTAGAACGCCTTGGCCTCGTCGCCCTCGTCGTCGGGGCAGTCTGTCTCACGGCGGTCACGACCGCCTTCGCCCTGGACGAACCGATGATCGCCGCCGGTGTGGCGGTCCTGCTCGTCGCGCTCTACCTCACGCGGCGGCTCGACGGTTTCCGGCGGATCCTGGCGGTGGCGACGATTCTGCTGGTCTGCGCCTCGTCGAACATGCCGTCGCTGGTCACCTTCAGCTTCTACGGCCGGTACGTCGCGGTCGGCTGCCTGGTCCTCTGGGCGTTGCTGGGGCGCGACCGCAGGATCCGACCGGCCGACAGGTGGACGCGTCTGTTCATCGGCACGCTCTGGGTGACCGCGGGGTTGGCCACGCTGAGCAGCGTGTGGTCGATCGTCCCGTTGCACACCCTCCAGCAGGGCGTCGCGCTGGTGCTCCTGGCCGCGCTGGCCCACGTGTTGCTGCGCCGCCGGTGGGCCGACACGGCGGCCGTGGCCGCAGACCTGCACGTGGTCTACGTGGTGCTCAGCCTGTCGCTCGTGGTCAGTCTCGGCTACCTGATCGCCGGGCGCCCGTCGGCCACCTCCTTCAACGACCGGTTCCAGGGCCTGTACGCCAACCCCAACATGCTGAGCATCATCTGCGCCCTGACGATCCCGCTCGGCTGGGCGCTCTACCAGCAGTCGGGCAGGCGGGCGCAGCTGCTCGGCATGGTGCCGGCGCTGATCGCCGTACCACTCACCGAGTCCCGCACCGCGTTGATCGCCGTCGTCGTCGGCGGACTCTGGGTGGTGCTGCGGCACGGGGTCGGGCCGATGGCACGTCTGGGGGTGGTGGCGGTCGGGGGCTTCGGGCTCGCGTACCTGTTCGGTATGGTCCCCAGCTTCGTCGGTTCCACCTGGGTGCAGACCTTCACCGCCCGGTTCACCGACCCGGACAATGGCGACCTCTCCAACGGACGCACCCAGACCTGGCAGGCCGCCTACGAGCTGTGGCAGAGCCGCCCGACGCTGGGCTTCGGCTACGCGTCGGGAATCCACCTGTTCGAACAGACCCGCCAGAACGGCTTCTTCGACGTCAGCGTCAACCTGGTGCACAACAGCTACCTGCAGTGGCTGCTGGAGCTGGGGGTCATCGGCGTCGCCCCGCTGCTCCTGCTCCTGCTCGCCGCGATGCGGGCGGTGCTGCTGGCCCCCATCGGGGCACTCAACTCGGGTCTGGTCTGGCTCATCGTCACCGGCCTGCTGATCCAGGTCACCGAGTCGACGATGTTCGGCATGGGTCAGCCCTACCCGTACGTGTTCTGGCTGGCCGTGGCCGCCGTCCTGGTGAAGACCCGCTCGGGGCGCCACGTCTCCGGGGTTCCCGCCACCGCGTACATCTCGGCGCGCGCCGACGGCGGGCCGTACCCGCACAGCGCGGCGGGTCGGCGGCAGCCGGCCGGTGCGCACGGTCCGGCCCGGCGGGAACGGGTGCCCGTGCGGTAACGCCCGCCCAGGAATGCCGGACGGCCGCCCCACCGGGGCGGCCGTCGGTCGTTCCGGAACCCGCGCGTCAGCTCGCCGCGCCGCCCGTGGGGTCGAGGAAGGCCGTCACCCGTGCCCGCCAGGCCCGGTGGTCGAAGGACTCACGGGCCGTCCTGCGGGCCGCTTGGCTCATCGCCGACCACTCCTCGTCCCGCAGGCGCAACGCCCGCTCGATCCCGCGCTGGACGTCGTCCGGACCGTTGCCGTCGAGCACGAGGCTCTCCACCCCGTCCCGCACGTACGCGGCGAGGTCGCTGGTGTAGTTGAGCATCACCGGACATCCGGCGGAGAGGCTCTCCGGCACCTTGGACGGGAAGCCGTGGGCGGCGTATCCCCCGGTCGGGCGCACCAACAGCGAGAAGTGCGCCTCCGACAGCAGGGTGAGCACCGTGTCGCGGGGCACCCGGCCGAGGAACGTCACCTCGGCCGACACCGAGTCCAGTACCGAGACGTCCAGGTCGGACAGCGCGGCGGCGTCCTGGCGGGTGACCCCGGCGATGGTGAGGCGTACCCGCGCCTGGTCCTGCGGTGTGAGCCGGCTGATCCCGCGGAGGATGACGTCGAGCATGTCCTTGCGGCCGGGGGTGCCGGCGTACAGCAGACGCAGCCCGCCGGTCAGCGACGACGGCCGCGGCTCGGCGAACTCGTCGCAGTCCACCTGCGGCGGCACCACCAGCACGTCGAGGCCACGCCGTTCGAAATAGCCACCGAGGGTGGTCGACACCGCGATGGCCCGATGGACGAGGCGGGCGGCCAGGAAGGTGGACCAGCGGTGCCGGACGAAGTACGGG
This sequence comes from Micromonospora cabrerizensis, assembly GCF_022230955.1. GTDB lineage: Bacteria > Actinomycetota > Actinomycetes > Mycobacteriales > Micromonosporaceae > Micromonospora > Micromonospora cabrerizensis. Next base: position 135,322 of record NZ_JAKKFI010000067.1, read on the forward strand.
GCCAGCCAGCCGCGCCGGAACTGGCGACGGTCGTGCCGCTCGCTCGCGTCCACCACCACGGGGCAGCGCAGCGCGAGCCGCAGCACCGCCCAGTTGCCCAGGGTCATCATGGCCATCGGCAGCAGCACCACCGAGACGTCACCACGCGCCACGCCCCGGCGGCGCATCGCCCGCAACACCCGCACCGGGCGGGCGAGGCGGGCCGACATCCGGGCGAGGCGGTTTCCTCCCTGGGTCCGCAACGTGATCAGCTCGATGCCCGCCACCTCGTCGCGCTCCGGTGGCACCGACCCGTCGGACGGCCAGTCGTTGACCACCAGCGTGTACCTGCCGTGCGGCGCCGCACACCGGGCGAGTTGCAACAGCCGGTTGGAGGTGGCGTCACCGTAGGGAAAGCGGTAGTGGCCGATCAGGAGCGGACGTGGCTGCTCCGTCCGCCGCGCCGGGACGTCGCGCCTCCCGTGGTCGGTGCCGAGCACCGTCGTCTGGTCGTTCATCTGTCTCACCGTTCCGAAGCGGCGGGCAGCCGACTTCTGTCCTTGACAACAGGTGCGGACGGCGGGCCCTCGGGCAGCCGCCGCCGGTAGATAGCCAGGTGTGTCTCGACCGCCGACTCGATCGCGAAGGGGCTCAGCTGGAAGCGTCGGCCGGCCGTGTCGGGATCGGTCGCCATGGTGTGGCCGGCGGCGGTCGCCACCGCCGCCGCCCAGACCGACGGCGCCGCGTCGGTGTCGACGATGGTGACTCCGGGCAGGTGCTCGTCGATGAAGCGCACACCGGGCAGGTCGGCGGCGACCGTGCCGATCCCCAGGGCAATGGGTTCCAGCACACCGCCCGGCAGGCCTTCCAGGCAGGACGGGTGCACGACCACGTCGGCCTGCCGGAGCAGGCCGCCCACGTCGTCGCGTGGGCCGAGCAGGTGCACCCGGTCGGCGACGCCGTGCTCTGCGGCGGCTGCTCGCACACGCGCTTCGTCGTTGTCGTCCGAGGGACCGATGAGGACGACGTGGGCGTCGACGCCCTGGTCGCGCAGACCAGCCACGATCGGCGGCAGGAGCCAGCGCCGCTTCTCCGGTGAGGCCCGTCCCACGCTCACGCAGAGCAGGTCGTCCGGGCCGGCCCCGGTCAGGGCCCGTAGGTGGTGACCGGTCGGCCGGTGGAGCCGGTCGAGGTCCAGACCGTTGAGCACGACCTGACAGCGCGGGTCGTCCCGCCAGGCCCGGTCGTAGCCACAGGTGAGAGCGCTGGGCGAGACGCCGAGGATGTCCGTGGCCGACGCTCGCAACAGCTGTCTCCAGAACCACCGCTGCGCCCGCCGACGCAGGTTGCGGTGCTGGTTGTCGTCACCCCGGAAGTGGGCGACCCGGGTCGGTACGCGGCCGAGCAGGGCGAGGCAGAGAAGCACGCCGGAGAAGTTCGCGCAGTCCACGTGCACCACGTCCGGACGCAGCCGCCGCAGCAGCCGGAGGAAGCGCAGCGCGAACCGGGCATCGAGCGGGATCGGGATGACCGACCCGCCGTGTCGGACGGCCGCCTCCGCCAGAGGGCCGGGCCCGATCCGGTCGCTGAGCGTCACGAAGTGGACCTCCGTACCGGCGGCGGCGAGACGGGGCAGCAGCTCGGCGGTCCGCATCTCCGTACCCCCGAAGTTCAGCTCGCCGAGGACCCGCAGCACCCGGCACCGGCCGTCGTCACCCCGACGTCCCGTCACGGGCGGACCGCCCGCGCGGCGGCCGCCGACGACCTGTCGACCTGGCGGCCCGGACGCTCCCGGTCCAGCCCGAGCAGCCGGGTGAAGTACGCGCCCCGCTCGAACGCGTCCGGTTCCGCCACCACCACCCGGTCGATCTCGTCGAGCGCGTCCGCGAGGCTCGCCACGTCCGAGGTGCGGTACGGGGTCAGGGCACTACCCGCGACCTCGCGGGACTGCGCGCTGTCCGGCGCGAACACCGGCAGGCCGTAGACGCGGGCCTCGGCGAGCGGATAGCCGAAGGACTCCACCAGGCACGGGAAGAAGACGGCCGTCGTCCGTCGCCAGTGTTCGGAGAGTTCGTGGTGCGACAGCTGCCCCAGCAGGTCCAGTCGCGGATGCCGGGCCAGGTCGTCCGGCAGTTCGTGGGGGTGCGCGGTCATCCGTACCCGGGCGGGGTGCTGGCGCCGGTCCAGCGCGGCCAGCAGCACGCGGAGTTCCGTGACCACGTTCTTGAACGGTGACGGCACGATCGGGACGAGGATCGACACCTCGTCCGTGGGCACCCGCGGGCCGACCGGGCTGACCGGGTTCGCGAGCACCAGCAGCCGGTCGCGTACCGCCGGCACCCGGTCGGCGACCCGTTGCGCCATCGCCGAGCACGGGACGGCGATCACGTCGGCCCGGTGCAGCAGCCGCCGGACCACGGGAATCTGCGCCCGCAGCGACCGGGGTTGCAGTGTCAACAGCCGCCCCTCGGTGGGTGCCAGGAAATGCAGGGCGTTGTGCACCAGCACCCGCCGCTCGGCGCCGCGCCAGGCGAACGAGACGTTGTTCAGCGAGACGACCACGGGGGCGCCGGCGGCGGCGACCTCGCGCCGCACCAGCCACGACGGAGTGAGGTGGCGGTCCCGCCCGATGACCCGGATCGGGGCGGTGCCATCGGCGAGGAAGGCGTCGAGTTCGGTCTTGAGCCGGCCGGCCCCGCCGCCCGCCCCGCCCGCGGCGTCGATGACGATCTGCGCCTGTTTCATCGAAGGACTCCCCTAGCTGTCGAAGAGGACCGGCCGACTGGCGGTCCACACCGAGTTGGACGGCGGACGGTCACACCGCCACCTCGGACCCGTCACGTGTGGTGGCAGGGTCGGACCTGGCCAGCGCGCGCCGGTAACCGGCGATGGCGGCGGGCCACATGGTGAGCAGATAGGCCAGGCAGCCGGCCAGCGGCAGCCCCACCAGCCCGAACTCGCGTAGCCCTGCGATCTTCAGCGCCGTCGCCAGCAGCAGGAAGGCGGCCCAGCCGACGAACTGCGGGCGCAGGAGGCCGATGCTGTTCTGCACGAGAAGCAGCGGGGAGGCGACCGCCACCAGGAACGACCAGAGCGCAAGCCCGGCCAGGACGGCGACCGGCACCACCGCGGCGTCGACCCCACCGACCCACAGGTCGAGCAGCCGGTGACCGAGGATGACCAACGCGAGCCCGGCCGTCCCCACGATCAGACCGTTGAGCAGCATCATCCGTCGGGTGGTCCGGCGTACCCAGGCGATGTCGCCGCGGGCGAGGGCGGCCCCGTTGGCCGGCCACACCGTCATCCCGACCAGCGCGACGAACAGGGACAGGACGCCGAAGAGCTTCCCGACGACCGCGTAGTACGCGGCGACGCTGAGCCCGAGGACGTGTGCGACCAGCGGGCTGTCCACGTTCAGCGCGATCGACGACATCGCCGAGAGCGCGAAGAACTGGAGACCCAGCCGGAGCAGGCCCACCGCCGTGGCCCGGTGCACCAGCCCGGGTCGCGGCCGTGCGGTGGACTCCTGACGCCAGAAGTAGACGAGGGTGTTGACCAGGTTGGTCAGCGGGACGGCCAGCACGGCGCAGGCGATCACCGTCAGCGGGCTGCTCCCGGCGGCGATCGCGGCGAGCACGGCCACCATCGAGGACAGGGCACCGGATGCCTGCCACGCATTGCTCTGGGTGACCTGCGCGCGGGCGTACTGGACCCGCTGGATCAGGGAGAGCGGCACGTTGATCGCGAAGGCCCCGAAGCAGAGCAGGGCCAGGGCGGACGCCTCCGCGGCGATGGTGGGGTCGGTGACGCCGAACACCCGGGCCCAGGGCACCAGGGGTTCGAGCAGGACGAGGCCGACCAGCAGGGCCAACGCGACCGCGCCGAGCGTGGCGTACGCGCTGGAGATCTCCCGCGCCCGCTGGCGGGGGTGGTCGGCGAGGAGGCTGAGCCGCGTCAGCAGGCCGTTGCCCAGCCCCAGGTCGGCGAACCAGGCCATCCCGGTGAGCGCGGTGATCGCCATCCACAGGCCGTAGCGCTGGTCGCCGAGATACCGGAAGCACGCCGGGGTGATGACCAGCGGCGCGGCGAGACCGACCCCCTTGGCGACCAGGGAGGTGGCGATGTCCACGCTGAGTCGGCGGTCGCGCCCCGCGGGCAGCAGGCGCGACAGGCCACGTCGGGATCGGACCTCCGGCGCGGTCGGTGCGCCGGGGTCCGGGGGTGGGAGGGGCGGTTCGGCGGTGAGTTGGGCCCGCTCTGCCCTGCTCGTCGACTTCTGGGTCACCGCTGTGCGGCGTGTTCGACGTGCAACAGCCCGGCCATCCACTCGATGGTCGCCCGGAGACCGTCGGTACGGTCGATCGGTACGACGTCCGGGAACAGCTCCCGCAGCGTGGTGTTGTCGGCCAGCGAGTGGGGGACGTCCCCGACGCGGGGCGGGGCGTACTCGCGGGCGATCGGACGATCCAGCAGCTCGCTGAGTTCGTCCAGCACCTCCAGCAGGTTCGCCCGCGCGCCGAAGGCGAGGTTGACCGGGTGCGGGTGGTGCACGCGCCGACGGAGCGCGTCGAGGATGACCTCGCACACCGTGCCGACGAAGGTGAAGTCGCGGGACTGGGTGCCGTCGCCGTGCAGCACCACGGGCTCCCCCCGCAGGGCGCCGTGGACGAACCGGGGAATGACCGCGGCGTAGGCATGGTCGTGCCGCTGCCCGGGGCCGAACACGTTGAAGAACCGGAACGCCAGTGTCGGCAGACCGAACGACGCCTGGTGGGCGAGGGCGTACGCCTCGGTGGCGAGCTTGCTGGCGGCGTAGGGGCTCATCGGCCGGGTCCAGGTGAGCTCCTCCTTCGGCAGCGCGGGGTTCATCCCGTAGACCGACGACGAGGAGGCGACCAGGACGTGGCCGACGTCGTGCCGTCGTGCCGCTTCGAGGACCATGAGCGTGCCCGTCGCGTTCGCGTGGTGGGAGGCGAGCGGGTCGATCAGCGAACGGGGCACGCTGGGCAGCGCCGCCAGGTGGACGACCGCCTCGCGTCCGGCCATCGCGGCGTCCAACGCACCGGGATCCAGGATCGATCCCTCGACGACGTCGACGTCCAGCCCGTCGAGGTTGCTCCGCAGTCCGACCGACAGGTCGTCGAGGATGGCCACTTCCTTCACCGCAGGATCGACCAACGCGGCGCGGGCCAGGTTCGAACCGATGAAACCGGCCCCACCAGTGATCAGAATGCGCATGGACAACCTCTCGGGGGTATGGACCGACCACCTGTACATCGAGGCAGGCCAGGGTGCAGTGACGGGCATCCGTGACGTAACGGGAGAAGCCGACGGCCAGCCGGCCTCAGACCGTCGTGACCCCGTAGATCTTCTTGATCGCCTCGTGCTTCGCCTGGACGGCGAGATGGCCGATGCCCAGCGACTTGGCCTGCAACTGCTTGAGGTACTCGTCCGTGGTGCGCAGCGGGCGAGCCGGCACTCCGGCCGCCACGGTGTTGTCCGGGATGTCGCGGGTGACGATCGACCCCGCCCCGATCACGCACCGGTTACCGATGTTGACCCCAGCCAGGATCATCGACCGCATACCGATGTAGACGTCGTTGCCGATGGTGATCGGTGCCGTCCAGTCCAGCTCGGGATGGTCCTTGCGCAGGATCAGGGTGCCCCCGTCATGCGTCACGAACTGGACCCCGGCGGTGATGTAGACGTTGTCCCCCATCGTGATCAACCAGGGCTCGGACCCGAACATCGCCCGGTTCACCGCGTAGAACTTGACCCGGCCGTTCAGCTTCACACCAAGTGACCGGGCGAACGCCTCAGGATCACGGGAGCCGGCGAGGTGGTCCTGAACCCTGCGGATCATGGTGCGAACGCGACTGGGCACCTGTCGACCTCACTTACTGAGCAATCGGCGGAGGGAATGGCATACCGTGACCGGACCAAACACCTCCGTAACGATCCCGCCGAGCCGAGGTGACGGAAACTCCCGAACGCCGCTCCGGTCCGGACCGACCACGGTCAGCTGCCCCCGCCATGCCGATCACGTGCGGCACCGATGCCGACACGGTCAGCAACACCACCCCCATCGAACTATTGACAGGTATCACCCCCGCGCCGAAGGCTCGCGCGTAGAGATCCTTCACCCAAGGAGGCGCGATGAGACCGAGACGACTGGCGATCGCCAGCGTGGTCACCCTGCTCGGCGCACTGGCACTCACCCCACCGGCCAGCGCGCGGCCCCCGTCCGAACCGGGCCTCCGTGACGGCCTGGAGGTGTACGTCGGCACGGTCGACGCGAAACAGCGGGATCAGCTACGCGCGGCGGGGGTCGACCTCGGCCACGACGCGGAGACGGACTCGACCGGCCGCACGACGGTCGAGACGGTGCTCAGCCGCCAGCAGGCGAAGCGACTGACCGACAAGGGCGTTCCACTGTCGGTCAAGAAGGTGCGGGGCAAGGACGCGTCGCAGGTGCTGCGGGAACAGGCTGCGGCCGGCTGGTCGTCGTTCCGCCCCTACGGGGAGCCGGGCGGCATCCGGGACGAGTTGAACGCCACCGCGGCCCGGTACCCCAAGTTGACCAAGGTGGAGACGATCGGCCGTACTCACCAGGGCCAGCCGATCCTCGCCGTGAAGGTCACCAAGAACGCGCGGACCGTCGCGGACGGCCGGCGACCGGCGGTGCTGTACGCCGGCGCACAGCACGCCCGGGAGTGGATCACGCCGGAGATGACCCGTCGGCTGATGCACCACGTGCTGGGCAGCTACGGCACCGACGCGGAGATCACCCGTCTTCTGGACACGACCGAGCTGTGGTTCCTGCCGGTGGCAAACCCGGACGGCTACGACCACACCTTCACCCCTGGCAACCGGTTGTGGCGCAAGAACCTGCGCGACAACAACGGCGACGGGCGGATCGGCTCCGGCGACGGCGTCGACCTCAACCGCAACTTCGCCTACAAGTGGGGCTACGACAACGAGGGCTCGTCACCGGATCCGAACAGCGAAACCTACCGGGGGCCCAGCCCCAACTCGGAGCCGGAGACCGTAGCCCTGGATCGGTTCTTCAAGCGGGTCGGGTTCGAGTTCCTCGTCAACTACCATTCGGCAGCCGAGCTGCTGCTCTACGGCATCGGCTGGCAGGTGAGCACCCCCAGCCCGGACGACGTGATCTACGAGGCGATGGTCGGGGACGACGCGCACCCGGCGGTGCCCGGCTACGACCCGGACATCTCCGCGGAGCTCTACACCACCAACGGTGACACCGACACTCACGCCACCATCCGGTACGGCACGCTGGGCTTCACCCCGGAGATGTCCACCTGTGAGGCCGCCTCGGCCGTCGACCCGGACGACGAGTGGCGCCCGGAGGACTGCGTCAGCGGATTCATCTTCCCCGACGACGAGGAGCTGATCGCCGGCGAGGTGGGCAAGAACCTACCGTTCGCGCTGGCCGTGGCGAAGTCGGCGGCGGACCCGGACGAGCCGGTTTCGGTGGTCGGTAGGAGCACCCCGGACTTCGTGGTGGACACCTTCGACACCTCGTACGGGCGTAACCAGCAGGTTGCCTCGATCACCCGTCGGGCGCTGAAGAACGTCAAGATGCACTACACGGTCAATGGCGGACGACCGAAGACGGTCGCGGTCCGCGAGTGGCGCGGCGGGGAGCGGTACGGCGACACGCACGACGACTACTACGCCGAGCTGCGCGGCACGGTCGGCGGCACGAAGCCGGGTGACCGGGTGGAGGTCTGGTTCACCGGCAACAAACCGCGTTCCGGCGTGGTCGCGAGTGAACACTTCACCTACCAGGTGCACAGTGACGTCGGCGGTGAGGTGCTGATCCTCGCCATGGAGGACGTCACCGGCCTCAGCCCGGCGCAGACCGGCACCACCGCGAAGTACGCCGACGAGGTCGCGGCGTCGCTGACCGCCGCCGGGCGAAGCAGCGACGTGTATGACTTCGACACGATGGGCCGTGCGGCGCCACACCCGCTCGGTGTGCTGTCGCACTACAAGGCGGTGGTCTGGGAGACCGGCGACGACGTGATCCTGCGCTCTCCCGGCCAGGTGGCCGGCACCGCGGCAAAGGCAGCGCTGGACACCGAGCTGGCCGTCCGGGACTACCTCAACGAGGGCGGCAAGCTGCTGGTCAGCGGTCAGTACGCGCTGTTCGCGCAGGGCGCCAACGGATCGTACGTGTACAACCCGGACGCGCCGCCGGATTGCACGGATGCCGAGGACATCAGCTGCCTGCCGCTGCTGAACGACTTCCAGCAGTACTGGCTGGGGGCACACACCTATGTCAGTGACGGCGGCACCGCGCCGGAGGGAGAGCCGTTCCCGGTCGTCGGGAAAGACGCGGCGTTCACCGGCTTCAACGGGCAGCTCAACGCACCCGGATCGGCGGAGAACCAGGCGCACACCGCGTCGTTCCTGACCACGTCGAGCTTCCTGCCGCCGGACCAGTTCCCGCAGTTCGCCAGCTCCGCACCGGTGGGTTGGGCCCGGCCGGGCGGCGCGCCGTTCGACCCGCGCACGGGCGAGTGGTACCTGCACAGCGGCCAGGCCGACGAGGCGTACAAGCGGCTCACCCGCACCGTGGACCTCACCGGGGCGAACAGCGGTGAGCTGCGTTTCTTCGCCTCGTACGAGATCGAGCAGAACTGGGACTTCCTCTTCGTCGAGGCGCACGCGGTGGGCAGCGACGACTGGACGACCCTGCCGGACGCCAACGGCAAGACCAGCACGGCCACCGGGGACAGCTGCCCCGAAGGTTGGGTGGAGCAGTTGCACCCGTTCCTCGGGCACTACCAGGGCGCGGACTGCTCCTCCACCGGCACAACCGGGGCCTGGAACGCGGCGACCGGGTCGTCGAGTGGCTGGAAGGAGTTCGTGGTCGACCTGTCCGGCTACGCCGGCCAGCAGGTCGAGGTGTCGATCACGTACGCCTCGGACTGGTCCACCCAGGGCCTCGGCGTCTTCCTGGACGACGCCCGGGTGCTGGTCGACGGGTCGACCGTGGCGGATACCTCGTTCGAGTCGGCCGACCTGGGCGGCTGGACGGTGGCTGGGCCACCGGCCGGCTCCGCTGGCAACGCCAACGACTGGTCACGCAGCCAGCAGGCGTTCGAGGAGGGCTCGGCGGTGGTCACCGGGGACACGGTGTATCTGGGCTTCGGGCTGGAGGGCCTGCCCCCGGCCGCCCGCGATGACCTGGTCGCCCGTTCGCTGACCCATCTCACCGGTCAACCCCGCCCCTGACGGCGGCGAGGTGCGCCGGCGGCCTGCGGGCCGTCGGCGCACCTTCGGTGTACGCCGGGTGCGCCCGCCACCGATGTGATGAGCTGTACGGGTGTCGGGGCTGGGACTTGTGCTGCACCCCACCCGGGATGTCACCGAGGTGGTCGGGATCATCGAACGGTGGGCGACGCGCCACCGCAAGACGCTGATCGTGCGCGAGGAGGACCAGCACCGGGTGCCGTCCTGCGTCGAACCGGTGCCGGCGAGTGAGGTCGCCACGCGGGCCGACGCACTGATCAGCATCGGCGGCGACGGCACCATGCTGGGTGCGCTGCGCTCCGCCATCCGCGACCCGAAGCCGGTGCTCGGCGTACACCTTGGTCATCTGGGGTTTCTCGTCGAGATCGAGCCGCCGGAACTGCCCGACGCGCTGAGCCGGCTGCTGTCGAGGGACTTCACCATCGAGTCGCACGCCTGCCTGGCCTGCGACGTCTGCGGCGACGACGTCGTGGCGTTCAACGACATCGCGCTGGTGCGCCAGCCCGGCTCCGGCTTCGTCAGCGTCACCCTCGCCATCGACGGTCAGCAGTACGGCTACTACCGCAGCGACGCCGTGGTGGTCAGCACCCCGATCGGCTCGACGGCGTACAGCTACGCCGCTGGCGGCCCACTGATCTCCCCCGCCGCCGACTCGGTGGTGATCACGCCGTCGGCGCCGATGGCCGGCATCTCCCGGTCGGTGGTGCTCTCGCCGGACGAGAAGATCCGCCTGGAGCTCCAACCCAACTCGTCGCCGGTCGTGGTGGAAATGGACGGGCTGGTGTTCCGCGACGCGGCGACGGAGGGGACGGTGGACATCACCTACCGGCGCAACGCCGGCCTGGTGGTCCGTTTCGACCCGCTGCGTTACCAGGAGCGCAACCAGTTGAAGATGACCCTGCTCGACCTGCCGTTCCTCCCCGAACAGCTCCGCGAGCTGCTCCCCGAAGAACTACGAAGACGCACCCAACAAGAACTGAACCCACCCTGCTGAACCCCCACCCCACCCCACCCCCACCCCACCCGGCCCCGCCCCCACCCGCCGTTGATCATGAAGTTATTGCCACGACACGCCGAGGCGGAGGGCAATAACTTCATGATCAACGCGGGCGGGCGGGCGGGGCGGGGCGGGCGGGCGGGCGAGGGCGCGGGCGGGCGGGGGTGGGTTAGGGGGTTAGGGCTTGGTCTACCAGGGCTTTGGCTTCTTCCTGGATCTTCTTGAGGTGGTCGGGGCCCTGGAAGGACTCGGCGTAGATCTTGTAGACGTCCTCCGTGCCGGAGGGCCTCGCGGCGAACCAGCCGGACTTCGTGCTGACCTTGAGGCCACCGATGGGGGCGTTGTTGCCGGGGGCGGTGGTCAGCGTCGCGGTGATCGGCTCACCGGCAAGCTCGGTGGCGGTGACCTGGTCCGGCGAGAGCTTGCCGAGCACGGCCTTCTGCTCCCGGGTGGCCGGGGCGTCGATCCGGGCGTACGAGGGCGCGCCGAACCTCTCGGCCAGCTCCGCCCAGTGCTCGCTCGGGCTGCGCCCGGTGGTGGCCAGGATCTCGGACGCGAGCAGGCAGAGCAGCAGCCCGTCCTTGTCGGTGGTCCAGGTGGAACCGTCGCGGCGCAGGAACGACGCCCCGGCGCTCTCCTCACCGCCGAAGCCGACCGCGCCGTCGAGCAGGCCGGGCACGAACCACTTGAAGCCGACCGGCACCTCCAGCAGCGGACGACCCAGGTCCGCGGCGACCCGGTCGATCATCGACGAGGAGACCAGCGTCTTGCCCACCGCGGCGTCCGGACCCCACTGCGTACGGGTGCGGAACAGGTGACCGATCGCCACCGCCAGGTAGTGGTTGGGGTTCATCAGCCCGGCGTCCGGGGTGACGATGCCGTGCCGGTCGGCGTCCGCGTCGTTGCCCGTGGAGATCTGGTAGTCGGCGCGGGCGGCGATCAGCGATGCCATCGCGTTGGGCGAGGAGCAGTCCATCCGGATCTTGCCGTCGCCGTCCAGGGTCATGAACCGCCAGGTCGGGTCGACCGTCGGGTTGACCACGGTCAGGTCCAGCCGGTGCCGCTCGGCGATCTCACCCCAGTACGCCACACTGGCCCCGCCCAGCGGGTCCGCACCGATCCGGATTCCGGCGTCGCGGATGGCGTCGATGTCGATCGCCGACGGCAGGTCGTCGACGTAGTGGGCGAGGAAGTCGTACTTCCCGGTGGTGTCGGCGGCCCGGGCCCGCGCGTAGGTGACCCGGCGGACCTCCTTGAGCCCGGCGGTGAGGATGGCGTTGGCCCGGTCCTGGATCCACCGGGTGACGTCGGTGTCGGCCGGCCCGCCGTTGGTGGGGTTGTACTTGAAACCGCCGTCGTCGGGCGGGTTGTGCGACGGGGTGATGACGATGCCGTCGGCGAGCCCGCTGGTGCGACCCCGGTTGTGGGTGAGGATCGCGTGCGACAGCGCCGGCGTGGGGGTGTAGCCGTCGCGGCTGTCCACCAGCACGGTGACCCCGTTGGCGGCGAGCACCTCCAGGGCGTCCACCGCGGCCGGCGCGGAGAGCGCGTGGGTGTCGCGGGCGAGGAAGAGCGGCCCGTCCAGGCCCTGCTCCCGCCGGTAGTCGCAGAGCGCCTGGGTGACCGCGAGGATGTGGTCGGAGTTGAACGCGTTGCGCAGGCTGGAGCCGCGGTGCCCGGAGGTGCCGAAGGAGACCTGTTGCGCCGGGTCCGTGGGATCCGGATGCTCGGCGTAGTAGGCGGTCACCAGGCGCGGCACGTCGACCAGGTCGGCGGGCTCGGCGGGCTGGCCGGCACGGGGGTGGGTCACTGCGGGATCCTCCTCGGGGAGTGCGCGTCGGTCACGGCTCGACCTTCTGGCCCTTGCCGATCACCACGATGCCGTTGTCGGAGACGGTGTAGCGCTGCCGGTCCTTCTCCAGGTCGACGCCGATCTCGGCGCCCTCCGGGACGAACACGTTCTTGTCCAGGATCGCCCGCCGGACCACCGCATGCCGGCCGATCTCCACACCCTCCATCAGCACCGAGCCCTCGACGTGCGCCCACGAGTGCACCCGCACCTTCGGCGAAACGATCGAGTTCTCCACCAGGGAGCCGGAGATCACCACGCCCGGGGAGACCATCGAGCCGACCGCCCGGCCGACCCGCTCACCCCACTGGTGGACGAACTTCGCCGGCGGCCACGGCGGCTGCTCGGTGTAGATCGGCCAGTCGAAGTTGTACATGTTGAACACGGGGTGCACGTTGATCAGATCCATGTGCGCGTCGTAGAACGAGTCGAGCGTCCCCACGTCGCGCCAGTAGCCGCGGTCCCGGTCGGTGCTGCCCGGCACCTCGTTGTCGCGGAAGTCGTAGACGTTGGCCTCGCCCCGCTCGACGAGCATCGGGATGATGCTGCCGCCCATGTCGTGCTTGCTGGTCTTGTCTTCCGCGTCGCGCTCGACCGCCTCACACAGCGCCCGGGTGGTGAAGACGTAGTTGCCCATCGAGGCGTAGATCTCGTCCGGCGCGTCGGGCAGACCCACCGCGTCGGTGGGCTTCTCACGGAACGCCCGGATCCGCTTGCCGTCCTCGCCGACCTCGATGACACCGAACTGGTCGGCCATCGACAGCGGTTGGCGGATGCCGGCGACGGTCACCGCGGCGCCGGAGGCGATGTGGTCCTCCACCATCTGCCGGGGGTCCATCCGGTAGATGTGGTCGGCACCGAAGACGATCACGTAGTCAGGCTGCTCGTCGTTGATCAGGTTGAAGCTCTGGTAGATGGCGTCGGCCGAGCCGGCGAACCACCACGGGCCGCGACGCTGCTGCGCCGGCACCGGGGTGACATAGTTGCCGAGCAGCGTGGACATCCGCCAGGTCTTGGTGATGTGTCGGTCGAGGGAGTGGGACTTGTACTGGGTCAGCACGACGATCTTGAGATAGCCGGCGTTGGCCAGGTTGGAGAGGACGAAGTCGACCATGCGGTACATCCCGCCGAACGGGACGGCCGGCTTGGCCCGATCCGTGGTGAGTGGCATCAGGCGCTTGCCCTCCCCACCCGCCAGGACGATCGCGAGCACCTTGGCAGCCATGCCCCGACGCTATCCACCCGCGTCCCACTTCACCACTCGTACGGGGACTCTTCTGCACTAGGGTGCGCACATGACCGACTCCTCCCCGGCCACCGGATCCCTGCGCGTCGATCTGCTCACCCGCGAGTACCCACCGGAGGTCTACGGCGGCGCCGGGGTGCACGTCGAGTACCTGGCCCGGGAGTTGCGCCGCCTCACCGACGTCCGCGTGCACTGCTTCGGCCTGCCGCGCACCGAGCCCGGGGTCACCGCGTACGCCGAACCGCCCGGCCTGACCGGCGCGAACGCCGCGCTGCGCACGATGGGCGTGGATCTGGAGATGGCCGCCGGCGCGGCCGGCACCGACGTGGTGCACAGCCACACCTGGTACGCGAACATGGCCGGTCACACCGCGAAGCTGCTGCACGGGGTGCCGCACGTGGTGACCGCGCACAGCCTGGAGCCGCTGCGGCCGTGGAAGGCCGAGCAGCTCGGCGGCGGTTACGCGCTCTCGTCCTGGATCGAGCGCACCGCCATGGAGGCCGCCGACGCCGTGATCGCGGTCAGCGGGGGGATGCGCAACGACGTGCTGACCGCCTACCCGCAGATCGACCCGTCCCGGGTCCGGGTGGTCTACAACGGCATCGACACCATCCAGTACGCCCCGGACTCCGGCACCGACGTGCTGGACCGGCTCGGTGTCGACCCGTCCCGACCCAGCGTGGTCTACGTGGGCAGGATCACCCGGCAGAAGGGCCTGCCCTACCTGCTGCGGGCCGCCCGGGAGCTGCCGGCGGACACCCAGCTCGTGCTGCTCGCCGGCGCGCCGGACACGGCCGAGATCGCCGCCGAGGTGGAGGAGCTGGTCGCCGAGTTGCGGGCCAACCGGTCCGGCGTGGTCTGGGTCGCGGAGATGCTGCCCAAGCCCGAGGTGATCCAGGTGCTCACGCACGCCACCGTGTTCGTGTGCCCCTCGGTGTACGAGCCGATGGGCATCGTCAACCTGGAGGCGATGGCCTGCGAGACGGCGGTGGTGGCGACCGCGACCGGCGGCATCCCCGAGGTGGTGGCCGACGACGAGACGGGCCTGCTGGTGCCGATCGAGCAGGCCACCGACGGGTCCGGGCGACCGCTGGCCCCGGAGAAGTTCGTGGCCGACCTGGCGGCGGCGATCAACACGCTGCTTGCCGACCCGGCGCGTACCGAGCGGTTCGGCCTGGCCGGTCGGCGGCGCGCGGTGGAGCACTTCTCCTGGGACGCCATCGCCCGGCAGACCGTCGAGATCTATCGCTCCGTCGGCGCAGCCTGAGGAAGACCGACGACGACCCCGGCCCTCGTCCGACCTAGATCCACTCGGGTTTCCGGAAACCGCCGCATCCAGGTCGCGCCGATACCGCGCTTTCAACAAACCCATGTCGATCTTGACGGCTTGGCCGCGCGCGAACGGATCTCGCGCAGTAGGTTGGCGGGGTGACTGGACGGTTCCCGATCGAAGACGTCTCCCCCGTCGTCTCGTGCGGGCGGTACCCGGCCAAGGCGGTGGTCGACGAGCCGGTCCCGGTGTCGGCCCGCGCCTACCGGGAGGGGCACGACGCGCTCGGCTGCAACGTGGTCTGGACGGGTCCGGACGGCGTCACCAGGCCGTTCACCCGGATGCGCCCCGGCGAGCCCGGCCAGGACCGGTGGCACGCCACCATCGCGCCGGATGCCGTCGGCTCGTGGTCCTTCGCCGTCGAGGCGTTCCAGGACCCGTACCTGACCTGGCAGAACGCGGTGACCAAGAAGATCGCCGCCGGGCAGGGTCCGGAAGATCTGGCCAACGACCTGGCCGAGGGCGCGCGGGTGCTCGCCGCCGCTCAGGGCCTCGTCCCGACCGCCGACCGGCCCCGGGTCGCCGACGCCCTGACCGCGCTGGTCGAGACCGACCTGCCGCTGCCCCAGCGGGTCGGCCCGGCGCTGGCCCTGGCCGACCTGCTCTGGGAGCACCCGGTGCGGGAGCTGGTCACCGCCGGCGACACGTACTCGATCTGGGTTGACCGCAAGCGGGCCCTCTACTCGGCCTGGTACGAGTTCTTCCCCCGCTCCGAGGGGGCGGTGGGTGGGCGCTCCGGCACCTTCGCCACGGCCACCGACCGGCTGCCGGGCGTGGCCGCGATGGGCTTCGACGTGCTCTACCTGCCGCCGATCCACCCGATCGGCCGGATCAACCGCAAGGGCCGCAACAACGCGCTCACCGCCGGGCCGACCGACGTGGGCTCGCCGTGGGCGATCGGCGCCGCCGAGGGCGGCCACGACACCATCCACCCCGATCTGGGTACGCCGGCGGACTTCCGCGCCTTCATCCAGGCGGCGGCGGCGCAGGGCCTGGAGGTGGCGATGGACCTGGCGTTGCAGTGCGCGCCGGACCACCCGTGGGTCACCGAGCACCCGGAGTGGTTCACCACCCGGGCCGACGGCAGCATCGCGTACGCGGAGAACCCCCCGAAGAAGTACCAGGACATCTACCCGGTCAACTTCGACAACGACCCGGAGGGCATCCGGGCCGAGGTGCTGCGGGTCGTGCTGCACTGGGTCGGCGAGGGCATCCGGATCTTCCGGGTGGACAACCCGCACACCAAGCCGTTCGACTTCTGGCACTGGCTGATCGCCGAGGTGAAGACGGTCGACCCCGACGTGCTGTTCCTGGCCGAGGCGTTCACCCGGCCGGCCATCATGCACGGCCTCGGCAAGGTCGGCTTCACGCAGTCGTACACCTATTTCACCTGGCGCACGACGGCGGCCGAGATGCGGGAGTACTGCGAGGAGCTGGTCGAGTCGGCCGACCACATGCGGCCGAACTTCTGGCCGAACACGCCGGACATCCTGCACGAGTCGTTGCAGCACGGCGGCCCGCCGATGTTCAAGATCCGGGCGGTGCTGGCTTCGCTGCTCTCCCCCTCCTGGGGCATGTACGCCGGCTTCGAGCTGTTCGAGCACGTGGCCCGGCCGGGCGCAGAGGAATACCTGGACAACGAGAAGTACGAGTTGCGCCCCCGGGACTGGGCCGGTGCCGAGGCGCAGGGCCGGTCGCTGGCACCGTTCCTCACCACCCTCAACCGGGTACGCCGGGACAACCCGGCCCTGCACCAGCTCCGCAACCTGCGCTTCCACGAGATCGACAACCCGGCGCTGCTCTGCTGGTCCAAGCACGACCCGGAGACCGGCAACACCGTCATCGTCATCTGCTCGTTCGACTCGCGCGAGGTGCAGTGGGGCAACACCACCCTCGACATGCCGTCGCTCGGCTTCGACTGGCACGAGCGGTTCACCGTGCACGACGAGCTGACCGGCACCAGCTACGACTGGGGTCAGCGCAACGCGGTGCGGCTCGACCCGTACCTGCAACCGGCGCACGTGCTGACCGTTCGCCGACCGGTCGCACCCTCCGCCCCGGAACCCGCCGGCGCCGAGCCTGCGGACCTCACCGTGGAGGACGTGCCGGACGACCTCTCCGGTGGCACCGCGCCGACAGCTCCCGCACCGACAGCTCCCGCACCGACAGCTCCCGTTCCGACAGCTCCCGCGCCGACAGCTCCCGTTCCGACTCCGCCCCGCCGGTCGGGCCCGGTTCCGACCCCGCCGCGCCGAGCGGCCACCCGCCCGTCCGCCTCCGCACCGACCGACGCCGCCCCGAAGGACGCCCGATGGACCAGCTGATCTCCGGCGCGACGCACGACCCGCACGCGCTGCTCGGCGCGCACCCCGCCGACTCCTCGACGACGATCCGCACGATGCGCCGGGGTGCCGGCGACGTGGTGCTGCTCGTCGGCG
>NZ_JAKKFI010000068.1 GCF_022230955.1 Micromonospora cabrerizensis
GGCTGGCAGCGGCATGATCAAAGAGGTGTCGGGCAAGTTGGTGGCCCAGTTCGTCGCCAACCTGGAGGCCAGGCTCGCGGCCGACCAGCCGACCACGGCCGTGCCAGCCCCGGACGCGACCGTGCCATCCCCGGACGCGACCGTGCCATCCCCGGACGCGACCGTGCCATCCCCGGACGCGACCGTGCCATCCCCGGACGCGACCGTGCCATCCCCGGACGCGACCGTGCCGTCCCCGGCCGCGGGTGCCGAACCCGTCGCGCCCCCGGCCGTCACGCCGCCCGAGGCGCCGGCCGCCGCGTCCGCGACGGCCGTCGCCACCACGCCCAAGACCGCCGCCGTCGCGCCCTCGCCCATCGAGCCGTCGCCGATCGACCCGTCTCCCACCGACCCGTCGCCGATCGACCCGTCACCCACCGCGCCGTCGTCCGCCTCTCCGACGTCGGCATCGTCGCCGGTCTCGCCGTCGCTGCCGTCGACGTCCACCGTCGGGTCACCCGACGGCTCCGCACGAGTGGCGGCGGCTGCCGAGCCGGAGGCCCTCGACCTGCTCAGCATCGCCGGAGGTTCGATCACCAAGCGGCTCGTACCCGTCGTTGTCGGTCTCGTCGCCGTCGGCGCGGTGATCGCCTGGCTGGCCTCGCGCCGGTGAGCCCGGGCGTGCTGCGCGGGGTCGACCGGGCCGCGTTCGCGGTGGCGCTGGCCGGGCGGCTGCGACGAGCCGGCGTCCCGGCCGGGCTCACCGACGTCGAGGACTTCGTCCGGGCGCTCGCCGCCAGCCCACCCGACTCGATGTCGTCGCTCTACTGGACGGCCCGGATCTGCCTGGTCCGACGGCACAGCGACCTCGCCGCGTTCGACCGGGTCTTCGCCGCGATCTTCGCGGATCCCCCGCCGCTGCCCCGGCCGGCACGGTCCGCGTCCCCACCCGACGGTCACGACGACGTGTACGCGCGGGTGCCGGCCGACACCGACGACTCCGGGTCAGGCGGGGGGCTGCCGTGGGCGACGCTGCCGCCGGCCGTGGCGGAGACACCGACAGACGACACCGCGCTGCGGCTGCCCGAGCGGCGCCCCAGCGCCCTCACCGGGCTCTCCGACCGCCCGTTCGACGAACTCGACACCGCGCAGGTGGCACAACTCGGTGACGCCCTGCGCGCTGCCGTCGCCGGCTGGCCGACCCGGCGTACCCGGCGGTTCGCCGTCGGTGCGGCCGGTGCCCGGGTCGCGCTGCGGCCCACCATCGGCCGGGCCCGCCGCACCGGATGGGAACCCGTCGAGGTCGTCCGTGAGCGGCCGGTACGACGACCACGCCGGGTCGTGCTGCTCTGCGACGTCAGCGAGTCGATGCGGGCGCAGGCGACCGCGTACCTGCATCTGATGCGGGCGTTCGCGGTGGTCGCCGACGCGGAGGTCTTCGCGTTCGCGACGACTCTGACCCGGCTCACCGTGGTACTGCGACACACGTCGGCGGCCGAGGCGGTGGCGCAGGCCAGTGCCGCCGTGACCGACCGGTACGGGGGCACCCGGATCGCCACCAACCTGCGCTCCCTGCTCACCTCCCACCACGCGGACGCCGTGCGGGGCGCGGTGGTGGTCATCGGGTCGGACGGCTGGGACAGCGACCCGCCGGGCGAGCTGGCGGCCGTGATGGCCCGGCTGAGCCGCCGCGCGTACCGGATCGTCTGGTTGAATCCCCGCGCCGGCGCACCCGGCTTCGCCCCCCGGGTCGGCGGCATGGCCGCCGCTCTCCCCTACTGCGACCGGATGCTGCCCGCCGGCACCTTCGGGGATCTGCTGGTCGTCGCCCGTCAGCTCCAGAGCGTCACGTGCACCGACGGCCGGAAGTGGCCGACGCTGACGCCCGCGCCGCGCATCATCGCCTGAATCGCCCTCGGCGTCGACGAGAAGCGCGACAGCTCGTCGGCGGCGGACATCGCGTCGGGGGTGGCGAGCACCTGCGAGTGCCACACCGCCTCCATCGTCGCGTGCGGCCCCGCCACCTGCAGAAGATGCCCCTGGCGGACCTCCGGCGCGACGGTGAACGCGAGGGCCGGCGAGACGCCCTTGCCCCGCTTGGCCTCCCCCAGCGCCGCCGCGTGGCTCTGGAAGATCTGCTGCCGCTCGTCCGGCACGGCGAGGCGACGCAGCATCGCCGGCACCCCACCCAGGTCCGTGGTCGCGGACGGCCCGAGCAGCCAGGTCTGCTCCCGCAGCTGACCGGGGGACGCCGGCACACCGGCCAGCGGGTGGCCCGGGCCGACGACGAGCACGAGGCGGTAGTTCATCACCGGCCGGCTGGCGGTGGCGCTGTCCACCACCGGCGGTTGCGGGCCGATCGCGATGTCCACGGCGCGGGCCAGCAGCAGCGACCCGAAGGCACCCGGGCTGCAGACGCTCAGCTCAACGTCGAGGTCGGCAGCCCGCTTGGCGAAGAGCTCGATCAGGCCCGGCGCGGCGAACTCGGCGAACAGGCTCGACGCGGCGACCCGCAGCAGGCGTCGGCCACGCGTCGCGGCGCTCACCTCCCGGATCGTCCGGTCCTGGAGCCCCAGCAGCTCCGCCGCGCGACTGGCCAGCCGCAGCCCACCAGGGGTGAAGGCGAGGCCACCCGCCGTCCGGGAGAACAGTCTGTCGCCGAACTCCTTGCGCAACTGGGCGATGTGGAGCGACACGGCCGACTCGGAGACCTGAAGCTCCGCGGCGGCCTGCTTGACGGAGCCCAGCCGGACCACGGCGACGTACGCACGCAGCTGCGTCGGGGTCATCGGCGTCACCCTCTTCCCCGCCCGATCGCGTGGCCCGGCTCTCCGTCGAGACGAACCCCGATCATGCCCCGGCGACGTGTCCCACCGCCATCAGTGATTCACCCGACCGACGTGCTCGTCGTCGACGATGCGCGGGGGCACCGACCGACCGGGTCGCGGGCGCCGAAACAGCTTGTCCACGCGTCGGTGCGGGCCTATCGTCGTCAGGCGCCTTCCGGTGCGCAGGCAACGGCTACTTCCGCTCCGAACGGGGAGACGTGGGTTCGAATCCCACCGCCACCTCAGGTGGTGTCGACCAGCGGCCCAGGTCACCTTGGCCCGCAAGGGCCAGTCGCCGTCGCCGCCCTGATCTCGGAAGATGCACTCACGCCGCACGCCAGGTGCGACGGACACGGTTACTTCTTGGTGAAGGTCCCGCAAGGGACCCGCGGTTCGAGCCCGCTGCACCGTGTCCGATCTGGTCTCTGGCGCGCGGCGTGAGCACCTTCCTGCTTGCAAGATCGCAAAATCCGTTGCCTCGCTGTCGCCGCCATCGCTACGGTCGTGCCCGCACTTCCCGGTGCGCAGGCGACGGTTACATCTGGAGGGGTTTCGACCCCGGTGAAGGACCATCCGTCGCCGACCTGGAACTCGGGAAGCGCGACCACACCACACACCCGGTGCGCAGGCAACGGTTACTTCAGGGGTCCGCAGATGGAGGTTCGAGTCCTCCGCCGCCTTCGGGTGATTAGTTCAACGGACAGAACTACGGACCAGTCCGTGGCCGATCTTGATCTCGGGTGTGCGGTGAGGTGGCGTTTTCCGAGCTGATTGACGTGGGGGACGTCATGGCCAAGTTCAACATCAAGCTGCGCAAGGGCCGTCAGCAGCCGGTGACCGCCCAGGGCGCGCCCGGTTTCGCCCGTGAGCCGCGCGTCGAACTCTTCCTGCTCGGTGTCTCCACCATGGTCGGCGAGGACACCTTCTACGAGGGCGCAACGGACCGGGACGCTCGTTTCCGAGACCTGGTCGCCACCGTCGCCGTCGCCGATCCGGGCTGGTTCGCTCGCTTCGTGCCGTGGCTTCGCTCCGGTGCCATGCTGCGCTCGGCGTCCGTGGTGGCGGCTGTCGAGGGCGCTCGCGCCCAGGTCGCCGCCCAGATTCCGGGTTCGCGGGCAATCGTGGACGCCGCGTTGCAGCGTGCGGACGAGCCCGCAGAGGCTCTGGCGTACTGGCTCGCTCGCCATGGACGGGCGCTACCCAAGCCGGTGAAGCGGGGCATCGCCGACGCGGCGGTCCGGCTGTACACCGAGCGGAGTCTGCTCAAGTACGACTCCGTCGGCAGCCAGGTGCGCTACGGCGACGTCATCGACCTGACGCACCCCACCGCGAAGGACGAGCGGCAGGGCGACCTGTTCCGGCACGCGCTCGATCGACGACACCGGCGCGACACTCCGCTGCCGGCGTCACTCGGGATGCTGGCGGCACGGGACGCACTCATGGCGGTGCCCGTCGAGCAGCGCAGGGAGGTCACCGATCCGGCGGTGCTGGGCGCGGCCGGCATGACGTGGGAGGCCCTGGCCGGCTGGCGACAGAGCGCGATGGACGCCTCGGCATGGGAGTCCGTCATCCCGACCATGGGCTATCTGGCGTTGCTGCGCAACCTGCGCAACTTCGACCAGGTCGGGGTCAGCGACAGCGTGGCGGAGACGGTGGCGGCCAAGCTCTCCGATCCGGGCCAGGTTGCCGCCTCCCGGGTGCTGCCGATGCGCTTCCTGTCGGCGTACAACGCGGCACCGAGCCTGCGGTGGGCGTACCCGCTGGAGAAGGCCTTGCAGCATGCCCTGGCCAACGTGCCCGCCCTGAGCGGACGGACCCTCATCCTCATCGACACGTCAGGCTCGATGCGAAGCCCGTTCAGCAAGGACGGCACGCTGCTCTGCTGGGACGGCGCCACGGTGTTCGGCCTGGCGCTGGCCTCCCGGGCGCAGGCGGCCACGGTGGTGTCGTTCTCCAACGACAGTCGGGTGTTTCCGTCGTCGGCGGGCGAGTCGGTACTCGCGGCGGTACGGCGGTTCAAGGACGACGGCTACTTCTTCGGCATGGGCACCGACACCGAGAAGGCGGTGCGCAAGCACTACGACCGGCACGACCGGGTGGTCATCCTCACCGATGAGCAGGCCCATTGGCACAACGCGACGGACGTCGCCGCAGCGGTGCCCGCTGAGGTTCCCGTGTACACCTGGAACCTGGCCGGATACCGGGTTGGGCACACGCCGACCACAGCGAACCGGCACACCTTCGGCGGGTTGTCCGACGCCGCGTACGCGATGATCCCGCTCATCGAGGCTGGCACTCACGAGCGGTGGCCCTTCTGACCCACGCTGCGGGACACGCAGTACACGTCGCCGGAGTTGGCCAGGTGCGGCAGGTCGCGCAGGTGTGCCGCCACGTCGCTCGCGGGTAGCCACGTCTCGAAGGTCATCGACTTGTCGTCGCCCAGCGCGACGTCGAACCCGTCGAAGCCGAGCGCGGTGAGGCGGTCGAGACACCGGTAGGCGACCGGGCGCGCGATCGTGGTGAACTCGAACGACAGGGCGGGCAGGGGTCGGCTCAGGCCGGCCAGCACCTCGTCCTCGAAGCCCTCCACGTCGATCTTGGTGAAGGTCGGTACGCCGTACTCCTGGATCAGCGCGTCGACGGTGACCACCGGGACCTCGATGTCCGCGTCCCACACCTCGCCCTCCCAACCGCCCGCACCGTGCGCCGCCCGCACGAAGTCGGGCGAGGCGGTCGACACGGTGGGGTTGGCGGAGTTGACGTGCAACCGGGTGCTCCCGGCGGCCGCCCCACATGCCCCTTCGACCAGCGTCACCTGGTCGTCGTCGGCGTAGATCGCCCGCAGGGCACGCAGGCACAACGGTTGCGGCTCCACGGCGACGACCCGGGCGCCGAGGCGACGGAAGCTGCCGATGTGGTCACCCACGTGGGAGCCGATGTCGAAGACGAGGTCCCCCGCCGCGACGAACCGGGAGTAGAACGCGTCCATCCTCGCGTCCCGTTGCGGGTCGCCGTAGTAGACATCCAGCGACCGGTGCAGGAGGGACATGGCCGGATCGGTGCGGAGCGCCGCGATCCTGGCCTCGGTGGTAGCCGTCATCTGTCTGCCGTCCAGTCGGTGAGGGGGGTTACGGCCCGAAGGCGGTCAGGAAGCGGTCCCGGAAGGTGTCCATCCGCCAGACCGGCGCCCGTGGCCCGGGCTTGAGCCCGTCCTGCCAGCCCCACCCGGAGATCCGGTCCAGGACGGCCCGGTCCCGGGTGATGATCGTGATCGGGACGTCGCGGCTGGCGTTCTCACCGGTGACGACCGTGGCCGGCTGGTGGTCGCCGAGGAAGATGAACACGAGATCGTCGTCGCCGTAGGTCTGCACGTAGGAAATGAGCGTGCTCAGCGTGTACTGGATGGACTGCCGGTAGTCCGCCCGGATCTGGCCGGTGGTGCGCCGCCGCTCGTCCTCATCGCCAGCGGTGCCACGGTAGATCGCCCCGTCGCCGACGGTGGCCCAGTCGACCAGCCGCGGCACGGGCGTCCACGGCGCGTGGCTCGACACCAGCGCGATCTCCGTCATCACCGGGCCGTCCTGTTTCGCCTGCTCCAGGCGCTGCCAGCTGGAGAGCGTGTACTGGTCGGGCATCGTGCCGAAGCTGAACTTCGGGCCGCGGTACCCGAGCGCCTTGGCATCGTAGAACCGCTGGTAGCCGAAGAAGGCGCCCTCCGGCCACGCCCGGCTGACGGCGGGCATCACGCCGACGGTCTGCCAGTTGGCCCGTCGGAAGGCGCCGTTGAGGGTCATCCGGTCACTCGCCAGCAGGGTGCGGTGCCGCTGGTCGTTGTCGATCCACAGGCCGGAGAGCAACGTGTCGTGCGCGAGCCAGCTGCCACCGCCGAACGTCGGCGAGGTGAGGAAGCCGGACTGCGCGGCGAATCCCGCCGCCTGCAACCGGCTGGTGCCGCCGTCGAGGACCGCGCCGACCTGCGGGGCGAACTCAGGGTCCTCGACGGCGTCGCGGCCGTAGCTTTCCACGAAGGAGATGACCACGTCCTTGCCCCGCAGCGCGGTCAGCAGCTGGTCGCCCGGGGTGTCGGCGAACCGGTCGGCCTCGATCTGGGTGGAGAACGTCTTCCGGTCGTCGAGACGCAGGCGCACCTGGAACCCGTGGCCGTTGGCCAGGGTGGTCGCGGACGTGTCGGCAACCGGTACGGCCGGCACCACCCGCACGTCGAACGCCGCACAGGCCACCCAGACGACCACCAGCGCCGCCACGATCCGGGTGGTCGCGGTGCGGTGCCCGATCACCAGCCGACGCAGTCGCCGCACCGACAGCGTGACCAGGACGGGCAGGCCCACGGCCACCACCGCCAGGGCGATCGCGGCGCCGATGGCGGCGGGCCGGCCGTACGACTCGCTGAGGAAGGCGAACGCCTCGTCGAGCAGGGCCCAGTCGAGGACGAGGTCGAACGCCCGGCTGAGCGCGGCGGAGAACCCCAGGTCGAGCAGCTTGAGCAGGCCGAGCAGACCGAGGGCCACGCCGGTGAGCGTCGCGACCAGCCTGCTCCCGCGCGACGGCAACGCGAGCAGGAGGGCCACGACCAGCAGCGCCTCCAGGGGGATCCGCACGAACGCCGCCGGGGTGAGGCGACCGAAGTCGTACGGCGCGGTGAGCACGAGCAGCACCAGCAGCGCGGCCAGGACGGTCGCCAGTCGGGCCGGGATGGAGCGCTTCGGCCGGCCCTCACCTGGGGTGCTGTCGTCGGCGGTAACGCCGGGGAGTTCGCCCCTCATCGCCTTCCGTCCCTGGCTCGGCAGCTCACGTACTCGTGTCAAGAGCGACAACCGGGGATCCTTCCATGATCACTGACGGGTGCGGCGTGCGGGCGGCTCAGACGCGGGCGATCCCGCTGCGGGCGACCGTCACCGTCGGGCGCTCCTGCCAGGGCAGCCCATCCGCCATCCCCGCGCACGACCCGCCCAGAGCAGGGCCGGCGCTGTGGGTGCTGTGGGTGAGCTGGCTGCTCGCGTGGTCCACCGTGGCCGGTGGGTCGTAGCTGGGGGTTCGGCGGAGGTGACGGGTCAGCCACAGCCACGTGACATCGCGCCCGAACGACTCGATCAGCAGCGCCAGGGACACCACCAGGACGGCAGTCGTCAGGGGCCCGGGCAGCGCGTCACCCATCGCCACCGTCAGCACCACGCCCTGGATGGCCGCGACGACCTTGCGCCAGTAGCGCGGCGGCAGCGACCCGCGCATCCATCCCAGCACCCAGCTCGCGGCGACGAAGACGTAGCGCATCGCGCCGATCGCGATCACCCAGCCGCCGGCCGAGGGGGCCACGTGGAGACAGAGCACCAGCACCAGGAAAGAGTCGATCTCCATGTCGAAGCGCGCGCCGAGCTCGCTGGTCGTCCCGGTGCGTCGGGCCGTGTAACCGTCCACCGCGTCGAGGGCCAGCGCCACGGTGGTGAGAGCGACCATCAACGCCACCGGCGCCGGTCGGGTGAACGACTCCGCTGCCAGGGCCGTCACGCCGCCGACGAGGATCGCCCGGCTCAGCGTCACGCGATCGGCCGGGCTCAGACCAGGCGCGGCAGAGCGGGACATCCCCCGGCTGAGCAGGACGCACAGGCCAACCCCGTAGGCCAGCCCCGCCAACCATCCCGCCGGACCCAGACCGACTGTTCCCGCGAGCACCGCCAGCACGGCGGTCTGCACGATCAGTCCGATGAGCGGACCAGTTCGAACCGTTGACATCGTGCCTCCGCGAATCTGGTGTGTGACCTCACCGTGAACACGGAAAATATGACCGATCGGTTCATTCTGAAACGTAAACCGCCAGGCTGGACGCGGAGGCCTCGGCCCGGGTGTGCCGGCCGGCACCACGGACGCGACGGGGGTCAGCCGGCCGCGGGCGCGACGAGGGCGCGCAGCGTGGCGCTGGTCACCGGGTCGGCGGGAAAGAAGGCCTCGACGGCCAGCCCGGCGACGGTGACGTCCAGCGGGGTGCCGAAGAGGGTGGTCGTGCTGATGAAGGACAACTGCCGGTCCCCGTGGCGGTACCGCAGTGGGATGGCGACCCGCGACAGGTCATCGCTGCCGGGTGCCACGACGTCGTCGCCGCCGGGATAGCCGCGAAGCTCTTCGAGCAGGTCGGACAGGACCGGGTCGTTGGTCGTCACGGCCTGCTGGCGCAACCGTGCGAGCAGGTGGGCCCGCCACTCGGTGAGGTTGAGGATTCGCGGGGCCATGCCGTCGGGGTGCAGGCTGAGCCGCAGCACGTTGACCGGTGGGGTGAGCAGGTGAGGTTTCGCGTCACCGGTGAACAGCGCGACGGCGGGGTTGGCCTCGACGAGGTGCCAGTGCTGGTCGACGAGCACCGCCGGGTACGGGCTGTGCCCGTCGAGAATCTGCCGTACGGCGGCCCGGAACGGGGCCAGTTCCGGATCGGTCAGCTCGTGGCGGGGGTAGGCGGGGGCGTAACCGCCGGCCAGCAGCATCGTGTTGCGCTCGGCCAGCGGCAGGTCGAGCCGCTCCGCCAGCCGCAGGATCAGATCCGGGCTCGGCCGGGACCGCCCGGTCTCCACGAAACTGAGATGCCGGGCCGACACGCCCGCCTCGATCGACAGGTCGAGCTGGCTCATCCCGCGCGTTCGACGCCAGTCGCGCAGCAGCTCCCCCACCGGTCGGCCCGGGCTGGTCCTGGTCGTCACCCCTTCGACCCTAGTGACCACACCGGGGTACGCCCCATTACCTGCGACGTAATCGACAGGGCGCACCAGTGCTCGCGACCATGTTCACGGAAGGCGTCCCCAACGATCGGAGAGTTCGTGACCGCGTACGCGCTTGCTCATCTGCGCAGGGCACCCGTCCATGCCGAGGTGCTCGAATATCTGGAGCGCATCGATGCCACCCTGGCGCCCTTCGGTGGCCGGTTCATCGTCCACGGTGGGCCCGTCGAGGTGCTGGAGGGCAGTTGGCCGGGCGACCTGGTCGTCATCGAGTTTCCCGACTCGGCCAGGGCCCGCTCCTGGTACGACTCCGATGCGTACCAGGAGATCAAGCCCTTGCGGACGCGCCACCTGGCTGGCGACGCGATCCTCGTCGAGGGGGTCGACGCCGACCACAGCGCGGTGGAGATGGCTGCCGCGATCCGGCGGGCCGCTGGCTCCTAGGGTCGGGATCAGGGCAACGGCTGGGTGAGCACCTCGGCGCCGTCGTCGGTGATGGCGATCGTGTGCTCGCTGTGCGCCGTCCGGCAGCCGGTCGCACTGCGCAGCGTCCAGCCATCGGCGTCGGTGACGAGCTGGGCGGTGTCCGCCATCACCCATGGTTCCAGCGCCAGCAGCAGGCCCGGGCGCAGCCGGTACCCGCGACCGGGCCTTCCGGTGTTGGAGATGTGCGGGTCCTGGTGCATGGTCGAGCCGACGCCGTGTCCGCCGAACTCCGTGTTGACCGAGTATCCCGCCGCGGTGAGGACCGAGCCGATGGCATGGGAGAGGTCACCGATGCGAGCGCCCGGGCCGGCCGCGGCGATCCCCGCCCTCAGTGCGCGCTCGGTCGCGTCGATCAGCGCGACACTCTCCGGGGGCTGTACGTCGCCCACGACGAAGCTGATGGCGGAGTCGGCGACGACGCCGCCCAGGGAGACGGCGAGGTCGAGCGACAGCAGGTCGCCGTCGGCGAGGGTGTAGTCGTGCGGCAGGCCGTGCAGCACGGCGTCGTTGACCGACGTGCAGATGTAGTGGCCGAACGGCCCGCGCCCGAAGGACGGCTCATAGTCGACGTAGCAGGACTGCGCCCCGGCCTCCATGATCATGCTGCGTGCCCACGCGTCGATCTCCAGGAGGTTCGTGCCGACCGCGCTGCGGCTCTTCAGCGTTCGCAGGATGTCGGCGACCAGGGCACCGGAATCCTTCGCTCGCAGCAGGTCGGTGGGGGTCAGGATCTCGATCATGCAGCGCCTTCCCTCGCACTTCCAATAACTATCCCGGCCATATTATCCCGGTACTAGAATCGGGCCATGGTCAGGTTGCCGCTCACTCCCGAAGAGGTCGAACGCGGACAAAGGCTCGGCGCCCTCCTGCGTCGAGCCCGGGGGGAGCGCTCGATGCTCCTTACCGCACTGGAGGCGGGTCTCTCACCGGAAACCCTCCGGAAGATCGAGTCCGGCCGCATCGCCACCCCCGCCTTCCCGACCATCGCCGCCATCGCCGACGTCCTCGGCCTCTCCCTGGACGCGGTGTGGTCGGAGATCAACCACTCCGGCGACGGGGCCGGGTTGGCGGGATCAGGTCACGACACGATCGAGCGGCTGGCCTCCTAAGGGTCCGACTCCGGCGACGGCGGGCACCACAAGGAGCTGGCCCCGGTCGGCGAGCGACCGGGACCAGCGGGAGACGCGCTCAGGAGGCGGCGATGCCCTCCATGCCGATGCCGTCGGCGAACTTCGGCAGGCCCTCCACTGTGGTGACGAGCCTCAGCGAGCCGTCCTTGTTCACCTCGTAGCCCTGCACGTTGCCGGCGGTGGCGTTCTGCACGTACAGGAAACCGTCGCTGGCGGTCATGTCGATCGACCCGCCGTTGGTGTCGGCGGCGACGTTCTTGACCAGTTCGAGCTTGCCGTCGTCGTTGACCCGGTAGGAGCTGATGGTGGAGCTGCCGGCGTTGGCGGCGAAGAAGTAGTCGCCGACGCGCTGGATCCAGCACGTCGCCTGCTGACCGTTGGGCACCGACGGCCCGATCTGGTCGAGGCCGCCGTCGTCCTCCAGCTCGAACCGGCTGACCGCGTTGGCACCCGACTCGGTGACCAGCAGCGTGTCGTCGGTGTCGAAGGTGAAGCCGAACGGGGCGTTGCCCGCGTCGCTGATCACCGGGTTGCGGGCCAGCTCGCCGTGGCGACCGATCTCGTAGCTGAACATGACGTTGTTGGCCTTGGTCGACACCAGGACGAACTCGCTGTCCGGGTCGATCTTGATCTGCGCCGGGGCGGTGCCGAACGCGGGCGGGTTGCCGTTGTGCAGCCCGAGCGAGCGGTTGGCGTCCTCGATCCGGGACAGGCGGCCCTTGTGCAGCTCGAAGCCCTGCACCGACCCCTCCCCACCGGCGTTGAGGACGTAGACGAGGTCGCCCCGGGCCGCGACGCTGACCGGCAGCAGGCCTCCGGACCAGATGACCTGGAGCTTGTGCAGCCTGGTGCCCTCGACACCGAAGACCGTCACGGTGTTGCTGCCGGCGTTCACGGCGAAGAGCAGCCCCTTGTGGTAGGTCAGCGACCCCTGCGAGGCCAGCGCGTCGAGCGGCGCGCCGATGGTGAACCCGCCCAGGCCGCCGGTCTCGTACTCCCCCGCCTTGGTGAGACGGCCGTCCTCGTCGCGGTCGTACACCTTGATGGTGTTGCCCTCGGCCTTGTTGGTCTGGACGAAGACCGCGCCCTCGTCGCCGTGGTGGTGCTCACCCCCCTTGCGGTCGTCGTGGTATCCAGGGCCGCCACCGTCGGCGAAGGCGGTCCCAGGGATCGATCCGACGCTGGTCAGACCCGCCAGGAGGGCTGCCGCGAGGGCCACGCTGCGCTTCATCATTGGGCTCCTTACGCACACGAAGGGAGGAATACGAGTTTTCCTCTGCTTCGAAAGCTATCGGAGGATGTAGTCGCTCTCGGCACACTTACCCTAAAGCGGTAACTTCGCGCCCTTCCATCGAACGCGCAGACGTACGTCCGGAAATGGGATAGGACATCGGCGGGCCTACCGGCCGTCTACGGCAGGAACTCAGCCGTCAGGTCGATCAGTGCGCGGGCGGCAGCGCCGACCGGGCGATCCACCGGGATCGCCAGCGAGAGCGTCCAGTCCAGGTCGGCGTCGGTGACGGTCAGAGTGCTCACGCCGTCGGCGTCAGCGACGACGAAGCGCGGCAGCAACGCGATGCCGAGCCCGTGACGGATGTGGTCGGCGCCGGTGGCGATGTCCGGGATCTCGATCGTCACGCGCCGGGACAGGCCGGCGGTGGCGAACGCCCGGTCGGTCACCGCCCGGTTGCCGTAGCCGACCGGAGAGTCGATGAAGTCCAGCCCGGCGAGTTCGCCCAGCGTCACCGACGTCCGGCTGGCAAGCGGATGGTCGTCCGGCACGGCGAGGTCGATCACCGAGCGGGCCAACTCGGTGAGGTGGATGTCGGTGGGGGCAGCGCCCGGAAGCGAGACGAACGCGAGGTCGAGCCGGCGCTCGGCGAGCGCGTCGATGAGCCCCTGCGAGCCCGACGGCGCGGCGCTCGTCTGGAGCAGCACGCCGGGGTGCCGGCGGTGGAACTCGCCGAGCAGGGCCGGCAGGTGCAGGAGCCTGATCGAGGTCATCGTGCCGATGCGCACCGTGCCGCGCAGGCCACCGCGCACCTCGGCGACCGCGTCGCGGGCGTCGCGGGCCGCGTCCAGGGCGACCCGGGCGCGCGGCAGCAGCGCGGCGCCGGCGTCGGTGAGGAGTACGCGTTTGGAGTTCCGGTCGAGCAGGGAGGCGCCCAGTTCCCGTTCCAGGGTCTTGACCGCCGCGGAGACGGCGGACTGCACGACGTGCAGTCGGGCCGCGGCACGAGTGAAGTTCTGCTCCTCGGCCACCGCGACGAAGTATTCGAGTTGGCGGAGTTCCACGCCGCAAGTATCACTGATCGCGATCGTTGCCAGCGTCAACTTTCGTTGGACCTGATGCCTGGGCGGGGCAACAGTGAGGTCATGTCGTCGTCGACCCTGTCACCCCGCATCACCGCTCCCACCCGCACCGAGGGCTCGACCCACCGGCACGGCCGGGGCTTCTGGCTGATCTCCCTGGCGTTCCTGACCGCGATGGCGTTCTCCACCGTGCCGGCCCCGCTCTACCCGCTCTACATGGCGCGGGACGGCTTCTCCACGTTCATGGTCACCGTGGTCTTCGCGGCGTACGCGGTGGGCGTGGTGATCAGCCTGCTCCTGGCCGGGCACGTCTCCGACTGGGTTGGCCGCAAGAAGATCCTCATCCCGGCGCTGGCGTTGGAGGTGGTCGCCGCCGCGCTGTTCCTGAGCGACCCCACCCTGCCGGTGCTGCTGCTCGCCCGGCTGGTCACCGGCCTCGGCATCGGCATGGTCACCGCGACCGCCACCGCCTACCTGCACGAACTGCACACCGCACACCGACCCGGCGCGTCCCGCCAGCGCTTCGAGGTGGTCTCCACCGCCGCCAACATCGGCGGCCTCGGCATCGGCCCGTTGATCGCGGGGTTCCTGGCCCAGTACGTCGACGCGCCGCTGCGCACCCCGTACCTGGTGTTCGTCGTCCTGCTGCTGGCGAGCATCGCGGCCGTCGCGCTGACCCCGGAGACCGTCGAGGAGCGGCTGGTCCGGCCCACCTACCGGCCGCAGCGGATCAGCGCCGACCATGGCGACCAGGCCGGGTACGTGGCCGCGGCGGCCGCCGGGTTCGCGTCGTTCGCCGTGTTCGGCCTGTTCACCTCCGTGGCCCCCGGTTTCGTCGGCGGCGCCCTGCACCTGCCGTCGCGTCTGCTGGCCGGCGCGGTCGTGTTCGCCGTGTTCGGTGCGGCCGCCGTGGCGCAGACCCTCACCAACCGACTCCCCGCCCCGACGAAGGTGCGGCTCGGGCTGCTCGGCCAGGCCGTCGGCGTACCCACCCTGCTGTTCGGGATGCACACCGCCGACCTGACCGCGTTCCTGGTCGGCGGCGTGCTCGCCGGGGTCGGCGCCGGCGTGCTGCTCAAGGCCGCCATCGGCACGGTCGCCGCGATGGCCGCACCGGCCAGGCGGGGCGAGGCCCTGGCCGGGCTGTTCCTCATCTCGTACCTGGGGCTGAGCCTGCCGGCCGTCGGTATCGGGATCGCCACCCGCACCGTCAGCACCGTCACGGCGATGACCTGGTTCACCGGGCTGCTGCTGGTCATGCTCACCGGCGTCGCCGTGCTGTTCCGCCGCAGCACCGGAACCCGCCCCCGCACGCCCTCCCGGCGCGGGGCCTGAAGCTGCGCGGATCTTGGCCGATGCGATGGGTGTTGCGCTCCGGCTCGGCACGCTGGCGGAGATGGTGGCGTTCCCGGGCCACCGGGTGGGACGCTCGACGGGTGAGCAGTCGACACCTCGTCTGGCTTGGCTTGGCTATCGGGCTGCTCGCCGGTTGCTCCGAGCCGCCGTACCGATTCCCGGATCGAAGCGCGACTGACGTCCAGGCCGAGGAGGAACGTCTCGCGGCGCTCCTCCCCAGCGTGTTGCTCGGCGGCCCGGGCACCTGCAAGGTCCGCCTGCTCGGGCGGGACGCCTCGACCTCGTTCGCCTGGGCACACTGCGCCGCACTGGGCGCAGCGCCCGTCTCCGGCATCTCGACACCGGTACGGGTGGATGGCGACCGCGTCACACAGCCCGGCGACGGGAGTGAATACCCCCCGAGCGTGCGTCGGATGTTCCCGGAGCGGTTGGCAGAAGCTGTCCTCGACGATGACGGCAGTCTGCGCCCTTGAGCAACGCCGTCGGAGGATCAGGTCGGGTCGGCCAGCCACGGCGTGATGAGGGCCGGGTCGGCGACGAAGCTCTTGACCTGCGCACGCTCCGGCTCGGTCAGGGTCAGCGCCTGGAGGCGGGCGCCCCACTCGGGGACGCGCTCCGCCTTCTCCAACGCCACCGACAGCTCGATCAGGGCGGCCAGCGCCATCGCCTGCTCGACCACCGGCGCGTCGTCGGCACGCCGGCGCATGCCCGAGTCGAGCGCCCGGTAGGCCGCCCGGTCGTCCATCTTGAACTCGCGCAGGATCCGCGCGTTGTCGAGCACCCGCGCCAGGCCCTGCAACTCCGTCGACCCGCCGTACTCCAGATCCTTCGGCTCGTCGCGCTGGATGAAGACGATGCTGTTGCCCGACGGGTCGACGATGCTGAACCGCGACGCCCCGGCGCGGTAGCCGGCCATTGTGCCAGCGCTGGCGACGGTCCCCGGCGGATTCGCCTCCTACCCAGGGAGGAGGCCCCGCTCCGACCACCGGCCACAACCGGGGCTCGCGGTCGGACGCGGCCGGCGGGCGCGGTCACGACCATCTACAGACATGACAATCGATCTGCGCCGGGCGGCACGCTGGCACCGCCCACTGATGTTCCTCGTGTACGCGATGGCGGCGCTCGCCGTCGTCTGCGCGGTCGGCATCGTCGTCGACCCGCGCGTCCTGGTCGGTGCGCCGATCTGGCTGAAGCCGTTCAAGTTCGCGGTGTCCTTCGTGCTGTACGGCGTGACCCTCGCGTGGATGCTCTCGTTGCTGCCCCGTCGGAGCCGGCTCGCGGAGCGGATGGCCACCCTCCTCGTCGCCGTCGCCGTGGTCGAGAACGTGTTGATCGTCGGACAGGTGGTGCGGGGGCAGACCAGCCACTTCAACGACAGCACCCCGCTGAACACCGCCATCTTCGCGACGATGGGCGCGGCGATCGCCGTGCTGTTCGTCGCGCACCTCGTCATCGGGATCGTGGTGTTGATCCGGCGGATTCCCGACCTGGTGGCCCGCCGCGCGGTCGGTTGGGGTCTCGGACTGTCGTTGCTGGGCATGGTGGCGGCGGTGCCGATGGCACTGCCCGGTCAGGACCCGGGGATCGAGGGTGTCACCGGGGCGCACAGCGTGGGTGTGCCGGACGGCGGGGCGGGTCTGCCGCTGGTTGGATGGAGCACCATGGGTGGGGACCTGCGGATCGGGCACTTCGTGGGGTTGCACGCGCTCCAGGCGCTGCCGGTCCTGGCGATCCTGCTGAACCGGTTCGCGACGCGGCTGGACGAGCGCACCCGGGCACGGCTCGTGGTCGTGGCGGGCGCGGCGTACGGCGTACTCACGGTGATGTTGACCTGGCAGGCCCTGCGCGGGCAGGCCCTGCTGCGCCCGGATGCCGTCACCCTCGCCGCGGTCGCGGCCCTGGTGGTCGTGACGGCGACCGCCACCGCTCTGGTGCTGTCTCGCCGACGCCGCTCCGACCTGGCGCTGGCCGCGTGACCGCGACCCTGTTCACCCTGACGTTCGCGCTGGCCGCGCCGTTCTGGGCCATGATGATCCTGCTACCGCGCTGGTCCTGGACCGCCCGTGTCATCTCCTCGCCGTTGATCGTGCTGCCGGTGGTGGTGATCTACGCGCTGCTGGTGATCCCGGCGTTCGGCGACGTGCTGCCGGCCGTGACGTCGCCGACTCTGGCGGGCGTGCGCGACCTGCTCGGCACGTCCGACGGGGCGGCGGCGGGCTGGGCGCACATGATCGCGTTCGACCTGTTCGTCGGGCGCTGGGCGTGGTTGGACAGCCGCGAACGGGGGGTGCCGGCGCTGGTGATGGCTCCGGTGCTGCTGCTGACCATCCTGCTCGGCCCGCTCGGCCTGGCCGCCTACCTCGCGGTCCGCACCCGGTGGCGACGGCCGGCGGTCGCTGCCACCGGCCCGCAGCACCTAGGCTGAGCCGGTGCGCTGGCTGGGGCGGCTGTTCAACACGCGCGACACACTCGTGCGGCTGACGCTGCTCGACCTCGCCGGGGTGGGCTACCTGGTCTTCTGCACCCAGGCGGGGCGCCCGCCGACGGTGACACAGTGGATCCTCGCGGTGGGCGCGTTCGCCGCGGCGCTGCTGCTGCACCGTCGACCGGTCGCCAACATGGTGGTGCAGGCCGCGTTGCTGGCGGCGGCGATCGCCCTGCTCGACGACATCATGATCAATCATGTCGGTGCCAGCTGGGCGTTGATCGAGATCACCATCGGGGCGTACCGCGCCCGCACCATCGGGTTGTCCGCCGGGCTGCTGGCCGTGGTCGACCTGACCAGCACGATCGGCGCTCCGGCCGACCGGGTCGCGGCCGGCGTCGTCGGCCTGGCCCTGGAGGTCGGCATACCGTTGCTGCTCGGCCTGGTCATCCGGGCCAACTGGAATCTCGCCCGACAGGCCCAGGAACGCGCCGCCGCCGAGCAACGACAGCACGAGTCGGAGAACCGCGCGGCACGGGCCGACGAACGCAGCGCCATCGCCCGCGAGCTGCACGACGTCGTCGCGCACCACGTCGCGTCGATGGTGCTGCGCGTGGGCGTGGCCCGGCACGTGCTCAGCGACCTGGACCCCCGGGTCGGCGAGGTGTTCGACGACGTGCACGGCACGGGCACCGCGGCCCTGGCGGAGCTGCGCCGGCTGGTCGCGGTGCTGCGTGACCCCGAGGGGGTACGCGGCGACGCGGCGCTGACCGCGATCGAGCCCTCCGCGTTGCCGGCGGCGATCGGCGCGGCGATCGACCGGGCCCGTCAGGCCGGCATCACCGTGGAGGCCGACCTGGCCCCGGAGATCGGTTCGCTCGACGCGGTACGCGGCATGGCGGTGCTGCGGCTGACCCAGGAGGCCCTGACCAACGTGGCCAAACACGCCGGTACGTCCGCTGTGGCGCACCTCGTGGTCGCGGTCCGCGACGGCGTCGTGCACTGGGAGGTCGCCGACACCGGCCGCGGCGGCGTGTTGGGCGGCGGGCCGACCGGCGAGAGCGCGTTGGGCGGCGTGCCGACCGGCGGTGGGCACGGCATCACCGGAATGCGTGAGCGCGTCGAGGTCCTCGGTGGCCGGTTGGAGGCGGGCCCGTCCGGCACCGGTTGGCGGGTGCGCACTGCGCTCCCGGCCGTGGTCGCCGCCGCCGACCGGGCGCCGGTCCGGTCGGTGCCCGGCGAACGCGAGGCCCCGGCCGAAGCCCCCGCACCGGAGCCGGTGTGATCCGGGTGCTGCTGGTCGACGACCAGCACCTCATCCGGGCCGGGTTGCGGATGCTCTGTGCGGCCCAACCCGACATCGAGGTCGTCGGCGAGGCCGACAACGGCCGCGAGGCGATCACACTCGCCGCCCGGCTCCTCCCCGACGTGGTCGTCATGGACCTGCGCATGCCCGGCGTCGACGGGATCACCGCGACCAGCCGGATCCTCGCCGAACGCCCCGCCACCCGCATCCTGGTGCTGACCACGTTCGGCGACGACGACCACCTCTACCCTGCCCTGACCGCCGGCGCCTGCGGTTTCCTGCTCAAGGACGCGCCCCCGACCGAGCTGCTGGACGGCATCCGCCGGGCCGCCGTCGGTGACAGCCCGTTCAGCCCGGAGGTGCTGCGACGCCTCGTGCAGCGCGCGGTGCACGCCCGCCCCGAGACACCACGGCCGGCGCAGGGCCTGACCGCCCGCGAGCAGGAGGTGCTGAACCTGGTCGCCGAGGGCCTGTCCAACACCGAGATCGGCGAGCGCCTCCACATCGGCGTCACCACGGTCAAGACCCACATCACCAGCCTGATGACCAAGACCGACAGCCCCAACCGGGTACGCCTGGCCCTGTTCGCCCGAGGCGTCTGACGTCAGGTCCGCATCCGCAGGGACACGACGATGACGAGAACCAGCGGCACGATCAGCAGCGCCGGTGCGACGACCGGCAGGTGCAGGGCGACCAGTGCGCCGACGGCGGCACCGACCATGAGGGCCAGCAACACCTGAGCCTTGGGGCGCAGGCTGCCCCACGGGCTGCGGGCGGCGACGCCGGCGATCAGGCTGGTGAGCGTGCCGGTCAGGTACGTGGAGGACAGGCCGGGCACGCCGAATCGTTGGATCGCGCTGCTCTGCACGCCCAGCGCGACCGCCGACAGCATGAGCAGCGCGAGATGGACACGCGCGCCGGGCGCGTCGAGCGTGACCTCCCAGACGACGAGGAACACGACGAACACCAGCAGTTCCAGGACCAGCGCCCAGGTGACCCGCCGGGGCCAGACCGGGTCGCCCGGTCGTGCCGAGCCGACGACGCGGGCGCCCGCGAGGACGCCGACGATGAAGCTGACGATGGCGCAGCCCGACGTCAGGGCCAGCTCGGCGTCACCTCGGCCCGCCGAGAGTCCGAGGAGGACCATGTTGCCGGTCATGACGCTGGCGAAGGCGCCACCGAGAGAGAGGAACCCGATGGCGTCGGCACAGCCGGTCAGGAAGGTGAGGACGACGACGAGGGCGTGCCGTCGACGCAGGAGGCGCGGGTCCTGCTGAGCCGCGGGGCGGGGCTGGATGACGCTGGGCACTGTGCTCGACACTGTCGGCCACCCTCCAGGGATTGTTCTTCGTATACACTTTGTCCGGACATGTTCACGGAGAGGCGAACCAGGTGGCTGAAGATCTGCGGGACAAGCTCGGCGCGCAACACCTGCCGCTACGCGATCAGGTCCTCGCCGCCCTGCGCACCGCCATCATCGACGGCAACTACCTTCCCGGTGAACGGCTCACCGAGGACCGGCTGGCGGAGGACTTCGGTGTCTCCCGCAACCCCGTCCGGGAGGCCCTGCGCGTCGCCGAGGCGGAAGGCTTCGTCGTGATCCTCCCCCGCCGGGGAGCGGTCGTCGCCTCACCGAGCAGCGGCACCATCGCCGACATGTTCGCCGTCCGCGTACGCCTGGAGACGCTGGCCGCCCGGCTGGCCGCCGAGCGGGCGACCGCGGCCGACGTGGTGGCCCTGCGCGCCCTGCTCGACCAGGGCCGCGAGGCGACGCAGCGGCAGGATCTCGCCCGGGTCGCCGAGCTGAACAGCACCCTGCACCTGCGCATCCTCCAGATCAGCGGAAACCCCTGGCTGTCGTCGATCGCCAAGTCGCTCTACCTCCATGTCCAGTGGGTGTTCCGGCTCGGGGCGGCGCAACGCGCGCCACACTCGTGGGCCGAGCACATCCAACTCGTGGACGCCATCGAGTCAGGCGACGGCGACCGCGCCGAGCGGGCCGCCCTCGACCATCTCGACGCGGCGTCCGCCGCCGCCCACGAGAACGCCGAGGGCGGCTACGGCAGGCCCTAACGCCCGCACGCGTAGCCCTGCATCCCCCGGGGGTTCGCCCCGGCGGAGAGCACGCCCGTCGCCGGGTCGCGGCTCACCGCGCAGAGCCGACCGAGGCTCCATGAGTCGGTGACCCGCACCTCGTGCCCGTACGCCCGCAGGGCCGCCAGCACGGTCTCGTCGAACCGGTCCTCCACCACCAGGACACCGGGCTCCATGTCCCGTGGGTAGAACGACCCCGGCAGGCTGAGCGTGTGCCACGCCGGCGCGTCGATGGCCTCCTGGAGGGACTGACCGCCGACGAGGTGCCGCAGCAGGAACGGCAACTGCCACTGGTCCTGCTGGTCACCGCCGGGTGTCCCACAGGCCAGCACGGGCTCCCCGTCGCGGTGCACCATCGTCGGGCTCAGCGTCGTCCGCGGCCGGCGGCCCGGGGCCAACGACGAGGCGAGCCCCTCCTCCAGCCAGAACATCTGCAACCGGCTGCCCAGCGGAAAGCCGAGTTCCGGGATGGTCGGCGAACTCTGCAACCAGCCACCGCTCGGGGTAGCGGAGATCATGTTGCCCCAGCGGTCGACCACGTCCACGTGGCAGGTGTCGCCCCGGGTCACCCCGTCCGACTGCACGGTCGGCTCCCCCGTCGTCGCGTCCGTCGGGTCGGTACGCCGGGCGGCGCCGGGCCGGACGTGGACCGGCAGCCGTGGCTGCGCCCCGTCGGGACGCCCCGGCCGCAACTGCCCCGACGCGCGGTCACCGACCAGGGCTGCCCGCTCCCGCGCGTACTCCCGGGAGAGCAGCGCCTTGGCGGGCACCTCGACGTCGTCGCCGTACCAGGCCTCCCGGTCGGCGAAGGCGAGCTTGAGCGCCTCGACCTGGGCGTGCACACCCCGGGCGGTCGACGGGTCGTACGCGGCGGGGTCGTCGAGCGCGTCGAGGGTGGCCAGCGACTCCAGCAGCACCGGGCCCTGGCCCCAGAAACCGGTCTTCGCCACCGAGTAGCCGTGCCAGTCGAGCGTGGCGGGCGCCTCCCAGGTCGCCGAGTACGCGGCCAGGTCGTCACCGGTGATCAGCCCGGCGTTCGGCCGACCGCTGGAGTCCTGGAACGGCTGGCGGCTGAACGTCTCGATCGCCTCGGCGACGAAGCCCGTGCTCCAGACGCGACGCGCGGCCTCGATCTGGGCCTCCCGGTCCGCACCGGCCGCCTGGCCCGCCTGGACCAGCCGGCGCAGGGTGTCCGCGTACGCCGGGTTGGTGACCATCTCCCCGGCGGAAGGTGGCCGGCCGCCGCGCAGCCAGAGCGCGGCGGACGTGGGCCAGTGTTCCTCGAACAACGACCGCACGGCCGCCACGGTGTCACCGACCCGACCCACCAGCGGGTGCCCGGCGCCGGCGTAGCCGATCGCCGGCTCCAGCACCTCGGCGAGGGTGAGCGTGCCGTGCTCGCGCAGCAGCAGGAGCCAGGCGTCCACCGCGCCGGGTACGGCCGCCGCGAGCGGCCCGGCCCCGGGGATGAGGTCCATGCCGAGGGACCGGAAGTGCGCGATGGTGGCACCGGCCGGTGCGGGCCCCTGCCCGCACAGCACCTTCGGCGTCGGGTCCGCCGCGGTGGCCACGATGGCCGGCACCTCGCCGCCCGGCCCGTTGAGGTGCGGCTCCACGACGTGCAGGACGAACCCGGCGGTGACCGCGGCGTCGAAGGCGTTGCCCCCGCGTTCGAGGATGCCCATCGCCGACTGGCTGGCGAGCCAGTGCGTCGAGGACACCATGCCGAAGGTGCCCTGGAGCGTGGGTCGGGTGGTGAACGTCATGACAACACCTCACTGGGATCTGCGGTGCGAACGTCGGGACCGGTGCCGTCCGGTCGGACCAGGTGACACGCGGCCATGCCGTCACCGATCGCCGTCCGCGCCGGCACCTCCGTCGCGCACCGGTCGAACGCGAGCGGGCACCGGGTGCGGAACCGGCAGCCGGACGGCGGGTCGAGCGCGGACGGCAGGTCGTCGCCGAGCAGCACCGGCTGACGCTCGCGTTGGCGCACCGGGTCGGCCACCGGCGCGGCGGACAGCAGCGCCTGCGTGTACGGGTGGGCGGGCCGGGCGAAGATCCGCTCGCGGCTGCCCTGCTCGACGAGTTGACCGAGGTACATGACGGCGATGTCGTCGGCCAGGTACTCGACCGCGGACAGGTCGTGGGTGATGAAGAGGCAGGCGAACCCGATGTCGCGTTGCAGGTCGGCGAGGAGGTTGAGCACCGACGCCTGCACGGACACGTCGAGGGCGCTGGTGGGTTCGTCGGCGATGAGCAGCATGGGCTCGGAGATCAGGGCCCGGGCGATGCTGACCCGTTGGCGTTGCCCGCCGGACAGCTCGTGCGGATAGCGACGCGCCACCTCGGCGCGCAGGCCCACCCGTTCCAGTTGGGGGGCGACTCGGGCGTCCCGGTCGCGCCGGGAGATCCGCTTGCCGGCCAGCCGCAGCGGCTCGGCCACGATGTCGCCCACCAGCATGCGCGGGTCCAGGGAGCCGGCCGGATCCTGGAAGACGATCGACACCGCGCCGCGATGGGGGCGCAGTCGCCGTCGGGACAGGTGGGTGACGTCCGTCCCGGCGATCCGGACCGTCCCGGCGGTCGGCTCGACCAGCCGCACCACGCACCGGCCCACTGTCGACTTGCCGGAGCCGCTCTCCCCCACCAGCGCCGTGACCCGGCCTCTCGGGATCGTCAGGGACACCCCGTCCACGGCGCGGACCGGGCCGAAGTGCATCACCAGGTCCTCGATCTCCAGGGCGTTGGGCTGCGGCGTCATCGGGTCGCCTCCTGGGGTGCCGTCGAGCAGGGATGCCAGCAGGCCGCGACGTGGTCCGTGCCACCGATGCCCTCCAGCGGCGGGGCCGCGTCGCGGCACGTCGCGTCGGCGGCCGGGCAGCGGTCCGCGAAGGTGCACGCGTCGGGTTGGGTCGACAGCACGGGCACCAGCCCGGGGATCTCGGTCAACCGGTCCGTGCCGGCGTGCCGGCCCGGCTGCGGTGACGCCGACAGGAGCCCGGCCGTGTACCGGTGCCGGGGGCGAGCGAAGAGGTCGTCGACCGGCGCGCGCTCCACGACCCGGCCCGCGTACATGACGACGACGCGGTCGGCGATGTCGGCGATCACGCCGAGGTCGTGCGTGATGATGAGGATGCTCGTGCCGAGCCGGTCGCGCAGGTCCCGCAGCACCTGGAGGATGCCGGCCTGGACGGTGACGTCCAACGCGGTGGTCGGCTCGTCGGCCACCAGCACCTTCGGGCCGCAGGCCACCGCCATCGCGATCATCACGCGCTGCCGCATACCGCCGGA
The DNA here is from genome assembly GCF_022230955.1 of Micromonospora cabrerizensis. Lineage (GTDB taxonomy): Bacteria > Actinomycetota > Actinomycetes > Mycobacteriales > Micromonosporaceae > Micromonospora > Micromonospora cabrerizensis. The sequence continues at coordinate 23,937 of NZ_JAKKFI010000068.1, forward strand.
GAGCTGGTGCGGGTAGGTGTCGACCCGCTGGGCCGCGGACGGGATCCCGACCAGGGTCAGCAGTTCGACGGCCCGGGCCCGGGCGGCCCGTCGGGACATCCGTTCGTGGACCTGGAGCACCTCCCCGATCTGCCGCCCGACGGTGAGCACCGGGTTCAAGGACGTCATCGGCTCCTGGAAGATGTAGGCGATCTCCTGGCCGCGTACCCGACGCAGCGCCGACTCGCGGGCGCCGACCAGTTCGGCGCCGTCGAGGCGTACGGAGCCGGTGATCCGGGCGCTGCCGGGCAGCAGGCCGGCGATGCTCATCGCGGTGACGCTCTTGCCGCACCCCGACTCGCCCACCATCCCGACGATCTCCCCGGGGGCGAGGTCCAGGCTGACGCCGTCCACCGCCGAGACGGTGCCGGTCTCGGTCGGAAACGACACCGACAGGTCGCGGATCTCCAGGACGGGCGCGGAGGGCGTGGTCATCGGCGGTCTTCCTTCGGGTCGAGGGCGTCGCGCAGGGCGTCACCGAAGACGTTGAACGCCAGCGCCAGGCCCATGATCACGACACCGGGGAGGACGGCGGCCCACGGCGCCCGGGCGGCGAACTGCTGGGCGGTGGCCAGCATGGTGCCCAGGCTCGGCGCCGGGGGTTGGATGCCGAGGCCGAGGAAGGACAGCACCGCCTCACCGAGGATCGCGGCCGGGATCGCGACGGTGGCCTGCACCAGGATCACCGACGTCGCGTTCGGCAGGATGTGCCGGGCCAGCACCCAAAGGTCGCTGGCCCCGTCGACCACGGCCGCCGCGACGAAGTCCAGCGACTTGAGCCGCAGCGTGTCCGAGCGGACGACCCGGATCACCCCCGGGATCTGGGCGATGCCGATGGCCACCGCCGCGTTGCCGAGGCTGGCACCCCGGATGGCCGCCAGCCCCACCGCCATGATCAGGAACGGGAAGGCCAGCAGCAGGTCGGTGAAGCGTGAGATCACGGCGTCCCAGGCCCGGAAGTAGCCGGCCGCCAGGCCGAGTGGCACCCCGATGACCAGGGAGGTGGCCACCGCCAGGAGCCCCACCTGCAACGACGCCCGCGCGCCGAGCATGATCCGGGAGAGGACGTCCCGGCCGAGGTCGTCGGTGCCGAGCACGTGCCCGGGGGTGCCGGGCGGTGCGAACGTACGGGCGAAGTCGGTCTGGTCGACGGAGTAGGGCGCGATCCACGGCGAGAGCAGCGCGGTGGCCGCCGCCAGCGCGAGCACGACGAAGCTCACCACGGCGAGTGGGTTGCGGCGCAACCGTCGCAGCACCCGTGCGCGCCGGGTGACGCTGACCGTGGTCTCCGCCATCGGTACGGTGAGGACGGTCATGCCGGATCTCCCGTCACCCGGATGCGGGGGTCGATGACCGAGTAGAGCAGGTCGACGAAGAAGTTGATCACGATGTAGGCCGTCGCGGTGAGCAGGACGACGGCCTGGATCACCGGGTAGTCCCGTTGGAACACCGCGTCGATGGTCATCTTGCCGAAGCCCGGCAGCCCGAAGATCTGCTCGGTGACGACCGCGCCCGAGATCAGGCCGCCGAGCTGGAGACCCACGACGGTGACGACCACGATGAGGCTGTTGCGCAGTGCGTGCCGGGTGATGACGGCGCGCGGTCGCAGGCCCTTCGCCTTGGCCGTGCGCACGTAGTCGGAGGAGAGCGAGTCCAGCATCGCCGACCGGGTCTGCCGCATGATGATGGCGGCGAGGCCGGTGCCGAGGATCACCGCCGGCAGGATGATGTGGTGCAGGTTGTCCACCGGGTCCTCCAGGATCGGCACGAAGCCGGAGGCGGGGAAGAGCCCGGTCGCCACGGACAGGTACAGGATCGCGAGCAGCCCGAGCCAGAAGTGCGGCACCGACAGACCCACCAGGGCCAGGCCGTTGGCCAGCCACTCCGCCGGCCGCCCGCGACGCACCGCCGCGAGCACGCCCGCGCCGACCCCGAGCGCCGAGGCGATCAGGATCGCCAGCACGGACAGTTCGACGGTCACCGGCAGGGCGGTCGTGAGCATCGACGACACCGGCGTGCCGGTGCGGATCGACACCCCGAAGTCGCCCTGCGCCATGCGCTCCACGTACTGCGCGAACTGGACCGGCAGCGGCTGGTCCAGCCCGTAGTGCCGACGGATGGCCTCCAGCGCCTCCGGTGAGCGGTCCTCCCCGGCCAGCGCGAGGGCCGGGTCACCGGGCAGGGCCCGCACGCCGACGAAGACCACGATCGTCGACAACAACAGGGTCAGCGCCGACTGCCAGGCGCGGGTGAGCAGGTAGCGGGCCACGGTGACCTACTTGGCGAAGCCGGCGAAGGCCGCCCGGAGCACACCGTCCGGGAAGACCTGCAGACCCTGGAGCTGCTTGCTCACGGCCGTCAGGTTGCGCTGCCGGTAGAGGTAGATCAGCGCGTCGTCCTGCTGGAGCAGGGTGACCGCCTGCCCGTACAGCTTCTTGCGCTCCTCGACGTCGCCGGCCTGACGGGCCTGGGTCAGCAGGGTGTCGAGCTGCGGGTTGCTGTAGCCGGCGACGTTCTGGCTGGCTCCGGTGCCGACGAAGTTCGTGATGTTGGCGTCCGGGTCGATCCGCCCGCTCCAGCCGAGCTGCAACAGCTCGAAGTTGCCGCGGTCCTGCTCGTCCAGGAGCGACGAGTACTCCACCGGGTTGATCTTCAGATCGAACCCGCCGTCCTTGACCATCGACTGGAGCGCCTGCGCGAGACGCAGCGTGTCGGGTGTGTTCGAGGCCAGCATGGTCACCGTGTACGGCGTCTGCACGCCCGCCTCCGCCAGCAACTGCGTGGCCTTGGCGGGGTCGTGCGCCGGGCAGGTCTGCGCCTCGGGCGACGAGAACGCGCTGGCGGGCGAGATCGGTGAGCAGGCGACGGCGTGCAGACCGTTGAACACCGCGTCGACCAGGGCCTTGCGGTCGATGGCGTGCTCGAAGGCCTGCCGCACCTTGGCGTTCTGCGCGAGGGGGCGGTTGATGGGCTTGGGTGCCGTGCCGATGCCGTCGACGTTGCCGATGTTGATCGTCAGACCCTGGTAGCCGAGGGACTGCGACTGGAGGACGGAGACCGCGGCGTCCTGGCGCAGGGCGGCGAAGTCCTGGGTGGAGACGCTGTCGGCGACCTGCACGTCGCCGGAGCGCAGGTTGGCGGCGCGGATGCTCGCGTCGGTGAGGATTCGCCACGAGATGCTGTCGAGGTGCACCTTGCTCGCCTCGTAGTAGTTCGGGTCCTTCACCACCTCGATCGAGTTCTGGGGCACCCGCTTGGCGAACTTGAAGGGGCCGACGCAGACCGGCGCGGAGGCGAAGTTGTCGCCCAGGCTCCGCAGCGCCTGAGCGCTCATGATCATGCCGGCGCGGTCGGCGAGGGCACCGAGCAGCGGCGCGAACGGCTGCTTCAGTCGAAGGACGACGGTCTGCGCGTCCGGGGTGTCGACGCCGTCGATGGGTCCGAGTTCGCTCTTGCGCGCCGACCGGGCGTTGGTGAGGTGGCGTTGCAGGGTGGCCTTCACCGCGGCCGAGTCGAACGCCGTCCCGTCCGCGAAGCGCACGCCCGGTCGCAGCGGGATGGTCACCGCCCGGCCGTCGCCGCTCGTGGTGGGCAGCGCGGTCGCGAGCTGCGGTACGACCTGCGCCTTCTCGTCGACGTCGTAGAGCTTCTGGCACATCGCCTGGAAGACGTAGCGGGAGTAGAGGCTTCTCGACAGTGTCGGGTCCAGCGCGTCGGGCTCTGCGGAGAGGGCGATGTCCAGCTTGCCGCCCTGCTTGACGGCGGCGGGGTCTGCCGGCGTGCCGAAGGAGTCCTGGCCGGCCGACTGGTTGCCGCCGGACGTGTCGCCGCCGCTGTTCGACACCGGTGAGCAGGCAACGACCGTGCAGACAGCGGCGGCCGCCGCCACCGCGGCCCGGAGCACGCGGCGGCGGGGCAGGCGCGTTTCGCTGGCGGAGAGGTTCGTCATGGAGAGCTCCTCGAGTGGGCGATTCGGGGAGCGTATGTTGTATACGATGACCGCCGCAAGACCTCCGCGAACGGGCTTTCGGGGCACCCCGGTTGCCCCGAAACGAGCCCGCCCGGTGATCAGCTCGCGGGCCTCGTCCGGTCGCCCCGTGCCAGGCTGAGCAGCACGACCAGCGCGAGCACCGCCACCACAGCGCTGAAGATCTCGCCGGCGGGGCGCAGACCTGTCGTCTGGATCAGCACACCGACCCCGACCGCCGGCACGCCGAGCATGGCGAACAGGATGGCGAAGAAGGTCGACACCGCCTCGGCCTGGTGCTGCGGCTCGGTCCTCGTGGTGATGGTCGCGATGCCGTCGCCGACCGCCACCCCGGACGCGACCCCGATGAGAGCCGCACTGACGAGCAGCGTCGCCAGCAGCGCCATCCACATGCTGAACGCGAGCAGACCGGACCCCACGATCAGGCCGACGCAGGCACTGGCCAGCGCGGCGCGCGAGGACAGCACGCGGGTCAGCAGCTGACCGAACGCGGCACCGGTGAAGGCCACGAAGGACACCAGCGCGGCCAGCGTGTGCGAGGTCTCGTGCAGGGTCGTGCCGAGGAACAGCCCGCTCACCGCCGTGAGCACCCCGAGCGCGGCGAAGCCCGCGCCGGCGGTGATCGCCGAGCGGACGAACGCGCCGCGAATGGTCGCCGGGACGCGCAGGCGCTGCACCCGCAGGGTCACCGGTGAGCGCTCCCGGACCGTCTCCGGCACACCCCGCAACGCGATGATCGCCAACACCGCCAGGATGAGCACGATGACCCACGGCAGCCGGATCGGCTCGGGCGCCACGTCCGACACGATCCCGGCCAGCAGGGTGCCGGTGGCGAGACCGCCCAGGTTCGCGAAGATCGACACAGTGGCGGCGCGTTTCGGATGCCGCCGGTCGATCAACTCCGCCAGCGCCGCGGTCGCCGCACCGATGATCAGCGCGGCGGACAGACCGGCGAGGAGCCGACCCACGATGATCATCGCCAGGTCCACGGCGAACAGGAAGACGGCGTCCGCGGCGACGGACAACAGCAGCGCGGCGAGGATGACCGGACGTCGGCCGATCTGGTCGGAGAGCCGCCCGAACACCAGCAGCCCGACGACCACGCCCAGCGCGTACAACGCGTAGACCACGGTCACCGTCAACGACGAGAAGCCGAACTGCATCTCGTACAGCGGGTAGAGCGGGGTCGGCACGGTGGTGCCCACGAGCGTGATCCAGAAGGCGAAGGCGACCCGTACCGCGCCGGACGTCGACCGTGTCACTCGTACAGCATGGGGTGTCGGTCCTGAGCCGAGGTGCGGTATCGGCCCTAAACGCCCGTATCAGGTGGCGCGTGGTGGGCGGCGGCGACCGCGGTACCGCCGCCCACCACGAGCCCTAGCTGCTGGCCGAGTTGTACGCCTGCGCCGTCACCCTGACCTGGCGGGCGACGCCCGACCGCGCGGGCCAGGAGATGCGCACCTCACGGGTCTCCCCCGGCAGGAGCCAGAAGTAGTTGTCGTCGTAGCGGGCCGGCAGGACCCGGTCACCACGCTGGTCGCGCACGGCGAGCCGCACCAGCGCGGCGACCGTACGGCCCTGGTTGCGGACCGTCGTGGTGACGGTGTTGCGCCCGTCCACGACGCGCACGGTGCTCGACGACGTCGACAGTCGGGTGCTCGGCACGTCGTTGAGCGCCCGCATCTGCTCGGCCTTGTCGTATCGCCAGTAGGTGTTCTCCGCGAGCAGCCGGTCGCGGCTGTCGCGCAGTTCCAGCCGGACCAGATGCAGCCCGCCGCCGTCCGGCGCGGCGAGCGGATAGACCGCCGTGGTGGCCGAACGGGCGACGTCCACCCGCTGACGTTGCGGCGTACCCAGTGACCGGCCGCTCAGGTCATAGTGTCGGGCGCTCACGGTGACCCCGCTGAGCGGCGCGGCGGTGTGGTTGACCACCCGGACCTGCCAGGTGCCCGGGTCGGCCTGGACGTGCACCGGCTCGCAGCCCTTGCGGGCGCCGTAGTACGCGCCGTTCACGTCGAGGTCGTAGTCGTAGGTCTGCCAGACCGTGCTGTGCCACGCCGGGTGCGACATCCACAGCAGCAGACCGGTGGCGTCCTGCCACAGGTTCGCGTTCCACGCCTCGAACATGGCGCGGTGGCTCTCGTAGTTGACGAACTGCGCCCGGGTGGCGAACTCGTCGAGCGAGTCGGACTCACCGAGCCGCGCGTCGATCGCCGCCTGGTACGTGCCGACCCGCTGGTTACCGATGGTCGACCAGTCGTGGTAGTTCCACACCTCGCCGATCGGCCACGCCGGCGCGTCCCCGACGAGGTTGCGCATACTCTCCACCACCGACACCACCGGCATGCCGATCTCGGTGTGGAAACCGAACGCGCCGGTGTCGTAGGTGTTCTTGTTGTTGTACGTCGCCGGCTCCACCCAGTGGTACGGGCCGTGGCCGCTGACGATGCCGCCGGCCGAGTTGGGGATGTAGAGGATCTCCGGGTGCTCGGTGGCCGCGGCCTGCTTGAGCCCGGCGTCCACGATCGGCGGCGGGTCGCCCTCGTTCGCGCCACACCAGACGACGATGCTCGGGTGGTGGCGGAACCGCCGGATCGTGTCGGCGGCGATGTCGACGTAGCCGGGCGGGTTGGGTAGGAACGCGCCCGCCTGCCAGAAGTCGTTCCACACCAGGATGCCCTGCTCGTCGCAGGCCTGGTACAGCTCCTCGCGGTTGCTGCTGCCGAGCCAGTTGCGGATCATCGTGAAGTTCATGTCGCGGTGCATCTCGACGGTGTCGGCCAGCCGGTCGGGCAGCACCCGACGCAGCAACTCGTCCCAGCCCCAGTTGCCGCCCCGGGCAAACACCGGCACACCGTTCACGCTGATCTTGAGCTGGGTGACGGCGTTGCTGACCGACTTCACATCGGTCCACCGCTGACCGTCGTCCGAGACCTGGATGACGAAGTCGCGGGCGTACGCCTGCTCCCAGACGATGGTGACCTGGTCGAAGCTGACCGGCGCGCCGAGGTCGACCTGGATCCACTGGTTGTCCTCGAACGCCGACGACCAGCGGGTCCGGGGGTTGCCGTCGACGGCCCGGTCCGGACCGTTGGAGTCGCCGTCGGACGACGACGCGGTGGCCGTCCGACGCAGGGCCAGGTCGACGTCCGGCTCTGCCTGCCGCTGCACCGACAGCGCCCACATGGACACGCCCCACGAGGTCACCCGCGCTCCGGTCTGGATGCGCAGGTGCTGTGCGGTCTGACTGGCGAACGTCTCGACCTGGGTGGCGCGGCTGCCCAGCGGGGTGTCGTTGCTGACCGACGTCACGTCGCTCCAGGCACCCCCGTCCGCGGAGACCTGGACGCGGTAGTCCAGCGCGTACGCCTGCTCCCACACGATGGTGACCCGGTCGAAGTCGACCGCCGCGCCCAGGTCGACCTGGATCCACTGGTTGTCCTCGGCCTGGGAGGCCCAGCGGGTCGCCGCGTCGCCGTCGACCGCCCTGCCGGGGCCGTTGCCGTCGTTCTCCGACGACGACGCGGTCGCGTCGCGGCCCACGGCGAGATCCGGGCCGGTGCCGTCGGCCACCGACAGCGCGAACATCGAGATGCCCCACCCGGTGGCGCGCTGGCCGCCCTGGATGCGGACGTGCCGGGCGTGCTGCCGGGCGAACGTGACGGTCTGGGTCGCGGCACCGTCGAGGAACTCCAAAGCGGGCTTTCCGGGTGGCGAGACGACGATCGGCTGGTGCCAGTCGTAGGCGAACTCGCGCACACCGAAGCGGAGCTGGCGCCGGTCGCTGACAGCGCGCTTGACGGTAGCGGTGAGCGTGAGGTCGTACAGGTGGGGGTCGCCGTAGCCGTTGGGCCACCAGAGCCGGGGGTTGCGCAGCCGCAGCGCGCGGAAGCGATCCGGCGCGAAGGTGACCGTGCTGCTGGCGCCGGCGGGAATGGTCACCGTGGACTCGACGCGTACCTTGTCGAACTCCGCGCGGACGGTGACCGTGGTGGCGGTGGCCGCCGCGTTGCGCACCGGTACCCGGATGGTGACCTCGGCGGTGTCGGTTCCCGGCAGGTCGGGCAGCGTGGTCTGCACGTGCGGGTCGCCGACCACCACCGCGCCGGTGCTGCGCAGCCGGACGTGGTCCCAGAGACCGGTGACCCGGTCGCGCACGGCGGGCATCCAGTCCCACCCGGACACGGCCAGGTAGGTCGGCGCGTCGAGGTAGTGGTGGGCCGACTGGAGGAAGGTACGGCCGTCGGGTCCCTTGTCGCCGGGGGTCCCCGGGTGCGGCATCGGGGTGACCCGGACGGCGAGGACGTGCTCGCCCCGGTGACCGGCCAGGGCGTCGGTGATGTCGAAGGCCGCCCGCGCGAACGGGTGCTTGACGCTGCCGACCTGCACGCCGTTGACCCAGGCGGTGGCCTCGTGGTTGATGCCGTCGAACTCCAGCCAGATCCGGCGACCGGCCGAGGTGTCCAGGTCGCGCGGCAGCCGCAGGGCGCGCCGGTACCACCACGTGTGCCGGGACAGCGCCTCCGGGATGCGCATGTTGTTGAAACCGGCCACAGGGTCGGGCAGGTGGCCCTGCTCGACCAGGGTGCCCAGCACGGTGCCGGGCACCGTCGCCGGCAGCCAGGACCGGACGTCGACGCCGGCACGGGAGAGCTCGGCACCGTCGGCGGTGCCCGCGAAGTCGTCCATCGTCAGCGACCAGCCCGACTCCAGCGGCACGGTACCGTCGGCGGCGACCGTGAGCGCGGGCGCCGGGCCGATGTTGCCGTCCTCCCAGCTGGTCCAGCCCTCGGCCTTCGGGCGGCCGGCCAGCGGCACGCCGTAGACCTGGAAGCTGTTGAGGCCGACCGGGTTGCTGTTCGATCGCTTCGTGGCCGTCATGCGGATCCACCGGGCGGAGACCGGCTCCGGCAGCTTGATGTCCTGCACGCCGCCCTGACCCTCGGTGGTCTCGTACACCGACCGCCAGTCGCGGCCGTCGGTGGAGACCTCGATCCGGTACGCCGTGGCGGCGCTGGAGAGGATCTCGTCGCCGTCGGTGTCGGTGTAGTTGCCGTCGAACGGCCCGTCGGTGAGCGTGGCCTCGAAGACCAGGGTGACGGCCTCGACACGGCAGAGGGCCTGCAGATCCACCGAGATCCACTGTGGATCGTCATTGGCGGCGGCCCGCCAGCCGCTCCCCCGGACGCCGACCTGCGGCAGACCATCCACCGCGAAGGTGCCGGGCGTCGGCGCGTAGTCGGTCGAGGAGACCGCGACCGGGCGGTACCGGGCGAGGTCGGCGGTCGGTGGGGTGGCAGCCGGCGTCACCGGAGCGGCGGCCGCGGCGGCGTCCGGTAGGACCGCGGCCACCCCGACCGAGGCCAGCAGCGTGGCACCGGCGGAGAGGAAGGTACGCCGCGACAGGGGCGATAGCTCGGACATCTTGCCTCCAGACATGACAACGTTGTCCGACGGGGTCTGAGACAACGTTGTCAGATCGTGGCCGCATGTTTCCCGAGAGTCAAGACCCGGCGTCGATCGTGATCCCACGGAGACGGCGCGATGTTGATCCATGTCGGACACACCGCGTCAGGCAGGCCGCTCCGGCTGCGCCCGGAAGCCGTCCAACGCGATGGTGAGCACGTGATCGCGCTGCTCGGCGCGGGGAAATGCACTCGTCGGCATGGCGTGGCTGTCCCGGATCTCGACCGGCTCCAGCTACGTCCCGGACGTCCTGCTGCCACTGCTGGTGATCGGAATCGGCCAGGGCATCGCGATCATCCTGATGACCCAGGGCGGCGTCGCCGGAGTCGAACCGCAGGACGCCGGCGCCGCGTCCGGCCTCGTCAACGTCGCCCACCAACTCGGCGGCTCGCTCGGCATCGCGATCCTCACCATCGCGTACACCCGGGCCAGCTCGGCCTCCGACCCGACCGCCGGCTTCCACGCGGCCTTCACCGGCGCGGACGTCTTCTTCCTGATCGCCCTGGCCCTGGCGGTCGCCGTGGTCGTCGCGGGGCGTCGCAGCGGCCGGCCTGCCGCGATCCCCGCCAACTGAACGACTGGGCGGGACCACCCGGGACGACGGGCGCGTGGTGGCAACGCACCCTCGCGGTCAGCTGGCCGACCCGCCCTCGCGCGGCCCGGGATCCCGGGGGTGGTACTCGGGGCGGAGCTTGGCGCTGGCGAACGCCCCCTTCACCGCCGCCGAGAGCGCGGTGATGTCGTACGCGCCGTAGTGCCGCCGGCCGTTGATGAAGAAGGTGGGGGTGCCGGTGACGCCGCTGAGGTCGGCGGAGTCGACGTCCTCGGCGATCCGGTCGACGCCCATGCGCTTAACCATGTGTTCCCGGAACTGGTCGACGTCCAGGCCGAGCTGTTCGGTGTAGCCGAGCACGTCGTTGGGGTCGAGGGCGTCCTGGTGGGCGAGCAGCAGGTCGTGCATCTCCCAGAACGCGCCCTGCTCCCCCGCCGCCTCGACGGCCTCGGCGGCGAGTTGGGCGTGCGGGTGGACGTCGGTGAGCGGCAGGTGCCGCCAGACGTAGCGGACGTTGGCGAAGTCGGCGAGCAGTTCCCGGACCACCGGCTCGGCCTGCCCGCAGTAGGGGCACTCGAAGTCGCCGTACTCCACGACCGTCACCGGCGCGTCGAGCGACCCGCGCATGTGGTCGCGCTCCGCGTCGACCGGCAGCATCAGGTCGACGATCCCTTCGGTGACGCCCAGCAGCGCGCGTGCCCGCCGTGCCGGCGACAGTCGCCCGACCGAGCGGAACACCAGCCAGGTGACGAGGGACGCCCCCAGCGTCGCCACGAGGATGCCGAGCTTCGCCTCGTCCAGGGCGGGGCCGCTGAGGGCGTGGGTGGCGATGAGGAGCGCGACGGTGAACCCGATGCCGGAGACCGTGCCGACCCCCACCACGGCGATCCAGCCGACCGGTGGCCGGAACCGGTTACCGCTCAGCCGGGCCACCAGCCAGGAGACAGCCACGATCCCGGCCGGCTTGCCGACGACGTAGGCGACCACGACGCCGAGCGTGACCGGGGAGACCACGGCCCTGGCCAGAAGGTCCCCGTCGATCACGATGCCGGCGTTGGCCAGCGCGAAGAGCGGTACGACCACGTAGCTCGCCCACGGGTGGTAGAGCGTCTGTAGCCGCTCGTTCGGCGACAGCGCCGAGGTGAGCCCGGCGCGGGCCATCCGGGCCAGCTGCGGCGTGGGCTGTTCCCGGAAGAGGCGGAACTGGTCGCTTGCCCGCTGCAGGTCGCCGCGGCCGGGAGCGTAGGCGTAGGTCAGCAACCCCATCACCAGACCCACCACGACCGGGTCGACACCGGACTCCGAGACCGCGACCCAGGCCGCCACCCCCAGCAGCGCGTAGACCGGCCCGAACCGCACACCCAGGGCCCGGACCAGCAGGACGACACCGAAGATCAGCACCGCGACGAGCAGCGCCGACAGTGAGGGATGATGCGGGTACGCGAGTGCCAGCACCGCGATCGCGACCACGTCGTCGACGACGGCGACGGTCAGCAGGAAGCCTCGCAGCCGATCCGAGAAACGCGGCCCGAAGACGGCCAGCGCGCCGAGCGCGAGCGCCGTGTCGGTGGCCATCACCACTCCCCAGCCTGCGGCGGTGGTCTGCCCGGCGTTGAACGCGAGATAGATCGCGATCGGCACGAGCATGCCGCCGAACCCGGCCAGCATCGGCAGGGCCAGTCGACGCCTCTCGCGCAGCTCGCCGATGTCGAACTCCCGGCGCAGCTCCAGCCCCGCGACCAGGAAGAAGAACGTCATGAGCCCGCTGTTGACCCAGGTACGCAGGTCGTGTGCCACGGACCAGTGGCCGAGCCGAACCGAGAGCGAGGTCCCCCACACCGACTCGTACGACGACACGTGCAGGTTGGCCCACACCAGAGCCGCCACCGCGGCGACGAGCACCACCCGGGCGCCGCCGGTCTCGGTGCGCAGGAACGAGCGCAGCGGAGCGTTGAACCGACCCTCCCAGGCGGTTCGGCTCGTCCATCCCCGGTGCGGGTTGTCGCTGGTCACGGGGACAATCTTCGTTGACCTGGTCGCCGGTTGGTTCGGATTGGGCACATGGCGACCGGCCGATCCGAGCACCGGTTGTGCGCTGTCCTACTCCTCCTCGGTGAACACGGCCGCGCGGCGCTGACGAATCGTCGGGAGGACGGCGACGACGAGCGCCGCCACGGCCAGAGCGAGGAGCGCCGCGGAGATCGGTCGGGTCACGAAGACCGACGGGTCACCACGGGAGATGATGAGCGCCCGCCGCAGGTTCTCCTCCAGGAGCGGGCCGAGGACGAAGCCCAGCAGCAGTGGCGCCGGCTCGCAGCCGCACTTGATCAGGACATAGCCGAGGATCCCGAAGAACACGATCGCGTAGACGTCGTACGCGTTGGAGTTCAGCGAGTAGGTGCCGATCGCCGCGAACAGGATGATCATCGGGAACAGCACCTGGTACGGGATGCGCAGCATCCGCACCCAGAGGCCGATCAGCGGCAGGTTCAGCAGCAGCAGGAGCACGTTGCCGATCCACATGGACGCGATCAGGCCCCAGAACAGCGCCGGTTCGTCGTTGATGACGTTCGGGCCGGGCGTGATGCCGTGGACGATGAACGCGCCGATCATCAGTGCCATGACGGGGTGGGCGGGCAGGCCCAGGGTGAGCAGCGGAATGAACGACGTCTGCGCGGCGGCGTTGTTCGCCGACTCGGGGCCGGCGACGCCCTCGATCGCGCCCCGCCCGAACTCCTGCGGCCGCTTCGAGATCCGCTTCTCGACGGCGTACGACGTGAACGAGGCGAGCACGTGCCCGCCGCCGGGCAGGACACCGAGCGCCGCGCCGAGACCGGTGCCCCGCAGGATCGGTGCGACGATCCGACGCCGGTCCTCGCGGGTCGGCCAGAGGTTCGTCACCCTGCTGACGATCGCCGTGCGGGTCTGCTCGTTCTCCAGGTTGCGCAGGATCTCGGCCACCCCGAACAGGCCCACGGCGACCGACACGAAGTCGATGCCGCCGTACAGCTCGCGCTGCTCGAACACGAAGCGGGGCGTTCCGGTGTAGATGTCCTGGCCGACCGTGCCGAGCAGCACGCCGAGCGCGATCATCGCCAGTGCCTTGAGCGCGGTGCCCCGCGCCAGCGCGATCGACACGATCAGGCCGAACAGCACGAGGGAGAAGTAGTCGGCCGGGCCGAACTTCAACGCGACGCTGGCCAGTGGCGGGGCGGCGGCGGCCAGTACGACAGTGGCCACCGTACCCGCGACGAAGGACCCGATCGCCGCGGCGGCCAGGGCCGGGCCGGCGCGGCCCTGGCGGGCCATCTCGTGCCCGTCCAGCGCGGTGACCGCCGCGGACGACTCACCGGGCAGGTTGATCAGAATGGCGGTCGTCGAACCGCCGTACTGCGCGCCGTAGTAGATACCGGCCAGCATGATCAACGCCGTCACCGGCTCGAAGCTGAACGTGATCGGCAGCAGCATCGCCACCGTCGCCGTCGGCCCGATGCCGGGCAGCACGCCGACCGCGGTCCCGAGCAGCACTCCCACGAAGCAATAGAGGACGTTCTGGACCAGGAGGGCCGTCGAGAAGCCCAGCGCGAGATTGTCGAGGAGTTCCATGTCTCAATCCGGGTGCCGCGTCAGAACCCGAGCCACGGGCCCCACAACGGGATCCGCAGCTGAAGTCCGACGACGAAGATGAGGGTGCTGGCCACGGTCAGTCCGGCGGCCACGGCGAGCGCCGTGAGCAGCCGTACGCGTGCGCTGGCCAGCGTGGTGAGCAGCGCGGTCACCGCCGTCGTCGGTACGAACCCGAGTCGCCGGATGGTGAACCCGAAGAACAGGACGGCGACCACGATGGCGGCGACCGCACGCCACGGGACCGGCCCGAACGAGATCACCTCACCGGCGACGAGTCCCTTGCCGACGATCGCCAGGCCCAGGGCGACCACGGACGCGCCGACCAGCAGCGGGAACGCGCCGGGGCCCATCCGGGTGGGGGTGCCCAGCTCGTAGCCGAGCGCCCCCACCACGAATGCGCCACCGATCAGGACGAAGACTCCCCCGGCGAGGACGTCCGGGAACGACCGACGGCGCTCCACCTCAGGAGACCTTGACCCCGGAGTCAGCGATGATCTTCGCCCAGGTGCCGAGCTGCTCGTCGAGCTTGGCCCGGTGCGCCTCCGGGGTCGCGTCCTGCGCCGGGACCGGGGCGGTGCCGAGCTTGGCCATCTGGTCGATGACCCCCTGGTCGGCCAGCGCCACCTTCAGCGCCTCGGACAGCTTCTGGACGATCTCCTGCGGGGTATCGGCCGGGACGTACAGGCCGTGCCACACGCTGACCTTGAGCTGCGGCAGCCCGGCCTCGGCCGTGGTGGGCAGGTCGGGAAGGCTCTTCACCCGCTCGGGCGTGGTGACCGCGTACGCCTTCACCTTCCCGGCGGCGATCTGGCCGCTGGTGTTGGTCGTCTGGTCGCACATGAAGTCGACCTGGCCGCCGACGAGGTCGGTCAGCGCGGGGCCGGTGCCCTGGTACGGGACCTCCTGGAGCTTCACACCGGTGGTGCTCTGGAACAGCAGGCCGCACAGGTGGGACGCGGCACCGATGCCGGCGTTGGCCAGCGTGACCTTGCCGGCGTTCACCTTCACGTGGGTCACCAGGTCCTGGAGCGTCGCGGGCGCGAAGTCCTTGCGGGCGACGATCGTCATCGGCACCTCGGTGACGAGCCCGACCGTCTCGAAGTCGTCGAGCGGTTTGTAGCCCAGGCTCTTGTAGAGGGCGGGCGCTGTGGACATGCCGATGTGGTGCATGAGCACCGTGTAGCCGTCCGGCTTGGCCCGTGCCACATCGCCGGCGCCGACCGTGCCGCCGGCACCCTCGACGTTCTGGACGACGATCTTGCCGCCGAGCTTCGCGGCCATCGGCTCGGCGATCATGCGGGTGACCGTGTCCGTCGGGCCGCCCGCGCTGAACGGCACGACGATCGTGATGTTCTGGTCCGGGTAGCTGGCGGCGTCGCCTCCGCCACCTCCGTTACCGGAACAGGCGGCGACGAGCGAGACGACGCCGATCGCGGCGATCACCCGTGCGGTGGCCCGGTACCTGCTGGTCGTTCCCATTCGGCGGCCTCCCTGTCAGCGCATGGACCCTCATCGGTGCGTGGGTGGCCCCCAGTCTCGGTTGGTCGGGGCGCGAATGGTGTCAGAGAAATCCCAAGAAGCAGGGCCGGCACGAGCGCCGGCCCGGGCCGTACAATCCGCTGGTATGCGGATAACCGTCATCGAGGATGACGACCGCGTGGCGCGGGGTCTGGTGACCGTTCTGACCCAGGCGGGCTTCGAGGTCCACCGCGTCGCCACCGCCGCGGAAGCCGTTCGCGCCGCGCCGTCCGACGTGGTCCTCGTCGACCTGGGTCTGCCCGACGGCGACGGGCTCGACGTGATCCGCAGGCTGCGTGACCACCCGGAGACCGCCGTCATCGCGGTGACCGCGCGGTCCGAGGAGCACGAGCGGGTCCGTGGCCTGCGCGCCGGCGCCGACGACTACATCGTCAAGCCGTTCGGCATCCCGGAGTTGCTCGCCCGGATCGACGCCGTCCTGCGCCGGACCCGGGCCGCTCGTGCCCTCGGTCAGGCCGACGAGCCGATCCTCCTCGGCCCGATGCGGATCGGCGTCGGGACCCGCGAGGTCACCGTCGACGGCACGCCCGTGCCGTTGACCCGCAAGGAGTTCGAGCTGCTCCTGCTCCTGGCCCGGCGGGCGCCCAACGTGGTCAGCCGCGACGTCATCCTCGACCAGATCTGGGGTGCGACCTGGGAGTCGTCGAGCCGCACCCTGGACACCCACATCGCGGCACTGCGGCACAAGCTGGGGCCGGACGTGGTCATCCGCACGGTCCACGGCGTCGGCTATCGGCTGCTGGCCGACCAGCCGGAGCTGATCGGCTGACGCGCCGTGCACCGCCGACTGCTCGTCGTCCTGGTCCCCCTCGCCGTGCTGCTCGTCGCGGCCCTCGGGGTGCCGCTCAGTGTCACCGTGGCCGAACGGGAGATGCAGGAGACGTACGTCAACCGGCTGGGCGACGTCGGCCGATTCGCCTCGCTGGCGGAGACCGCGCTGTCGACCGGGCGCACCGAGGCGCTCCAGCAGGAGCTGACGCGATACCACGAGCTCTACGGCATTCCGGTCGCGCTGATCGACACGTCGGGCACGGTGCTGCTCGGGCCGACCGACGCGTACGAGCAGGCGGCGCGCGCCGAGCCGGCGTTGCCCCGGATCGTGACCGCGGCACTGGCCGGCGCGCGCTCCGAACCGTCCTGGGAGTGGGCGCCGTGGGACGACTCCGCACTCGTCGTGGCGGAGCCGGTGGGACGGGACAGCGAGGTCGTCGGCGCCGTCGTGACGATCTCGGACCTGTCGAAGACGCGCGACGCCATCCTCGTCCGCTGGGCCCGTCTGGCCGGGCTCGGGTTGCTGCCGTTGATCGCCCTGTCGGCCGTCGCCTGGCCGGTGTCGGCGTGGGTGCTGCGGCCGGTGCGGAAACTGGACGCGGCGACCTCGCGGATCTCCGAGGGCGACCTGACGATCCGCGCCGACGCCGAGGCCGGCCCGATCGAGCTGCGGCGGCTGGCGGAGTCGTTCAACACCATGATGGACGCCGTCGAGAACGCCGTGCAGCGGCAGCGGGCGTTCGTCTCCGACGCGTCGCACCAGTTACGCAACCCGTTGACCAGCCTCCGGCTCGCGGTGGAGAGCCTCGCACCGCACCTGCGCCCCGACGGCGACGGGCGGCAGGCGTACGACATCGCCGTCGACGAGCTGAAGGCGATGCAGCGGATGTTGAACTCACTACAGGCCAGTGCGCGGATGGAGAGCATCCGGACCACGTCGCCGGTGGATCTCGACGAGGTCCTGGCGACCCGGGTCGACCGGTGG
The DNA here is from genome assembly GCF_022230955.1 of Micromonospora cabrerizensis. Classification (GTDB taxonomy): domain Bacteria; phylum Actinomycetota; class Actinomycetes; order Mycobacteriales; family Micromonosporaceae; genus Micromonospora; species Micromonospora cabrerizensis. Next base: position 40,905 of record NZ_JAKKFI010000068.1, read on the forward strand.
CGGGCCCTGACGGCCACGGCCGGGCAGACACTGACGGTCGACGTGCCGCCGGGGCTGCGGTTGCTGGAGCCGACGGGCGGCCTGGGCAGCATCCTGGACGAGCTGGTCAGCAACGCGTTACGGCTGTCCGACGCGCAGGTCGTGGAGGTCGTCGCGCGCGCTGGTGTGGGCGACGGAGCCGTGGTCACCGTCGCCGTTCGGGACGACGGCCAGGGATTGGACGTCTCCGAGCGCGCCCAGGCGCTGCGACGGTTCTGGCGGTCGCCGCGGCACCAGAACGTGCCCGGGACCGGCCTGGGGCTGGCGATCTGCGCCGACCTGATCGGTGCGGCCGGGGGCCAACTGCGGCTGGAGGAGGGCCTGCCGCGTCCGGACGGATCCGGGCACGGCTTCGCCGCGGTGGTGGCGTTGCCCGTCGTCCCGCGGGTCGCGGCGCGGTCCGGCGCTCCCGCGCCGATGTGACGACCCGCGTCCCGGGTCAGCGCTTGCGGTCGCGGAACCAGGCCGCGGCGCCCGGGTGCAGCGGCACCGACGCGGTGGAGATCCCGGTGCGAACGTTGATCTGCCACGCCTCGGGAAGTGCCTCGGCGTCGTCGCGGCCGGCGGAGGTGATCGAGCTGGTGTGCGTGAAGATCGTGTCGGTGATGGCGTAGACCAGGTCGTCGGGCAGGTCGTTGCGCGCGAGCAGCACGTTCGGCACGGCCACCGTGCGGGTGGCCGGAACGCCGGCGTAGGCAGCCGCGTGGATGGTGGCCGGAGCATAGGGCCCCGGGTACGCCGCGAAGAGCCCGTCCGCCTCCACGTCCAGCGGAAGCAGCCGGATCGGGTGCCGCCGCGCCAGCTCGGTGATGGCGGGCGTCGGAACGCCGGTCAGGGAGAACATCGCGTCGATCGTGCCGTCGCGCAGCGCCGCCGCCGACTCGGCCTGGCTGAGGTACCGGCCGTCGGCTTTCACCGGGCCGAGCTTCAACACCCGCAGCGAGGTGAACTCGGTGCCCGAGTCGTGGGCGCCGAGGGACACGCGCCTGCCCTCAAGGTCCCGGAACTCGCCGATCGCCGACCCGGCCATCACCACGAGATGCAGGTGACTGTCGTAGAGCCGGCAGATCGCCGAGAGCCCCCCGGGCGCACTGCCATCGCTCGTGATCAGGGCGTCCAGGCTGGTCAACCCCAGGTGCACCTCGCCGGCCCGCAGCATCCGGATGTTGTCGGTGGACGCCCCGCTCGGCACGGTGGTCACCGTCGCGCCGGCCACCTGCGCGGAGATGTGTGCGGCCAGCGCGCCACCGATGCGCCGGTAGACCGCGCCCGCCGGCCCGGTGGCCAGCCGCAGGTGGACCCTCTCCGGCGCCGGTTGCGGTGAGCAGCCGACGAGCAGCCCTCCGGCGGCCAGGAGTGCCGCCCGCCGGCTGAACCGCACCTGCGGGGTCAGCACCATGCCGAGATGATACGGACGGCAGCCCCCCAGTGGCGGCGGTGGACCAGCCGGCCCGCCCTTCTTCAGAAAGGCACCGACCACTTGGCGGGCATACACGGAGCGCCACCGGTTGGTAACGTGCGGGTGATCCTGCCGGCTGTCGTCGGCGGCGGTCCCCTGGGGAGGGTCGACATGTGGGCGGACGACGCTGCGCTCGACGCCGCCGGACGCCGGCTCGACGAGTGGGAGTCGTCGCTCGCCGAACGGGCGGCACGGGCCAAGACGCTCTCGGCGAGGATGCAGGAGCTGACCGGCACCGCCACCAACACCGACCGGACGGTCGGCGTCACCGTCGAATGCTCCGGCCTGCTGATCGGCCTGTGGCTCGACGAACGCATCCGGCAGCAACCCGCGGCGCGCACCGCCCAGCAGATCCTCGAGACCACCGCAGCCGCGCGCACCGACCTGCTGCGCCAGGTCCGCGAACTGACCGTCGAGGCCCTCGGCGACGACGCGAGCGCCCGGGCCATCATCGACTCGTACCGCAGCCGACTGGCCGGTGACCAGGGTTCGAACGATGCCGACCGGTGACGGCATCCACGTCGACCCGGACGAGCTGACCGCCCACGCCACCCGTCTCGACCGCTGCGCCGGCAGTCTCGACACCGCCCGACAGGCAGGCCAGCACGTCCGGTTGGGCGCCGACGCCTACGGTCAGCTCTGCGCGCTGATGCCGACACTGCTCGACGGCCTCCAGCGGACCCTGGTCGACGGCATCGGCGCGGCCGCCGCGTCCCTGCGGGACACCGCAGGCAAGCTACGGGTCGGGGCAGACCGCTACCGAAGCTCCGACGCCCGCGCGCAGCAACTGCTCGACGGGGTACGGCAGCAGCACCTTGATGAGGTGCGGCAGCGCCAGTGACGTCCAATCCCCTCGTCGCCGCAGCAGCGGACAGCCCACCCAGCGCTTGGGCGGGCATCTGGATCTGCGAGGACATCGAACTCATCGCCCAGGGCGTACAAAATGGCAGCTGGATCGACGGCAGCCTCGGCGTGGTGAGCGCCGGCCTGGACGCCCTCGCGTTCGTCTCCGACCCGGTCGGCGCCCTGCTCCAGTACGGGATCGCCTGGCTCATCGAGCACGTCAAGCCGCTCAGCGAGGCGCTGGACTGGCTCGCCGGCGACCCGGCGCAGATCACCGCACACGCCCAGACCTGGCGCAACGTCGCCGCCTCGCTCCGCGACGAGGCCGGCGCGCTGACCCGCGCCGTCCGCACCGACGTCGCCGGCTGGGGCGGCAGCGCCGGCCCCGCCTACCGCGCCTGGGCCGCCGAACAACAGCAGGCCATCACCGGCCTCGCCCAGGGCGCCGACACCATGGCCGCGATCACCGAAGGCGCCGCCGGCCTGGTCGCCGCCGTCCGACTCCTGGTCCGCGACGCCATCGCCACCTGCGTGTCCCGCCTCATCGTGTACGCGGGCGAACTCGTCGTCACCGGCGGACTGGCCGCACCGCTGGTCGTGGAACAGGTCACGACGCTGGTGGCTTCGTGGGCGGCGCGGATCGCGCGGCTGCTGCGAGGGTTGCTCGCCAGCCTGCGGCGGTTGATGCCGGAGGTGCGCCGGCTCGGTGACCTGATCGAGAAACTCAAGCAGGCGCTCGGGCGGCTCCAGAGAGGTGAATCGCCGCCGAGCCGGAACACCCCTGAGCCTGAGCTGCCTCACGAGACCCCAGGCCATGCGGTGACGGAGCAGCAACGAGTCCACGATCTCGGTATGGATCCCGCTACCGGGAGGTTTCGTCCGGGCGAGGCGGAGACGGCGGTTAGCTTGGAGCAGGAGTTGGGCGTGAGGCTGCAGCGCGCAGCGGCGGACTCCTCTGCCGACTGGGTCGACGAGGCCGGACGGACCTACGATGCGGTGGGCAACTTCCCGGCCCGGTTCTTTGACCGTCAGTGGCCGCAACTGCAGTATCAGATTGAGCGACATCTAGACAAAGCAGACTTGGTGCCGGTGGACGTCGGTCAGTTCAACCCGGAACAGGTTGCCCGTATCGAGCAGTTCATTACGGACCGGAGCCTCGGTCCGCGAGTATTCACTGTGGGGAAATAATGGCTGGCCTCATCGTGCTGAAACCCGGCGTCGACTGGACCGCAACCGGAGGGTTGTTCGACTGGACGCTGGAGTTCCTGATCTCCCGCCTCGCGGACAGGCAGACCGCCAACCACCTGCAGGAGATTGTCGACAACAACCTCGGGTCGTTGTGGATCGACGACCTGTCCGCAGCAGCACAGCTGGAGATCGTCACCCATTTGCGGAACGACCTGGTGACGGCTGGCGAGCGGCAACTGCCGGAGACCGAGCACAAGGTCGACGTCATCCGCCATCTTCAGGAACTGGTGGATGCAACCTATTCAGCAGGGTTCCCCGGATCGAGCAATCCTGGTAGGCGCTGACACTGCACGGTCCCATCACCGCAGGTGCTGGGCGTCGCCCCGAGGGAGTCGTCTCGATCCTGCCGCCGCCGGGGTACAACCACGCGATCATCGCGACCCGGCTCATGGTGTGGCTCGCTCAGGGCGGTGTCCCAGCGGAACACATTGCCCAAGCAGTCGGGCTACGCATACCGGGCCGTGACGGCGGCGTCGGCGGACGCATTCCCGACTTAGTCGTGTGGAGCAAGGCTCAGGCCGACGGTGTGGCTGCCGGTCGCCGACGTACTCCTTGTTATGGAGATCGTCTCACCCGACTCCGAGGGTGTCGACACCGTGACCAAGCGCAGTGAATACGCCGCCGCCAGCATCCCCCAATATTGGGTGGTCGACCAGGACGCGGCGCAGACCGTCCCCATGCACCGTCTCGACGGCGACCAGTACGTCGCCCGTGCGACCATGCCGCTCGCCTGGGTCCTCAACACCCGATCTGACGAGCACGGCCTGGGCTGAAGCGGCCCAGACCTCGCGCCTTTTGCCGAAGTGAGTGGTGACCCTCGTCAGCCGTGGGTGAGGCGGCCCTCCTGGTCGAAGCGCAGACGACCGCTGGTCACGGCGACGTGCAGCCCGTACCGGAGTAGCTTGTCGATTTTCTCGGTGCGGCGGCGGTAGCCGAGCCGTTCCAGGCCGGCGCGCAGCAACCGTTCCTCGTCCATGCTCGGCATGCCCTGGAGCACGTGTACGAAGGCGTTAGCCACCTCCTCGGGTGGCACCTCCTCGAACGCGCGGTCGTTGCTGGCCTGCGTGACCCGGTACGCGCGGTACCTCTGCGGGTCGGCGCCTTCGGGCCAGGCGTACCGGCTCACGGTCGGATGCGCGTACACGCGGCGAGAGTCGACCAGCGACAGTACGGCGGTACGCCGGTCCTCCCGGGTCCGGAGGAAACCGAACCGGGCGAGGGCGAGGCGTGCGAGCCGGTGCTGCTCGATGGGCCCCTCAGCCTCGATGATCTCGCGAAGCGCGTTCCGCATCAGGTCACGTACGCGCCGGTCGGTGGCCAGAAGGTCGAGGTCGGCCTGGTCGCCGAGCGGGGTCGGGACGTACGGGATGAATGGGCTCACCGTGATGGTGTCTGCGTCCGACGTCGCCGTGGTCGTGGTGGCCAGTGCGGTGACGGGTGTCGACGATTGACCCCGGAAGGGCTCCTCGTCCACCGTGAGGCGCGGCTGCGGCACCTCCGCGGTCGGTGTCGGGCGCGGCGACTCCGCATCCGTTGCGGAGCGTGGCTGCGGCAGTTCGACGGCTTCGGGCGCCGCTGCGACCGGTGACGACTCGGGCTCGGCGGTGGTGGGGGCGTCGGCCCGGGTGACCGCTTCGTCGACCCGGTCGAGCAGCGCCGATCGGTCGTGGATCCACGCCGGCAGCCAGAACCGCACGACCTCCGGCCAACCCATGATCGAGCGGAGAAGCGTCGGTGCCGAGTCCCGGTCGGCCACCGTCGGGCGTGCGCTCCAGTCCGGGCCGTCGAGCATGACGGCCACCTGCCACCGTGGCGAGCCTGGTCTGCGTACGGCGATGTCCACTGTGAAGTCGGAGAGGCCGTGCGAGGTACGGACCTCGTGGCCGCGGTCGCGCAGCGCCGCGGCCACCTCCTCGCGGATCCGACTGCGCCGTTCGGTGCGGTCGGTGGCGAGGTCACCCAGGCGCTCCGCGCCGGCGGCGGCCATCTCGCAGTACGCCCGCAGGTGCTGGGTGCCCACTGCGGACGTGCGGGACAGGTCGATGTCGGACGGGTCGAACGACGAGTAGAGGACGACCTGACGGCGGGCGCGGGTGATGGCCACGTTGAGCCGCCGCTCGCCGCCGACCTGACTGAGCGGGCCGAAGTTCAGTGGGAGCTGGCCGGTCTCCAGGCTGGTGGAGAAGGCCAGGGAGAACAGGATGACGTCCCGTTCGTCGCCCTGCACGTTCTCCAGGTTCTTGACGAAGATCGGCTCCGCGACCGCGCCGGAGAGGTGCTCGCGGATGATCGGGTCGGGGCTCTCCTCCAGCAGGTTGAGGATGAGGTCCCGCTGCTGGATGTTGAAGGTGACCACGCCGACGGACTGGGTGGCGGTCGCCGGATCATGTAACCGCCGGGTGATGTCCGCGAGGATCGCCCGCGCCTCGACCTCGTTGGTGCGGGATCCGCCCCGGTCGTACCGGCCCTCGACGCGCCGCCAGCTGACGCCCGCCGAGCTGGCGGCGCCGGGCGACGGGAGGCTGGAGAGCTTGTTGTCGTAGTAGTAGCGGTTGGAGAAGGCGATGAGTGACTCGTCGTGGCTGCGGTAGTGCCAGGAGAGCCACCGTTGCGGCAGTCCCGACTCGACGGCCTCGCTGAGAATGCTCTCCAGGTCCTCCGGCACCGGGCCGTTGCCCTCGTCGACCTCGTCCACGCCGTGGCTGGCCTGCATGATGCTGCTCGGCGGCATCTGCCGGGAGTCGCCGACCACCACCACGGCGCTGCCCCGACCCATCGCGCCGATCGCCTCCGCCACGCGGATCTGCGAGGCCTCGTCGAAGATGACCAGGTCGAAGCGTTGGCTCCCCGGCGCCAGGAAGTTCGCCGCGGACGCGGGGCTGACCAGCACGCACGGGGTCAGTGCGAGCACCGCGTCCGCGTACTGCTCGAACAACTCCCGGAAGGACCGCCCGCCCCGCTTACGGCGGAGCTCGGCCGCGAAGTCAGCGAAGCGCCCACGCCGGTCGGCCGGGCTGAAGGGGCGGCGGCGCACCAGCACCGACGGCAGCTGCGTCGGCAGCGCGGACCGCAGCTCACTGGCGGCCGCCTCGAACTGGCTGATCTCGTCGTCGTGCAGTTCCGGGTCGAAGTACTGCAGGCCACCGGCCCGTACCCGCTCGGCGAGGGACGCCGTAGCGACTCCCCGCCGGTAGACCTCCTCGGCGAGATGCGCGGGCACCTCGGTGCGCAGCAGCTGGTCCCGATAGTCGGCGAGACCGGCCGAGGCGAGAACGTCGGCGTGGGCCAGGACGGTCGACCATCGGCGCAGCGGGAACAACTCCTCGCTCTGCAACTCGTGCAGCCAGGCCGCGCCGTCGCGCTGCCAGGCGTCGGTCCAGTGCGAACCGGCGGCCCACAGCGCCAGCTCGGCCCCACCGGAACGCAGCACTCCGCGCCAGGCCCGCCACCGCGAGGCGAACCGGTCGAGGAGCACCGCATCCACATCGGTGAACCCGCCGTGAAACAGCTCCCAGGCCTGCGGGTGCCGAGCCAGGAGCGTCCGGCCGACGCGGGTCGCCTCGATCGCCTCGGTCAGCCGCTCCTGCGCGTGGGGATCCGTGGGCTGCCACTGCGACAGCCGCAGCCCGCTCACCGCAACGACATGCTGGTAGAGGGTCGCCGCCTGCGCCTGGGCGGCCACCAGCCGACCGGTGGCAACCTCCACCCGCTCCACGTCGAGCGTCGCACCGGCAACCAGGTGCACCGCCAGTCGATCCACGATGGCCTGCCGACGCTTGCGCTTACCGATCAGCTTCTTCGCCGCTTCCTGGGCCTCACCGTGCCAGGCGGTCAGCTCCGGCCGAGTGAACACGTCCTGCCGGAAGGTGGCCAGCTCACCGGCGAAGCCCTGCCGGAAGGCCGCCAGGTCCGCCTGAAGACGATTGACCGCCTCGTCCCACCGCCGGTCGCTGGCGTGCAGGGTGGTCTGCCGGTCCGGCAGCAGTCCGCGTACGGCCAGCCAGGCACCCGCCTGTAACTCGCTCACGGTCTCCGGGGCGGGCAGCGTCCGCAGCAACTCGACCAGGTACGGGTGGGCGGCGAGGTCGGCGCGGAGACGTTCGAGCTCACCGGCGATCTCGGTGACCGCGGCGCCGTGCAACCCGTCGAGGGTGCGGCAGCCGCTGATCGCCCACGGGTGCGCCGCCCGGAGTCGGGCCGATCGTGCGGCCGCCGGGAACTCCCGCAGGGTCGTCTCGACCTGCGCGCGCGCCGGGGCGGGTGCGTGCAGGTAGGCCACCGGGATCGGGGCGACCGGTCCGTCCCCGTACGCCAGGGTTTGCTCGTAGGCCGACCAGAGCGACATCCCGACGGGGTTGGTGGTGTGCACCTGGGCCGGGTACTCGGTCAGTGGGGCGAGCCGCGTCCGGTAGGCCGTCTCGACGGCCGTCCACGTGCCGTCGCCGCCCTGGTCGTACTGGTCGAGCGCGTCGCGCAACTGCTGGCGGATCGCGTTGAGGGACTGCTTGCGCCCGTGCAGGTCGAGCGCGAACGGGCCGAGGCCGATCTGCTTGAGGCGGCGCTTGACCACCTCCAGGGCGGCCTGCTTCTCGGCGACGAACAGCACCGACCGGCCCGCGCTGACCGCCCGGGCGATCATGTTGGTGATGGTCTGGGACTTGCCGGTGCCCGGCGGGCCCTCCAGCACGAAGGAGTGGCCCCGCTCGGCGCGCACGATGGCCTGCATCTGCGACCCGTCGGCCGGGATGGGCAGGTGCAGGTCGGCCTCGTCGACGGCGATCTCGACGTCGTGCTCCGGGCGGGCGGGATCGTCGAACGTGGCGCCGGAGGACTCGACCAGGTGCCGGACGACCGGGTTCTCCATGAACCGAGGCCAGTGGTCGGTGAGGTCCCGCCACATCTGGAAGGTGGAGAACTGCACCAGCCGAAGGCTGGCGGTCTCATCGATGCGGTAGTTGAGCCGGTTGTCGAGCAGCCCGGTGTTGATCGCGGCCAGGGTCTTGGCGATGTCGATGCCGTGCTCGTCGAGGACCGGTCGCTCCAACTCCGGGATCCGCACGCTGTGCTTGACCCGCAACCACTCGATCAGGCAGTAGTTCGGGCTGGCGACCTCGGTGCCGTCGATGACCATCGCGTACGGGCGACGGCCGCTGCCGCCCTCGATGCGTACCGGTAGGAGGAACAGCGGCGCGTACGCCTCTCCCCCGGTCGTCTTGGTGTGGACCAGGGTGCCGATGGTCAGGTAGAGGTAGTTGCTGCCGGTCTCCTGCTCCATTGTGCGCGCCTCGCGCTGCAGCGCGCGCATCGCGGTCTTGTAGCGGGCGTCGGTGACCGCGCCGTAGACACGCCGATCGGTTCGCAGCTCCCGGGTCAGGATCTCGGCGTCGAGGTCCTGCGCCCGACGCGTTCCGGCCAGCTCGTGAACGTGACTGATGTCGTCCTGCGGAATGACCTGCACCTGACGGCCGTCGTGAATGAGGTCGTCGAGCAGTGCCAGCGCACCCGCCGGCACGTGCAGATCCAGGCCACGGCCACGCTTGGGCAGGTTGAGCAGCGGGTTACGCAGGCTCAGGTCGAGCAGCGACTTCTTCCACTGCTGGACGCGCGCCGGCGACCCGTCGGACTGCTGCGGCACCTCCTCGCCCTCGTCGGCGAACTGGCGCAGTTTCGCGGCGGCGACGCCGGGCGGAAGGTCGAGGGACGCTGTTATCTCTGCCGTCGCCTCGGCGTCGACCGCGGCGGGCACGATCAGTTCGTCGGCTGACGGCAGCGGGCGGATCCCCGACCGATGGGCGAGGTGGACGTCGACGACGCCCTGCGTGCGTTCGCCGTCGCCGCGGAAGTGGCCGAGCCCGACGCGGACAGCCTCGGTGAAGGCCGCCGACTGTGTGCCCGGCCCGATGCGGGTCAGCTCGACCGGCACGGCCCGGCCGGAGTCCACCATCGAGATCAGCAGGTTGGTCTCGGTCACGGCGGCCGAGCCCAGCCGTTCCTCCTCCAGCAGGAAGCCACCGAAGGCGTGCCCCGCGCTGACGAAGATGAGCGGGTGCAGCCCCGCCGCCTCCAGACACGCGGCGTACGTGACGGACAGGTCGAGGCAGTTGCCGAGCCGGCCGTCTAGCACCGCCGCGGTCGTGCGAACCTTCTGGCCGGTGTTCTCGAAGGACGCCGGCAGGGTCTGGTAGGTGATCTCGAGTTGGCGCAGCGCCTCGTACACGGCGCCGGCGATCAGGGCCGCCCGCTCCGAACCCTCCTGATAGCCCTGCAGAGAGCCGGAGCCGGTCCGCGCGAGCAGGAGCTGGGCGGCTGCCCGCAGAACCGCCTCCACAGCCCGCGTGTTCGGCTGCACGAAGGCCGCCAAGCTGTCGTACAGGGCAGGGCTGTTGAACCACTCGTTGTGCGCCAACACTCGTGACGGCGCGACCAGCCGCAGTGCCTCCTCCTGCGCCTGCACCCGAAGGGTGTAGTCGACCGGGAACGCCTCATCGGTGCGGTACAGGAGCACGCGGTCGGGCGTGAAGTCGCGGAAGTCGTCCCAGCTCGTGCTGGCCCCAGGGCGCAACGGCGCAGCGAGGGTACGCGTCCACGGCTCGGTCAGCGCCCCGTCCGGGCCTCGCAGCTCCAGCGTCAACGTGACATCGGTCAGCGGCACCGCACCTCGGTTGACGAGCGTGAGGTGACGCACCAACGGCACCCGGTTGTGCACCAGGGCTGCGTTGATCGCCGGCTGCACGAGCAGCCCGACTTCGAGCTGGTCGTCGTCGGCGGTGAACTGCGCGAAGACGCTGTCGGACATGGGCGTTTCTCCAGGTGGGAGACCAGGGAGGGCCAGCCTAGCGGTCACCCGACCAGTAGGGATGGCCCCGGCCGTACGGGCCCGATCCAGCTGAGACCGCCGGGTCGGGGGTATCAATTGGTTACCCGCCGGTGCGGCGGATCGCGACTCGTCCTTTTCCTGGCGCTGTCGCAGACCAGGGCAGCCGTACCCGACGGTCGGCAGGCCGCGCCGGCCACTTCGAACCGGGCGAGGGTACGCGAGCACCGGCCGCAGTCGTCGCCAAACCCTTTCCGGGCTGATCTGCCCGACAGTCCTGAAGCACACGCGCGTCAGATTCGCGACACCTGCACTCTCGACCATCACCTACGCTGCGACGACTTGAACCCGAGGGATTGGCGCCTCCTCCGTGACGGACGCGATCACCGCCGACGAGCACATCTGCCGTCACTGTGGCGTCATCTGCACTCAGCACGGCGATCGGTGGATCCATCCCGAGCCCTGGCGCAGTCTGAGGGTCCGGCGAATCTGTAACGGGCCAGAGCCACTGCGACCGGCGACACCGCAGGAAGCGAAGCGTGGCGGTATGCAGCTCGTCCGGCGCGACCGATGGATACGGGAGGCCCAGCTACGGCAGCTCGTCCTGCCCGCCGACAGCCCGGTCGAAGTCGCCATTGTCGGCTGCTACCAGCTACAGACAAGTGAACACCAGCATCCTCGAGGCTGGGGCTACGTCGCAGACGACGGCCACTATGGGTTCGGAGCGACCACCACTCAGCGGCGCTTCGACGGCGACGGTGAGTTGGCGGCTGAGGCACGGGCGCTGTTCTGGGCGCTACACCGGCTCATGCCGACCTACCGGGTGACCGTTGTGACTGACTACCCGGCCATCGTTGAAGTGGTCAACGCGTGGCGTCAGGGGGACCTAACTGCGGCCCCAACCGGCTATGACCGCTCTGATCGAACCTCCGGGCGCAAGGCCAAGTTGATGTTTCTGGCGCCCCGCGTCCACGAACACGCCGATCGGGTGGCAGTACGGCTGGTGGATGGCTATGAGGAGACCGTGCTCGGTCGCGCCGCCAACGAACTCTCCGTCCTCGGATGGAAGTGGTGTGCCAGCGAACTCACGAAGATCTCGGCGAGCGAACGAGCGCTCGCGGTCGCGAGTAGCGCCCTTGACGCTGAGCCAATCTTGGTTTCCTACTCCGACACCTCGGAGGATAGTGAGGATTCCGAGGACCACGGCTCCGGTTTTTCCACCCCTGGCTCATCCACCCCTGGCTCATCCACCCCTGATGATGAAAGCGACAACATGTCGAACGACCCGTACCGACAAAGCCGTCGAGAGCTTCTTATCAACGGGCGCCGTGTCCGGATCTCGGACCTGCTCGACGCGGGGCTGCTATCTCCGGGCACCGAGCTGACCTTTCAACAACGGATCGGCGAGACCCCGTACCGGGCCACCGTGACAACCCGTGGACAGCTTCGCCTTCCCGACGGCCGAGAGTTCGCCACTCCCTCCCGTGCCGCCGTCGAGGTCTCAGGTCTCGTCGCGGTGCCCGGGTGGGCGGTCTGGCGGGTCCAGCCCAGCGGGCAGACGCTCCACCAGTTGCGGGTACAGCTACTCAAGGATGTCGCTGAGGAGGTCGGGGCGGATCACGCGCGTCCGCACGAGGAGGCGGAGGCGGTACGACGCCGTTTCACGCTGCTCGAGGAGGCACGGGCGGATGCCGAAGCGGGTCGACCACGTACGTTGACCGTCCGCGAGTTCATCAAGCACTGGGGCATCGAGGACCGCGACCGCACCGCGAGTGTGCAGATCGACGCCGACCTGGCCAACCACGGGCTGACGACCGTCCCCGACTTCCGCACCGTCAGCTTGGACAAAACGATCCGGATCATGGTGCCGGAAGGCGACCACCCCACGGTCACGGTCGAGCCCGGTGCCGACAACAGCGAGCCGCCATCCTCCGCCAGTGATGAGGAAAGCGTCGACGTCGGGTTGACGCTGGGTAACCTCCTGCCCGACGACATGTCACTGACCTGGGTGTCCCCGGCTGCCTCTTTCGAGGAGGCGATCACTGCAATGCAGGTCGACGACTTCTCCCAGATCGCGGTGCTCGCCAACCCGTACACGCTGCACGGTGCGGTGAGCTGGGAGTCCATCGCGGCCGCCAAGCACCGCGACGGGACTGCCACGTTCAGTGACGCGATCGATCGCCGCGCGGCTACCCGAGTCTTCGACTACGACGTACGGTTGCTCGACGTGCTGGGAACACTGCAGCAGGATGGATTCATCTTCGTCCGAGACGACCAGCGCAAGATCACCGGAATTCTCACCGCCGCAGACGTGGTGCGCAAGTATGACGAGACGGCGACTCCGTTCTTCCTCATCGGAGAGATCGACCAGGAGTTGCGGCAGCTCCTGCAGAACACCTTCGACGAGGAGACCGTCAAACAGGCGTGCCTGTCGGCCGGACTGTCGTTCAAATCCTTCGAGTCGATGTCCGTCGGGCAGTACCAGGCGGTGCTTGACAACCCGGACTGCTGGAAGCAGTTGGGGTGGCCGCTCGACCGGAAGGTCTTCATCAAGCGTCTCGATCGGCTACGCCGCGTCCGCAACAACGTCATGCACTTCAATCCCGACCCGGTCAAGCCCACCGACGTGGCCAAGCTGCGGAACTTCCTCGACCTGGTTCGTCGGTATCGCGCGTGAAGACTCACACCTTCCGGCTCGACGGCCGGACCTACTCGCTCAATGTCGAGGCAGTCCGGGTCGCGCTGGCAGACCTGAACCGCCAGGACCTGCGCGAACACTGGGTCGAGATCGACGGCATCCGCTGGCCTGTGAAGCAGGTGTTCGGCGCTGTCACGGGTCTGCACCGAAGCGCCTTCACCTCACACACCGCCCTGCGGCACCTCCACGCGTTGGAACTCCCGACCAGCATTCGCACGAAGGGCAATGCACGTGCTGGGACGAACCCGTCGTCGGTCTCATCCGAGGTTCGACCAGACCTGGCGGCAGCCTTCGCGATGCTGCTCGCCTTTCTCGGTTCCGCTGACCTGACCGGCCGAATCTCCGACCTGGAAGCGCAACTCGACGGAGCCGACCGTCGAGCGGCGTCCTCGCTCATTGAGGAGGCGGGCATGGGCTCGGAGCTGCTGCGCGCCGCGCTCCTGGTACGCCAGCACGCCGGCCGTCTCAGCGACGTGATCCACGCTGCGGCGATCACCCTGGTGCTGCCACAAATCATGGAGGCCGGCGAACGGGTCGTCTGCCGGCCGTCGCTTGCGGCGGGCAACGACCTGAGCAGACCCTATGATCTGGAAACCGATCGGAGGATCGCCGAGTTCAAGATGTCGGTATGGAAGGGTGCGGACGCCATGCGCAAGCGCGGCGTCTTTGCCGACCTGGTCCACCTGGCACTCGACACGTCAGGTCGCCGACCCCAGCTCTACGTCGCCGGACCGCCAGCCATCCACTTCCTGAGGGGTGCGAGGAGCACTGCGGCGTGGGGACTCAACAGGTCTTCGCCCCGACTGCGGCAGCGCTTCGAGGAACGGTTCGGACCGCTGGACGTTCCGATTCGCGACTTCACCGCCGGCCCCGCCGCTCGCGTCGAATTGATCGATCTGACCGTCCTACTGCCCGATGTGGCCACGGTCATCGTCTGACAGCCGGCAGGACCCGGTTGGCGTCATCGGAGGCAGGCGGAATCCCCAAACTTACCGACCCGATCCCCGAAGCCCAGGCCGTCTGCATGCCAGCACACCGTCATACGCGTCGCGAACCCGGTCCGTCGAACAGCGGGCGTGCAGGGTTACCCGAATGAGAGATTGGAGCTAGTCGGTCACCAGTCGCGGGCCCAGTCGGGTGGCGGCACTACGGCGAGTTGCGGCTCACCGCTGATGGGTTCGAGGGCGTGGATCACCCGCAGGTCCCCGTCGGCTGCGGCGTCCTCGTCGGTGACGACCCGCCCACTGCTGCCGTCGGTGCTGACCAGCAACCACCGGTCGGGGTGGATGCTGCCGTCATCGACCAGCGCACGCACCCCGAAGGTTCGGGCGAGTGTCGCCGCAAACTCCCGCTCCGCCTGGCCGGTGGCGTCGGCGAGCTCAGTGTCCCCGGTCAGGATCCATCCGAATCCCTCATCCTCGTCGGGGGGATTGAGCATGGCGATCGGCCGCGGGTCATCGACCGCTCGGTCTTCGATTCGACCGACGTAGACGGCGTCGGCTGAGATGCCGTAATCCTCTTTGAGGATCCGCCGCAGAGCGGCTGCGGGCAGTTCCTTCTCGAAGTGGATCTGATAGCGCAACACTTACCCCCGGTAGCTCTTGTGGTGGCGGAAGACATCCAGCGCCCGCTCCTGCGCGGCCTCGGTCAGGAACGGATTGCGGGCCATCGCGCCCTTTGCCTTCTCGATGTCGCCGCCAGCGGCAATGTACTCCTTCAGTGCGCCGTACTCGGCGCGGTTCAACTGCGCCAGGCCGGGACCTGCCTCAGGAAAAACCGTGCCGCTCGGCTCGACCGCGTAGGTGCGGCCGTTGACCTGATAGCGCTGTCGTTCTGGGTCCCAGGTGGCACGACCGGCTCCGATGTCATCCAGGTCCTTGGCGACGTCCGTGCCGGGCAGGACGACGGTGTTGACTTCCTTCGAGGGATTCTTTGGCCGGATGCTGTCGAGATTGTGCCGCGGATGCGGCGGCTTGAGAGGGATCTTGCCGGCTGGACCGGGGATGGCTCTTCGGGCCGCATCAATTGCGTCATCGGCGGCCCCCGGCCCGACCTCCCTGGCCTCGCGCATCGACGCTGACGCGGCCTTGGCGATGATGCCGGAGGCGACCTCGCTTCCCGCCTTCCGGCCGCGCCTACCCAAGGACGATCTCCAGCGCCTGTCCGATCAGAAAGTCGATGGCAATGTCGATCAGCTTTTTGAAGATAGGGATCTCCAGCAACGAGGCGCCCAGGGTTGGCCCAGCCGTGGCGATAGCCTGAGCGATCGCAATGGCCAGCAGAGCCAACTGGACGATGACGTTGACCTTCAGAGCGAGCACCGCCATGGCACACACCAACAGCGCGGCTCCGACTGCGCGTGCTCCGGTTCCGATGCCCTGCAGCACCTCCGGCGCCGAGTCGGTGTGGGCCCACTGGGCACGGAAGGCCTCCAACGCCTCCCCGTGGTTGTCGCTGAGCATCGCGGCGGCCTGACCTGCGGCGGAGGCGACGCTGTCGGCCTCCGCCGCGAAGGCGATCCACGCCTGGCCCAGTTCGAAAAGCCGTTCCTCGTCGCTCTCCGGCCAGATGTAGCCGAGTTCGTTCAGCAGGCCGGACAGCTCCCCCGGAATCTGGATGCCCATCGTGGGTCAGCCCAACGCACGGAACAGATCGGCATTGTCTTCCTCGACCTGATCATAGGCGTTGCCCATGCCGACAAGGCCGTCAGCGAAGCCGGTCAGCGCGTTGAGAACGGAGGTGACCGATCGCTCTGCGATTTGGTGGGCGGCTTGGTAGGACACGCCAATCAAGCCACCGACATCGTCCGCACCGAAGATGTCTCCCATCGCGTCGGCCGTCCCCCGAAGTTGCTGCCACCGCTCGCCGAGCTGACCTGCCGCCGTCCGCACTGCCTCACCGGCCTCCCGTAGCTGAGCCGGGTCGACGTCCAGCGGTCTCATCGGCGCGGCTCACGTAGCAGCGCCACAACGTCCTGCAAAGCCTGGCCCATCTGGGCCATCTGCCGGATCGACTGGTCCTGCACCTTGTGCAGGCCGCCCGCCAAGGCGTCGACGTCGACGGGCTGCCCGATGGCAGGCCGGCCTCCTCGTAGGACGTCGAGTGCCTCGTTGACGGCGGTCATCACATGCTCGGCCAGCTCCCACGAGGGCAAGCGCATCAGTCGCGGGTCGATCATGAACGAGTCAAGTCTGCCGCCGGTGATGGTGGCGGTGACCAGCCCATCTGCGGCGCTGCCATGGGCGGCAGGGACCTCGTGGGAATCGGCGAAGGTTTCCGAGCGGCCGGACCCCACGGCTTCCAACGCCCGACGCGTCTCGGTCAGGAGATCGTCCATGGAAGACAGCTCACGTTCACTCGCCACAACACAGGAAGATATCAGCTCAGTACGCAGCGTCAGCGCCGAGCGGGACGCTCGCCAAGATGGATCCCGCCGTGGACGTCACGTGCCTGCACCACCGGCCCGTCCACGTCACCCGAGACCGAGTTGGCTACACCGCCGACACCTTCGGCGACGGTGGCCTCGACCTGCGACCACCGCGATCGCAGCTCGGCTCCGAAGGCCACGTCGCGGCGCGACTCCCGTTCGAGGAGCTCGGCGAGGCGGCCCACCGCCTCTGGCGAAGGCTGTTGCAAGGCGTCCTCGATGGCGGCATGGTTTGCCGGCTCGTGCTGAAACCGGCTGCGCAGAAAGCCGATCAAGGAAGACACCGCTACCCGGCCACTCTGAGCCAGCTCGGTCGTCGCCCACGCGACGAGCGTCGTCGCCGCGGTCACCATGATCGGGTCGGTCACAATTCCGCCTCTCGCCATCGCCCCCGGGTTCGTAGAAACGAACGGCGGGCGCGAGTAATCAAGTGGCTCGATGTTACCTTGGGTGCTCTCGCGGAACACCTGACCTCGGAGGTCGCCATGAGCGGACAGCGTTGGGAAGCGGACCCTTCCGCCGAGCTCACGCGCCGATGGGGTAAGTCCTCCCACGAGCTGGGCAACACCTCCGGCGACGGCAGCTGCCCCGACGTCTGGGAGTTGAGCAACGGCGACATCGCGGTGATTGGGCAGGACCTCACCGAGACGTACCAGGAACGACTCCCAGCCGGTGTCTCCGTGGATCCGGGCGAGCGACTTATCATCATTCCCCGATCGACAATGATCGCGGCGAAGGTGGACATACCTGATGCATGACCTGTTCCGCGGGGATCCTGGCGAGCAACTCCGCCTAGAGGACTACTGGGCGGACTTTGAGGATCGGTTCTGGCAGACCGGCGATCCGGGCTTCTGGAAGCTGGAACGTCAGCAGACCTTCAAGGAGCCCGGCGACAAGGGTTGGCAGGCGTTTGCCGACGGGCGGTGGGAGGATTCGCTGCGAATCCTCGACGCGCGCCGCCCTGAATTTCAGAGCTACTACCGGCGAATCGCCGACAGCGGGTTCGCCACCCGCCGGGTACGGGTCGTCGAAGAGCCCCTTACGCCTTACCTTCAATGGGAGCTACACGTACTGCGACTGCGGCACGAGTACGGCGGCCTGACCCATGTGGTCGACACGGACGCGGTGGGGGCAGCCGAGTCGGGTGGACAGGTGCCGGAGATCTACACCCTCGGCACCGAGGTGATGTATGAGGCCGTCTACGACGCCGACGGTGTGCTGGCGTCCGCCCGCCGCTGGCGTGACCCCGACTTGGTGGCAAGCTGCCAATCCTTCATCGAGTCGCTCTACCAGGGCGGTGAGCCGCTCGACGAGTTCTTCGCCCGTGTGGCGGCGCCGTTGGGACCTCCCCGCGCGGGGTGAGAGATGGAAGGCGCAGGGTCAGACGGAGCCGGGCAGCGGCCCGCTCAGGTGAACCGGTCCGCGTTGTCCGGCCCGGCGGAGCTGGTCCAGGCCCGCGATGTGTACGGCGGTGTGCACTTCCACGGGGAGGCAGCTTCCCAGGAGCGACCGCAACAGCTCCCCGGTGACGTCCGCGGTTTCGTCAACA
Source organism: Micromonospora cabrerizensis (assembly GCF_022230955.1). Classification (GTDB taxonomy): domain Bacteria; phylum Actinomycetota; class Actinomycetes; order Mycobacteriales; family Micromonosporaceae; genus Micromonospora; species Micromonospora cabrerizensis. The sequence continues at coordinate 58,982 of NZ_JAKKFI010000068.1, forward strand.
GGGTGGAGGAGCTACAAACGCTCAACCGGCTTCTGACCGACGGGGAAGGGAGCGCCAATGTCAGCCTGTCGGTGATCACCGGGACGGCCGGCGTCGGCAAGACCTCAGTCGCCCTGCGCTGGGCGCACAGCATTCGGAGCAGGTTTCCCGACGGCCAGCTCTACGCCAACCTGCGTGGTTACGATCCGGGCCAGCCGGCGCAGCCGGATCAGATCCTCGACCGCTTCCTGCGGGCCCTTGGCGTTCCACCTTCGGCGGTGCCAGCAGATCTCGACGAACGGGCGGCGCTGTACCGCTCTCGACTGGCCGGCCGGCGCGTACTCGTGGTGTTGGACAACGCCGCCACCGCGCGTCAGGTGCGCCCACTGCTGCCTGGCACGGATCACTGCCTGGTCGTCGTCACGAGCCGGAACATGCTCTCCGGGCTGGCCACTCGCGACGGCGGCCGACGGCTGACTCTGCGCATGTTGACCGAGGACGACGCCGTCACCCTGCTGCGCGGCATCACCTCGCCCTACCGCAGCGGCGACGACCCCTCCGACCTGAGAGAGCTGGCCCGACTCTGCGCTCGGCTGCCCCTCGCACTGCGCATCGCCGCCGAACGGGCGGCGAGCCGGCCATTCATGCCCCTCGGCGAGCTCATCGAAGATCTACGAGACGAGTCGGCCCTGTGGGACGCACTCACCGCCGAGGAAGACGAGGAGTCCGACGCGGTACGTGCGGTGTTTGCCTGGTCCTACCGCGCCCTGAACCCGACGGCCGCCCGACTGTTTCGACTTCTCGGGCTGCACCCTGGTCCGGACCTCAGTGCCCCGGCCGCCGCCGCGCTGACCGGCATGGCGGTGTCCCGGGTACGGCAGCCTCTCGACGCTCTGGTCGGCGCTCACCTGCTGGAGCAGAGCGCTCCGGGGCGCTACCAACTCCACGACCTGCTGCGCGCCTACGCGGTCGACCAGGTCCGCCACCTGGAGAGCGCAGACGATCGGCAGGCGGCACTGCGCCGTGGGCTGGACTGGTATCTGCACACCGCCGACGCCGCGCTGGCCCGTACTCTGCCCTTCTACCGGACCGTACCGTTGGATCCGCTGACCGACGTCACTCCGCTCGCCTTCGCGACCAACGCCGAGGCGGACGCCTGGTTCGACGCCGAACGGGACAACCTGGTCTCCGCCACACGAATTGCGGCCGATGCCGGCCTACCGCGGACCGCCTGGCATCTGGCGGTGCTGCTGCGCAGCGTCTTCATGCATCAGAACGCCTTCGAGAGTTGGTTCGCCACGGCCCGGATCGGGCTGGCGGCAGCCCGCACGCTCAACGACCGGCGCGGCGAGGCGGAGGCACTGGAAAGCCTCGGCAAGGCCCACTTCCAAGCCCGCCAACTCACCGAGGCCGCCGAACACCATCAGGCCGCACTGGTCATCCGCCGGGAGATCGGCGACGAGTACGGCACAGCAGTGTCGATCAACGCGCTCGGGTTGCTGGGTCTGCGCAGTCGTCGTCTCACCGACTCACTCACCCACTTCGGCGAGAGCTCGGCGATCTTCGAGCGGCTCGGCAACCGTCGGTGGCAGACCCTGCTGCTCGGCAACCTCGCCGAGACTCGCTACGAGCTGGGCGAGCTGACCGATGCTGCTGAGATGCTGGATCGGGCACTCGTGGTGCAGCGGGAGATCGACGACCGGGGGCAGGAGGGCAATTCGCTCTTCCTCCTGAGCATGACCCTGCGGGAACTCGGCCGCGTCGACGAGGCGCGGGCCGCGATCGAGTCAGCCATCGCTATCGCCGAGGGTGCGAGCCAGGTGTGGCTGGGGCACTGGCTGGTGGAGTATGCGCGGGTGCTGCGCGCTTCCGGTCGGCAGGCCGAGGCGCTGGAGCCCGTGCACCGGGCGGCCACAATTCAGCGCCAGCTCGGGGACCGCAGCCGCGAGGCGATGGCCCTTGATGGCGCCGGTGAGGCGTACCGGGAGCTGGGGCAGGCGGACGAGGCGATCGCCTTCCACCTCCGCGCGGCAGCGGTCCACCGACAGCTCGGCGACAATTGGCAACTCGCCCTGACGCTGGACCACCTGGCCGCCGCGCTGACGGCGGCGGGCCGCCCCGAGGAAGCCGGACAGCACTGGAGGGAGGCTCATGCCCTGCTGGCGGGCTTCGGCGACGCGCGTGCTGCTGCGCTTCAGGAAGGCATCGCGGCGTCGCTATCGACCCGCACGGAGTAGGAGCCCTGCGCTGCGGGCCTATCGGCCTGCATGGCCCCCGATGAGGTGTGGGGCGGCGCCCCGTTCGGTCCGTAGACACTCCTGGTCCACGGTGGCACGGTCCGATCATGACGTTCCGGCTTCCTGATGCGCTTCAGACATCCGATGACGCTGCCGCCATCATGCTTTTGAAGCGTTACTTCGGTACGCCGTACCTCGGTCCCGGTTGTGCCGACGGCGCGTACTTCGACACCTGGTCGACCGGTAGCGAACCCATGCGCTTCACGGCTGAAGACCTGATCGCGATCAAGTTCCTCTCCGTTGAGGCACCGAAGACAGCGGTACGGGCGCTGCTGCGTGACCGCTCCGGCGAATTCTCGAGGTTGCTCGTAGACCTCGGCCCCGACCGCGACCTGGCCAACGAGGTCGAACTCCTCGGCCCCACTTGGGCTGGCTGGCGGATGATGGATGCGCTGCGCACCATCCCGGGCGTCGGTACAACCATCGCGTCGAAGCTGCTGGCGCGGAAGCGTCCACGCCTGCGGCCCATCTGGGACACGGTGGTCGCTGCCGTGACTGACACAGTCCCGGCCCAGTGGGAGCCACTGCGGGCGGCACTGCGCGCCAACGACTGCGCGTTGCACCGACGGCTACTGCGCCTACGCAACGTGGCTCAGCTTCCGGCCGAGGTCAGCGCGTTGCGCATCCTCGACGTAATAGCGTGGCGCGAAGGCAAGGATCGCGGCCTGTAAGGCGGAAAACCATGCCGATCACTCACTGGATCTATCCGACTAACGAGAAGGGCAACGCGACGGCCTCCAGGCGGTTCGATCCGGTGACAGCGGAGGACTTGTGTTCAACGTCAGTGCCAACGTTCGTCAGGCTCGCGGGATCGCGAGCGCGGGTAACGGCACGATGATGAGGTGGACGGAGGCGCCGGCCATCTTCAACATCTTCGGAATGTCACTCGCGCCCTGACTCTGACTCGACGCACTCCCTACGGGTCTCTGTAGTCGGGGCTGCGCGGGGAGTGCGTTGTTTCAGCCAGGCAGTGCCGCTCTCACCACCAGCGAGGCGGCAGTGTGCGGGAGCGGCACATTGAGAACGAGGTCCTCCCCGCGGTCTTCGAGCGGGCCGAGCACCACGGCGACTTCGTAGCGTTCGGGCTCGGCCCAGATCTCGGACCAGGTCAGGGATGGGCACAGCAGCTCTCGCGGACCGAGCTGCTGTTGGTGAGGTTTGCCGGGAGCGAGAACGAACCCATATCCGATCGCGTCGACGCTCTGGGCCCTGGTGTCGCCCGGATTGTTGACCATCGGCCCTCCACCGACAATGACGCCGTCCTTCAGGTAGAGCACCTGAAGGAGTGACGGCGGACTGGAGATCACCTGGACCGCCCGAGTGGCGACGAATGTCACCGTTACCGCGGGACCCGAGTGGCCATTCACCTTGGCTACCGAGGACACCTCTGCCGTGAGGATGCCTTCCGAAGTTGAGCCGGGGTGGTCGTAGCGGTCGCCGCAGACGTACACCCCAGGCTTTTCTTCGGTGGTGGCGGTAGACCCGGTGGGAGTCGACGGCCCCGGTGTGGCGCCCGTGCCGGTGATCGGACCACCGCCACCGACGATCCCGGCCGCGGCGACCGTCACCAGCGAGACCACCATGATCGACGCGGCAGCGGTGCCCGCCGCCAGTAGACCGCGCCGTCGCCGGACACGTGCGCGCAGGCGATCGGTGGCGAACGACGGCGGAGCGGCCCGGTCTGCCAAGCTTGCCAGGCGCTCCCGCCAAAGACGATCATCGGACGGCACGGTCGTCCTCCCTGGTGTCGTCGTGCAGCAGCCGGGCCAGTCGGCGTCGACTGTCGTGCAGGTGGCGTTTCACCGTGCCGACCGCGCAGCCGAGTTGTGCGGCAATCTCTGGAATAGGCAGATCAACGTGGTAGTAGAGGACGACGCACGCTCGTTGCTGGGGAGCGAGCGCCAGGAGCGCCGCCTGGAGGTCGTGGCGGGCATCGACGGCACGTGAGTCGTCCTCGATCCGGTCCGGTGCGGCCGCGAACGGCATCACTCGCCGCCACACACCGCGTCGACGGACCCGGTCGAGGTAGAGGTTGAGTACGGCCTTGCGAACGTACTGCTCAGGGTTTTCGACCTTGTCGCGCCGTGGCCGGGTGAACGCCCGCACCAACGCGTCCTGCACCAGGTCTTCAGCGTCGCTGTCATTGCCGCACAGCAGGTAGGCGTAGCGTTTCAGCGCCGCGCCTCTGGCGTTGACGAGATCCGTCAGCACCTGCTCCCAACCGGCCACAGCAGGGTCCCCTCGGTGTTGTCCTCAGTATCTTGGACGAACAAGCGGCTTCCCTGGTTGGGGGCCAGCTCCGGAGGCACCGAACGGTTCAGCACCGGCCTGCTGACATCGAAGCAGATTAGCCCGCCGTCGGCGCGCAGCTCGTGCGGGTAGGGTCGAATCATGACGATTCCCCACCTGACGGCAGCCGACGGCACCACCCTGCCGGCGATCGGGCTCGGCACGTATCGACTGAACGGCTCGGCGGGCGTCGACGCGATCGGGCAGGCGATCCGGGCGGGTTACCGGTTGATCGACTCGGCGGTGAACTACGAGAACGAGGGCGCGGTCGGTCGGGCGGCCCGTGCGGCGGGTGACGTGCGGGACGAGCTGGTCGTCACCTCGAAGCTGCCGGGGCGGCACCACCGGTACGACGAGGCGCTGACCACGATCGAGGAGAGCGTGTTCCGCACCGGCCTCGACCGGATCGACCTCTACCTGATCCACTGGCCGAACCCCAAGGAAGACCTGTACGTGCAGGCGTGGCGGGCGCTGATCGAGGCGCGCGAGCGTGGCCTGGTGCGGCATCTCGGCCTCTCCAACTTCCTGCCCGAGCACATCGACCGGCTGGTGGCCGAGACCGGGGTCGCCCCGGTGGTCAACCAGATCGAGGTGCACCCGTACTTCCCGCAGCGGGAGGCGCTCGACTACCACCGGGAGCACGGCATCCTCGTGCAGGGCTGGAGCCCGCTCGGCCACGGCAACGACCTGCAACAGCACCCCGCCATCGTGGAGATCGCGACCGCTCACGGCGTCAGCCCGGCGCAGGTCATTCTTGCCTGGCACGTGGCCCGCCAGGTGATCCCGCTGCCCAAGGCCGCCTCCCCGCAGCGGCAGGCCGAGAACCTGGACGTCTTCGGCATCAAGCTCACCGACGGTGAGGTCGAGGCCATCACCGCGCTGGGCCGCCCGGACGGGCGGCTCGCGGACCAGGACCCCGCGGTGTACGAGGAGTTCTGAGAGTCGCCTTGCCGGTTGTCGCGCGCTGAAGGCCGCAGACCAACGGCATGGCGTGGCCGCTACGAGGCGTGGTCTCACGGCGAGCGGGTAGCACGACGGAGCGTTATGACTCAGAGGAATATTTATACCCGTGAGTCATAACGCTCGACGAGACATCCGCCCCCAACCAGCGATCGACCGGGCCGCGCAGCGAGGCGATGGGACGTCAGCCACGCGACGGGGCGACAGCGAGGCGAGACCGTGTCACCCGGGCCGGCAGCGGCCCGGGCGACGCGGCGTCGCTTAGACGAGCCCGCCGAGGGCCGGGTCGCTGATGCTGTCCTTGCCGTTCTCGACATGACCTGCGCAGCGGTACGCGAAGTCGGCGTCACCCGCGACGCTGACGGTGAGGTCGTACCAGCCGTGGGCGCGGGTGAGCGCCCACGTTCCGCGCTCCGTTTCGCCGGGTCGCAGCGACAGCTTCACCGGGCGGGAGTTGTACCGGTCCCGGACGGTCACCTCGATCCGCTTCGAGTCGCGGTTCTTGAGCGTGAGGGCGATCTGGTTGTGGCGCTCGTCGTACGAGGGTGTGACGTCGAGGTGTGACCGGCCGCCCGTGAAGCGGCGGAAGAACCCGTTCGGCCCGTGCACCGACAGGTCGTAAGAGGACTCAACCTGCCAGGTGTCGGTCAGGTGCTTGCCCGGCTCCACGGTGTAGCTGCGCGGGGCATCCGTGCTGCCGGCCTGGCGGACCTGGAGGACCGCGGCGGCCCCGCCGGAGTTGCGGAAGTCGATGCGGAACGAGCCGCCGGCGAGATGCCCGTCGGCGTGCAGGGTGTACGGGATCGCGCGCGCCGGCCGTACCCCGTGCTCCTGCTTCGGCAGCCGCTGGTCCACCGGCGGGACCGGCACCTCGTCGGGGTGCCGGACCAGGTCCTCGGGCTTGAAGTCGTCGGTGTCGGGCAACCTGACATCACGCGAGCGGTTCGGGTGCCGGAAGTCGAACGCCGTGGTCAGGTCGCCGACGATGGCGCGCCGCCACGGGGTGATGTTCTGCTCGATCAGGTCCGGCCGGCCGTGCCCGAACCGCGCCTCCAGGAACTTGATCAGCGAGGTGTGGTCGAAGACCTGCGAGTTGACGTAACCGCCTCGTGTCCAGGGCGAGACGATCACCATGGGCACCCGGATACCGAGGCCGTACGGCCCGGCCGGGTGGTCGGCGTCGCCCGGGAAGATCTCGTTGGTGGTCGGCACTGTCGACTGCCCGTGCTCGCGGGTCTGTGGGGGCGTCGGCGGGACCACGTGGTCGAAGAAGCCGCCCTCCTCGTCGTACGTGATGAAGAGCGCCATCTTGCTCCACACCTCGGGGTTCGACGCGAGGATGTCGATGACCTGCGAGATGTACCAGGCGCCGTACGCCGGTTCCCAGTTCGGGTGCTCGGTGTACGCCTCGGGCGCGGTGATCCAGGAGACCTCCGGCAGGCGTCCCGCCTCGACGTCGGCGCGGAAGTCGGCCAGCAGCGCCTCCGGGTCGCGGCCCTGGGTCCTGATCTCCGTGCCGGTCTTGGCCTTGTCGGCCAGCGGGGTCCCGGGCTGCGCGTTCTGGTACTGGTGGAAGTAGAGCAACGAGTTGTCCCCGTAGTTGCCGATGTACGGGTCGTTCGTCCACCCCCAGGAGCCGGCGGCGTTGAGGCCGGTGCCGACGTCCTGGTAGACCTTCCAGGAGATGCCGTTACGCTCCAGCCGCTCCGGGTAGGTCGACCAGTCGTAGCCGGCCTCCGCGTTGGTGATGACCGGACCGCCGCCCTTGCCGTCGTTGCCGACCCAGCCGCTCCACAGGTGATAGCGGTTCGGGTCGGTCGGGCCCATCAGCGAGCAGTGGTAGCTGTCGCAGACGGTGAACGCGTCCGCGAGCGCGTAGTGGTACGGCAGGTCCTGGCGGGTGTGGTACGTCATCGCCGTGACGCCCTTGTTCGGCACCCACTGGTCGAACCGGCCGTCGTTCCAGGCGGCGTGCCCGTCGTTCCAGCCGTGCGGCGGGTCCGGCAGGAAGGTCTGGCCGAGATCCTTCACCTCGGGGCGGAACGGCAGCAGCTCGTCGTCGCCGTTGGGCTGGTGCCACACGTCCTTGCCGGACGGCAGCGTCGCCGGGTGCGGGTCACCGAACCCGCGTACGCCCCGCATGGCGCCGAAGTAATGGTCGAAGGAGCGGTTCTCCTGCATCAGGATGATGACGTGCTCGACGTCCTTGATCGTGCCGGTCCGGTTGTTCGCCGGGATGGCGAGCGCCTTGCTGAGGTCCATGGGGAGCGCCGCGCCGATCGCGGGAACACCCATCGCCTTGAGGAAGGTACGCCGATCCACAGTGCCCATAACTCCGCCTTTGTGCGACCTGGTCGAGAAACTGGCGACCGGACGCTACCGACGGCGGGTTGACGGCAGATGGCCGTAGTTGGTTGGTTTTGCGACCACTCGGCGACCGGCTCCGGGCCCGGAAAACCTGCACTCAACTGCCGGTCAGGCCGCCTTTTCGCCCTCGCGGGCGAGCCGGCGGTGCCCGCTCGGGCTCATTCCGTGGACCCGTTTGAAGGCCGCGCTGAAGCCGAAGGGGTCCGCGTACCCGAGTTGGCGTGCCACGGCGGCGACGGTCGCGGTCGACTCGGCCAGCATGTCCGCGGCGAGGGTCATCCGCCAGTCGGTCAGGTAGGTCAGCGGCGGCTCGCCCACCATCGCGGTGAACCGTTTGGCCAGTGTGGACCGTGAGACCCCGGCCTGCCCGGCCAGGCTGGCCAGGGTCCACGACCTGCCCGGGTCGTCGTGCATGGCCCGCAGCACCGGGCCGACGGTGTCGTCGCTCAGCCCGCGGTACCAGCCGGGGGCCTCGGCGTCGGGCTGATCGAACCAGTCCCGCACCGTGCACACCAGCAGCCAGTCCAGGAGGCGGTCCAGCACGATCTGCCGGCCGGGCCGGCCCGCGTCGAGCTGTGCGTCCAGGTAGTCGCGCAGCGCGGCACAGTCGTGGTCGTCCGGCACGACGACCACCGGCGGCAACGCGCCCAGCAGCCGCTGGGGCACCCGACCCCGGACGTGGTACACGCCGACCAGCAGCACCAGGCGCTCGGTGTGATCCGCGTCCACCGCGTCGATGGTCCCGGTCCGGCCGCGCCGCACGTCCCGGAGCTCGCCGGGGTGGAAGCTCGACCGCGGCTCGGCGGAGAACGTGAACGGCGTCGGCCCGCGTACGGCGGCGACCTCACCGACCCGCACCAGGCGGGGCTTGTCGCTCTCCGGGTGGGAGATCCAGCCCTCGCCCCGCAGGGGGACGCAGAGCGTCAGCGGGGCGCCGTCGGTGAACCGCAGCGCCCACGGCGGCGTCAGCACCGACCGGCCGAAGGCCGCACCGTCGGCGTGCACTCCGCGCAGCAGGGTGTCGAACGGGTCCATGGCCCCGACGATAGAGCCCCGGCGATGGGGCCCGGACGATCGGACATGCGCGGCGTACGACAGCACATGTCCTGCCGGCGGTCGGGCGAGTTGACTCGTGACCATGACGACGGACGCACCTTCGATACTCGTGATGGCCGGGACCGGCAAGACCGGTCGCCGGCTGGTACGGACGCTGCGGGCGACGGGCCGGCACGTCCGGGCGGCCTCCCGCTCCGGTGAGGTGCGGTTCGACTGGTCGCGGCCGGCAACCTGGCAGCCGGCGCTGGCGGGAGCGTCGGCGGTCTATCTGCTGGCGCCGGAGGATCCCGCGCTGGCGGCCGACTTCGTGACCCAGGCCGTCGACTCGGGTGTCGGCCGGTTCGTGGCGCTGTCCGGGCGCGGGATCGACCAGATCGGTGACTTCTCCCCCGGCATGGTCGCCGCCGAGGAGGCGGTGCGGAAGTCCGGCGTCCAGTGGACGATTCTCCGGGCGAACAACTTCAGTCAGAACTTCAGCGAGGACCTGTGGCGCCAACCACTGCTCGACGGTCGGCTGGCCCTGCCGATGGGCGCCACCCCGGAGCCGTTCGTCGACGCGCAGGACATCGCCGACGTGGCCGCGACGCTGTTGACGTCGCCCGGCCACCACGAACAGGTGTACGACCTGTCCGGTCCTCGCGCGCTCACCTTCGCTGAAGCGGTGGCGGCGATCGCCGAGGCCACCGGTCGCCCGATCCGCTACGTGCCGCTCACGCCGGAGCAGTACCGGGCCGAACTTGTCGCCGAGGGCCTACCGCCGGAGGTGGTCACGGCGATGGACGTCCTGTTCGCCGGGATGCGCGCGGGTCATCTCGCCGAGCCGGCCGACGGGGTGCGGCGGGTGCTCGGGCGTGACCCGCTCGACTTCGACACCTACGCCGCCCGGGCGGCGGCAGCCGGCGCGTGGTCCTGACTGCGGGCGGCGCTGGTCGGGGCTAGGGGCGGTGTGAGAGCGGCGTAACAGGTGATCTGCCCGCGTACCGAGAGCACCCCGACGTACCGTGAGATTGTGCCGACGAGAGACGTACTCACCAAGGCTGACCTCGCTGAACTTCGCCGCTCAGCGCTCGGGACGGCCAACCCGCTCGGTGTCGCCGCCGATGTCGCCGAGGCGGCCGAGCAGGGCCGGCTGGAGGATCCGGACGACGCCGGTGACGCCCTGACCCTGGCCGCCGAGATCGCCGAGATCCGGGCGAGACCCGATGCCGCCCTGCGGTACGCGGAGCAGGCTCTGGCGGCGTACCCGTCCGGGGACGATCCTCGGGCCGGGTTCGCGCGGGCGCTGCGGGCCCGGGCGCTGTTCCGGGCCGGCGGTCGGGACGACGAGGCGGTGGCGGAGCTGACCGCGCTGCGCCCGTTGCTGCTCACGCAGCCCGACGCCCCCGCCTACCTGAGTGCGGCGCTGGACGCGGGTGGTCGTTCGGCGATCGCCGAGACGTGGCTGAGCGAGGCGGTCGACAGCCTGCTCAGCGAGCGCGCGACCGCGGCGTCCGGGCCGGCCAGCACCGCGATCGACCCGGTGGTGGATCTCGGTCCGCCGGAAGCGCCCGGTGTGGTCTTCTTCCTGCTGCAACAGCGGCACCGGGTACGCCGGAATCTCAACCTGCCGCACGACCGGCAGGACGACCTGGCGGACCGGTTGGAGACCCAGCTCGTGCGCCGGGCCGGGGAGCGCAGAGACGCCGAGTCGGACCTGCTCTTCTGGCCCCGGGCCGAGTTCGACCGGCTGCTCTCCGAGCACGCAACGCTGAGCGAGGTGTACGGACCGGACTGGGACGCGCACCGGGGCCGGCTGGAGAAGGAGCTGGTCCGGCTGCGGGGTGCCGGGCAGGCCGGGTTGGGCGTGTTCAGCGCCACCGTTGACGGGTTGAACGCGTTCGCCGGTCGACGTGACGGTGACCCGGCCGACGGGGCGGTCCGGGCGGGGTACGCGGCCGAGGTGCAGGCCCGGCCCAGCGCGCGGATCGCCTGGCCGCCGGAGCGCAACGACGCCTGCTGGTGCGGCTCGGGCCTCAAGTACAAGAAGGACTGTCTGCCCCGCTCCCGGTAGCGTGCGGGTGGGCTGCCCTGCGCCGCCGACAATCTTGGGGGCTGACACGTCCCTTCGGTACCGATAGCGTCCTTTCCTGGACGATCGACGTCCGCCCGTGTCAGGAGGAGACGCCGATGTTCGAGGAGTTCATGGGCATCCCCGCCCACCCGCTGGTGCTGCACGCCGCGGTGGTGTTCGTGCCGCTGCTGGCCCTCCTGACGGTCGGCTACGCGCTGGTCCCGCTGATCCGGCCGCACACCCGCTGGGTGCTGGGGCTGCTCGCCGTCGGCGCGCCGCTGGCCGCCCTGCTGGCGAAGCTGTCCGGCGACGCCTTCTTCGAGCGCATGCGTGCCGCCAACCGGGTCACCCCCGAGTTCCTTCCGACCCTCGAGACGCACCAGGAGTTCGGCGACATCACGCTCTGGGCGACCATCGGGCTGGCGATCGTGGCGCTGGCCCTGGTCCGGTTCGTGCCGCCGAAGACCGCCGAGGCGACCGCCACCGACGACAGACGGTCCAGTCGGGCGCTGGTCCCGGCGTTGCAGGTGTTGTCGCTGCTGGCCGCCGCCGTCACCGTCTACTACGTGGTCCGCACCGGCGACTCCGGCGCGAAGGCGGTCTGGGAGGGCCAGTGAGCTGTCCCGCCGGCACCGGCCCGATCGCGCGCGGAGCCACCCCGTGTCGGCCCGCGCGCGCCGGCGGGTGTCGAGGGCCAACGCCCGCATCAGGCCACCTCGGCGCGTGCCCGTCGGGAGAGCGCGACGAGCCACCCCGAGATGAGCACCGCTGCCACGGCGAAGCGGATGCTCGCGCTCTCCTCGCTCCACGGCAGCGTGGTGAGCACGAACGCGACGGCGGCGCTGGCGGCGCTGTAGGAGGCCCAGCCCCGGTCCCCCTGGCCGGCGACGCGTCGGGCGACCAGCAGGCCGGCGGCGATCAGCGACAGGAACGCCGCCGCGCCACACACCGTGTGCAGGATGCTGCCCGTGCTGGCCTGTTCGGGGAGGCCGGCCGGTGCGCCCGGTGGCCAGCCGAGCGCCGGGTCGGGGACGAAGATCGCGCCGCCGACCATCGCCACCCCGTAGACGCCGACCAGCACCGGCACCGCCGTGCCGGCCCGCCCTGGTCGTAGCGCTCGCCGCAGACCCACCGCGAAGGCGACGGCCAGCAGGCCGGTGCCGACGAACGCGATGACCTGCAACCAGCCGAGGTCGCCGAGGGTGAGGGCGCTCAGCGCGTGCCGGCGCAGGTCGAACCCGGGTCGGGTGAACGCCTGCCCGAACGACAGAGCGGGGAAGAGGAGGCCGGCGACCGTGCCGCAGCCCAACAGGAACCGGGTCCGGCGGAGCTGTGTCTCGGCAACGGACGTCAGGATGGTCATGGGGGTGCCCCTCGTGTCGGCGACGGTGCTCAACCGTTACGACGAACGAGGCGGGGCCGGATCGACACGGAACGACAAACGGTGGTGCGGCCCGGCCGGAGCCGGGCCGCACCAGTGCGCGAACCGTCAGCCGGCGTTGTACGCCCGGATGATGGTCTGGTCGACGCCGCTACCACCGTTGGCGGCGGCCTTCACCCGCAGCGAGACGGGCTGTCCGGCGGCGGCGCTCGGCAGCGCGACCCGGTAGCTGCCGCCGGTGCCGGTGACCCGGGCCGACGTCCAGGTGGCACCGTCGTCCGTCGAGGTCCAAACCTGGAACGACGTCACCTTCTGCGCCCGGATCCCCCGCATCTGTCGGACGGTCAGCTCGGCCGTTCCGCCGGTGGCGTGGTTGAGGGTGTCCATCGGCAGCGCGTAGTCCACCGCCAGCAGCGGCAGCGGCACGCTGCCCGTGCCGTCCGGACCGGCGGAGCGGAACGTCCACGACGTGTTGACCCTGGTCGAGATCGGCAGGATCAGGCTCGTGTCGACGTCGAGGGTCAGCCGGTAGTCGGCCATCTGCTGCGGCACGGTGACGTCGGCGAGCGGGCGGTCCCGCTCGTCGACCAGCTTGCCGTTGCGGTACACCGACAGCTTGCGGTTCACCCCGATCGAGCCGCCCTGGAGGCAGTCGGCCCGCTGGTGCTGGTCCGTCAGGGACACCAGGTCGATGTGCAGGTTGCCCCGGGTGCGCGACGGCGCGGTGGCGCAGCTGGACTCGGCGCCGGCCGGGTCGTCGTACCAGCCGGAGTGCAGTGGCTGTCGCGCCCAGACCTTGGTCTGCCGACTGCCCGGCTGGTAGCTGCGCGGTGCCTCCTGCGCCGACAGGCCACCGTAGACGCCCTCGTCGGCCCAGAGGTAGCCGGGCGAGAGGTAGTCGGTGCGGTACGGGGGCAGGTTGCTCTCGTGGGTCTGCGTCACCGGCACCCCGTCCGGCGTGAAGCCACTACGGATCAGCTGGGTGACCATCCCCTCCGAGTCCATCTGGTGGAAACGCTCCTCGATGCGGGCGAGCTTCGCCTGCTCGGCCCTGCCCACCCGGAAGGCCGGGTCGGCCGGCACGCCGCCCGCGTACTCGTGCACCAGGTTGTAGCGGTACGGCGTGGCGGTGCCGGTCGGCGAGTCCAGGTTGACGGCCGCCCAGGTGCGCCGGGAGCCGACGGTCGGCCTCGGCAGCGCGGTGGTGCGGACCGTCGTGTTGGCCCCGTACCCGCTGATCTGGTGCCACCAGGACAGCCCGTTCGGGGCGGTCTGGACGTTGGTGAGGTCGGTCCGGGTGGGTGTGGTGGGCACCCCGTCGACCGTCGCCGTCACCGCTTTGGCCCGCGCCGGATCGAGAGTCACGCTTCGGGCACCGCGCACGTCCAGGTCGGCCTCGGCGGCGAGCGTCGTCTCCAGCACGTCACTGTCGACGTAGTAGGCGACGGAGGAGCCGAGGACCGCGTACCGGCCGGCCGGCACCCGCAGCGTGAAGGTCTCCCCCGGGGTACCGCCCGCGCCGCTGTAGTAGACCACCGGGTCGGTGAGGTTGGTGACCAGCAGGTTGACCCAGCTCTCCGCGCCGTCCTTGAGGCCGGGCAGGGGCTTCGTCCGGATCGTCAGGTCGTAGCTGGGCTGCTCGACGTAGAAGCTCACCGGCGTGGTCGACACCAGCTTGCGCCCGGCGGTGCGGGCGGTGACGGTGGCCAGGTAGAAGCCGGGCCGGGCGGCCAGCGCCGCGCGGTTGATCCGCAGGGTCGCACCGCCGGTCGCGCCGCGCTTGAGCGTCACCCGGTTCGCCGACAACGACGCCGCGCCGCGCGGCACCGCCTGGCCGTCGTGGTTGACCACCGACACGTCGAGGTCGAGCACGGCCGCCGACTCGGCGGTCCAGCTCAGCTTCGTCTCGCTGGTCCCGGACTGTGGGTACGCGAAGGTGCCGAGGTTGACCACCGGCTGGTCGCTGGTCGGGCCGCCGAGGGCCCGGGCCGCGTTGAGCCGGCCGGCACCGACGGCGTACGCGTCGACGCCGCTCAGCGGATCGGCGGCACCGACGAGTGCGGCCTTGAGCTGCGCGCCGGTCCAGTCCGGGTGCCGCTGGGCGAGCAGCGCGGCGGCGCCCGCCACGTGTGGGCTGGCCATCGAGGTGCCGCTGATGGCCTCGTAGTACCGGTCGATCGGGTCCTGGAGGTTGGTGCCGGCGGCCCGCGCGGCGACGATGTCGACACCGGGTGCGACCAGTTCCGGCTTGGCCACGTTGCTGGTGACCAGCGGCCCACGGCTGGAGAAGTCGGCGAGCTTGTCGTCGCGGTCGACCGCGCCGACGGTCAGCGCGCTGGCGGCCGAGCCCGGCGAGGAGATGGCCCCGCCGCTGTTGCCGGCGGCGATGACGAAGAGCGCGCCGGTGGACCTGCTCAGACCGTCGACGGCCAGCGAGAGCGGGTTGTTGCCGTCGTCGGGGTCGCTGCCACCGAGGCTCATGTTGACGACGTCGGCCCGCGTGGCGGCCCACTCCATGCCGGCGATGATCCCGGAGTCCGCGCCGGAGCCGTGGTCGTCGAGGACCTTGCCGATGACCAGCTTGGCGTCGGGCGCCACGCCGCGACGCTGACCGTGGGCGGCAGCGCCGGTGCCGGCGATGGTCGAGGCGACGTGCGTACCGTGGCCGTTGTGGTCGACGGCGTCACCGCCCTCGGCGGTGAAGTCGGCCCGGTCGGCGACCCGGCCGACCAGGTCCGGGTGGGTGAAGTCGGCACCGGTGTCGAGCACCGCGACCGTGGTCCCCCGGCCGGTGTAGCCGGCCTTCCAGGCGTCGGGTGCGGCGATCTGGCCCAGGTTGCGGTCCAGGTCGGCGTGCTGTCCGCCGCCGGTCAGCGCGGTGGCGCGGACCCTGCGGTCCAACCAGACCTTCTTCGCGCCGGCCAGCAGCGAGTCGGTCGCCAGCTTCGCCGTGGCCGGGCTCTTCTTGGGTACGTGGCCGGCGACCGCGCCGATGCTGGGCAGCGACAGCACGTCACCGAGCGCGGCCACCCGGGCCGACGCGGTGGCGGGCTGCACGATGACCGGCAGCTCCGAGGTGTTCTCGTCGTCGTACCCGTCGGCGATCAGCGCGGTGACGTCGAAGAGGTCGGGGTCGAGGACCGGACCGATCTGCGACGCGACACGGGCGGGTACGACGTGCAGGTGACCGTCGGGGCCGCAGGTCTGCCGGATGACCGCGTTCTCGTCGGCCGGCCGCACCGTGGCCTGCGGGCATCCCGCCCCGGTGCTCCGTACGGTCACCACGTCCCCGGTGAGCAGGGTGACGGTGTGCGTCTTTCCGTCGGCGGAGCTTCTGGGCGTGCCGGTCGTGCCGATGCCGCCTGGCCCGGCCGTGGCGGAGCCGCCCGGTAGGGCGGTCAGCGTCGTGGCCGTGACGGCGATGGCCAGCAGCCACCGCGTTTTCCTGAGCATGGTGCTCCTCGTCTAATGTGGACGAAACCGCCTCTTCGGGCGACTTCCCCAAGATCATATGCACGGGAGTGTCATCTTCCGAGGCCCCGACGAGGAGTTTCCTGGCCCGCGCGGAGGATGCGTCCCCGTCCGAGGGGATCGACGGGACGCCAACCCGGTCCTAGCATGACGACGAGTGGATCTTCGAGATTGGCCCCTGCCTACCCCCGGCAACCAGCCCAACCGAAGGGAGACGCGCATGCGTCGACCCCGTCATCTGGCACTTCTGAGCATCGGTGTGTCCGGCGCTCTGGTGCTCGGCGCAGCCCCCACCGCAACGGCTGCCCCGCCCGCCGCGACCACGCCCACCGGCATCGTGGTCAGCGACGGCATGACCCAACCGGTGTTCTCGCTCGCCGACGCGATCGAGGAGCGGGTGTTCGTCCAGACCCCCGTCGACACCGACCACGACGGTCGGCCCGACCGGGTGGCGATCGACATCTCCCGACCCCGCGAGACCGCCACGCAGGGCTTCAAGGTGCCCGTCATCTTCGAGCACAGCCCGTACCGCAAGGGCACCTGGGGTGACGTGCCGTACCCGAGTGTGCTGGTCGACGACCTGCCGCAGAACGGTCTGACCGACCGTTCCGGGCGTCGGGCTCTCGACGTGGGCACCCAGCGCGCCCAGGCGAAGGCCAACCTGCCGGGCTCGCTGGACGACTACTACGTGCCCCGCGGGTACGCGGTGGTGCTCGGTCAGAGCGTCGGCACCGGCGACTCGGACGGCTGCCCCACCAGCGGCGACCAGGCCGAGACGCTCGGCACCAAGGCGGTCATCGACTGGCTCAACGGCCAGGCGTTGGGCTACGACGCGAACGGCGCCCCGGTCTCCGCCGGCTGGACCACCGGCGCGGTCGGCATGACCGGTGTCTCCTACAACGGGACGCTGCCCAACCAGGTGGCCACCACGGGGGTCAAGGGACTCAGGACCATCGTGCCGGTCTCCGCGATCAGCAGCTGGTACGACTACTACCGGGCCAACGGTCTGGTCGTCGCCCCCGGGACGTTCCAGGGCGAGGACCTCGACGTCCTCGCCCAGTACACCGCCGGGCAGGCGCGGGCCGAGGGGCAGTGCGCCGACGAGCTGGCTGCCATCACCGAGGAGCAGGACCGGGTCACCGGCGACTACTCCGAATTCTGGCAGGACCGCGACCACCTCGACGCTCGCAACGTCAAGGCGAGCGTCTTCGTCGTCCACGGCCTCAACGACTGGAACGTGAAGACAGAGCACTTCGCCGGCTGGTGGGACCAGCTCGCCAAGCGCGACGTACCGCGCAAGATCTGGCTGCACCAGGGCGGCCACGGCGGCCCGGGCAGCAGCGCGTCGGTGACCCTGCCGAGCGGCCAGACGTGGACGTACAAGCAGACCGAGAACCGCTGGTTCGACTTCTGGCTGTGGAACGTACGCAACGGCATCATGGACGAACCGACCGCCGTGCTCCAGCGCGAGGACCGGGCCTACACCACGTACGCCAACTGGCCCGACCCGGCCGCGCGTGAGGTCGGGCTGCGGTTCGCCGCCACCGACGCCACCGCCCCGGGCACGCTCACCACGGGCAAGCCGCCGAAGGCCAAGGTCGAGCAGAGCTTCGTCGACGAGGGCCGGACCATCCACCCGGACACCCTGGTGTCCAATCCGGACACGGCGAGCGCGAACCGGCTCGCGTACCGCTCCCCCGCCCTGACGCAGAACGTGCGCATCTCCGGCCGCCCGGAGATGCGGCTGCGGATGGCGATCGACAACAAGCCGGACGCGAACCTCACCGCGTACCTGGTCGACTACGGTCCGGCCGGGTCGACCGCCGCGCCGACCGTGGTGACGCGAGGTTGGATGGACCCGCAGAACCGCAGGAGCGCCGCCCGCACCGAGCCGGTCAAGCAGGGCAAGCTGTACGACTACCGGTGGACCATGGAGCCGAAGGACTACGTCTTCCCGGCGGGGCACCGCATCGGCGTGGTCGCCTTCTCCACCGACCAGGAGTACACCCTGCTGCCGTTGGGCGGCACCGCACTGCGGGTCGCGCCAAACGACAGCGAGCTGCGGCTGCCCGTGGTGGGCGGGCGGAGCGTCCTCGGGTTCTGATCTCGTTCTTTTGCCACAGGTGGGGCGGTCCGACGCGTTCGGGCTGCCCCACCCGCGCGCCCGACAGGGCGCTGGGCACGTGGGCCCCGCTGGACACGTGCGCTGCCCACGCGCTGCGCACGTCGCGCTGCGCGCCCGGGCCGACGCGCACTCGTCGCCGGTCGCGGTGGCGGGCCGCCCTCTCTGCATGATCGTGCTCGATCCTGGTTGTAGTGGCCTCGTCCACGCGCGGAGGGGCCTGTTTCCTGGATCGAGCACGATCTTGCGTGTCGCGTCGCTGTTGGCGTGCCCGGCGGCGGTGTCCGGTATCCCCAACCCGCTCAAGATCCGCGCAACATCAGGGAAGTTGCCGCCTCGACGCGGTGTGAGGCAGCACTTTCCCTGAAAGTGCGCGGATCTTGGCCTGTCCTCGTCGGGTTTGCGGGGTGTGGTGTCCGGTTCAGCGAATGCGGTCACGGCGGGGTTGTCCGATTCTGGGTTGAGTGTCCCGTGATCGGCGCCACCCCGGCGGCGGAATCGTGGGCCGGGCGGGGTCGTTACACCTGGCGTGCCACCGCGACTTCGAGTCGCCAGGCACGGGGCCCGGGCCGGGAACACCCGCCGAGCCGCCCCGGTTACACCCCCCGGCAACGCCCGAGCAGGTCCCCCGGATCGCCGGCGTTCCCGCGAAATTTTCCCGCACGGTCGCACCCTCCCCCTTGTGCACGACCGTACGGACACCCCCGATGCAGAGGAGCACGCCATCATGCGTACCGATCTGATCCGTAAGAGCGCACTCACCGCCGCTGGCCTCGCCTTCACCGGTGGTGCCATCGTCGGACCCGTGACCGCCGCGTTCGCGGCGCCGAGCACCGCCAAGCCCACCACCCAGACCCAGACCGACCGCAAGGGTCACGGTGAGCGGGAGCTGGGTGTGCGCTACGAGGCGCAGCCGAACTTCTACTACTGCGGGCCCGCCGCGACCCGTAACGCCCTGAGCGTGCAGGGCAAGAACATCAACGTTGATGACATGGCCAAGGAGATGGGCACCACCGAGGCCGGCACCAACTCCATCAACGACATCACCCCGGTACTGAACAAGGAAACCAGAAAGGAAGAAGCCTACAACAGCGTGGAGAGCAGCAAGACCGAAGAAGACGCACGGAAGACGACCAGGAAGAGC
>NZ_JAKKFI010000069.1 GCF_022230955.1 Micromonospora cabrerizensis
CAACTCGCCGACTACCGCAACGTCGACCCGATGTTCGGCACCCTCGCCGACTTCGACGCCATGAGCACCGACGCGCACGCCCTGGGCCTGCGGATCATCGTCGACCTGGTGCCCAACCACACCTCCAGCGCGCACCGCTGGTTCACCGCCGCCCTCGCCGCCGGCCCCGGCTCCCCGGAACGGGCCCGCTACCTCTTCGCCGACGGCCAGGGCCCGCACGGCGAGCTGCCCCCGAACGACTGGGAGAGCATCTTCGGCGGCGCGGCCTGGACCCGGATCGCCGACGGTCAGTGGTACCTGCACCTGTTCGACCCGTCGCAACCGGACCTGAACTGGCGCCACCCGGAGGTCCGCGCCGAGTTCGAGGACGTGCTGCGGTTCTGGCTGGACCGGGGCGTGGACGGGTTCCGCGTCGACGTCGCACACGGCATGATCAAGGCCGACGGGCTGCCGGACGTCGGCTTCAGCACGATCACCACCGGCCAGCGGCAGGTCGAACTGCTCGGCAAGGGCCGGCTGCCCTACTTCGACCAGGACGAGGTGCACGAGATCTACCGTGCCTGGCGGCCCATCCTGGACAGCTACCCCGGCGGTCGGATGGCGGTCGCCGAGGCGTGGGCCGAGACCCCGCAGCGGCTCGCCCGCTACGTCGGCCCGGACGAGCTGCACCAGGCGTTCAGCTTCGACTTCCTCGACGCCACCTGGACGGCCGACTCGTTCCGCAAGGTGATCGACACCGCGTTGAGCGAGTCCACGGTGGTCGGCGCACCGACCACCTGGGTGCTGTCCAACCACGACAAGCAACGACACGTCACCCGCTACGGCGACGGCGTCGAGGGGTTGCGCCGGGCCCGCGCCGCCAGCCTGCTGATGCTCGCCCTGCCCGGCAGCGCCTACCTCTATCAGGGTGAGGAGCTGGGTCTGCCCGAGGTCCTCGACCTTCCCGACGAGCTGCGCCAGGACCCGGCGTTCCTGCGCACCGGCGAGAGCCGCGACGGCTGCCGGGTGCCACTCCCGTGGAGCGGCGAGCTGGCCCCGTACGGCTTCGGGCCGGCCGGCAGCGAGTCGAGCTGGCTGCCCGCCCCCGCCACCTGGCGGGCCCTCTCCGTCGACGCGCAGAGCGGCGTACCCGGCTCGACGCTGGAGCTGTACCGGGCCGCGCTGCGAATCCGCCACGACCACCCGGCGCTGGCGCTCGACGCCGGTGGGGTCACCTGGCTGGAGAGCGGGCCGGACGTGCTGGCCTTCTCCCGCACCGCCGGCGAAACCGTGCTGACCTGCGTGGTCAACCTCAGCGGCGCGCCCGTCCTGATCGACGGGTACGGCCAGCCGCTCGTCGCCAGCGACACGCTCACCGGGCAGGGCTCCGGCCACCTGCTGCCGGTCGACGCAGCCGCCTGGTTGGAACGGCGCTGAGCGGGTAACTCGTTTTCGACCTGGTCGTCCGTCGTGCCCCGCGCCAACGGGCGACTGGGCTACCAGCCCCTTGTGGTGGGGGGTGAGGTGGCGCTGGCGCCACGCGGAGCACGCTCCGCGTGGCGCCGGTGTCCGTTCCTGCCCGGTGTGTTTACTGCCGCCGCCGTGGGTACCGAAAACCCATGGGCGTACGGATTGCGCAGTGCACACTCGACGTCGAGGATATCGACCTGATGGTGTCGTTCTGGTCGGCGGCCCTCGGCTACGGCATCGAGCAGGGCGACGACGGCAGCGCCAAGCTGTGGCCGCCGGGCGGACCGTCCGCCACGGCACCCACCCTCTGGTTGCAGGGCTCCGGCACTGCCAAGCGGGGCAAGAACCGTCTGCACCTCGACCTGGTCGCCGACACAGACCCGCAGACCGAGGTACGACGGCTGATCGACCTCGGCGCGCGGCATGTGGACGTCGGTCAGACCGGCACCGAACAGTTCACGGTGCTCGCCGACCCCGAGGGCAACGAGTTCTGCGTGCTGGACTCGGCACCGACCCGCTGACCGTCTCCCGGGGTCGCCGCGACCCGCTGACCGTCTCCCGGGGTCGCCGCGATCCGCTGACCGTTCCCGGGTCACTTCGCGGTGAGCAGCGCCGCGATCCGGGTGAACCCGGCGCGTACCTCGGCCTCGTCCGGCGGCTCGGCCGGTTCACCGTGCCCAGCCTCGTCGGCGGCGGCGTCCAGCTCCTCGTCGATCACGTCCTCGAAGTCACCGTAGAGGTCGGCCCCCTCCACCTGGCGGGCCTCGTCCTCGGCGGCGACCTGCGCGGCGGCGATCTCACTGCGGATCTCGTCGGCCGACAGCGCGGGCAGCAACGGTTCCACCACCGCCATCAGCTGCTCCTCGGCCACCACCGCCTCGGCCAGTGCCAACGCGTGCGGCCGCTCGTACGGCCCGCAGACCACCGGCTCCCACTCGTCGAGGTCACCGAGCGGACCGAAGGTGATGATCCACGGCAGGCCGAGAAGCGGTGAGTCCGCCGGCAGGTCCAGTGTCATGAGTGCGCCCACCGGCTCATCATGGTCCGCAAACGCGAGCCACGACGCCTTTCGGCTCAGTTACCGCCCATCCGGCGGGCGATCAGCGGCCGGTCAGCCGGGGCGGGCGGCGTCCAGGGCGGCACGCACCAGGGCGAGCGCGGTGGCCGGTGCCACGCCGAGCCGAGCCGCCTCGGCCGCGTACCCGGCCGCCGCCCGCTGCAACCGGTCGACGGCGTCGTCCCGGCCGGGGGCGACGAAGGTGCCGTTGCGCCCCCGGGTCTCCAGCAGCCCGGCAAGCTCCAACTCCCGGTACGCCCGGGCCACCGTGTTCGCGGCCAGGCGCAGGTCGGCGGCGAGCTGCCGGACGGTGGGCAGTCGGCTGCCCACCGGCAACCGGCCGTCGCCGATCAGCTCGGCGAGCTGCCCGCGCACCTGCTCGTACGGGGGTACCGACGAGTCCGCGTCGACCGAGATCAGCACCTGGGCACCTTCCGTCATCAGCCCGCACCGCCCGGCGTACCGGGGTCGGTGTCCTCGTCGGCCAGTCCGGGCGGGGCGGGGGTCTCCGCCAGGTCCACCACCCGCCCGTTCGAACTGGTCGCGAGCAGCGCCGCACCGAACAACACCAGCTGGTTGAGCAGGTAGAGGTAGAGCAGCAGACCGACGGCGCCAGCCACCACGGTGTACGCCGGATTCCGCTCGGTACGCACCACGTAGTAGCGCCCGACCGTGTTCAACAACGTGATGCCGACCGCGACCAGCAGCACCACCGGACGGAGCCGGGAACGGCTCATCCGCAGCCGGGGCACCGCGAGGAGCAACGCGGTGGCGAGCACGGCGTTGACCAGCACACTGAGCACCGCACTGATCGTGGTCAGGCCGACCGACCCGGTGCTGCGCAGCAGGAACCGCAGCAGCGACTCCAACGCGTCCACCGCCGCGACCGAGACGCCGAGCAGCACGAAGACGCCGATCATCACACCCAGGTCGACCAGCCGCCGGATCACCAGGTTGCCCGGCTGCTGGTTGAGGGAGTACATCAACCGCTGCGAGGACCGGATCGCCTCCACCCAGCCGATCCCGGTGAAGACCAGGATGACCAGGCCGACCACCCCGACCGTGCCGCTGGAGTTGGCGATCTGCTGTGCGTCCAGGAACGGCAGGTTCTCCTTGAGGAAGTCGGCCGCCGCCGCGCTGACGTCGTCGTTGTCCTCGAGGATCGCGCCGAAGATGGAGTACGCGACCAGGGCGAGAGCGAACACCGCGAAGAAGCCGTAGTAGGCGATCGCGGCGGCCAACCGCCCGGCCAGCACCTCGGCATACAGGGCACCGGCCCGCCAGACATGGTCGAAGAGCCCCGAACGGTGGCGCGCGGCGCTCACCCAGCGGTCGATGCCCGCCTCGATGCGGCCGATCACGTTCACGCGATCATCCTCGCCGATCTCCCACCGCCGTCGTGGCAACCGGCTCCCGAAGCTCACCGAACGGCGCGTCGCCGACGGCTCAGTCGCCGAGGCGGAAGTCCCGACGCGGCTGCCACCGGGCCTCCCCGCTGTGCGAGAAGAGGGTGAACGCGTCGACCTCGAACATCGCGGAGAAGTCCGCCAGATCCTCGTACACCTTGTCCAGGGCCTCCGGCGCCACGTCCTGCGCCACGGTGACGTGCGGATGGTACGGGAAGCGCGTCTGACGGTGCAGACCCGGCGCGGCGGCGATCGCGGCGGCCAACAATTCACACTCGCTGATCCCGGCGGCCACCGCGACGAACACCACCTGGGTGACCGGACGGAACGTACCGGTGCCCCGCAGGTGCAGCGCGAACGGCAGGTGCCCGGCGGCGACGGCCGCCAGGTGCCGCTCGACAGCGGGCAGGTTGGCCGTCTGGATCTCGGTGGGCCCGAGCAACGTCACGTGCGCCGGCACCGCGAGCGGGTCGCCGGCCTCGATCCGCCGCCGGGTGAGCTGAGCACCCCACGGCTCGGGAATGTCCACCGCGATGCCGATCTGGATGGTGTCGCCGGCCGGCGACACCCCGCCACTGCGATCCACGCTGCGCGCCGCCCCTCCGGCCACCGACCCGTCCACCTGTCCCGCGAGCTACTCGCCGCGGACGGGCGGGAAGAACCCGACCCGCTCGTACGCGGACCGCAGGGTCGTCGCGGCCACCGCGCGGGCCTTCTCCGCGCCGCTGGCAAGCAGCTTGTCCAACTGCGCCGGGTCGTCGAGGTAGCCGCGGGTGCGCTCCTGGATGGGGCGGACGAAGTCCGTGACGACCTCGGCCAGCTCCTTCTTCAGGTCGCCGTAGCCGCGGCCCGCGAAAGCGGCCACCAGCTCGTCGATGCTCCGACCGCTCAGCGCCGAGTGGATGGTCAGCAGGTTGGACACACCCGGCTTGGTCTCGGCGTCGAAGACGATCTCGCGACCGGTGTCGGTGACCGCCGACCGGATCTTCTTCGCCGACCGGGCCGGGTCCTCCAGGAGGTCGATGATGCCGGCCGGCGAGGACGACGACTTGGACATCTTCGCCGTCGGGTCCTGAAGGTCGGTGATCTTGGCAGTGTCCTTCACGATGTGCGGCGCCGGGACCGTGAACGTCGCGCCGAACAGCGAGTTGAACCGCTGGGCCAGGTCCCGGGAGAGCTCCAGGTGCTGCCGCTGGTCCTCACCGACCGGCACCGCGTTGGCCTGGTAGAGCAGGATGTCGGCCGCCTGCAGGATCGGGTAGGTGAACAGCCCGACGCTGGACCGGTCGTTGCCGTGCTTCTGCGACTTGTCCTTGAACTGGGTCATCCGGCTGGCCTCACCGAAGCCGGTGATGCAGCCGAGCACCCAGGCCAGCTGCGGGTGCTCGGGCACCTGCGACTGCACGAACAGGGTGCTGCGATCCGGGTCGAGCCCGACCGCGAAGAGCTGGGCAGCGGCCACCCGGGTGCGTTGACGCAGCAGCGCCGGGTCGTGCCCCGCGGTGATGGCGTGCAGGTCAACCACGCAGTAGAACGCGTCGTGGGTCTCCTGGAGCGCCACCCAGTGCCGTACCGCGCCCAGGTAGTTGCCGAGGTGGAACGAGTCGGCCGTCGGCTGGATACCGGAGAAGACGCGGGGGCGGGCGGGAACGTCGGACATGGCGATAATTCTGTCAGCAAGCAACCCGGTCCGTCATGACGGGCCGGCGGGTCGGCCGCGGCCCGCCGATGTCGGGCTGCTGACCTCGCGTGGTTCACCCGTGCCGACCCGGCGCGTCGGCCCGACAGCGACCCGGCGGTGCTGTCCGCCCACGGCCTCCCGCGCCGACCCGGGGCCGCCGACCCCAGCCGCCACGCCGTCCGGCTCGTGGCGCAGCCCGGGGTCCGGCTCGTGGCGCTGCCCGCTGTCCGGGCGGGCGGCGGAGACCGCGAGCCGGGCCACCCTGCGACCGTCCAGCGCGAGCACCCGCAGCAGGCAGCCGCCCGGCGTGCCGACCGGGTCGGGCAGCTCGGCCCCGCCGGGTCCACCGGGCACCGGCACCTCGTCGCCGTCCACCGGAAGCCGGCCCAGCGCCGCCATCACGAACCCACCAACCGTCTCGTACGGGCCGGCGGGTAACGCCACCCCGGTGCGTTCCGCGAAGTCGGCGAGGTTGAGGCGACCGTCCACCACGGCGGGCAGGCCGGCACGCACCGGGTCCGGGGCGGCGTCGTACTCGTCGTGGATCTCGCCGATCAGCTCCTCGATGAGGTCCTCCAGGGTGACGATCCCTGCGGTGCCGCCGTACTCGTCGACCACCACGGCCAGGTGCTGGCCCTCCCGACGCATCTCGGTCAGCGCGGGCAGCACCCGCTTGCTGCCCGGCAGCCGCTTCACCTCCCGGGCCAGCTCACCGACGGTGACGCACGGTTCGGCGTCCGGCCGCAGCAGCACGTCGCGGAGGTGCACGAAGCCGATCACGTCGTCGTGGGTGCCGTCGGTGACCGGGTAACGGGTGTGCGTTTCGGCGCGGACCAACCGGGCGGCCTCGGCGATGGTCAGCCGCGCCGGAAGGAAGACCACCTCGGTACGCGGCATCATCACCTCGCGGATCAGGCTGGCACCCGCGACCAGGACCTCGTCGATGATGTGCCGCTCGTCCGGGTCGAGCACCGTGTTCGCCGCGACCAGGTCCCGCAGGTCGGCCTCGGAGATGCGCTCCCGGCCAGCTGCCGGGCCCGCCCCGAGCAGATCGGTGACGAGTCGGGTGGCACCATCGGCGGCGCGGACCAGCACCCGGGCGACGGCCCGGGCGAGCGGACCCGGATCGCGGCGGGACGGCACCCGCACGCGTCGCCGGAGCCCGGTACGGGCCGCTTCCCGCATGACAGAGATGGTAGACACCGTTGGCCCGTCGCACCGGGGATCGCGCGGCGCGGACCACAGATGTTCGGCTCTGTTTAATCGTGAGAGATTATGATGGAATAAGGATGGCGGCGGCGTCGGCGGGAGTGCCGGCCGCCGCCTTAGGGTGATCACCGAAGGGCCACGTCCCGGGCGGGCCAGGCAGGAGGCAACGACGTGAAACTGCTCGTCACCGGGGGCGCCGGCTTCATCGGCAGCGTGGTGACCCGGATGCTGCTCGACGCGGGCCACCAGGTCGTCGTCCTGGACGACCTGCGCACCGGTCACCGCGAGGCGCTCGCGCCGGACGCGACCCACGTGCAGGCGTCCATCCACGACGCCGCCCGCATCGTCACCCCGGACGCCGGCTTCGACGGGGTGCTGCACTTCGCCGCCCTGATCGCCGCCGGGGAGTCGATGGTCAAGCCGGAGCTGTACTGGCAGAACAACACCGTCGGCACGCTCGCCCTGATCGACGCGGTCCGGGCCGCCGGGGTGCCCCGGATGGTCTTCTCCTCCACCGCCGCCGTCTACGGCAACCCCACCGAGCTGCCCATTGGCGAGACCGCGGTCAAGGCGCCCACCAACACGTACGGCGCCACCAAGCTCGCCGCCGACATGGCGCTCACCTCCGAGGCCATCGCACACGGGCTGGCCGCCGTCTCGCTGCGCTACTTCAACGTGGCCGGCGCCCACCTCGACGGTGACGTTGCGCTCGGCGAACGGCACGACCCGGAGACACACCTCATCCCGATCGCGTTGGACGTCGCCGCCGGCCGGCGGGAAAAGCTCCAGCTCTTCGGCGACGACTACCCCACCGTCGACGGCACCTGCGTCCGCGACTACATCCACGTCGCCGACCTCGCCCGGGCACACCTGCTGGCGTTGGGCGCCGCCACCGCGGGCCAGCACCGCATCTACAACCTCGGCAACGGCAACGGCTTCAGCAACCGCCAGGTGGTCGACGTGGTCCGCGAGGTCACCGGGCAACCCGTGCCGGTCGAGGTCGCGCCGCGCCGCGAGGGCGACCCCGCCGAGCTGGTCGCCTCCTCGGCGCTGGCCCGCGACGAGCTGGGCTGGGTGCCCGAGAAGCCGACCCTGCACGACATGGTCGGCGACGCCTGGGCGTTCTACCGCGCACACGTCCTGGAGCAGTCATGACCGACCCCACCGGCGACGTCGCCGAGCGGGCCGCCGAGGGTTTCACCAACCAGTACGGCGGCAGGGCCACCGGCCGCTGGGCGGCTCCCGGCCGGGTCAACCTGATCGGTGAGCACACCGACTACAACGAAGGTTTCGTGCTGCCCTTCGCACTGCCGCTGCGGACCGTGGTCGCCGCCGACCGACAGGACGGCGACCAGTGGACCGTCTGGTCCGAGCTGTCCGGCGAGACGATCACCTTCGGCGCGGACGACGTCGCCGAGCCGGGTCGGGTCACCGGCTGGGGCGCGTACGTCGCCGGGGTGGTCTGGGCGCTGCGCGAGGCCGGCCACCCGGTGCCGGGCGCCCGCCTGGCGATCGCCTCCGACGTGCCGCTGGGCTCCGGTCTCTCCTCCTCCGCCGCGCTGGAGTCGGCCGTGCTGGCCGCCCTGCTCGACCTCGGAGGGCTGGAGCTGTCCCCGGAGCTGCAACCCCGGCTGGCCCAGCGGGCGGAGAACGTCTACGTGGGCGCGCCGACCGGCATCATGGACCAGTCGGCGGTGATCCGCTGCCGCGCCGGGCACGCCCTCTTCCTGGACTGCCGCGACGAGTCGGTCGAGCAGATCCCCTTCGACCTGGACGCGGCCGGGCTGGCAGTGCTGGTCATCGACAGTCGAGCGCCGCACCGGCACGCCGACGGTGAGTACGCTGCCCGCCGCCGCTCCTGCGAGGCGGGAGCCAGCGCACTCGGGGTGACCGCACTGCGGGACGTCGGTGTCGACCAGCTCGACACCGCGCTGGCCCAGCTCGACGACGAGGAGACCCGGCGACGGGTCCGGCACGTGGTCACCGAGGACCAACGCGTACTGGACACGGTGGCGCTGCTCCGCGCCGCCCGGGTCCGCGACATCGGCCCGCTGCTCACGGCCTCACACGTCTCGATGCGCGAGGACTTCGAGATCACCGTTCCGGAGATCGACACCGCGGTCGAGGCCGCGTTGGCGGCCGGCGCGCTGGGTGCCCGGATGACCGGCGGCGGCTTCGGCGGCTGCGTTCTCGCCCTGGTCGAGGCCGACCGCGCCGACGAGGTCGCCGCCGCCGTCACGGCCGCGTACGCCGAGCGCGGTTTCACCGCCCCCGGCACCGTAACGGTCGTCCCCGCCCCCGGCGCAACCCGCCTCCCCTAACCCCACCCCAACCCCACCCGACCCACCCCCACCCGACCCACCCCCACCTCCGACCCCGCCCACCCGGGTTGATCAAGAGGTTTGCGTCAAGATTCCGGCTCGAACTGACGCAAACCTCTTGATCACCGGGCAAGGAGCAGGGCAAGGGGTGGCGGGCGGGCGGGCGGGCGGCCGGGGAGATCGTGCTCTTACATGGAAGTAGTGGCCTCACCCGGTGGGTGAGGCCACTACTTCGTGGATCTGGCGTGATCTTGGGGGACGCCCGGGTCGGGGCCGGGCTTGGGTCAGCTGGCTTCGACGATCATGGCGGCGCCCACCGTGCGGTTGGTGGTCTCGTCGATGATGACGAAGCCCCCGGTGGTGCGGTTGCGCCGGTATTCGTCGGCCAGCAGCGGCACCGTCGTCCGCAGCCGCACCCGGCCGATCTCGTTGAGCCGCAGCTCGTCGGCCGACTCGTCACGGTGCAGCGAGTTGATGTCCAACCGGTAGTGCAGCCCGCGCACGATGGCCCGTGCCGACCGGGTGGTGTGCTTGATCGCGTACCGGGCGCCGACGCGCAGCGGGGCCGTCTCGTCCATCCAGCAGACCATCGCCTCGATGTCCTGGGCCACCGCCGGCGCGTTGTTCGGGCGGCAGATCAGGTCACCCCGCGAGATGTCGATCTCGTCGGCCAGTCGTACGGTCACCGACATCGGCGGGAAGGCCTCCGCGACCGGCCCGTCGGCGGTCTCCACGGCGGCGATCCGGCTGGTGAAGCCGGACGGCAGCACCATCACCTCGTCACCCGGCTTGAGCACGCCGGAGGCGACCTGACCGGCGTAGCCGCGGTAGTCGGTGACCGTGGTCGACTGCGGGCGGATCACGTACTGCACGGGGAACCGGACGTCGACCAGGTTGCGGTCGCTCGCGATGTGCACCCGCTCCAAGTGGTGCAGCAGCGAGGGGCCTTCGTACCAGGGCATGTTCTCCGAGCGGGCGACGATGTTGTCGCCGCGCAGCGCGGAGATCGGCACCACGGTCAGGTCCGGTACGTCGAGCTTCGCGGCGAACGCGGTGAACTCGTCGGCGATCTGCTCGTAGACCTCCTGCGACCAGTCCACCAGGTCCATCTTGTTGACACAGAGGACCAGGTGCGGCACCCGCAGCAGCGAGCACAGGAACGCGTGACGCCGGGACTGCTCGACCAGGCCCTTGCGCGCGTCCACCAGGATCAACGCCAGGTCGGCGGTGGACGCCCCGGTGACCATGTTGCGGGTGTACTGGATGTGCCCCGGGGTGTCGGCGATGATGAACTTGCGGCGCGGGGTGGCGAAGTAGCGGTACGCCACGTCGATCGTGATGCCCTGCTCCCGCTCGGCGCGCAGGCCGTCGGTGAGCAGGGCCAGGTTGGTGTATTCGTCACCGCGGGCCGCGCTGACCGCCTCCACCGCCGCCAGCTGGTCGGTGAAGAGCGACTTGGTGTCGTAGAGCAGCCGGCCGATCAGGGTCGACTTCCCGTCGTCCACGCTGCCGGCGGTGGCGAACCGCAGCAGGTCCATAGGCCGGGCCTCCGGCCCGGCCCCGGCAACAGCCCGGGCCTCCGCATTCGCGGACGCCATGATCTCGGTGCTCATCAGAAGTAGCCCTCCCGCTTGCGGTCCTCCATGGCGGCCTCGCTGACCCGGTCGTCACCACGGGTCGCGCCGCGCTCGGTGATCCGGGTGGCCGCCACCTCCTCGATGACCTTCTCCACGGTGTCCGCGTCGGACCGGACCGCGGCGGTGCAGGAGGCGTCGCCCACCGTGCGGTAGCGCACCTGCGCCTTGAACCGCTCCTCGCCCGCCCGGGGACGGAAGAACTCGTTGACCGCGTAGAACATGCCGTCCCGCTCGATCACCTCACGCTCGTGCGCGTAGTAGATCGACGGCAACGGGATGCGTTCCCGGGCGATGTAGTGCCAGACGTCCAGCTCGGTCCAGTTGGACAGCGGGAAGATCCGGATCGACTCGCCGGGGTGGTGGCGGCCGTTGTACAGCGACCACAGCTCCGGTCGCTGGTTCTTCGGGTCCCACTGGCCGAACTCGTCGCGGAAGCTGAAGACCCGCTCCTTCGCGCGGGCCTTCTCCTCGTCGCGGCGGGCGCCACCGAACAGCGCGTCGAAGCGGTGCTTCTCCACAGCGTCGAGCAGCACCGGCGTCTGGATCCGGTTGCGTGTGCCGTCGCTGGCCTCACGGACCATGCCGTTGGCCAGGGCCTCCGGCACGCTCGCGACGACGAGCTGCAACCCCAGCTCGGCGACCCGCTGGTCGCGGTATTCGAGGACCTCGGGAAAGTTGTGCCCGGTGTCGACGTGCATGACGGGGAAGGGGATGTTGGCCGGGGCGAACGCCTTCTGCGCCAGCCGCAGCATGACTATCGAGTCCTTGCCGCCGGAGAAGAGCAGCACCGGGCGTTCCATCTCGGCGACGACCTCACGCATCACGAAGATGCTCTCCGCCTCCAGGGCGTCCAGGTGGGAGACCCGGTACGCCGCGGGGGTGGTCATGACGCCGGCTCGATTCGCTCGCTCATCCGATTTCCAGACCTTTCCGGTCGGGCATGTCAAGAAAGTGGGCTCAGGCTACCCGGAATGTCTCTGCAGCGCTGCAAGCAACCGGTCGGCGAGATCCTTGCGGCAGACCAACAGGTCCGGCAGGCGTGGATCCGCCTCGTTGTATCTCAGCGCAGATCCGTCGATCCGGGAAGCGTGCAGTCCGGTGGTCGTCGCCACAGCCACCGGGGCGGCCGAGTCCCACTCGTACTGCCCACCGGCGTGGATGTACGCGTCCACCTCGCCGGTGACCACGGCGGCGATCTTCGCTCCGGCCGAGCCCATCGGCACCAGGTGCGCCCCGACGTCCTCGGCCAGGTCGGTGAGGAAGACCGGCGGCCGGCTCCGACTCGCCGCGAGGCGGATCTTCCGCTCGCCGGCGGTCGCCGCCTCCACCGTCATCGGCGGGTACGCGGGCGGGTAGTCGGTGCCCAGCACCCGCTGCTGCGCCGGCAGCCCCACCGCCCCGGCGACCAGCCCGTGCGGGCTCGGCGCGCTGCGCGCCCAGAGCGCCACGTGCACCGCCCAGTCCGAGCGGCCCTCCTCGGAGAACTCCCGGGTGCCGTCCAACGGGTCGATGATCCACACCCGATCCGCGGTCAGCCGCGACACCGCGCCGGTGTTCACCTCCGCCGCCCAGGCCAACCGCGAGCCCTCGTCCTCCTCGGAGAGCACCGCGTCGCCCGGCCGCCACTTCGCCAACTCCGTGCGGATCAGGTCGTGCGACACCTTGTCCCCGGCCGACTTGAGCGCGCCGCCGTCGGCGAAACCCATCTCCGTCCGCAGGTCGAGCAACGCCTGTCCGGCCCGGGACGCCAACCATCGGGCGAACGCGCCATCGATCATCGGAGGACTGCTCATCTGTCCGCTCCCGTCGCCTCGCCGCGACCCGTGCCCGCACGGACCGATTCGCCGCGACCCGCGTCGCCGGTCGCGGCACGCCGAAAGGCGCAGACTACCGGCCCGCCGTTTCCGATCCGGTACGCCCCGCCCGGCCAGAGACTGTCGGGAAGCCTCTAACTGCCGTGGTAGAGGTTCTGCGTCGGCTCCACGCCCTTGACGATCACCGACTCCACCACGTCGGCGGCCCGGTCCACCAGGAAATCCAGTTCCTTGCGCTCTGCCGCGCCAAAATCCGACAGTACGTAATCCGCCGGGTCCTGCCGCCCGGGCGGTCGGCCGACGCCGAACCGCACCCGGGCGTAGTCCTTCGTGCCCAACGACTTCGACATCGACCGCAGGCCGTTGTGCCCGCCCTCGCCACCGCCGAACTTGATCCGTACCTGACCGAACTCGATGTCCAGCTCGTCGTGCACGGCGATCACCTGCGTCGTCGGCACCTTGTAGAACTGGGCCAGAGCCGCCACCGGTCCACCAGAGAGGTTCATGTACGTCAGTGGCTTGACCAGCACCAGCTTCGGTCCACCGAACCCCAGCCGCGCCTCGGCCACCTCGGCCACGGCCCGCTTGTGCCGCCCGAACCGCGCCCCGACCCGACCGGCCAGCAGGTCAGCCACCATGAACCCGACGTTGTGCCGGTTACCGGCGTACTCCCGACCGGGGTTGCCCAGGCCGACCACCAACCACGGCCATGCCTCGTCCGTCACGACCTGTCCCTTCCGACGTCCATCACAGCGACTCCCGATACGCCGACAGGCGCCCCCGAACATTCGGGGACGCCTGTCGCACAGTACGAATACGAACCGATCAGGCCTCGGTGCGCGCCTCGGCGGTCTCGCCCTCGGCGGCGGCGGTGTCCGCGCCCTCGGAGCCCTCGGTGGTCTCGCCGACCTCGGCCTCGGCCTCGTCGGTGGCCACCTCGACCTCGGGCAGCGTCGCCTCGAGCTGCTCGGCGGTGGGGGCAGCGGTGATCGACGCGACGGTCAGGTCCGAGTCGACGGCCAGCTCGACGCCGGTCGGCAGCTCGACGTCACCGGCGGTCACCAGGGTGCCCGCCTCCATGCCCTCGATCGACGCGTCGAGGTGGTCCGGAACCTTGGTGGCGTCGGCGGTCACCGAGAGGGTGTCGTGGTCGTGCACGATCAGGGTGTCGCGTGCGGCCTCGCCGGTCAGCTGGACCGGGACGTCGACGGTGACCTTCTCGCCCCGGCGAACCAGGATCAGGTCGACGTGCTCGAAGGTGTCCCGGATCGGGTCCCGCTGGATCGCCTTCGGCAGCGCGAGCACCTGGGTGCCGTCGGTGATGTCGATCGCGAAGAGCTGGTTGGCACCGCCCTTGCGGATCGCCGCGGCGAACTCCCGGGACGGCAGCGCGATGTGCTTGGGCTTCTCGCCGTGGCCGTACAGCACGGCGGGCACCTTGCCGGCCCGGCGGGTACGGCGGGCACCACCCTTGCCGAACTCGGTGCGGGGCTCGGCGCTGATCTTTACCTCGGACACGGGGAAACTCCTGATGCTTTTCGCTGCGGCGGCTTGTCGTCTGGCGGTGCTGGGGCGAGGGGCTCGCTGGGGCTCATGCGTCATGAACGACTGCCCGGAGCACCGCGTCGATGACGGTGCCTCCGTGCGGCGCTTTTCAGCGGCCCGCCGGGCACCCTCGCCGTGGCAACCGCACCAGTCTACCCGAGCTGTTTCCAGGGTTTCCGGCAGTCCCCGTTCACGGCTCCAGACCGGCGCGTCGGTGGTGCTCCCACCAGCGTGCCGGCCCCGTTTCCACCAGTTTGCCAGCCCCGCCCCCGCCAGCGTGTCGAGTGGCGGAAACGGGGCTCAGGCTCAGCTCAGGCCACCGAAGAGGGTGGTCACCGAGCCGTCGTCGAAGACCTCCCGGATCGCGCGCGCCAGCAGCGGCGCGATCGACAGCACGGTCAGCTTGTCCAACTGCTTCTCCGGCGGGAGCGGCAGGGTGTTGGTCACCACGATCTCGCTGATCGAGCTGTTCTTCAGCCGCTCCGTCGCCGGGTCGGACAGCAGCGCGTGGGTGGACGCGACCACGATCTCCGCCGCCCCCGACTCCTTGAGGATGTCAGCGGCCTTGGCGATCGTGCCACCGGTGTCGATCATGTCGTCGACGATCAGGCAGACCCGGCCCTCCACCTCGCCGACCACCCGGTTCGCCACGACCTGGTTCGGCTTCATCGGGTCACGGGTCTTGTGGATGAACGCCAGCGGGCAACCGCCCAGCCGGTCGGTCCACCGCTCGGCCACCCGCACCCGGCCCGAGTCGGGGGCCACCACGGTCATCGGCCGGCCGGCGTACTTGCGCTCCACGTACTCGGCCAGGATGTCCATGGCGAAGAGGTGGTCCACCGGGCCGTCGAAGAAGCCCTGGATCTGCGCGGTGTGCAGGTCGACGGTGAGGATGCGGTTCGCACCCGCGGTCTTCAGCAGGTCCGCCACCAGCCGGGCCGAGATCGGCTCCCGGCCCCGGTGCTTCTTGTCCTGCCGCGCGTACGGGTAGAACGGCAGCACGACGGTGATCCGCTTGGCCGACCCCCGCTTCAGCGCGTCAACCATGATCAGGGTCTCCATGACCCAGGTGTTCACCCCGTGCGTGACGGACTGCACCACGAAGGCGTCCGAACCACGTACCGAGTCCTTGAACCGTACGAAGATCTCGCCGTTGGCGAACTCGTACGCGTCGGCCGGGGTCGGCGCGACGCCGAGCACCTCGCCGATCTCCTTGGCCAACTCCGGAAAGCCACGTCCGGAAAAGAGCATCAGGCTTTTGCGGTTTTCGGCGACGATGCTGCCCATGGGCCCGTCTGCTCCCGTTATGTCGGCGGTACCCGACCCGGTGGTGGTGGGTCGGGGACTATTCGGTTGCAGTATCTCCCGTGCCGGATGCGCCGCCCACCGTCTCGGTCGCCCCGTGGATTGCCTCACTGTCGCTTGCGGTCGCGGGCAACACCGACGCACCCTTCGCGTCCTGCGCACGCTGTGCCGCCTCGGCCGCGGCCGTGCCGGCGCGACGCTTCACGACCCAGCCCTCGATGTTGCGCTGACGTGCGCGGGCTACACCCATCGCGCCGGCCGGTACGTCGTCGACGATCACCGAGCCGGCAGCGGTGTACGCCCCGTCACCCACCTCGACCGGCGCCACGAACATGTTGTCGGCACCGGTGCGCGCGTGGCTGCCGATGACCGTGCGGTACTTGTTGACCCCGTCGTAGTTCACGAAGACCGACGCGGCACCGATGTTGGTCTGCTCGCCGATCGTCGCGTCGCCGACGTAGGTCAGGTGCGGCACCTTCGAGCCGGTGCCGATCTGCGAGTTCTTCACCTCGACGAACGTGCCGACCTTCGCCTTCTCGGCCAGCCGGGCCGCCGGCCGCAGATACGCGTACGGGCCGACGCTGGCGCCCGCGCCGATCTCGGCGCCGACGGCGTGGCTGCGGACCACCGACGCGTCGGGACCCACGATCGTGTCGACCAGCGTGACGTCCGGACCGATCAACGCGCCCGTGCCGACGACCGTGCCACCACGCAGCTGGGTGTTCTGGTCGACCACCGCGTCGCGGTCCAGCGCCACCGTCACGTCGATCCAGGTGGTCGCGGGGTCGAGGAGGCTCACCCCGGTGCGCATCCACGCCTCGTTGACCCGGTCGCGCAGCAGCCGGCGCAGCGTCGCCAGCTCCACCCGGTCGTTGCAGCCCAACGTCTCCACGTGGTCGACGGCCATGTGCACCGCGACCGGCTCACCGGCCGAGCGGAGCAGGCCGAAGACGTCGGTCAGGTACTCCTCGCCCTGGTCGTTGTCGGTGGAGAGCTTGCTCAGGGCCTCGCGCAGCCGTACCGCGTCGAACGCGTAGATGCCGGCGTTGATCTCCCGGATCGCGCGCTGCGTCGCGTCGGCGTCGCGCTCCTCGACGATCTGCTCCAGGCGACCGTCGGCGTCCCGGACGATGCGACCGAGCCCGGTCGGGTCGGGCACCTCGGCGGCCAGCACGGTGGCCGCCGCAGCGGCCTGCTCGTGCGCGGTCACCAGCGCGCCCACCGTCTCGGGGCGCAGCAGTGGCACGTCCCCGTTGATCACCACGACGGTGCCGGCGCCGTCCGGGACGGCGTCCAGGGCGATCCGCACGGCGTGCCCGGTGCCGAGCTGCTCGGCCTGGAGCACGGGCGTGGCGTCCGGGGCGACCTCGGTCAGGTGGGCCCGGACCTGGTCGGCACCGTGCCCCACCACGACGACGGTGCGGTCCGCGGCCAGCGGTGCGGCGGCGCTCAGGACGTGACCGAGCAGCGTCCGACCGAGCAGCGGGTGCAGCACCTTGGGCAGGGTCGACTTCATCCGCTTGCCCTCACCGGCGGCGAGCACGACGACGGTACGAAGGTGGGGCTGGGGCACGACGTGGCTCCCGTCGGGACGGCGGACACTCTCGCGGTCATGCTAACCGCGAGGCCCTACCTGTCTTCCTCTTACCCCCACCGGGCCCTAAAACGGACGTAGATGGGCAGCTCGGCCGCCAGGGTTCGAACCTGAAATACGGGTACCAAAGACCCGGGTGTTGCCAATTACACCACGGCCGATCAACGACACGAGCGCGTCGCGTCAGGGGGATGAACATCCCGCCGCTACACCTTAGCGTCCCCGCCGTCGTACGCCATCGCTCATCCCGCCGCAGAGCGGAAGCGGGGCGACAGCGCGAGGTGAGAGCGCCAACCCGAGTCGATCAGTCGACCACGCTGCCCAGCCCCGACGCGGCA
Organism: Micromonospora cabrerizensis; assembly: GCF_022230955.1. Classification (GTDB taxonomy): domain Bacteria; phylum Actinomycetota; class Actinomycetes; order Mycobacteriales; family Micromonosporaceae; genus Micromonospora; species Micromonospora cabrerizensis. Next base: position 17,357 of record NZ_JAKKFI010000069.1, read on the forward strand.
CCTGACCTGCGGCTACGAGCGGTTATGTGAGGGCCTTTCGAAACTTCCCCGTGCGATCTACGGTGCCGTAAGTTACGGTGACGTAGGCGTAGCTTCGTGATCGTAACCATCCCCCTGCGAGGTCCCATGTCCACCGCTCTGCTCGATCCCAACACCGCCGGACCCGGCCCCAAGCCACTCACCGACGGCAGCCAGTCCCCCGGCATCCTGGCCGCCCTCTGGGCCTTCGTGGTGATCCCCTTCGTCGCCCTGCTGGTCGCCGTGCCGGTGGCCTGGGGCGGCTGGCTGGGCTGGACCGACGTCATCATCGGCCTGGTCTGGTATGTCGTCTCCGGGCTCGGCATCACCGTCGGCTTCCACCGCTACTTCACGCACGGCTCGTTCAAGGCCAAGCGGTGGCTGCGGGTGACCCTGGCGGTCGCGGGCTCCCTGGCGGTGCAGGGCGAGATCATCCAGTGGGTCGCCGACCACCGCCGCCACCACGCGTTCTCCGACCTGGAGGGCGACCCGCACTCGCCGTGGCGCTTCGGCACCAGTTTCTGGGCGTTGACCCGAGGCCTGTTCCACGCGCACGTGGGCTGGCTGTTCCGCCGGGAGCTGTCCAACCGTGCGCGCTTCGCGCCGGACCTCATCGCCGACCGCGACATCAGCCGGGTCGACCGGCTCTTCCCCGCACTGGTGGCCGTCTCGCTGCTCGGCCCCGCGCTGATCGGCGGCCTGGTGACCTGGTCGTGGCAGGGCGCGCTGACCGCGTTCTTCTGGGCCGGGCTGGTCCGGATCGGTCTGCTGCACCACGTCACGTGGGCGATCAACTCGGTCTGCCACGTCTACGGCGAGCGACCGTTCGCGATGCGCCAGGGCGACCGCGCGTCCAACTTCTGGCCGCTGGCGATCCTGTCGTTCGGCGAGAGCTGGCACAACCTGCACCACGCCGACCCGACCAGCGCCCGGCACGGCGTCCTGCGCGGTCAGGTGGACATCTCCGCCCGGGTGATCTGGCTGTTCGAGAAGATCGGCGCGGCGACGCAGGTGCGCTGGCCAAAGCCGGAGCGCCTCGCCGCGAAGCTGGTGAAGCCGGTCGCACCCCGATAAAACCGGGCGGTGCGCCGAGATGCCGCCTGGCAGGATGGCCGGGTGACCGAGCCACGCGGGGGGACCGGACGGCTCGGCAGACCGGGAGCCGGGCCCGATCCGGGTACGGTCGGACGGCGCGGCAGGGCGGTCGCACCGCCCAACAGTGAGGCGACGACGTGAACGGGCACAGCGGAGGCACCATTCCACGGCAGGGCGTCACCGAGCGCCAGCGAGGCGGCGACATGCCCGAGGTCAGTGACGGCGACGCTGCCGGCGTCGGCGGCCGACGGGTGACACCGCCCGCCCCGGCCCCGGTGCCGAAGGCCAAACCCGCCTCCCGGGTTCGCATGTCGGCGGCCCAACGCCGGGAGCAGTTGATCGCGACCGGCCGGCAGCTCTTCGCCGAGCGCGGTTTCGACGCCACCTCGATCGAGGAGGTGGCGGCCCGCGCCAAGGTCTCCAAGCCCGTGGTGTACGAGCACTTCGGTGGCAAGGAAGGGCTCTACGCGGTGGTCGTGGACCGGGAGGTCCGAGCCCTGCTGGACCGGATCACCACGGCGTTGACCGCCGGCCATCCGCGGGAGCTGCTGGAACAGGCGGCGCTCGCCCTGCTGACCTACATCGAGGAGGAGACCAGCGGTTTCCGGGTGCTGGTCCGCGAGTCGCCGCTGATGTCCGGCACGGCCAACTTCAGCAGCGTCATGAACGACGTGGCGCACCAGGTCGAGCACATCCTGGGCGCCGAGTACAAGAGCCGCGGGTACGACCCGAAGCTCGCCGAGCTGTACTCGCAGGCGCTGGTCGGCATGGTGGCGCTGACCGGGCGCTGGTGGCTGGAGGTCCGCAAGCCGCGCAAGGAGACGGTGGCGGCGCACCTGGTCAACCTGGCCTGGAACGGGTTGTCGCACCTGGAGGCGAAGCCGACGCTGATCACCGGCCGGCGCCGCTGAGCCCGATGAACGGCCGGCGCCGCTGAGCCCGATCAGCGGCGGTGCGCGTCGGCCACCGGGTGTTTACGGCGCTCCAACTCCTGCTCCGCGTGCTCCGGTGGGCCGACCTTGTCGTAGAGACCGGTGCCGAGCAGGATCAGGCCGAACAACATCGACACCACCACTGTCGACATCGAGAAGTTGAGGAAGTTCGCCTCGGTCTGCAGCACGGACATCATCAGGATGCTGGTCACCAGGAACACCACACCGGCGATGAGGTTCATGTAGTGGCCGAGGTTGCTGCGCCGGGACGCCCCGATGATCAGGACGATTCCGAAGATCACCGAGGCGAGTGAGAAGGCCAGGTTGGTCCGGAGCCCGAGGGCCCAGGTGCTGCTCCGGTCGAAGAGCGGGTCACCGATCGTCTCGGCGACGCCCCAGACGCCGAAGACCAGGATGTAGACGCCGATCAGACCGGACAGGACCCGGTAGAGCGGCCGTGCCGGATGGTTCACCGGAAAGTGCGGCATGCCGAGACCCCCTGAATCAACCGCTTCAGGAGGATTGTCACCCCAGGCAGAGCCAACTGTCCGAAGAACCACAAAGCCGGAAAGGGTCCGCCGCAGGCTGGACCAGGTCGGGTTTTCGCCGGAGCCCGAGCTGCGCAGGGATCAAGCCTGACCGCCCGGAGCAGCTCGGGCTCCGGCGAAAACCACCACCGCAACAACCAAGAAAAGCTCAGAGAATCAGACGAGCCTTGTGGAAGGCCTCCGCCTCCTCCTCGGACCCGACCTTGCCGTACATGCCGACCATCAGCAGCACCAGGGACGCCGACAGCACCACGACCACGGTGGTGATGCTGAAGTTGAAGATGTTGGCGTCGGTCCGGATGAACGCGAGACCCGCCAGGCCGATCACCATCAGGGCGTACGCCAGCCACTGGTTGATCGCCACGTCGATGTTGCGACCGAGGGCCGTGCCGACCAGCACGACGATCCCGAGCAACACGCTGAGCAGCGAGAAGCCGAGGTTGGTGCCCTGACCGAGGACCCGCGTGTCGTCCTGGGCGAGGATCTCGTTGCCGGTGCTCGCGATGATGCCGAGCACCCCGAAGACCACCAGGTACAGACCGGTCAGCCCGCCGATCGCCCGGTAGATCGGCCGCGCGGGGTGGTTGACGGGGGTGTGTGCCATGTCTGTGTCTCCAACGCCGTGGGGTGAGGTGTCACCGACGATTGTCTCGCATGTGGCGGTGTGACGCCGCACACGGTCCTCGCCGGGCGTGCCTGGCCCGGTCAGCTCTCGGGCAGGTCCTCGGCGAGGGTCATCCAGCTCTCCTCGATCCGCTCCCGCTCGGCGCGCAGATCCTTGAGCTGGGTGTCCAACTCGGCCACCCGGGCGTAGTCGGTGGCGTCCGCCGCGAGCTGACCGAGCAGCGTGGTCTCGCGCTGGTCGAGTTTGCCGAGTTGCCGTTCCAGCCGACTCAGCTCCTTACGGGCCTGCCGGACCTCGGCCGCGGACATGCCACCCGCGCTCGGGCCGGTGGGCGCGGCGGTCGGGTTCGCGCCGCCGACCCGGGGGGCGAACCCGGCCCGCTCCGCGGTGCGGGCAAGGTACTCGTCCACCCCGCCCGGCAGGTGCACCAGGCGACCGTCGCCGAACATCCCGTACGCCGTGTCGGTGACCCGCTCGATCAGGTAACGGTCGTGGCTCGCCACGATGATCGTGCCGGGCCACGAGTCGAGCAGGTCCTCCAGCGAGGCGAGGGTGTCGGTGTCCAGGTCGTTGGTGGGCTCGTCGAAGAGCAGCACGTTGGGCTCGCCGGCGAGCAGCCGCAGCATCTGCAACCGGCGGCGTTCCCCACCGGAGAGGTCACTGACCGGGGTCCAGAGCCGGCGGTCGTCGAAGCCGAACACCTCGGCGAGCTGCGCGGCGGAGACCTCCCGGTCGCCGAGCTGGACGCGGCGGGCGACCTCCTCGACGGCTTCCAGCACCCGCAGGTGCCCGGGCAGCTCGGTGAGTTCTTGGGAGAGGAACGCGGGTCGCACGGTGGAGCCGGTGCCGAGGCGGCCACCGTCGGGTCGGGTGATGCCGGCGAGCATCCGCAACAGCGTGGTCTTGCCAGCCCCGTTGGCACCGAGGATGGCGATCCGGTCACCGGGGCCGACCAGCCAGGTGACGTCGCGGAGGATCTCCTTGGGGCCGGCGTGCAGCTCGACGTTCTCCAGGTCGTACACCTGCTTGCCGAGCCGGGAGGTGGCCATGCGTTGCAGGGACATGGTGTCCCGCGCCGGCGGCACGTCGGCGATCAACGCGTTCGCGGCGTCGATGCGGAACTGGGGCTTGGACGTCCGGGCCGGCGGCCCACGGCGCAGCCAGGCGATCTCCTTGCGGAGCAGGTTCTGCCGGCGGGCCTCGGTGGCGGCGGCGACGCGCTCACGCTCGGCGCGGGCGAGGGTCCAGGCGGCGAACCCACCCTCGTAGGCGCGAACGGTCTGGTCGGCGACCTCCCAGGTGGTGGTGCAGACCGCGTCGAGGAACCACCGGTCGTGGGTGACCACGACCAGGGCGCCCCTGCGGCCGACCAGGTGCCGGGCCAGCCAGTCGACACCGCCGACGTCGAGGTGGTTGGTGGGCTCGTCGAGGATGAGCAGGTCGCACTCGCGGACGAGCAGCGCGGCGAGCGCCACCCGGCGGCGTTCGCCACCGGACATCGGGCCGACCGGCTGGTCGAGGCCGAGGTGCGGCATACCGAGGCCGTCGAGGATGCCGCGGACACCGGCGTCGCCGGCCCACTCGTGCTCGGCGCCCATGCCCTCGTCGAGCCAGGCGGTGCCGAGGACGACGTCCCGGACGGTGGCGTCGGGGGCCAGCGTGAGCTGCTGCGGCAGCCAGAGCGCGCGCAGGTCGCGGCGGTGGGTCACCCGGCCGTCGTCGGGGTCCTCCTGCTTGGTGAGCAGCCGCAGCAGGGTGGACTTGCCGGCGCCGTTGAGGCCGACCACGCCGATCCGGTCGGCGTCGTCCAGACCGAGCGAGACGTCCGTGAGCAACCGCCCAGCGGCGCCGTACCCCTTGGACACCCGGTCCAGATTGACGATGTTCGCCACGTTCCACCCTTCATGATCAAGGCGTCCGGGTGCCGGCGGGCACCTGGACGCCTGCCTCAAGGGTACGCGGACGCCCCGGACACCCGCGCCGCGCGCCCGCAGGCCGGGTGGGACGAGCCGTCAGCCGACGCGGGCGCCGGCGACCGGGCCGTGCGCGACCCGCGCCTCCCGGCACACACCGGCGGCGGTCAGCTCGGCGGCGATCCGCTCCGCGTCGGCCGCGTCGGTGGTGAGGAACACGCAGGTCGGGCCGGAGCCGGAGACGATACCGGTGAGTGCGCCGGCCGCCTCGCCGGCCTTGAGGGTGTCGGCCAGCGCCGGGCGCATGGCCAGCGCGGCGTCCTGAAGATCGTTGCCGAGCGTCCGGGCGAGCACCCGGGGATCGCGCTGACGCAGCGCGCCCAGCAACGCGTCGGTGGAGCCGAGCGGGTCGCTGGCGGCGCCGGAGTCGCGCAGCCGGTCCAACTCGCGGTACGCGGCCGGGGTGGAGAGGCCACCGTCGGCGATCGCCACCACCCAGTGCCAGGAGGTCGGGCGGGCCAGCACCGGGCTGATCGCCTCGCCCCGGCCGGTGCCCAGCGCGGTGCCACCGTAGATCAGGAACGGCACGTCGGAACCGAGGTCGGCGGCGATCCCGGCCAGCTCGTCGCGGGACAGCCCGGTGCCCCAGAGCGCGTCGCAGGCCACCAGCGCGGCGGCCGCGTCGGCGCTGCCGCCGGCCAGCCCACCGGCGAGCGGGATCTGCTTGCGCAGGTGCAGCCGGGCGTGCGGCAGCACCCCCGCGTACCCGGCGAGGGCGTGCGCCGCACGGATCACCAGGTTGGTGTCGTCCAGGGCCAGCTCACCGGTGCCCTCGCCCTCCATGGTCAGGGCGAGGGTGTCGCCCCGGCGGGCCGTCAGCTCGTCGTAGATCGAGATGGCGTGGTAGATCGTGTTCAACTCGTGGTAGCCGTCACGGCGCAGCGGGCCCACCCCGAGGTGCAGATTGACCTTCGCGGGCACCCGGACCTTCACCGGCCCGGTGGCCCCGCGCCGCTCGTCCTCGCCGTCCGGTCGCCAGGCCTCGGTCACGGGGTGTTGTCCCGCACGTGCAGGCGGATGTCGAACGGCTTGGCCACGATCTGCTCCTCGGCGTCCTGGGCGGGCACGGGCGTCAGCCTACTTCGCGGCCGGCGTACCGACCGGAGCCGACGCGGCGATGGCGGCGAACTGCTCGACGGTCAGTGACTCCCCCCGGGCGCCGGGGTCGACGCCGGCTGCGGTGAGCGCGGCGGCGGCCCGGTCCGCGCTGCCGGCCCAACCGGCCAGCGCGGCGCGCAGCGTCTTGCGCCGCTGCGCGAACGCCGCGTCGACCACGGCGAAGACCCGTTCCCGGGGTACGTCGGTGCGGGGCGGTGCGTGACAGGCGAAGGCGACCAGACCGGAGTCGACGTTGGGCACCGGCCAGAACACGTTCGGCGGCACCTTGCCGGCGCCCCGGGCGTGGGCGTACCAGGCGAGCTTGACCGACGGAATGCCGTACACCTTGGAGCCGGGACCGGCGACCAGCCGGTCGGCGACCTCCTTCTGCACCATGACCAGGCCGTGCCGCAGGGTGGGCAGCACGGCGAGCAGGTGCAGCACCACGGGCACGGCCACGTTGTAGGGCAGGTTCGCGACCAGCGCGGTCGGCGGTGGGTCGGCCAGCTCGGCGGCGTCGATGCGCAGGGCGTCCGCGCGGTGCACGGTGAGCCGGTCGGCGTCCGCCCCGGCATGCCGCGCGGCGGTCTCCGGCAGGGCACCGGCGAGCACCGGGTCGATCTCCACGGCGTGTACGTGCCCGGCGACCGGCAGCAGCCCCAGGGTCAGTGAGCCGAGCCCGGGGCCGACCTCCAGGGCCACGTCGTCGGGGGTCAGCCCGGCGGCGGTGACGATCCGGCGCACGGTGTTCGGGTCGTGCACGAAGTTCTGGCCCAGCTTCTTGGTGGGCGCGACGCCCAGCCGGGCGGCGAGTTCCCGGATCTCCGCCGGGCCGAGGAGACCGGTCATGCCTGGCAGCGTAGCGGCGACGTCGGGGACGACCGCCGGCCCGGGCTCACCACGGCCCGAAGGCACTGTCGCCGGTGGCGGAGATGGCCGCGCACAGCTCGTCCAGGTCACTGCCGGTGGTCGCGGCGAGCGCGCGGACGGTCAGCGGGATCAGGTACGACGCGTTCGGGCGGCCGCGGTACGGCGTCGGCGTGAGGTACGGGGCGTCGGTCTCCACCAGGATCTGGTCGACCGGGGTGAGCGCGGCGGCCTCGCGCAGCGCGGTGGCGCTGCCGAAGGTGACCGTGCCGGCGAAGCTGAGCAGGTAGCCCCGGCGGACGCACTCGCGGGCGAAGTCGGCGTCACCGGAGAAGCAGTGCAGCACCACCCGGTCGGGAGCGCCCTCGTCGTCGAGGATCCGCAGCACGTCCGCGTGCGCGTCCCGGTCGTGGATGACCAACGCCTTGCCGTACCGCTTGGCGATGGCGATGTGCGCCCGGAAGCTCTGCTCCTGCGCGGCCCGCCCCTCGTCGCCGGTCCGGAAGAAGTCCATCCCGGTCTCGCCGATCCCCCGGACCCGGTCGCGGGCGGCCAGCGACTCGATCTGCCGCAGCGCCTCGTCGAGGTCGGTGAGGCGGGGCGCCTCGTTGGGGTGCAGCGCGACGGTGGCCAGCACCGCGGGATACCGCTCGGCGGTGTCCGCGCCCCACTGTGAGGAGGCGACGTCCACGCCCACCTGGACCAGCCGGTCCACGCCGACCTTGGTGGCCAGCGCGATCGCCGTACCGACCGGGTCGTCGGCTGGCCCGCCGCCGGGCACACCGGCCTCGCTGACGGTGATGTCCAGGTGGGTGTGGCTGTCCAGCACCGGCCGGGGCAGCGGCTCGGGGGCGGGCGGAAACTCTCCGGCCCGCCGGCGGGCACGCTCTCGGCGGGATTCAGTGGGCTCGCTCATCAGCGACAGCATCACACACCGGGCCCGGCCATCTGCCCGCCACCCGACGTTCACCTCGACTACGCCGCGCGACTCTACCGTCGCGGCGTGAGCGAGCGCAGCGAGCGAACCATGGGGCACAGCAGCGTGGCGCCTCGCGCCGCTGCCGAGCGAAGCGAGGCGGCGGCGTGAGCGTCACACCCCACGCGAGCGGCGCGGCCGGAGAACGTACCGGGCTGCGCGTGGCGTTCGGCGGCGGCGTGTACCCGGCCGAGGAGATCGCCCGGGGCGCCGCGTACGAGCTGTTCAGCGCCGAGGAGGTGGCCGGCTTCGAGCGGGCGTCCCGACCGGGCAGCGCCCTGCCGTGGCGCCGGTTCGTGCACGTCACCGAGGCCAGCGCGGTGCACGGGGCGACCGAGCCGGCCGAGGAGCCGGAGACGCCGCTGATGATGCCGGCGCACCGGGAACGCGGCTGGACGCACGTGCACCAGCTCAGTCAGCAGCCGTCCGCGGCGGGCGACCCCGTCCTGGCCGCGGTGCGTGCCTCGGCGGTGGTGCGGCGGGGCACCCGGATGGTGAAGGTGCTCTCGCCCCGGCAGCTCGCCGGGTACGTGCGGGGCTGGCTGCCGCACGGCTTCTGCTACCGCGAGCACGACGTGGCGCACCTGCGTACGCCGACGGCCACCACGGTGCTCCGCACCGACGGTGACGTCGGGCGGGACGGCTCGGACGTCGCGTACGCGCTGCGGTGGCGGGCCGCCGACCCGGGCGACTACGACGTGCCGGTGGGCGAGACGCACCGGGGCCTGACCGCGCTGGCCTCCCGGGACCGGCTGGGCCCACCGGTGCTGGGTACCGGCTTCGTGCCGAGCAACGGCCAGCTCATTCCCGAGTTCGTCACCCGGGACTTCGCCGACCTGCCGATGCCGGCGAACGCCACCCTGCTGGCCTATCCCGCCGAGAGGGTGGAGGTCGTGCTCTACACCTACCAGGCCGAGCAGCGCGGATGGCTGCGGATGGTGGGCCCGCAGTGGCGGCACCTGCTGGCCGCGGTGCCGGGCCTCTCCCCCGACCAGGAGTACGTGCCGACCGGGGACGCTCCACGCTCCACGCAGTTGGTGGGCCTCTACGGCGACACCGAGTACGAGGCGGTGGCCGACCTGCCCGGCGGGTTCCGGGTGCTGGCGATGACCCGGGCGGCCCGTTATCCGGTGGACGCGGTGGCCCGCCGGCTCCGGTTCGCCCAGTGGCGGGGCGTGCCGTGCCTGGTGCTGCGGGAGGAGGCCGGCTGGTTGCGGCTGCGGCTGCGCTTCCCGGACCCGGACGCCGTGGTCGCCACCGGCGCGCAGTGTCACGACCGCGGCATCTACGAGACCTGGGCGCCGGGCGCCGAGGTGAGCGACGACCAGGTGATGGACACCCGGTACGCGATGTGACGCCCCCCGGCGGCCGGTTGCCCTGCCGCCGGGGGTGTCGCGCGTTCAGTCGGCCAGTCGGGCCAGCTCCTCGTCGACGATCGACGGGTCGAGCTTGCGGAACACCGGCTTCGGCGTCGCCAGTGGCCGGCCCGCCTCGATCGACACCGACTCCCAGCGCGCGCCGACGGTGTAGTCCCCGGTGAGCACCGGGTACGACGGGCCGCCGTCCAGGTCGTCGACCTGCTCGATGACGGGCATCGGCGCGTGCACACCGGTGCCGCCGAGCAGCTCGTGCACCTGCTGTGCGGAGTGCGGGAGGAACGGGGTGAGCAGCGTGTTCGCGTCGCTGATCACCTGGAGGGCGACGTGCAGGATGGTGCCCATACGGGGCTTGTCCGCCTCGCCCTTGAGCTTCCACGGGGCCTGCTCGGAGAGGTACCTGTTGGCCTCGGCGACCACCCGCATGGCCTCGCCGATCGCCTGCTTCTGGCGGTGCCGACCGATCAGGTCGCCCACGGTGGTGAAGCCGGTCCGGGAGGTCGCCAGCAGGGCTTCGTCGGCTTCGGTGAGCCCGGCCGGGTCGACCGGTGGGATCGCCCCGAAGTTCTTCGCCGCCATCGAGACGCACCGGTTGACCAGGTTGCCCCAGCCGGCGACCAGCTCGTCGTTGTTGCGGCGGAGGAACTCGGCCCAGGTGAAGTCGGTGTCGTTGCTCTCCGGGCCGGCGGCGGCGATGAAGTACCGCAGCGCGTCGGCGTCGTAGCGCTCCAGGAAGTCGCGAACGTAGATGACCACCTTGCGGGACGAGGAGAACTTGCGTCCTTCCATGGTCAGGTATTCGCTCGACACCACCTCGGTGGGCAGGTTGAGCCGACCCAGCTCGCCCGGCGCACCGTCGCGGGAGCCCTCGCCGGAGTATCCGGAGAGCAGCGCCGGCCAGATGACCGAGTGGAAGACGATGTTGTCCTTGCCCATGAAGTAGTAGGACCGGGCGTCTCCGCCGACTCCGTCGGCCGACGGGACGCTGCCCTCGCCGTCCTTGGAGTTCCAGTACACCCGCCACGCCTCCGGGTCGCCGGAGCGGCGGGCCCACTCGATCGACGCGGACAGGTAGCCGATCACCGCGTCGAACCAGACGTAGATCCGCTTGTCCGGCCGGTCCCGCCAGCCGTCCAGCGGGATCGGCACGCCCCACTCCAGGTCGCGGGTGATCGCCCGGGGCTGGAGGTCGTCGAGCAGGTTGCGGGAGAACCGCAGCACGTTGGGCCGCCACCCCTCCCGGGTGTCCAACCACTGCCGCAGCACCTCGGCCAGCGCGGGCAGGTCCAGGAAGAAGTGCTCGGTCTCGACGAACTTCGGGGTCTCCCCGTTGATCCGTGACTTCGGGTCGATCAGGTCGATCGGGTCGAGCTGGTTGCCGCAGTTGTCGCACTGGTCGCCCCGGGCGCTGTCGTACCCGCAGATCGGGCAGGTGCCCTCGATGTAGCGGTCGGGCAGGGTGCGGCCGGTGGACGGGGAGATGGCGCCCATGGTGGTCTTCGGCACGATGTAGCCGTTGCGGTACATCCCCTCGAACAACTCCTGCACCACCGCGTAGTGGTTGCGGGTGGTGGTGCGGGTGAACAGGTCGTAGGAGAGGCCAAGGCCGTGCAGGTCCTCGACGATCACCCTGTTGTACCGGTCGGCCAGCTCGCGCGGGGTCACCCCGTCGGCGTCGGCCTGCACCTGGATCGGGGTGCCGTGCTCGTCGGTGCCGGAGACCATGAGCACGTCGTGGCCGGCCATCCGCATGTACCGGGCGAAGACGTCGGAGGGAACGCCGAAACCGGAGACGTGGCCGATGTGGCGGGGGCCGTTGGCGTACGGCCAGGCCACTGCCGCGAGAACGTGACTCATGAGCAGCAAGCCTAGTGACCCGTCCGGGGCGTCCGCGAACCAATGGGGGGTGCCGGGCCGGCGGACCGGGCCGACCACGTCCACCATTGGTCCGATTTGTCGCCGACACGCGGTCGAGCTGCCCGTTCCGCCTCCCGGACCGGTGTGCAATGAACCTCGTGACTGGCAGACGAACGGAACGGGAGCACGAGGACCGTCACACCGGCCCGGCGGTCGGCGACGACCCCGGCCCCGAGCCGGCCTCGCCCCGGAGTGCCGGGGTGGCGCCCCAGCCCCGGGTGGTGCCCGGCGGCGACCCGGGTTCCACGTCGCGACCCGGCCCCAGCCCTCGACCGAGCCCCGTCCCACGGCCCGGGGAGCAGCAGGCCACGCCGTCGGGACAGGCGGTCACGTCGAGCCGGGAGGAGGCTGGGCAACGTGCCGCCACCCCGGTCCGGCCCACGCCGGCCGCGCCGACACCCACCCCGGCCCGGCCAACCCCGGCGGCACCCGTACCGAGCCCGGCCCGCCCCGGCGCGCCAGGCTCACCGGTCGGCTCGGCACCCGCCGCCACGGAGGCCGTCGAGCTGGAGGCCGTCGAGCTGGAACCCACCACCGGCGCGCCGGTGGACGCGGTGCCGCGTCGGGTGCCCGTCCGCCAGCAGGGCCGCCTGCAACGGGAGGGCCGGCCCGACGGTGACACGCCGAGCGACGACGGCGTCTTCTGGGCGCCGATCGAGGAGGTGCACTGGGACGGCACCCCGGTGCGGGAGGACCATGGGCCGTCGGGGGACCGCGGCTCCCGGCCGGTGCGCCGCCGGGCACCGAGCCGTACGACCCCACCGCCCGACCCGCTGCCCGGGCTCGCCGCGCTGGTGACGCTGAGTCTGGTGGCGGCCTTCTTCGCCTGGGTCAGCGCCGGCCCGTTCTGGCTCGCCGTCGGGCACGCCCGGGTGGGCACGGTGGTGCTCGACGGCTGCACCGGTGGCGGGCTCACCCAACGCTGTCGGGGCACGTTCACGGCCGAGGACGGGCGGTTCGTCGCGCACGGTGTGCGGGTCAGCGGCGTACCCGCCGGGGAGAACGCGAGCGGTACGCCGGTGCCGGCGCGGATGACCGGCCCGGACGCCGGCACCGCGTACGCGGACAGCGGCGTGGGCCGACACCTGCGCTGGCTGCCCGGCCTGCTGGTGGTGCTGGCCTGCACGGCCGGCATCGTCCGGTGGACCGGGTCGGCGCGGCTGCCCGGCCGTCGGCACCGCCGCTGGGCGGTGACCGCCGCCATCGCCGGCCCGGTGCTGATCACCGTCGGCTTCCTGGCCTCCGCCTGGTGAGCACAACGCCCGGCGAACCCCGCCGCGGCCGGGAGCGTGGGTCAGCTGTGCACGATGGTGTAGACGTCGCGCCGACGCAGCGCGTACTCGGTGGCGACGTCGGTGATGGCATCCCGGCGGGACCGCCCGGCGGCCTCCCGCTCGGCGACCGCCGCGCGCAGGGTGTCGTCGTCGGGGCGTTCCGGGGCGATCACCGGCGCACCGGCCACCACCAGGGTGATCTCGCCGCGCGGGTCTCCCTCGGCGGCCCACCGGGCCAGCTCGCCGAGGGGGCGGCGGAGCACCTCCTCGTAGGTCTTGGTCAACTCTCGGCAGAGCGCGGCCGGCCGGTCCGCGCCGAACGTGTCGGCGAGGTCGGTGAGGGCCGCGCCGATCCGGTGCGGGGCCTCGAAGAAGACCAGCGTGCGTTCCTCGGCGGCGAGCGCGCGCAGCCGGGTTCGGCGGGCACCAGGGGTGCGGGGCAGGAAGCCCTCGAAGCAGAACCGGTCACAGGGCAACCCGGAGACCGCCAGCGCGGTGGTGACCGCGCTGGGCCCGGGGGCGACGGTGACCGGCGCCCCGACGTCCAGTGCGGCCCGGACCAGCCGGTAGCCGGGGTCGGAGACGCTCGGCATCCCCCCGTCGGTGACCAGTGCCACCACGTACCCGCCGAGGATGACCTCGACCAGCTCGGGGGTGCGCCGCTCCTCGTTGCCCTCGAAGTAGGAGACGATCCGGCCGCCGACCGTGATGTCGAGGTCGCGGGCCAGCCGGGTCAGCCGCCGGGTGTCCTCGGCCGCGACCACGTCGGCGGTGCTCAGCACCTCCCGGAGTCGGGCCGAGGCGTCGGCCGGGTTGCCGAGCGGGGCACCGAGCAGGATCAGGCGCCCAGCTTCGGACTTTTCACCCACGAATTCGTCTCCTTCATCGACAGCGAGTACCGGTATCGGGGACGACGGGCGCCACCGGGCACCTTGGCAGCCTACGATCGCCGGGTGACGAGTGCGTCGACAGCGCAGAGCCCGAGCGCCGAGCCTGCCAAGATGGTCGAGGTGACGGGCGAGCCCAGCCCCAACCAGGAGCCGACGGCACCGAGTGCCGGTGGCGGTGGCGCGTCCGCCGCGCTCCGGCGGAGGTTCGCCACCGTCGACACCCAGCTGGACCGGTTCTCCTGGCTGGCCACGGCGGTGGTGGTGGCCGTCGCGGCGATCCTGCGCTTCGTCGGGCTGTCCAGCCCGAAGGAAAAGATCTTCGACGAGACCTACTACGCCAAGGACGCCTACGGGCTGATCTCCCGCGGCGTCGAGTGGAACTACAAGGACAACGTCCCGTCGTACGTGGTGCACCCGCCACTGGGCAAGTGGCTGATCGGCCTCGGCGAGTGGGCCTTCGGCTACCAGGACGCCGACTCGAAGGTCTCCGTCCCCGGGCACCTGCTGACCACCGCGCCGGCGTTCGGCTGGCGGTTCTCGGCGGCCGTGATCGGCACCCTGTCGGTGTTGCTGCTGGTCCGCATCGGTCGGCGGATGTTCCGCTCGACGGTGCTCGGCTGCGCGGCCGGTCTGCTGCTCGCCCTCGACGGCTTCCACCTGGTGCTGTCCCGCGCGGCGCTGCTCGACATCTTCCTGCTCTTCTTCGTGCTGGCCGCGTTCGGCGCGTTGGTGCTCGATCGGGACGCCCGCCGCAGGCGCTGGGCGCGGGCCCTGGACGACGGGCTCGACCCGAGCCGACCGGGCCGTGCCGGCCGGCCACCGACCGGTTGGCGCACCTGGCCGTGGTGGCGGTTGGCGGCCGGGGTGCTGATCGGCTGTGCCTGCGCGGTGAAGTGGAGCGCACTGTATTTCGTGCCGGTCTTCGCGCTGCTGGTGCTCTTCTGGGAGGTCGGCGTCCGCCGCTCGGCGGGGGTCCGCCGGCCCTGGCGCGACACCCTGCTCGACGAGCTGCCCTGGCTGGTGCTCGCGGGCGTGCTGATGCTGGGCACCTATGTCGCCACCTGGTCGGGCTGGCTGCTCACCGACGACGGCTACTACCGGCTCGCGTCGGCCTACCCGAGCGCCCCGCTCAGCGACCGCCCGGTGATCGGGCCGCTGATCAACCTCTTCGAGTACCACCGGGCGGCGTACGGCTTCCACGCCCAGCTCGACGACGCGCACAAATACCAGTCGTGGCCGTGGCAGTGGCTGCTGCTGGGCCGGCCGGTGGCGTTCCACTGGTCCGGTGACGGCACATGCGGCGCAGCGACCTGCGCCTCCGAGATCCTGCTGCTCGGCACTCCCCTGCTGTGGTGGTCGTTCCTGCCCGCCCTGGTGGCGCTGGCCTGGCTGGGTCTGGCCCGCCGGGACTGGCGGGCGGGCGCGATCCTGCTCACCGTGGCGGCCGGGCTGCTCCCCTGGTTCTGGTTCGCCCTCGACGGCCGCACGATGTTCTCGTTCTACGCCGCGCCGGCGCTGCCGTTCCTGGTGCTTGCCGTGGTGTACGTGCTCGGCGCGCTGATCGCGCCCGCCGGGGGTGACGTGGGTGAGGTGGCGCCGCTGCTGCCCGGCGACCCGAGCTACGAACGTCGACTGGTCGGCAGCATCGCGGCCGGGGCGTACGTGCTGCTGGTCGGGCTCTGCTTCGCGTACTTCTATCCGATCTTCGTCGGCAAGGTGATCCCGTACTCGGACTGGCTTTCCCGGATGTGGCTCGACGGTCGGTGGATATAAGCACCGACAGGCGACGCGCCGCACAGCGCGACGAAGAAGGGCCCGCACGCCGAAGCGTGCGGGCCCTTTCCGACCCTGCGGGCACTGTGCTCCCTTGCGGGGCCTGTGACCGTGCAGGGCCTTTCGACAAAGACGCGCGCCCCGATCGCCTGCCACGGGGGAAGCGGGCGATTGGGGCGCGCATGAAGAGCTTAACCACCGCGCACCACCGGCACAACGGGTCGACTTGGGTCAGATTTCCGACGGATGGCGGCCGGGCCGACACCTACCCTTCGGCAGTTGACCGAGGGTGACCTGGCGTGGACCCAGAGCGCGGAGACGCCCGGTCGGAGGCGGTTGTCGACCTGGCCGGAGGTGCCGGGGTCCACTCCCCGCCACCCAGACGATCATCCAAAGTGGATCTCACTACACTGCGGGCCGTGATCAACTTCAGACGATCGACGGCGGTCCTTCTCGGGCTGCTGGCGACCACCGCACTGGCCGGGCCCGTCCCGGCGCAGGCCGACGAGGAGCCGGTGCCCGAGCCGCCCCGGGTCGAGCTGGTGCTCGACGTCAGTGGCTCGATGCGCGCCGCCGACATCGACGGGCGCAGCCGGATCTCCGTTGCCCAGCAGGCCTTCAACGAGGTGGTCGACGCCCTGCCGGAGGAGACCCAGCTCGGCATCCGGGTGCTCGGCGCGACCTACCGCGGCAAGGACAAGAAGGTCGGCTGCCAGGACACTCAGCAGATCGTGCCGGTCGGCCCGGTGGACCGGTCGGCCGCCAAGGCCGCGGTGGCGACCCTGCGACCCACCGGGTTCACGCCGGTCGGCCTCGCACTGCGCTCCGCCGCGGAGGACCTGGGTCGCGGGGCCACCACCCGGCGGATCGTGCTGATCACCGACGGCGAGGACACCTGCGCCCCGCCGGACCCGTGCGAGGTGGCCCGGGAGCTGGCCGCCCAGGGCACCAGCCTGGTCGTCGACACCCTCGGTCTGGCCCCCGACGAGAAGGTCCGCAAGCAGTTGCTCTGCATCGCCAGCGCGACCGGCGGCACCTACACCGCGGCGCAGAGCGCCGAGGAGCTGACCGACCGGATCAAACAGCTCGTCGAGCGGGCCGGCGACACGCACACCCGCGCCCCGACGGTGGTCGGCGGCACGAACGTCTGCGACTCGGCGCCGCTGCTCGCCCCCGGCGTCTACGCCGACCGGGAGGCGTTCTCCGAGCACCGCTACTACCGGGTGCCGGTACGCCCCGGGCAGGAGCTGCGCGCGTCGGTGAGCATGGCGCTGGACCGGGCGGTGAATCGGGACTACGGGGTGCTGCTCAGGGCGACCGCAACGGACGGCCGGGAACTGGTTCGCGGTGCGGACGCCGGCAGCGGGCGGGCCGACGTGCTCTCCGCCGGGCTGCGCTGGTCGGCCACCGCCGACGACGAGGATGCCGCGAAGACCGAGGAGAGTTCCGCGCCGGTCGTCGAACCCACCACCGTCTGCCTGGTGGTGAGCAACTCGTTCGCACCGCGCCCCGGCACCGCGGCCACCCCGGGGATGCCGGTGGAGTTGACCATCGACGTGGTCGCCGCCACGCCCGCACCGGACGGGCCGGACCTCGGCCGAGGCTGGGTGCTGCTCGCCCTGCTCACCGTCGCCGGGCTGCTCACCGGCCTGATCGCCGGACTGCTCACCCGCTGGTGGGTTGCCACCTGGAGGGAGAACTGATGCGTACCGCCCTGTTCCGACCGCTGGCGGCGCTGCTCGCCGCCGGCGGGGCCGCGCTGCTGCCCGCCACGGCCGTCGCCGCCCCCACCCCTTCCCCGGGCGCCACGCCGGTGAACCGGGCCGGCACGTCGTTCCTCAGCGCCACCCCGATCTCCGCGGGGCAACCGGTACGGGTGGACGCGTCGATCGGCGACCACCTCTACTGGGCGTTCCCGGCCAGCGCGGGCCAGGTGCACGAGATCACCGCCACCGTCACCTTCCCGAAGGGGCGCAGCGGCGCCTCCACCTGGACGGTCGACGTCTTCGACGGGCTACGGCGGCGGCAGGCGTGCACCGCCGGGGCGCAGACCCCGACCGTGGACGCGAAGGCGTCGAGCGTGGCGCTGGGCTGCACGTTGCGCGAGGTGCGGCCGTGGGCGGAGCCCTGGTCGGCCGATCCGCTGCCCGGCACGTACGTCGTCCGGCTCTCCGTGATCGACCTGCCCGAGCCGGATCTGGGCGCGCCGATCGACGTGGACCTGCTGGTCGGCACGGTCGCCGACCGGGGTGCCTCGGCCGACGACGGTGAGCTGGCCGCGCCGCTGGTGCCGAACACCGAGGCGGGCACGGTGCTCAACGCCGTACCCGTGGCGGACCCGGAGGCGGGCGACGACGGTGACTCGCCGGCGGACTGGTTGCCGGATCTCGGCTCGCGGTGGGTCTGGACCGGTGTCGGCGGCGTGCTCGCCGCGGTGGCCGGCGTGGTCGGATTCGCGGTGACCCGGCGGCCCCGGCGTCGCTGAGCCACCCGCCGCTGGTGGCCCCGCCCGAAGGTGGGGCCACCAGCGGTTCAAACCCGGCGGGAGCCGCGCGGCAACCAGCCGATGAACCGGTCTTGGAGGGACATCACCGGGGCGGCGCGCAGATCCTCCGTGGCGGCGGCGAGACAGGAACCCAGGTAGACGCTGAGCATCGCGCGGTCAGTCCCGTACTCCGCCAGCAGCCGGCTGCGCTTCGTCGCGCACGGCCACTCGTCACCGCAGGAGACGCAGCTCCAGCAGGGGGTCTTCGGGGCGTGGTCGTCCACCCGCACCCCCGCCCGTTCCGCACCATCGGTCATCGCACGTCCTTCCAGATGTCCACGGGACTGGCGGCTGCCCTGCCCGACCAGTTCTTGATGGTGGTCCCCCCGGAGCCATCAGGGAGGGCGCTGCACGTCCCTCCGGTGTTACATCTTTGCGGTACCTTCTCCCGTCGTGGGAGTCGGAAATTTGACGGTTGACAGAATCCGCCGTTCCTACCGACCAGTAGGCCGCCGCGATGCGTGACCTGCTGCCGTCGACGGTCGCCGTGGCCGTGGCCGGGCCGGACGACTGGGTCGGCGAGCTGCTCCCCGCCGAGCAGGCGTGCCTCAGCGAGCGGGCCGTACAGACCCGCCGGCGGGACTTCGCCGCTGGGAGGGCCTGCGCCCGCCGGGCCATGACCGGTCTCGGCCTGCCGCCGACCGCCGTGCCGGCCGCCCCCGACCGCGCACCCGTCTGGCCGGCCGGGGTCGTCGGCACCATCACCCACACCACCGGCTACTGCGCCGCCGCGGCGGCGCTCACCACCGATGTCCGGTCCGTCGGAATGGACGCCGAGCAGCACCACGAGGTCGATCCGGGAGTACGCAGAATGGTGCTGCTGCCCGAGGAGGAGGCCCTCTGCGCACGGCTGCCCGGCGGCACCTCCTGGCCGGTCGTCCTGTTCAGCGCCAAGGAGACCGTCTACAAGGTGTGGTACCCGGTGGTCGGGACCTGGCTCGGCTTCCGTGACGCCCAGCTCGACGTGGACCCGGGTGCCGGCACGTTCACGGCCCGCATCGCACCGGCCCGGGTGGACGCGGCGGCGGTCGAGGCACCACCGACGACCATCGCCGGCCGGTTCGTGGTCGCCGACGGGCTGGTCCGTACCGCCGCCGTGCTCCCGCTGCGCTGATCTCCCCCGTCACCCAGCGCCACCGTGTCCACTGTGGCGCCGGATGGCCGACCGCACATCGTCCAGGCTGGGTGGACCGGAGCGAGCGTCGCCGCCGACGGTGGGACGGGATCCGGCGCGGCGACCGGGCGATCGACCACACACGGTAGCGTCGGCGGGTTCCCGAACCGCACGTACCGAGGCGTCAAGGAGTACGGTGACCCACCCCCAGCCCCCCGCCGGGCCGCAGGACCCCCAGCACCCGAACACGGAGCCACCGACGCAGTCGTCCCCCACGACACCGCCGCAGTCCACCGTCGACCCGACGGTCGCGCAGACACCGCTGCCGCCCAGCCCGTGGTCCGCAGCGGGGAGCGCGTCGCAGCCGCCGTTCTCGGGCACCGCGTACCCGTCGGCCGGCGGTGGCTTCGCGGGCGCTGGCGGTGGTTATCCGGCACCCGGCGGGCCGCTCGTCGCACCCGCACCGGTGCCGACGCAGGGTTCCAAGAAGACAGTCGTGGCCGTCGCGATCACCGCGGCCGTCCTCACCCTTCTCACCTGCGCCGGCGGCATCGTGGCGGTCGTCATCGGCGCCAACCGGGCCGCGCACGAGGTGACCGAGGCCCTCCCCACCCCCGGGGTGACCCGGGGCGCCGCCCTGCCGTCGGCCAAAGCTCCCTCGTCGACGGCCAGCGGCGACACCCGCAACATGTCACCCGGAGACACCCTGGTCATCGATGGTGACGGCGGCACCATCGAGATCACCGTGACGAAGTTCAGCACCGCCACCAAGCCGTGCGCTCCCTACGGCCTCAAGCCCGACGAGGGCATGTACGTGATCGCCGACGTGACGTTGACCGTCACCAGGGGCACCGCTTCGGCGAACCCGCTGTTCTTCGAGTGGGTCGCCGCCGACGGCACCGAGGCCAACGCGGTCGCCGGGGCCTTCTCCGGATGCGGCGAGCCGATGCCCTCCGCCGACGACCTGACCGCCGGGACCCGGCGCACCGGCAGCGTGGTGTTCGACGTACACGACACCTCCGGGGTGCTGGAGTACCAGCACAGGTTCGAGACCGCCGGCTCCTGGAAGCCGTGACGCGCTGACACGACGTGGGGCCGGCCCCGACGGGCCGGCCCCACTCTGGTGAGAGTCGGTGGGTCAGCAGCCCGTCCAGCGCACCGGGGTCAACCGGGTGGCCTGCTCGTTGCGGAACCCGACGATGACGCCCGTGTCGGAGATGGACCGGGCACCGATGCTCACCCCGGTGCCGCCGCCCGGCAGGACCCGCGAGGTGTTACCCCTGGCAACGCGGTCGTCGCCCACTACGACACCCTTGGCGTTGACGTCGGTCAGTGCCGGGATCTGCGGGTCGAGCAACGTGTACGAGCCGTCCCGGATGTTCCACCGGACCCTGGTCGAGCCGGTGTCCTCCCGCCACGCCATGCCGATCGCCCAGCGGCCCGCCACCGCGGTGACTGTGGTCGACCCGCCGCCCGGGATCGTGAGCGCGTCGATCCGGCCGTTCGGTCGACGGACCCAGCCGTTCCATTCTCCGAAGGGTCCGGCGGAGCCGACGATGGTCCCGTTGTCGGTGATCCCGCTCGGCTGGGCGTTGGCCGGGGCGTCGAGCACCTCGACCGTGCCGGGACGTGCAGCCGGCCAGCGCAGCCCGACGTACTCCCCGGCCACGATGTCCGAGCCGTAGCCGACGATGTCGCCGGCGTCGTTGATGGCGGAGACGAAGATCCCGGTGGAGGGCACCACCGGCAACTGCTCGAGCTTGCCGCCGCGGTAGATCCACGGCTGCCCGATGCCGGTGTCCGGCGCCGAACCGTTGCCGATCACGACGCCGTCGGAGTTGATGTCGACGGGAGTGGTCATCACCGGCACCTCGACTTCGGTGACCTGCTGCCCGTCCCAGAACAGCAGCAGGTACTGGTTGTCGATCTCACCACGCCGAAGGGCGGTGCCCGCGACGTAGCGACCGGTCGGGTCGACCGCGTTCGCGTCGGCGCGATAGGTGTCGGTCGGGTACGGCAGCGTGCTGATCGTGCAGGTGTTCAGGACCGGCCTGCCGGACGCGGCGGTCGCCGTCCCCGAGACCGCGACGCCGAGAGAGGCGGCCAGCAGACCGGTGGCGGTGGCTCCGAGCATCCTGCGTCGAGTGCTTCGATTCATCCTTGCTCCCCGCGTGACGTCCGGGTGCTCCCGGACATTGGTTGATACCCGGATTCACACACGAGCGGACTTCACGGTTGCGCACTGTCAGCCGAACGACAGAGATCAGCTTCACCGAACAGGGTTCGCCCATTCCTGCCCGGCGGTGACGACGGGCTGGCCGGTGCGTACCGATTCCTCGATGGCGAGGCTGATCAGATGGTCCTGGCAGGCCTCGGCGAGGGGATACGGCGCCGGGCCCTCCTCCCGCGCCCACGCGCCGGTGCGGGCGACGATGTCAGCCACCGCGATGTCGTCGTCGGACATCCCACTGCCGACGAACGGATTGCGATAGACCACGTCGCCGTCGAAGCTGATGTGCTTCAGGTCAAGCCCTTCCAGGTTCAGGTCCAGACCGGTCTGGCGACGGCTGAGGGTCGACTCCACCGGGGTGGTGGGGTCGACCAGCCGGACGACCCGGTCGTCAACCAGCTCGCCGAGCGAACCCCGCACCACCAACCGGCGGGTCCGCAGCGGGTTCCACCACTGGTTGTCGGTGAAGTCGTACAAACCCATCCGGCCGCCGAAGTCGATGGTCGCGAGGGTCGTGGAGAGCTGCTGTGGGGTGTCGTCACCGCTCCAGCCGGCGGGTGACAGCGGGTTGGCCAGCGGCGCGACGAATGCGCGCGCGCTGACCTCGGCGCTCTCGTGCCCGACCCCGAGCAGGCCACGGATCAGCGACACCGCGTGGTAGAGGTGGGTCGAGGAGATCTGGACCGACGTCGGCTCGCCGATCACCCCGGCGCGGACCACCGCCAGGCGGGCCGCGTGCCCCGGCATCAACAGATACTGCTCGGCGACCTGCACCAGACCGCTGCCGCCGACGTCGGCCCAGAGCGAGCGCAGGCCGGCAAGGTCGGGGGCAGGCGGCGTCTCGGCGAGCACCGGTACGCCGGCCGCGACCAGCTCCCGGGTCACGTCGGGAGTCACCGGCCAGGGCACCGACACGATGACGAAGTCCGGTCGCTCGTGGGCCAGCATCTCGGCCGTCGTGCGGAAGGTCGGAACGCCCCACTCGGCCGCCACCTCGGCACCACGCGATGCGGTACGCGTCACCACCCCGGTCACCCGCAACCGCTCGGGCAGCAGTCGAGCCAGTCGGAGGAAGAACTCACCCCGCCAGCCGCTGCCGACGATGCCGAACCGGGTCTGGGTCACCGATGCCATCTGGGCTCCTCCCATCGAGATCCGGATGCTAACCGCCGCGGCAGGCCGATGGCTGGGCCGGGCGTAGGCCGGCCAGCACCTCCGAGCGCGCTAGCTGTTCCAGCGCACGAAGAAGACTGTCTGGTGTTCCACGTCGAGGAACGCGACCCTCGTCTGGTTCCCCGCCGTGTACGAGGCGCTGTACCGCCACACCGGCTGCGTCGGCAGATACGGCGCGAGTGCCGGCCAGACGTCCGTGGGTGCGGCGGAGTCCGGCAACTCGTCGGGGTCGAGCGTCGCGTAGGGCACGAAGTCGTACTGCTCCGCCAGCGCCTGCGCGTCCTCCGGACGCAGTCTCACCACGCCCTGGTACGCCCAGTCCGTCGGACCCGGCAACAACGAGCAGGGATTGCCCAACGGGCGCCCCTGCCAGTGGATCTCCGGGTAGGCACCGAGGCCCGGCAGCTCGTCCGGCGGGTCCCACCGATCCGTGCGCACCGTCGACTGCGCGGCGTCCACCGCCACCTGGCAGGTCCGCCGATCGGCCGCGTCGCCGCGGAGCAGCAGGAATCCGGCACCGACGCTCAGGACGGCCAACGCCGGGATGGTCCAGACCGCCACGAGCAACAGCTTGCGCAGGTTCACCGGCCCGACAGTAGACGTGGCCGCCCACCTGCCGCTTGAGGGCACCCGGGAGCACCGGGTGCTCACGTACGATCCGTTTCCGCGTGTTCCGGCAGGGGGTACGGAAGCTGTGCAGATCGACGGACGGCCCGCCAAGAGCAGTGGCAGCGAGGATCACGCCGGCCGTCGCCGGAGGATCGGTGGCGCAGCGGTGGGCGTCGCCGTCGCCCTCGCGCTCGTTGGCGGCGTCCTCCTCAGCCGCCGTGCGCCCGACCAGGCCACGACCCAACGCACGGCCGCCAGGACGGTGCCGGCCGCACTGCCACCCGCAGTGTCGGCCATCAGCTGGAATGCCGCGCTGGTTGCCCGCGACGACACCACCATCACCGTGTACGCCAGCATCGGCGACGTGCCCTGCAAGGAGCTCGTGGGACCACAGGCCACGGTCACCGAGCAGACGGACACCCAGGTCGTCGTCGTGGTGCGCGGTCAGATCGTCGACGCCACCGACTGCTCGACCAGTGGTACCCGGGCACCCCTCGTCGTGTCGCTGCAGAAGCCCCTCGGCAATCGGCTCCTCCGCGACGCCGCCGGCGCGCTGCCACCACCGGCCCTTTCCGAGCGTGAACTCCCGGACCTGGCCTCCGGCAGGAAGTGGAGCCCACACTCGACGCACTGCGACGACGGCTGGTGTCAGGGCTACAACGGCCCGAACGGCTCCACGCTGCTGGCGAGTGCGGGCCGCACGGTCGGAAGGGAATCTCCGGCAGCCGTCGGCACCGTCGCCATCGGCTCACACGAGGGCGTCATCACCGGCAGGGCGGACAGGTTCTGGCAGGTGCGGTGGAACGTCGGGGACGTGACGTACTCGCTGATGTTGACGCCCACCGAGGGCGCGACTTTCAGCCTGAAGCAGTTCCGGGCAGAACTCGCCAGCCTGAAGTGGAAGTAACCGCGCGGCCCGCCCACCCCGTCGATCATGGAGTTGTGGTGCCAGCTTGATGCCATGGTGGCCGCTTTGTCACCCACCACCACCCCTCCTTGATCGACGAGGCGAGGGGGCGGTGGGCGCGCCGCGCATCGGCCCGCCCACCGCCTACCATCAGACGGGGTAGCCCCAGTCCGGTGAGGTGCTCATGAGGAGCAGGCGGCGACTGCCGCCGCACCGGACGAGACCGCAGTTACGCCCGCTGCGGCGATGGTCAGGGAGCTCCCGAGGGTCGGCGCTGCGGCGGCAACTGCTGCGGCCGTGCCCAGCGCTGCACCCACAGTCAACCCCAGGGCTGCCAAGCAGGCGAGGCTGGGCGCGAGACCGGTCGGGTCGACGTAGTTCACCGGGTTGCCGGCGGCGTACGCGTACCGGTTACCGATGGCCGGGTTCGCCAGGAAGCTCAGGCTGTCCTGTTGGGTGAAGCGGCCGGTGTTCGGGTCGTACCAGCGCCGACCGAACTTGGTCAGGTCGTCGTGACGGGTGCCGCTGGCGAAACCGAGCGCGTTGTCGATGATCTCGTTGCTGCTGCCAACCGTCTTCACCACCTTGCCGTACGGGTCGTAGGTGTAGGAGCCGGACAGTGAGCCGTCGTACTTGATCAGGGCGACCACCGAGCCCAGTCCGTCGAACACGTAGAAGTAGTGGTGGAAGGTGCTACCGGTCTTGCCCCGGAAACCGACCGGCGTGCCGAGCTGGTCGCGCTCGACGAAGTGCCGGCCGTAGGTGCCCGGCACGGTGTAGCTCTGCACCACGCTCTGGCCGTTCTGGTCGTTGCGACCGAAGAAGTACTCGTACTCGAACCGGGGCGTGCCCTTCCAGCCCAGCTCGATCTGGTCGGCCCCGTTGTACGCCCAACCGAGCTCGGCGCCGCCTGCGGTGAAGCCCCGCATCAGCTGCCCGGCGGAGTTGTACTCGAAGTCGCGCAGCGCCGAGCCGCCGAGCTGGTTGCCGGCCCCGTCGTGGGAGTAACCCGAGCTGGTGATCTGGTTGCCGGCGTTGTACGTCAGCGTCTGCCTGGTGACCCCGTTCACCTTCTCCGAGGTGCGGTTGCCGTTGCTGTCGTACGCGTAGTCGTAGGTCTTGCCGTCGATGTCGGTGGCCTTGGTGAGCCGGTTGCCCTTGTCGTAGGTGTAGAGGCTGACCGCACCGCCGCGGTGGTGGTCGGTCTGCCACTGCCGCAGGCCGGTGTCGTCGGCCTTGGCAGTGGAGCAGGCCGAGGTGCCGACCCGCTTGGCATAGCAGTAGGAGACGTCGAAGACGGTGCTGGCCGTGCCGCCCTGCCAGCGCTTGCTGGTGGTCCGGCTGATCCGACCGGACTGGTCGAGGGTGTTGACGGTCTCGGCCACCGTCACCGAGGAGACGGCCAACTTCGTTGAGGTGCGACGCCCCTCGTCGTCGTAGGTGAAGGTGTAGGTGCCGTTGGCGGCCACCAGCTTGGTGAGCAGGTTGCGGGCGTTGTAGGTGTGGTACGAGCTGCCGCGCTCGTCCTGCTGCTCGATGAGGTTGCCGACCGGGTCGTAGACGTACCACAGTCCGCCGACGCTGCCGGTCCGCCGGCCGGTGAGCCGGTTCAGCCGGTCGTAGAAGAAGTTCTGGTACGCGTTGCCGTCGATGCGGGCGTAGACGTTGCCGCCGCCGTCGTACTCGTAGGCGACGTCGGGGATGTCCGGGTACTTGATCCGGGTGACCCGGTCGTCCAGGTCGTACTCGTACTCCTGGGTCCGTCCGGTGCCGTCCGTCGCCGTACGCACCCGTCCGAACTCGTCGTAGCTGAACTGCCGTGCCCCGAGCGTCGTCCCCGTCGGTGGGTTGATCGAGGTCAGCTGCTGGTTGGCGTCGTACTGGTAGGTGGTCCTGTTCGTGCCGTTGCCGGGGTCGGTCGACGAGGCGATCGTGCCGTCGGTGTTGTACTCGACCTTGGCCTCGGCGGCCAGGGCGTCCGTCGTGGACAACTGGTTGCCCGCCCCGTTGTACGTGTACGAGGTGCTGTTGCCCTGGCTGTCCGAGCCGGACGACGGCTGGAAGTTCGCCGTCGGGTTGGTGGGCGTCGCCACGTTCGCGTAGGCGAGGGAGGCCTTCGCCCCGGTCGGCGTGACGACCTGGGTCGGCGACTGCCCACCGTTCGCCTCGTACGAGGTCGTGGTGATCGCACCCGTGCCGCTCTGCGTCGACGCCAGGTCCAGGTTCGGGGTGTAGGAGAAGTTGCGGACCTTGCCGTCGGGGTCGACCAAACCCGTCACCCGCTTGTCGGCGTTGACGGTGTACGTGCTGCGCGGCACCGAGGTGACCGGCTGCGACTGGTTGGTGTTGGCGTCGGCGACGAGCGTCTGGGTGGCCGACGGGTACGCCCACCGGGTGGTGGCGCCCACCGTCGGGTTCTCCGGCTGGAAGGCCCGGGTCAACGAGGTCACCCGGTGTGCCGAGTCATAGGTGATCGAGGTGGCGTTCCCGAGATTGGAACCCTGGATGCCGCCCGAGATCCTGGTGACCCGCCGCGACGAGTCGTACTCGAAACGGGTGTCTCTCCCGGTGGCGGAGCGGATCTGCGTCAGGTTGCCGTTGCTGGCGTAGCTGTACTTCACGCTGCGGTTCTGCCCGCCGGCGACGGTCTGCTCGATCGCCGAGAGGTAGCCGTTCGAGCCGTAGATCACCTTCGCGGTGCGGACGCCCGTGGCGCCTCGGTTGGAGGTCACCGTGGTCAACCGGCCGCTACCGTCGTAGCTGTAGTCGGTGACGCCTTCGTTGCGGTCCTGGCTGCGGTCCAGCTGCCCGGCGGAGGTGAAGAAGAGCTTCCGGCCGCTGTCATGCTCGACCAGCTTCCACCCGGAGCCGTCGGTGGTGAGCGTCGCCTTGAACTCCTTGGCGGCGGTGTAGCCGGACCCGCTCGGGGTGAACCGCCCGATGACGCCGTCGGCCGCGACGTACGTGACCGAGTTGTCGTCCGCCTTGATCAGCCTGACGTCCACACCGGCCCGCGTACGCCAGCTGTAGCCGAGCGAGCCGGTCGGCACCTCGCTGCCGGTGAGAAGGCTGTTGTAGGCCGCACCCAGCACGAGGCTGTCCGCGATGCCCGGCAGGGTCAGGTCGGTGCTGCGGATGAGCAGGTTTCCCGAGCCGGTGTTGACCTGGGCGGTCAACCGGTCGGTCAGTTGGAACGTGCTGAACGTTCCGTTGCGGACCGGCCCGGTGCCGAGCGGCACGGAGATCGGTCCGGCGAGCTGGCTGACCGGAGCGTTCGACGGCCCCAGCACCCGCTTCTCCGGCGAACCGGGCGACGCGGGCTGGGCCGGTGGTGCCTGGGCGGGCTTCGCAGCCGCCTGCGGCGGTGCGGCGTGCGCCGGTACGACCAGCGCACCGGACGTCGACGCCAGCAGGACAGCGAGCGCGACTCCGGTGGCACGTCGTCGGCCACCCGCCCTTGGTAGGAACCTGAGCATTCATCTCCCCCTTGGCGATCCTCGAGACATGGGAAGCTCCGCGGACGCGCTGGGACGCAGCGTGTCGGCGGCAGCTGCGGCGGTCGCTCGTGGCCAGGAACGTGGGGACGTCCCGGCTGTCCTGTGAGGACGGTGGCGCCTGCCGCGAGATCGAGTAGAGCATCGATGATCGCCGCTGCGGACCGAACGGCTGTTCGGGACCGTTCGGGCCAGTTCGAGACAGGCCGATGGCCGGTTCCGCACCCCTGGCCAGCGGGTCGGGAGGCAGGGCAGCCAGCTACTCGAGCGCTGCGGGCCGCCTCGACAGCATGAACGCCAGGTAGGGATGGTCAAGCCGACGGAAGTGGTCGATGCCGTTCAGCGGATCCGGCGGGCGGGCGCCGAAGAGCGCAGGCAGCTCATCCACCCGCCCATCGGCGAGAAGCACGTCAAGGTGTGTGTAGTGCGCGAGCCATGCATCGAAGGTCGGCACTACCTGCTCCGACAGTTCCCGACTGACGACAGCGCCGCATGCCTCGGCTTCCTCGACCGACCGGATCGCCCACCGGTCGAAATTGTCGGAGTGCCCGGGAGCAGCGTCGAGCCGGGTCCACCACTGAGCGATCGACGCCGTGGGCCGGTCGCGGCAGTTCCCGCCCGGATACAGGTGTTCCTTCCAGGCGAGCCAAGAGACGGTGGCGACACCGAGGTTGACGTAGAAGAGCGAGGTGTCGCCACCGCCGCCCGTGGACCCTTGGAACTCGACGACCGCGGCATGGCCGGCATCGGAGATCCGGCGGAAGGTCCCGTGTGACCGTTTGAAACCGTGCCCTCGCAGCACCGGCCCGACCTGCTTGGCGATCATGTTCAGGTATGCCTGCCGTACCGGACGCTCCATGCACAAGATCGTATTGGCGGGTACGACAACGAAGCCGAGCCGAGCGGGACTGCCGCGCCCCAATGCCGCGCAAGATCGAAAAAGGCCGTCTCCGACGAGCGGAAACGGCCTTTGACCTGGGGTGGAGCTGAGGGGATTTGAACCCCTGACCCCCTCGATGCGAACGAGGTGCGCTACCAGTCTGCGCCACAGCCCCCCGCCGGCGAACCGGCTTCGGTCCCACCCGGCTTACACCGGGCGGGCCGGCAGCAAGGCTAACAGGTCGCTGGGCCCCACCGCGAATCCGCCCCCGGCGCGGCGCTCCAGCCCTCGGCTTGATCCACTCGACTTCCTGAAAATCGGTGCATTCGGGACGCCACGACACCCCGACTTCCAGAAACCCGAGTCGACCAAGCCGGGCGCCAGGCAGCGCCGGCGCGGTCAGGCGCCTCGGCCGGCCTCGTAGGGGCGTCCGCGCAGGCCACCTGAGCGCCGGTACGAGACCGACCCGCCGTTGACCGCCGCCGGCAGGTCTCCCGGGCGGTCCAGGCCCATCGCGGCTCGGCGTACCCCCTCGCGCTGGGCGGCCAGTCGGCGCTGAGCCTCCCGGCGGGCCGCTGCCCGGCGGGCCTGCTCCCGGCGCACCTCGGCCTGCCGGGCAGCCAGCCAGGCCGCCTCGCGGGCCCGGGCGCGGCGGCGGCGACGCCCGGCGAGGGCGCGACCGCGCAGGTGGACCACGTACATGGCCAGGAGCAGGAAGGTGACCGAGAAGCCGATCCAGAAGCCGGGGCTGACGAAGAGCACGCCGATCAGCTCGACGACGTTGAGGAGCAGCAGGGCGGCGAGCACCCGGCGGCGGCGGTACACGGCGGGGGTGTGCTGTCGGCGCGGCGGCGGGCGGCGGCGGGACCGCTTGGGTGCGGGTGGCACGGCGCGCAGCCGACCGGAGCGGCGGGCGGCCGGGGGCGCAGAGACGGGCGCGGACAATACTCCTGTAGTCGCGTTCTCACTGAGGGTGACGATCAGTGAGCGCGGAGGGTGGACGGGTCGCCGTCCGGGCACAGTGCGGCGCCGCCGACGGCGTTGGAGCACCCGCGCCGTCGACTGCGCCCGCTCCGCCACCAGCCGCTCGGTGGCGTCGTACCGGCGGACCAGCGCCGGGGCCAGGGCGAGCAGGCCGGCGGCGGCGAGGACGGCGAGGAGCACCGAGGTCGGCACCCTCACCCCTCCCGTCACCGAATTCGTCGCAACCGCCACCCGACCGCAGGATCTTCCACCGATCGCGCCTGGGTGCGTGGATCGTCCGGCCGGGGAGCGCTTGCCGCAGCTTGCAGTTACTTGAGGTTACGGCGCGCCGACCGGGATGCCACCGCGCCGCGCCGATCCCGTCTGTGGGACGGCGCTGAGGAAGTGCGGAAATCCTCCTACCGGGCGTCGGCGCGTACCCGGTGCCAGCGGGCCAACAGGCCGCCCTCGGCGGCGATCTCCTCGCTGGTCATCGCGTATCCGATGTGGTCACGCCACGCACCGTCGATGTGCATGTAGCGCACGTGGTACGACTCCTCGCGGAAGCCCAGTTTCTCCACCACCCGCCGGGACGGCCGGTTCTCCGGACGGATGTTGACCTCCACCCGGTGCAGCCCCCCGGGGCCGAACGCGTGGTCCACGGCGAGCGCGAGCGCCGTCGGGATCACACCTCGACCGGCGACCCGGGCGTCCACCCAGTAGCCGACATAGCCGGAGCAGAGGGCCCGTCGCACGATGCTGCCCACGTTGATGTGCCCGACCAACCGGTCCCGGTCGGCCTCGCGCAGACAGACCGCGAACGGCATCCCCTCACCCTCGCGGGCGGAACGCCGCTGGTCACGGTGCACCCAACGGAACGCGGCCGGCGAGTTGAGGTCGTCCCACGCGCCGGGCAGCGATGACTCCCAGGGTGCCAGCCAGGCCCGGTTGGCCCGCCGTATCTCCGACCACGCCACCGCGTCCGAGCGCCGGTAGGGCCGCAGGAACACCGCGCCGTCGGCCAACTCCACCGGCCAGCCCGGTGCCCGCGGGGGGCCGAAGAGACTCACCCGCACAGTCTCCCGCGCGGGACCGTGTCGCGCGCAAGTGGACCCACCGCGTGGACCCGATGATCACGCGGCGCCCGAGTGGCCAGCCGGCGGATCGACCGGGTCACCGTCACCGGCGACGGTCCAACAGCAGGACGTCCACGGTGGAACCAGCGGCAGCCGTGGTGACCCGCTCGCCGAGCACCAGCAGGCCGTTCGCCTCGGCCAGCCCGGAGAGCGTGAACGGCCCGCCGCTGAGAGGCTGGACCGTGTATCCACCGCCGCGTCGCTCGGCGACGTGAGCCGGCCGGAACTCGCGCAGCCCGGTCGGCGACGACACGGTCTCCAGCAGGTGCGCCCGCACGCTGGGGCGGAACACCGGCTCGGCACCGGCGAGCAACTGGATGGCGGGGCGGGCCAGCACCTCGAAACCGATCAGCGCGGCGCCCGGGTCGCCGGGCAGGCAGACCACCGGCACCTCCTCGGCGCCGACGGTGCCGAACCCGAGCGCGGTGCCGGGATAGAGCGCCACGTCGGTGAACGTGACCGGCCCGACCCGGCCGCCCTCGCGGCGGGACAGGATCCGGCGCACCATGTCACCGGGGCCGGTGCCGGTGCCCCCCGTGGTGATGATCAGGTCGGCGCGCAGGGTCTGGTCCTCCAGCAGCCCGCGCAGCCCCTCCGGGTCGTCGTCGCAGATCCCCACCCGGTACGCCAGTGCCCCCACCTCGGCCGCGGCGGCGGTCAACGCGTGCGAGTTCGCGTCCACCACCTGCCCCGGCTGACTGCCTCGGCCCACGTCGACCAACTCGTCGCCGGTGGCCACGATGACCACCCGTGGGCTGGGCCGGACCACCACGTGCCCGATACCGGTGGCCGCGAAGACCGCGACCAGGGCCGGCGAGACGTACGTGCCGGCGCGGGCCAGCAGGGTGCCGACGGGTAGTTCCTCACCGGCTCGGCGTACCCCGTACCCCCGTTTGGGGGTGCGGAAGATCTCCACCGCGGCCATGCCCTGGTCGGTCCACTCCACCGGGACCACCACGTCCGCGGCGACCGGCAGCGGCGCCCCGGCGGCCACCGAGAAGCACGAACCCGGGGTCAGCCGGACCGGCCGCCAGCTCGCGGCACCCAGGTCGCCCACCACGTTGAGCCGGATGGTCCGGCCGCCGGGCGTGCCGGAGGGGGCCGGGACGTAACTCGGGCCCCGACCCCCTCCGGAAATGTCCTCCCAGCGGGCCGCGTAGCCGTCCACGGCCGCCTGGTCGAAGGCCGGGAAGGCGTGCGGCGCGACGACGTCCTCGGCGAGGACGTTGCCGTGCGCCTGGGTGAGGTCGAGGTCGAGTGGCGGCAGCGCGCGTAACCTGCGCAGCACGCTGCCCAGGTAGTCGGCGAGCGGCGTCAACTCGTTCGCGGCCGCCTCGGCGTCGGCCGTCGCGGTCATGTACCAGATCCGCCTGCCGCGTCGGCCTTGACGAAGTCGGCCAGCCAGGAGCGGAACTCGCCGCCCAGGTCCTCGCGCTCGGAGGCGATCTGCACCACCGTCTGGAGGTAGCCCAGCGGCATCCCGGTGTCGTAGCGGGTGCCCCGGTAGACGATCGCGTGCACCGGCGTGCCCTCGGTGCGCAGCAGCTCCATCGCGTCGGTCAGCTGGATCTCGCCGCCGCTGCCGGGCTTGGTCCGCCGGATCGCGTCGAAGATCTTGCCGGGGAGTACGTAGCGGCCGAGCACCGCGAGGTTGCTGGGCGCGTCCTCCGGCTGCGGCTTCTCCACCATCCCGGTCACCTTGACGACCTCACCGATGTCGGTCAGCTCCGACTCGGCGGGTTCGACGGAGGCGATGCCGTACCGCTTGGTCTCGGCCGGGTCGACCTCGAAGAACGCGAGCACCACACCGCCGGTGCGGGCCTGTAGCTCCAGCATCGCCGGCAGCAGCGGCTCCGACGGCTTGACGAACTCGTCGCCCAGCAGCACCGCGAAGGGCTGGTCACCGACGTGCGACTCGGCGTACCCGATGGCGTGGCCGAGCCCGAGCTGCTCGGGCTGCCGGACGGTGTAGATCTCGGCCAGCTCGCTGGGCCGACGCACGGCGGCCAGCCGCTCGGCGTCACCCTTCTCCTCCAGCCTGGTCTCCAGGTCTGGGCGGCGATCGAAGTGGTCCACCATCGACGTCTTACCCCGACCGGTGATCAGCAACACGTCACCGATGCCGGCCTGGGTGGCCTCCTCGACGATGTACTGCAGGACCGGCCGATCCACCACCGGCAGCAGCTCCTTGGGCACCGCCTTGGTGGCGGGCAGGAACCGGGTGGCCAGTCCGGCGGCCGGGATGACGGCCTTGACCGCCAGGGGACGGCCAGTTGCGGCGGCCGCCGATGAGGGGTTCGCTGAGTGCTCCGACATGCCGCGAGACTATCGGCCACGGCTCTGTCGCGGCGGGTGTGGCCCAGAAGACGCGCCGCCACCCGGCCCCGGCCGCGCGGCGTCCGGGCCGGCCCGCGCCCCGCCGGTCGCGCTGTCCGGGCCGTCGCCGGCGGGTTCCGGCCGGGCGTGCGCCGGCGATGACTCCGGTACGCCCACAGCCGGCTCCGACCGGGCGGGCCCGTCCGGCTCCCGGGTGACCTGCGCGGGCTGACCGGCGCGCGGCAGCCCGTCGGGTGGGCTGACCGCGCAGGCGAGCACCGGCATCTCCCGCGTCGGCACGTCCGGGCGTACCTCGGCGACCCGGTACGTGTCGCGGCCGGCTGCCTTGGCCGCGTAGAGCGCGTCGTCGGCGGCCTCCAGCACCTCCCGCCCGGTGCCGCCGTTGTCCGGGTAGACGGCGATGCCCACCGACACGGTCACCAGGACCGGCCCGGCGTACGCCTCGACGGCGATCGGCGTCTCGCGTACCGCAGCGCCCAGTCGCTCGGCCACGATCGCCGCGCCCCGCGCGTCGGTCTCCGGCAGCAGCAACACGAACTCCTCGCCGCCCTGCCGGAAGGCCAGGTCGACCTCGCGGATCTCGCCGCGCACCCGCCGGGCGAACTCGGCCAGCACGGTGTCCCCCGCGGCGTGCCCGTACGTGTCGTTGACGTCCTTGAAGCGGTCGAGGTCCAGTGCGAGGACGCTGAGCATCCGCCCGAACCGGCTGGCCCGTTCCACCTCCCGCCGGATCGACTCGCGCAGGTAGCGGTAGTTCCACAGCCCGGTCAGCGGGTCGGTGAGTGAGAGCCGCTGCGCCTCCTCGTGCACCCGCACGTTGTCCACCGCCACGGCCGCGTGACCGGCGAAGGTCCGCAGGGTGACCAGGTCGTCGTCGTCGAACTCGTCGGCGCCCAACCGGTCGTACAGGGCCAGCACGCCGAGTGCCGCCGCGGCGCCGGCCTCGTCGGCGGACCCGCCGAGGGTGGCCGCGGTGCCTCCGCCGGGGTCGGCGAACGGGACCGCGACGTACGTGCGGCAGCGCGGCTCACCCGACGGAACCTCGGTCGGCTCCACCCTGCCCCGCTGCGGTTCCCCGGTGGCGGCGACGGCGCCGACCACACCGACCCCCACCGGCACCCGAAGCGTCGACGGCCCGTCCGTGTCGCCCTCCGGCCACCGCCCGTCCAACCCCTCGGTGCACTGTGCGACGAGCACTCCGCCCGCCTCCACCAGCAGCACCGCGCCGGCGCGCGCGCCGGTCGCGCCGATGGCGCTGTGCAGGATCACCCGCAGGATGCGTTGCAGGTCGTGCGTGCTGGCCAGGGTGTCGCCGAGCACGGCGAGGTGCCCGCGGAGCTGGTCGCGGTTGCTGGTCAACGCCGCGACGTAGGAGCCGGTCTCCCGGGTCATCCGGTTGAACGCGGCGGCCAGCCGGCCCAGCTCGTCGCGGCTGCGCACCGGCACGCGGGCGGTCAGGTCGCCCTGCGCCACCCGGTCCACCGCACCGGCCAGCTCCACCAGCGGCCGGGTGGTCACCCGGGCCAGCCGCCAGGCGGTCAGCACGGCGAGCAACGCGCCCAGCACGACCACCCCCACCAGCGTGGCGTGCAGCCCGGGCGGCCGTTCACTGGCCACGGAGAGCACCAGGGGCAGCGGCTGCGCGTCGGACGGGCCGATCCTCCGCACGTACCGGCCCTCGGTGGTCTCGGTGACCCGCTCGCCGTCGACGGAGCTGGCGGCGGCCAGCACCGCGTCGCGTACCTCCCGGGACTCGGTGGTGTGGGTGACCCGCGCGGCGCTCGCCCCGCTGTCGAGCAGGGTGACCGCCACCCCGGTCACCGCCGCCAGCCGGGCCACGAAGGCCGGGTCGACCAGTTGCGCGGCGGTCACCGTGCCCCGCAGCGTGCCGGCGCGGTCGCGCAGGTCGACGTGGGCGGCCAGCGCCCGGACCGGGCTGGCCGAACCGGTGGTCGAGTCGGAGCAGTCCCGCCACGGGGTCGGCGGCGCGCCGGGCGAGACGTAGCTGACCTCGCCGGTCAGGTCGGTGATCCGCACCGCGGCGGCCAGGCCCCGACCGACCAGCTGGGCAGCGCCGACGGCCGGCTCGGCGGTGAGGGCCACCGCATCGGCCGTGGCCCGCAGCTGCTGGCAGAGCGCGTCGACCGAGGTACGCACGGTGGACGCCGCCACCGCCAGGCGCTCGGTGGAGCGGCTGCGGTCGACGGCCGCGACCGTGGACGCGACGAATAGCGCGCCGAGCAGGACCGGCCCGAGCACCACCACGAGGAAGGCTGCTGTCAACCGCCCGCGTAGCGTCACTCGGTCCCCCCGGAAGTTCCGCCTCCGTTGCTTGCGATGCTGACACAGAGCAACCGTGGGAGAGGCGTTGCGTCAGGAGTGTTGCGTGCCGGAATTTTCTTATGAAGCGGAAGCGACCCGTAACGCGAAGCGGGAAGCGCGTGCCGACCTGCTCGCCCGCCGCCGCTCGCTGCCCGCCGCCACCCGGGCCGCCGCCGCCGGGCGCGTGCAGGCCGAGCTGGTCGCGCTGGTACGCAGACTGCGCCCGCACCGGATGACGGCGTACGTGCCGGTCGGCTCCGAACCGGGCGGCGCGGACCTGCCGGACGTACTGCGGGCGGCGTTGCCCACCGACGCCCAGTTGCTGTTGCCCGTGCTCCTCGACGACCTCGATCTGGACTGGGCGGCCTACACCGGGCCGGAGGATCTGGTCGCCGCCGGCCGGGGTATGCGGGAGCCGACCGCCGCCCGCCTCGGGGTGGCCGCCGTGGCGGACGCGGAGCTGGTGGTCGTACCGGCCCTCGCGGTGGACCGCCACGGCCGGCGGCTCGGACGCGGCGGCGGCTCGTACGACCGCGCCCTCGCGCGGGTGCCCGGGTCGACGCTGACCGTGGTGCCTCTGCACGACGGCGAGCTGGTCGAGGCGTTGCCGGCGGAGGCGCACGACCGGCTTGTCCGCGCGGTCGTCACCCCCGCCGACGGAGTGCGTACGCTTGACGGCGGCCCGGGTGCGGCGCATGGTGTCGCGCCCCACACGTCCGCTGGACGAACCCGGGCCGAATGACGCACCATTGGCACTCGAATACGTCGAGTGCCAACTGGCTGAGCCCAGATCCGGAGGAGAACGTGCCCACGTACCAGTACGCCTGCACCACGTGCGGTGAGCAGCTCGAGGCGGTGCAGTCCTTCTCTGACGAGCCGCTGACCGAGTGCCCGGCGTGTCAGGGGCGGCTGCGCAAGGTCTTCAACTCCGTCGGCATCGTCTTCAAGGGCTCGGGCTTCTACCGCACCGACTCGCGGGCGTCCGGCTCCGAGACGACGGCCGGCGGCACGGCCACCAAGCCCGGCAAGTCCGAGTCGTCCTCCGGTGAGGGCTCGGGGTCGTCGTCGTCCGGTTCCTCCTCGTCGTCCGGGTCGGGGTCTGGTTCGGGGTCGTCCTCGGGTTCCGGGTCGTCTTCGGGTTCGGGTTCGTCCTCTGGCGGGTCCTCCGGTGGCTCGTCGTCGGGTGGGTCGAGCGGCGGCAAGTCCCCGGCGGCCAGCTCCGCGTCCTGACCCCGTCGGCCTGAGTTCGGCGGCTTGACCCCGGCGGCCTGAGTCCGGCGGCCTGAGCCGGCGGCCTGAGCTGGCGGCCTGGCCCGTGATCCACTCGGGTTTACGGGAACCGGCCTATCCGGGCTGCCCTGACACCCCGACTTCCTTGAAGTCGAGTCGATCAAGGCCGCTGCCATAGCAAATCGGGCCGGCCGGTGGGCGTTGTCCACAGGCCGGCCGGTTATCCACAGGCCGGCCGGTTATCCACAGGCGCCGGCCGAGGGCCGACCAACTGCGGTTGGAACGGCCTAACCTGCCGCCGAGGGTGTCGCTACGACGTCCTCGGACGGGAGGCGGCAGCAACGATGGGCGATCCAGACTCCGCGCGGGCGTTGCGTCCGCTGCGCCGGCTCACCCTGCCCGGCGGGCGCACCCTGCTCCGGGCCGGTCTGGTCGCCGCGCTGCTCGGCCTGGCCGCTGCCGTCCTGCACACGCCGACCAGTTGCCCGCCGACCGCCGAGCCATCCCGTGCGCCGACGGGAGCCGACCGCGCGGCCGGGCGGTCCGACGAGGGCGAGTCGATCGACCCCGGTGGGGCCGGGCCCACCGACGAGAGCGATCGGGCCGGGCCAGCGCCGACCCGCGCCACCGCCGGAGACAGCTCGACCACCGGAAGCGGCACCGCCGGAAACGGCAGCACTGGCCGGGACGGCACGACCACCGGGGGCGGGAGGACCAGCGCGCTGCCGCTGCCCAGTGGGGCTGTCGGGGTGCCGGTCCGGTTGGCCGAGCCGGCCGCGCTGGCGGTGGCCCACCCGGGCACCCGGGTCGACCTGCTGGCCGCGACACCGGCCGGGGCGGGCACCGAGGCAACGTTGCTGGCGCCGGCGGCGCTGGTGCTTGACGTACTGGGCGCCGACGCGACCGACGGGTCCGCGGCGCTCTACCTCGCGCTCCGCCCCGACCAGGCGAAACGCGCCGTCGGGCTCCCCGAGGGCACCCGGTTCGCCATCGTCGTACGCGGATGAGCGCTCACCGCACCACCGCTGAGCTGTCGGGTCAGTCCCAGTGCGGGGGGCGTTCGGCGAGCAGCCAGTCGTCGTTGCCGCCCGATCGCTCACCCCAGCCACGGTCGGTGTCGTCGGAGGTCTGCTCAGGCAGCACCACGAAGTCTTCGCTCAGGTCGACGGCGCGGTCGTCGTCGCCGCGTACGCCCTGCTTGCCGGGGTCCTCGGTGCTCACGAGCGGCAAGACTAGCGCAACCGGGTGCCTCCACCACGTCGTTGCCGGTCGGCTCGAAGGCCGAGAAACGACCCACCCGCCTCCCACGTTGGTAGCGTCGGACGGCGTGACGACCCCCAGCGGTGGCAGCACCCCGGACGACTACTGGCGCCGGCCCGACCCCGGTGCCGATGCGGTGCCGAACCATCCCCCCGCCGCACCCGCGAGCGGGCACGCCGGCCCACCTCAGAGCGGGCACGCCAGCCCCCCGCCGAGCGGGCACGCCGGCCCCCCGCCGAGCGGGTACGCCGGCCCCCCGCCGAGCGTGCCGCCGCCGAGTGGTTGGCGTCCGCCCGTACACCTGCAGCCGGCACCGCCACGGCGGCTGCCGCCGCAGGACATGGCCGACCTGGACGCGGCCGAGCAGCGCTCGCAGCGGGTCACCTACGGTTTCGGCGCGGCGGCCGGTGTGGTGCTGGTGGTGCTGGTCTGCCTGCTCTGCTCGCGGGTCATCTTCTAGGGCGGCGGGGCACCGAGCGGGGCAGCGAGGCGGGGCACAGAGCGGGTCAGAGGGTGGTGCCCCAGACGGCCGAGGCACCGCTGTGGCCGGTCAGGTAGACGTAGACCAGGGCGGCGATGGACAGCGCCACGACCGCCACCGCCAGCACCGGGGTGACCAGCGCCGGCAGCTGCGGCACCCGGGGGTGCCCGCTGGTGACGACCAGCAGCAGGATGGCCGCGATTCCCAGCGGTACGACGATGCGGAACAGGATGTCGCCGTAGCGGGAGTGCTCGAAGATCTGGTCGAGGATCTGCCCCTGGAAGCCCCGGGCGACCAGCGCGTCGGTGAACACCTCACCCGACTTGACGGCCACGAACGCGGTCACCGGTGCGGCCACGGCGAGGAGACCCAGAGCCCAGTCCAGCCGGTGTCGCCACCGTGGCAGACCCACGTACGCGATGGCCAGCACCGCCAGCAGCGGCACGAACACGACGACCGCGTGGACCACCAGCACGTGTGCCGGTAGACCCAGGATCTCCTCGAACATCGAACCCTCCAGGTGGATCACGGTCAGGGGGTGGTCAGCGTACGGTTCGCCGATCGTCCCGAGGCTCTCGACCGGAGACACGTGCGTCACGACGATCGGGTTCACCGTGCCGGGCCCCGGCCCCGATCCTCGCGGGCTGTGTCGGTGGCCACCCGGGCCGGGCGACGGTTGTCGATGCTGGTCGCCCGTGCTGTCATTGGCGAATGTCCGGTGCCGAGGAGCTGCTGCGATCGAAGGGCCTGCGTGTCACGCGGCCACGCCTCGCGGTGCTCGACGTGCTCGACGGCGGTGGCCACCTGGAGGTCGACGAGATCACCCGGCGGGTCCGTGAACGCCTTGACTCGGTCTCCACCCAGGCGGTCTACGACGTGCTGGGAGCGTTGTCCCGGGCCGGGCTGTCCCGCCGGATCGAGCCGGCCGGCAGTCCCGCACGGTACGAGGCACGCGTCGGCGACAACCACCACCACGTGGTCTGCCGGGGCTGCGGCGAGATCGCCGACATCGACTGCGCGGTGGGCAGCGCGCCGTGTCTGGAGCCGAACGTGTCGCACGACTTCGAGGTGGACGAGGCGGAGGTGACCTTCTGGGGTCTCTGCCCGGGCTGCCGGGCTCGTCGCTCCGCCGACGTCTGAGCCAGCGGCACCGACGGGACGTGCCCGGCGAGGTCGGGTCGACCGTGGCACTCTTGGATGGTGGACTCCGATGACCTCGGCCTCTTCGGTCCGGGTTCGGTCACGTGGAAGGTGCACGAGGAGCCGATCCTGATCGTCGCGGGCCTGCGCTCGCTCTACCTCCAGGCGTTGCATCCCCGGGCGATGGCCGGGGTCGCGCAGAACAGCAACTACCGCACCGACGCATGGGGCCGCCTCGTCCGCACCGCCACGTACGTCGCGACCACCGTCTACGGGACCACCGCCGAGGCGGAGGCTGCCGGCTCCCGGCTGCGCCGGCTGCACGACCGGCTGCGGGCCACCGACTCCCTCACCGGCGAGGAGTTCCGGATCGACGAGCCGGACCTGCTGCGCTGGGTGCACGTCACCGAGGTCGAGTCGTTCCTCAGCACGGCCCGGCGGGCGGGGCTGCCGCTCACCGACGACGAGGTGGACGCCTACTACACCGAGCAGCGCCGGTCCGCCGAGCTGGTCGGCCTGGACCCGGCCACCGTTCCGGGCACCGCGGCGGAGGTCGCGGAGTACTACCGCGCCGTGCGGCCGGAGCTGCGGATGACGCGGGAGGCCGCCGAGACGGCGATCTTCCTGACCGCGCCGCCCCTGCCGTGGAAGCTCAGCCTGCCGGCCCGGTTGGGGCTCACCCTCGGCCCGCCGCGCTGGGCGTACCTGGGGATCGCCGGCACGGCGTTCGGGCTGCTGCCGGGCTGGGCGCATCGGATGTACGGCGGGCTCGGCCTACCCACCACCGCCCTGTCGGCGGATCTGACCGTGCGGGCCCTGCGGCTCGCGTTCGCTGCCGTGCCCCGTCGCTATCTGGAGGGGCCGTTGATCCAGGCCGCCAAGGAGCGGGCCGCCCGTCACGCTGCCGCCACGCCGGCCGGCTGACCCGGCGTCGGTCGGCGGACCCGGCGTCGGTCGGCGGACCCGGCGTCGGTCGGCGGACCCGGCGTCGGTCGGCGGACCCGGCGTCGGTCGGCGGACCCGGCGTTGGTCGGCGGAGGTCAGCTGTCGGTGTGCCGGTCCACGGCCGCCCACGGTTCCTTGCCCGGCACCTGCGCGCCCGTCGGGCAGTGTCGCCGGAAGTCACACCAGCCGCAGCGCGGGCCGGGTGCGACCGGGAACGCCTCGTCCGCGTCGGCGCCGTCCGCGACCGCCCGTTCGGCGGTCATGATGTCGTGGGCCGTCTCCTCCGCGCGGGTCAACTGCCGGGCCAGCGACTCGACGGTGTGGTCGTGGCCGGCGACCGTGCCGGTCGGCAGGTGGTGCAGCTCCACCCGACGGCACGGACGGCGGAACACCCGCTCGGCCGCGTACGCGTAGAGCGCCAGTGCCTGCGAACCCCGCGCGTCGTCGGAGTCCAGCCCGCTGCGACCGGTCTTGTAGTCGACGATGACCAGCTCCGGGCCCTCTGGCCCGGGCCGGGAGTCGATGCGGTCGGCGCGGCCGTTGAACGCCAGCACGGCGGTCTTGACCGCGACCACCCGCTCCACGCCGAGTGGATCGGAGTCGGCCTCCAACGTCTCGACGTACGCCTCCAACCAGCCCAACGCCCGCCGGTAGGCGGCCCGCTCCTGCTCGTCGTCGCGGTAGCCCTCGCGGACCCAGGTGCCCTTGAGCAGGGTGGCCAACGCCTCGGGGCGACGCCGGTCGGCGGGCAGCGCATACCAGTTCTTCAGGGCGGTGTGCACGCTGGCGCCGAGCGAGTTGTGGGCCCACGGCGCGCCCTTCGGCGGTGTGGGCCGGTCGACGTAGGAGTAGCGGTAACGGCGCGGGCAGTCCGCGAACGCGCCGAGTTTGCTCGGGGTGCAAACGAAGAGGCGCTCCGGCATGCCCTCGAAGCCGAGCTGCTCGGCACCACCGGCGCGTTGTCGGGAAGCCCGGCCACCGGCCGCCGGCCGTCCCGCTGAGGAGGATCGTCGCACGCCTGCGATCCTGCCATCCACCCCCGACACCGCGCGTGTGCCGGTCAGGTCATGTTGACGTACTGCGTGACGAAGGCGAACACCGCGTCGGCGATGAGCTGCACGGCGATCGCGGCCAGCAGCAGGCCGGCGATCCTGGTCAGCACCTCGATCCCGCCCGGACGCAGGATCTTCACGATGCCGCCGGAGAAGCGCAGGACGATCCAGACCGCGAGCATCACGGCGAGGATCGCCACGGCGATGGCGGTGAAGTCGGCCAGCCCGTCGGCCTGTTGGACGAAGAGCATGGTGGCCACGATGGCACCCGGGCCGGCCAGCAGCGGGGTGCCCAACGGCACCAGGGCGATGTTCGAGGTGGCGTCCGAGCTGGGGCCGTCGGTCTTGCCGGTCAGCAACTCCAGGGCGACGAGTACGAGCAGCAGCCCGCCGGCCGCCTGCAACGCCGGCAGGTCAACGTGCAGGTAGTCCAGCAGCGTCTGCCCCGCCACCGCGAAGACCACGATCACGCCCAACGCCAGCGTGACGGCCTGCCAGGCGGCCCGGTTGCGGTCGCGGGCGGGCAGCGGGCCGGTCAACGCCAGGAAGATCGGCATCATGCCCGGCGGGTCGGTGATCACCAGCAGGGTCACGAAAACCTCGCCGAACAGCTTCAGATCCACGTGATCAACCTAGCCGCGCCGAGATTCCCCGAAATGGGGATCAGCCGGAAGCGACCTCGGTCACGCCTTCGGCGACGATCCGCTCGTACGCCTCGACGCTGGTGCTGAACTCGCCGAGCTGGACGGTCTTGTGCGTGCCGTGGAAATCGGAGGAGCCGGTGACGAAGAGGCCCAGGTCGGCGGCGAGCGCCCGCACGTGCGCACGCTCGGCAGGGCTGTGGTCCTCGTGGTCGGCTTCCAGCCCGGCCAACCCGGCGGCGGCCAGCTCGGCGATCAACTCGTCGGGCACCACCCGGCCGCGCCGGGTTGCCCGGGGATGGGCGAAGACCGGCACGCCGCCGGCCGACCGCACCAGCCGGATCGCCCGGAACACGTCGATGTCGTCCTTGGGCAGCCGGTACCGCTCGCCCAGCCAGTCCGGGCCGAACGCCTCCCGGGTGCTGCCGACCAGGCCGACCCGGATCAGCGCCTGGGCGATGTGCGGCCGGCCCACCGTGCCGCCGGCCGCGCCGGCCAGGATGTCCGGCCAGCTCACGTCGATGCCGTCGGCGCGCAACAGCGCGACGATCCGTTCGCCGCGATCCTCCCGGGCGGCCCGCACCCGGGCCAGCTCGGTCACCAGTTCCGGGTGGTCCGGGTCGAACAGGTACGCCAGCAGGTGCAGCGGCACCGCCGGCTCGGTGCCGGACCAGCGGCAGGACAACTCCGCGCCGCGGACCAGGCATAGTCCCGGCGGCAGCGCGCCGAGTGCCGGCGCCCAGCCGGCGGTGGTGTCGTGGTCGGTGATCGCCAGCACGTCCAGCCCGGCCTGGGCGGCCGCGCGGACCAGCTCCGCCGGGGTGAGCGTGCCGTCGCTGGCCGTCGAGTGGGTGTGCAGGTCGATCCGCGGGGCGGCGCCGGTACGCGAGGTCACCGCCCGACGCTACCCAGAGATATCCGAGCCCGCCTCGCGAAGGTCATCCCGTCGGGTCAGAAGCTGTTCACCAGGACCGGCCGCTCCCCGGCGGGCAGGCCGGTCACCGGCTCGGGGATGGCGGGCTCTCCGGCCCGTACCCGGGCGGGGTCGACCCGGACCAGCGCGCCGGCCTGGTCGAGGTAGGAGGCGTGTGAGTCGTTGTTCCAGACGATCGTGCCGGTCATCGGCGGCCCGGCCGGAACGGCGGTCGCGCCCGGCCCGAGTTGCCGCAGGTCGATCAGCAGGGCCCGGTTGGCCTTGCCCATCCGTCCGTTCACCAGCAGCCATCGCCCGTCGGCGGAGGTTCCGCCGACGCCGTCCCGGCTGAGGTCCGGCCCGCAGCCGGAGGCCACCGGGGTCAGGTGGCGCGTCGGGTCGAGCACGGCCAGGCAGGTTCTGCCCGGGTTGGTCGCGGCGATCTGGCCGACGAGCCGGCCGTCGGGCAGCGCCCCAAAGACGTTGAGGGTCTGCCGGTCGACGGTCTCGGGCAGCGGCCCGGCGCCGGGCCGCCAGAGGGTGTGGCCGGCGCTGGCGGGGTCGAGCCGGACCAGCACGCTGTCGCCGACGAACCGGACGGGCTCCGCGTCGGCGGGTACCGGCGTGCGTACCGCGCCGATGAGCTGGGTGCCGACCACGCCCGCCACCAGCAGGTCGCCGCCGTCCCGCCAGGCGACCTGGCGGCTGTCCGGTGCCAGGACGATGGGGCCTGCCCCGGCCAACAGGACCTGCACCAGGCCGTCGTTCTGCACCACCCAGAGGGAACGGCCGGCGGTGGTCGTCGTGCCGACCACCAACCAACCGGTGCCGCCGGGCAGGGGCTGGGCGTGTTCGGCCGGCCCGACGTCGGGCAGCACCAGCCGCTTACCGTCGGCGCTGACCAGCGTTTCGCTCACCACCAGGGTCGCGGACGTCCCCGGCGAGGGACCGGGGCCCGGGGCACTGACTGTCGGGACCGGCCGGTTGGACGGGTCCGGATCACCGATCACCACGATGGGCGCGCCGTCCCGCCTGGTCTCGGCACCGAGCTGGGCCATTCCGGCGCTGAGCAGCACGGTGACAGCCGCCGCGAGGGCAAGGCCGGTTGCGGTGCGTCGGCGGCGGATCCGGTTCGCGCGGCGGATCGCCTGGCCCGCCGGGTCGGCAGCCAGGGGGCGGGCAAGGGCGACCTGGTGCGAGAGGGTCTCCCGCACCGCACCTTCCAGCTCGTCAGGCCGCACCTGGTTAGAACGCCGCGGGCCGTCCGTCAGGTTGTCGGACCGGCCCGGGATTCCGCTCACTGCTGCTCCCCGGAGCCCGTGCCGACGGGCACGGCCGCCGGGGCGGTGGGCAGCACGGTTGCCGGAGCGGTGGGCAGCACGACCGGCGGGCCGATCGGACGCGGAGCGGCCGGGCGGGGAACGGCTCGACCGTCCGTCTGCCGAGGTCGGCGTGTCGCGGCGGCGGCGGTGGTCGGGTGCTGACCGGCCGGGGCACCCTGGCCCGCACGTCGGGAGGCGCCGGCAGCGGCCGGACGACCCTCGGCAGTCGGTGGCGCTGGCCGGCCGGCGATGCCGGCAGCGGCGGCCAGCTCCGCTGCGTCGGCTCCCATCCGTCGGCGCAGCGTGGCCAGGGCCCGCGACGCCTGGCTCTTCACGGTGCCCGGTGAGATGTCCAGCATCGCGGCGGTCTGCGCCTCCGACATGTCCTCGTAGTAGCGCAGCACAAGCACCGCCCGCTGCCGGTTCGGCAACGCCCGGAGGTGCCGCCAGAGCAGGTCGCGGTCGAGCTGCTGCTCGATCTCGTCGACACCGGCGCGTTCGGGCAGCACCTCGGTCGGGCGTTCACCGTGCCAGCGCCGCCGCCACCAGCTCGTCGACGTGTTGACCATCACGCGCCGGGCGTACGGCTCGACGGCCTCGATCCCACCGAGCCGCTTCCACGCGAGGTAGGTCTTGGTCAGCGCCGTCTGGAGCAGGTCCTCGGCCGTGGCCCAGTCTCCGGTGAGGAGATAGGCGGTGCGAAGGAGCGCGGCGGAGCGGGCCGCGACGAACTCGCGGAACTGCTCCTCCAACGAGTCCCTGCTCGCCACCG
The DNA here is from genome assembly GCF_022230955.1 of Micromonospora cabrerizensis. Classification (GTDB taxonomy): domain Bacteria; phylum Actinomycetota; class Actinomycetes; order Mycobacteriales; family Micromonosporaceae; genus Micromonospora; species Micromonospora cabrerizensis. Next base: position 62,185 of record NZ_JAKKFI010000069.1, read on the forward strand.
CCCACCTCCACACCCCAGTCGTCCTGGCAGAGTGCCACGTCAGAGGCGTTCCGGTCCATGACGAAAGGTGCGCACTTACTCCGATGTTCGGTCGAAAACCTTCACGCCCCGTCGTCGGCCTTGGCCTCGTCGGCCTCCTTGCCGAGGCGCGCCTCGACCGCCTGCGGCTCGTACATCTCCTCGACGACGCGCAGGTAGAGCTCGTTCGGGTTGGGCAGGTTCTTGATCTCGCGGAGCGCCTGCTCCTGGCCGGCGGACTCCAGCACGAAGGTGCCGTAGTTGAGCGCTCGCCCGGTGGGAGTCTGCTCGTACTTCATGTCGGTGACCCGGACCAGCGGCATCATGGCCACCTTGCGGGTGACGATGCCGTTGACCACCATGACCCGCTTGTTGGTCAGGATGAAGCGGTCATACCACCAGTCCGCGACCTTCCACGCCACCCAGCCCATCACCGCGAACCAGAGCAGCACGGCGATGGTGGTCAGCGCCCCGACGTCCTGCCCGGCGAGGAAGCCGGAGAGGTAGCCGAGCACGAAGGTCGCCGCGACGCCGATCAACAGCGGGTTGGTGAGGTGGATCCAGTGTCGCTTCCACTCACCCCGGTAGCGCTCGGTGGGGAAGAGGTAGCGGGCCACCAGCGAACTGGGCTCGTCTTCCAGTGGCAGCACCCGCCGGGGAGTCGCACCGGTCGCGTCGGCGCGCAACCCGGCCAGCTCGTCCTCGGAGATCTGCGGCGGCTGGTAGCTGGCCTCCGGATCACGGATCCACCCTCGACCGGATCGCCCCTGACCGGCGTAGCCGGGCCCGTCGCCATAGCCGACGTCGTCCGAAAGGGACGGACCGTCGGACAGGCCGGGACCGGCCCCGTAGCCCGGGCCGTCATCGGGCCCGATCCTCGGGATCGGCTCGGTGTCGCGCTCGCGGCGTTCCCGGTCGGGGTCGTCCGGGTCGAAGGGTGGACCGGAGGGGCTACCCATCGGCGGCTAGGCGACGAGACTGGTGAAGAAGTCGCCGAAGCCCTGGGCGATGTCCATGACGCCGCCACCGAGAGACTTGAACACATCCGCCGCAGAGTTTGGCCGGTAGGCGACGAAGAAGATCAAGAATGCGATTCCGGCCCAGGTGAGGACCTTCTTGACCATGGCGGGCCATCCTCTCGCGCGGCGCCGGGTCCCATTACCGCAGCGGCACCCAGAGTATCAGTGTGGCGTCGTACAGTGAATATCTGCGTCCGTTCTCCGTCAAACCGGGAGACTTGTCAGGCTCTCCCAGGTAGGTACGGGGACGGTGCGCCATACACGAGCTCGGGGGGAGTCCACTCGGTCAGGTCGTGTAGCACGACATCTTCCGCGAGCAGGTGCCCCGCACTCGCCGGCCAGGCTATCGCATGGAGCCACATTCCCCGAGCTTCGCCGGCGTACGCGCTTCGATCCGTCGAAGAATTAACCAACCACAGTGGAGTCGGATGCCCGGCGACCCTGATCCTGGCCTGCCCGACGTGGTCGGGATGGCCCGGCCCCGGGTCGGTCAACGCGTCCTCCAGCTCCGGTCCCGGGTCCGGCCCGGCCAGCCCGGCGAGTCGCGTGCCCAGGCCGACACCCGGTTCCTCGGCAACGAAGACCAGGTCGGCCGGGCCACCACCAAGGGGTGCCGGCCCCGCGCAGGCCACCGCGGTCGCCCGCACTCCCGTCCGCTCGTCCCCGGCGTACGCCACGCCGGTGAGGGTCCAGCCGAGCGGTAACGGCCACGGGCACCACAACGGCGTTCCCGGCGGACCGGCGGTCGCGGTGATCCGTTCCACCACGCTCGCCACGATCTCCGCTCCGATGTGCTCGGGCACGTGCAGGGGCGGCACCGGGCCGCAGCGCAGACACCTCGAGTCGGTGTGCATCAGATCCGGCGCCCGTACCGGGCCCCCGCATCTCGGACAACTCACCGCGACACTCACATCCCCACCGTTCTCCGGTACCGCCGGCACGTCAAGCCGTAACGTCCGATTCGGCACCCGGGCGTGGGTCAGTCCGGCGGCGGGCCGGCGTGGGCACGGATCCAGGCGTGCATCGCGATACCGCTGGCCACGCCCGCGTTGATCGACCTGGTCGAGCCGTACTGGGCGATGGAGTAGAGCTGGTCGCACGCGGCGCGGGCCGGCGCGGAGAGCCCGGGTCCCTCCTGGCCGAACAGCAGCACGCAGTCCCGGGGAAGGGTGCCGGTCTCCAACGGGCGTGATCCCGGCAGGTTGTCGATGCCGAACACCGGCAGCCGGCGCTCGCCCGCCCAGGCCACGAACTCCTCGATCGTCTCGTGGTGCCGCACGTGCTGATAGCGATCGGTCACCATCGCACCGCGCCGGTTCCACCGTCGCCGTCCGACGATGTGCACCTCGGCGGCGTTGAAGGCGTTGGCGTTGCGGACCACCGTGCCGATGTTGAAGTCGTGCTGCCAGTTCTCGATCGCGACGTGGAAGCCGTGCCGGTGCCGGTCCAGGTCCGCGACGATCGCCTCGTGCCGCCAGTAGCGGTAGCGGTCGACGACGTTGCGCCGGTCCCCCTCCGCCAGCAGCTGCGGGTCGTAACGGGGGTCCTCCGGTGGGGTTCCCGGCCAGGGGCCCACACCCACCTCAAGCTGGTCGTCGGTCACGGTCATCAGAGGGTACGGACCACGTCTGCGCCCGGCGCGACGACCTGCCGATCAGCCCAGCCCGAGCGCGGCACCGAGCCGGTCCAGGAAGCGCCGGTCCGCCGGGCTGATCGGGTGCTCTGCCCGTCGTTCGCCGGGGCTGGGCACCGCGCGGCAGACGCGCGCCGCGACCGACTGCACCCACTGGCGGTACGCGGCCGAGTCGGCGGGGTCGGCGCGCCGCCCCAGCACCCGGCTCGCCGCTCGGCAGGCCGCCAGCAGGTCCACCAGGTCGGTGAGCCGCTCGACGGGATGCGGGGCACCGTCGTGACGGGCGTAGATCGCGGCGACCACCGCACGGACCAGATCGCTGTCGGAGGCTCGGCCCGCGGCTACGGCATCCAGGCCGGCCAGCCCCGCCATGACACCGCCTTCCGTGCGGCCCGGGCCCGGAGCCACCGCGGCCACGAGAACCCGACCGGGCAGGCTGGTGAGCAGGTCCCACTCGGCAGCGGAATAGACAGCCGTGGTCAAGGGTGCGGCTCGGCGGCCGGCAGAGGGCGGCTCTCCGGCGACGGAGTGGCTCATCGGAACCTCCGTCGCCAGCATATGCCCCGCGACGGAAACCGGGCCCCTTCCCTGGCAGAACGCTCTGCGGGGAAGGGGCCCGAAGTCTGGCGGCAGCCGACTGAGCGGCGATGCTCAGCGCGGCTCGGGGAAGCTGGGCCGCTCCGGGTCCACTCCCTCGGGCACGGCGCTGGCCGCGTACTCCCGTTTGGGGACCATGACCTTGCGCCGGAAGACGCAGACCATCGTGCCGTCCTGGTTGTAGCCCCGGGTCTCCACCGACACCACGCCCCGGTCGGGCTTGGAACCGGACTCACGCTTGTCCAACACCGTGGTCTCGCCGTAGATGGTGTCGCCGTGGAAGGTCGGTGCGACGTGCCGCAGCGACTCGACCTCCAGGTTGGCGATCGCCTTCCCACTCACGTCGGGCACCGACATGCCGAGCAGCAGCGAGTAGATGTAGTTGCCGACCACCACGTTGCGCTTGAACTGGCTGGCCGTCTCGGCGTAGTGCGCGTCCATGTGCAGCGGGTGGTGGTTCATGGTGAGCAGGCAGAAGAGGTGGTCGTCGTACTCGGTGACGGTCTTGCCCGGCCAGTGCCGGTAGACCGCGCCGACCTCGAACTCCTCGTAGTAGCGGCCGAACTGCATCCTGGTCCCTTCGACGGGCGGCGATGGAGTTCGGCACAGCATGCCTTACCGGTGGTTAAGGCGATCCCCCGGACGCGACGGCGGCGGAAATGTCACACCGGTCACTCGAAACGGGGGGAGACGCAATGAGCGGCGGGGCCCTCCCCGGCACCCGCCGCCCACGCTCTGATGCCGTGAAGTCTGCCCTACGACAGCGTAGGTTCAACAGAGATCGGCGTCACATTTATCTTTTTGTAACACTACTCTCCGTGACGATCCGGAGGTTGATCAGCGATCTCTGCAGGCCGGATACCTGCTTGTCAAGGCTCAAGTTACCGATTCGTACTGCTCAATCGGGTGGATCTCCCTGGAAACGCTCCCATCACCGCTGGTCACGCAAGTGCGTCATGCATTTGCGTTCCGCAGGTCGGGACAGACAGACGCGGGTCGATGACCACCGGGCCCCCTGGCAGGACGGAGACGTTTCGTGCCGCACCGCCCGGGAATTCGATACGGTCAGCCCTGGTTCTACGGGACGTAGACAAACCGCGGTGATCGGAGAGTGCAATGGCAACCGTTGAGCTGACCTCGACGAACTTCGACGAGGTGACCGGCAACGACGGCATCGTCCTGGTCGACTTCTGGGCCGACTGGTGTGGTCCGTGCAAGCGGTTCGCCCCGGTCTACGAGCGCTCCTCGGAAAAGCACCAGAACATCGTGTTCGGCAAGGTCGACACGGAGGCCCAGCAGGAGCTGGGCGCCAAGTTCGACATCCGGTCGATCCCGACGATCATGGCGATCCGCGACGGCGTCATCGTCTTCGCCCAGCCGGGCGCCCTTCCCGAGTCCGCCCTGGAAAACCTGATCGAGCAGGTCGAGGCGCTGGACATGGACGACGTCCGCAAGCAGCTGGCCGAGCACAACCACTGAGTCGCCCGTAGGCGGCACGCGAGGCCGGGCCCGGTTCGGGCCCGGCCTTCGTCGTACCCGGGAGCGGGCGCATGATCCCCTTCCTGGGCAGGCCGAACTGACCGTCGGTGGGACCCAGGGCAGCCGGTACATCCCGTATCGTCACGACCCGATGGAGACCCTGACCACCCGCGGGCGCGTGACCCGGCTCGGCGCGACCGCACTCGGCCTCGCCCTGCTGCTCGTCGGCACCGTCTGGGGCAGCGACGACGACTTCCCGTTCGGCCCGTTCCGGATGTACTCCACCTCGAACCCGCCGAACGCGCCCGCCCCGGACACCCGCGTCGAGGGGGTGAACAGCTCCGGGGCCGTGATCGACCTCGACCAGGACGCGACCGGCATCCGCCGCGCCGAGATCGAGGGTCAGCAGGCCCGCTACGCCGCCGACCCGACGCTGCTCACCGAGGTCGCCGACGCGTACGCCGAACGCCACCCCGACGCCCCCGCGCTGGTCGAGGTCCGCATCGTCATCCGCTGGCACGGCATCCGCGCCGGTCGACCGACCGGGCAACACACCGACCAGACCGTCGTCCGTTGGCAGGCAACCCGATGACCCGCTGGTTGACCGAGGCCGTGCCCCGGGGCCGGGTGGCCGCGTTCCGGACCGTGATCTACCTCTTCGTCGCCGCCGACCTGGTGATCTTCACTCCCTGGGTGCGCACCCGGGTCAGCGTGCCCGGCGACCTCTACCGGCCCCTGCTGATCGGCCGCCTGCTCCCCCTGCCGACGCCGACCGAGACACTGGTGACGGTGATCTTCTGGGCGTTGCTGGCGCTCGCACTCCTCGCCGCGACCGGACGGGCACCCCGCCTGCTCGGCTGGGCGGTCTGCGCGCTGTACCTGGAGTGGATGATCATCGCGATGAGCTACGGAAAGGTCGACCACGACCGGTTCGGGCTGCTCGTCGCGCTGGCCGTGCTACCCACCGCCGGCCGCGCCCGGCACGGCGACACCACCCGCACCGAGGCCGGCGGCTGGGCCCTCCGAGTCACCCAGATCGCGGTCATCTGCACGTACTTCCTGGCCGCCTGGGCCAAGCTGCGCTTCGGCGGCCTGGACTGGCTGACCGGCTCGGTCCTCGCCCGCGCGATCATCCGGCGCGGCACCGACCTCGCGGACCTGATCGCCCAGGTGCCGTACCTGCTGATCGTCGCCCAGTTCGGCATCGTGGCCTTCGAGCTGCTGAGCCCGGTGGTCTTCTTCCTGCCGGCCCGCTGGCGACACGCCATGGTCGGCTTCTTCTACTCGTTCCACGTGGTCACCATCGCGACCATCACGATCTCGTTCGCGCCGCACCTGGCCGCGATGACCAGCTTCCTGCCGCTGGAGCGGGTACGCCCGTTGGTCTGGGCCCGCCGGGTCATCGGCCGTGGCACGCCCGCGCCGACCTCGGTGGACGTCGACACACTGCCCGAGCAGGACCGCGCCCGCGCCGGCGCGGAACCAGCGCCGCGCGGCGATCAGGCCCCGGTCGTCGGGCGTCCCGCCGGGCCGTAGAGCCGCTCACGGGCCTCCTGCGGTAGTGCGCAGGCCGCCGTGCCGCCCGGCAGGCGGTGCCGGTTGCGCGCCACCCAGCGGTACACCGGCCAGGCCCCGGCGCGCACCGGCGGAAAGCGCAGGCCCGCACCGGCGACCCGCCAGACCGGCCCACTGTCGCTGAGCAGCTTCGCGATGGCATCCGGGCCGGCGGCACGTGCCCCGTCCGCCCCGACCCACTGCACGGCCTCCTCGCACTCGGCCACGGTCAGGCCGAGCACGTCCAGGTCGGTGAACTGCCAGGGCACCACCCGCGCACCCGTGGGGATCCGGCGCGCGATGAACTCGGCACACTGCGTGCAGAACGCGCAGTCCCCGTCGTAGACGAAGGTCGACGTCTCCATGGTGTCCATCCTCCCCTCTCCGACCACCCGAACGACCACCGGTGTACGGCGGGTCACTTGCACTCCACTCGTACGCGTGTTCGAATAGTGCCCATGCGCTGGGACAACCTCACCGCTCCCCCGGTCGAGGGAGACCCCGAGCGGGCAGCGCCAGCGACGCCACCCCTGCCGCTGGCGCTGCCCGGCGCCGTCGCCCGCACCTTCGACACTCCCGAGTTCGCCGGGATGACCTTCTACGAGGTGCAGGCCAAATCCATCCTCAACCGCGTGCCCGGGCAGTCCCGCGTCCCCTTCGAGTGGACCATCAACCCGTACCGTGGCTGTTCTCATGCTTGCGTTTACTGTTTCGCGAGAAATACTCACACCTACCTGGATCTCGACGCCGGTGCGGACTTCGACCGGAAGGTGATCGTCAAGGTCAACGCCGGTGAGCTGGTCCGGCGCGAGTTGGCCGCGCCGAAGTGGCGGGGCGCGCACGTGGCGATGGGCACCAACGTCGACTGCTACCAGCGGGCCGAGGGGCGCTACCGGCTCATGCCACAGATCATCGCGGCCCTGCGGGACTTCGCCAACCCGTTCTCGATCCTCACCAAGGGCACGCTGATCCTGCGCGACCTGCCCCTGCTGCGGCAGGCCGCCGAGGTCACCACCGTGGGCATCTCCTTCTCGGTGGGGTTCGTCGACGAGCAGCTCTGGCGTTCCGTCGAGCCGGGCACGCCGCATCCACACCGCCGACTGGACGCGGTCCGGGCGCTCACCGACGCCGGTTTCTCCGTCGGGGTGCTGATGGCCCCGATCCTGCCCGGCCTCAGCGACAGCGACGAGTCGATCGACGCCACCGTGTCGGCCATCGCCGCAGCGGGCGCGACCAGCGTGACCGCACTGCCCCTGCACCTGCGCTCCGGCGCGCGGGAGTGGTACGCGCACTGGCTCGCCCGGGAGCACCCGCACCTCGTGCCCCGCTATCGCGAGCTTTACCGGGCCGGTGCGTACGCCCCGCAGGCGTACCAGCGGGAGTTGACCGCCCGGGTGCGGATCGCGGCACGCCGGCACGGGCTGCACCGCGGCGAGCGGGGCGACAACCGCAACCTGCCCGAGCCCCCGCCACCGTCGACGGCGGAGCAGTTGACTCTGCTCTAGTGCCCGTTCCACAAAGCCTGGCCGGCCTGCGGCGGGCCCGAACGACGACCGGCGGCGTTGCGGGATCGCCGCCGGGACTCCGCCTCGGCTCGACCGCCCTGATGAAACAGGCCCTGGTCGGGCTCGGAGCTACAGTCGGCGGGTGCGTACCGCTTCGAAGATCCTCGCTGACTCCGCCGTGATCGCCGTCGTGGGCGCGTCCCGCGACCCGTTGAAGGCCGCGCACGGCGTGCCGTTGCAGATGCAGCGGTACGGCTGGCGCATCATCCCGGTCAACCCGACCGTCGACGAACTGTTCGGGGAACGGGCGTACAAGTCGCTGGCCGACATCCCGCACCCGGTCGATCTCGTGGACGTGTTCCGGCCGGCGGCCGACGCCGTGCAGGTGGTCCGGGACGCGGCGGCGATCGGTGCCCCGGCGGTCTGGCTGCAACTGGGCATCGTCTCGGCCGAGGCGCGGCGGATCGCCGAAGAAGCCGGCATGGACTACGTCGAAGACCGGTGCCTCATCGTCGAACGCGCCGCCGCCAACCTGACCCGCCTCCCCTAACCCCTCACCCCCACCCCACGCCCGCCCCACCCCCGCTCCGTCGATCATGGAGTTGTGGTGCCGGCTTCGTAGTAATTTGCCGCTTACATCCCCCACCACAACTCCTTGATCGGTCCGGGCGAGCGGGGCGAGCGGGGCGAGCCGGGGGCTGGATTTGGCGGCTTGGGGTCGTACCGTGAGGTTGTGTCTTCTTCGCTGCGCCGCGTGCCTTTGCGGTACGACGGGCTCTGGCCTCGCCGGTTCCTTGCGTTGACGGTCGCGGCGCTGGTCGCGGGGTTGATGGCCGGTGGGTTGCTCCGGGTGCCGCAGGTGGACTCCGCCGCGGTGAGCGTGGCTGTCTGGCTGAGCATCGGCGTTCGCTGGCTGACCGGACGGTGGTGGCCACGGCGGGACGGCCAGTTGCACTGGCGGGAGCGGGTCAGCGGCCTGGGCACTGTCGAACCCGGCCTGGTGGCACGCCGGTCGCTCGCCGGCTGGGTCGATCTGGCGGCAGAGTGGGTCACCCTGACCGTGATCGGCGCGGCCCTGCTGGCCACCTTGCCCGAGCAGGGCCTCTGGGTCGACATCGCCCGCCCGGTGGTCGCCGTCGGCGTCGCGGCGTGGCTGGGCCGGAGGGCGTACGCGCAGGTGCGGTTCACGGGTCAGCTCGCACTGACCCCCAGCGCCATCCGGCACGGCCGGCACGTCCTCGACTGGACGAACATCGACCAGGTCAGCCCGCACCGGCGCGACGGCCGGCTCAACGGGGTACGGCTGCGGCCCGCGGTCTGGCGGTCGCTGCAACCCGCCCCGGTGGTCGGCGGCAGGGACACGGCGGTGCCGGAGGATCGGCTGGTCGCCGCGATCGAGGAGTATCGGTTCCGGCCGCAGGACCTGGCCAAAAAGCCGGCGAGCACCAGAGACGAGGCGTGCGTCGGCGCGGGCGACATCGGTGGGGAGCGTGATGCCTCTGAGTCATCGTGATGCCGCACCGTCATCACGCTCTTGACCGACGACGCGGACGGACCGACCGACCGGGCGACAGGCGACGGGCGACGGGCGACGGGGCACAGACGACAGACGGCCGATCAGCAGACGCGGATCAGAGCTTGTACTCCTTGAGTAGACCCCGGGAGATGATGGTCTTCTGGATCTCCGAGGTGCCCTCGCCGATGAGCAGGAACGGGGCCTCCCGCATCAGCCGCTCGATCTCGTACTCCTTGGAGTAGCCGTAGCCGCCGTGGATGCGGAACGCCTCCTGGACGACCTCGGCGCAGTATTCGGAGGCCAGCAGCTTGGCCATCCCGGCCTCGACGTCGTTGCGCTGGCCAGCGTCCTTGAGGCGGGCGGCGTTGACCATGAGGGCGTGCGCGGCCTCGATCTTCGTACCCATCTCGGCGAGCTTGAAGGCGATGGCCTGGTGCTTGGCGAGCGGCTGGCCGAACGTCTTGCGCTGCTGGGCGTAGCTGACCGCCAGCTCGAAGGCGCGGATGGAGATGCCGCAGGCGCGGGCGGCCACGTTGACCCGGCCCACCTCGATGCCGTCCATCATCTGGTAGAAGCCGCGGCCCACCTTGTCGGCGCCACCGAGGATCGCGGAGTCGGGCACGGTCACCCCGTCGAGGACCATCTCGGTGGTCTCGACGCCCTTGTAGCCCATCTTTTCGATCTTGCCGGGGATGGTGAGGCCGGGGGCGGTCTCGCCGAAGCCCGGTTCCTTCTCCAGCAGGAAGGTGCTCATGTTGCCGTACACCGACTCGGCGCCGGTGTCGGTCTTCACCAGGGTGGCCACCACGGAGGAGTACGCCCCGTTGGTCAGCCACATCTTCTGTCCGTTGAGCACGTAGTTGTCGCCGTCGCGGACGGCTCGGGACTTGATCGCCGAGACGTCGGAGCCGGTCTCGGGCTCGGACATGGAGAACGCGCCGCGCACCTCGCCGGTGGCCATCCTCGGCAGGAGGCGGGCCTTCTGCTCGGCGGAGCCGTGCTGGGAGATCAGGTACGCCACGATGAAGTGGGTGTTGACGATGCCGGAGATCGACATCCAACCCCGGGACAGTTGCTCGACCACCAGCGCGTAGGTCAGCAGCGACTCACCCAGACCGCCGAACTCCTCGTCGATGGTGAGGCCGAACAGGCCCATCTCGCGCATCCCGTCGAGGATGTCGGTGGGGTACTCGTCGGCGTGCTCCAGCCGCTGGGCGTGCGGAATGATCTCCTTGTCGGCGAAGTCCCGAACGGTCTCCAGGATCGACTGTTGCACATCGGTCAGGCCGGGCGTCTGGGCGAGTCGAGCCATCTCAGCCTCCGGGGATCCGCGCACTACTCGTGGGTAACTGAACGCTGGGTCAGTATCGGTCTCCGGGGCCAGCGAGGCCAAGGTGACCAGTCCACACAACCGCTGTGAAAAGGTTCACCGCTGCGGGTAGCGTCCGGCAAGAGGGACTTTTCCGGCACCGGCAGGAGGAGGACAGCTTGAGCTACCCACCGCCGTCGGGGCCACCATCAGACGAGCAACCACCGTCACCCTACGAGCCACCCCGGGACCAGTCGCCGTACGCGCCGCCGCCGGCCGGCCAGCCGCCGTACGCGCCACAGCCGGACCAGCCAGCGTTCGAGCTGCCGGCGGAACGCTCACCGTACGGGCCACCTGCCGACGATCCGTCGCCGTACACGCAGCAGGGGCCGCACCAGTCGGGGCAGTGGAGTCAGCAGCCGCCGTACCCCCCGCAGGGTCCCTACGGTCAGTACGGCCCGCCGCCCTCCGGCCCGGGTCGGGGCACCAACGTGCTCGCGATCCTGTCGCTGGTGTTCGCCTTCGCCTTTCCGCCGGCCGGTGCCGTCCTCGGACACGTCGCCAAGCGGCAGATCCGGACCAGCGGCGAGGAGGGCGACCAGCTCGCCACCTGGGGGCTGATCCTCGGCTACGTCTTCACCGGGCTCGCCCTGCTGGCGTGCTGCGGCTGGCTGGCCCTCGTGGCCCTGGGCAACACCGGCGACAACAGCGGCTACTGACCGCCGGCCACAGTCAGGTCGCCGGTCAACGGAACCGGGCCTCGCGGACGCTGTTGCCGCCGTCCACCACCAGCATCTGGCCGGTGATGTACGAGGCGGCCGGCGAGCAGAGGAAGCTGATCGCCGCGGCGACCTCGTCCGGGGTGCCCGGTCGACCCACCGGCGTGCCCAGCCCCTGCTTGATCTCGGCCATGGTGGACGCGGCGGTGTAGATGGTGCCGGGAGCCACCGCGTTGACGGTCACGCCGTCGGCGATCATCTCCATGGCCAGCGCCCGGGTGAGCCCGACGACGCCGGCCTTCGCCGCGGCGTAGGCGGCCTCGGTGGGCAGGGCGTTGACCGGGCCGGCGGTGGCCGACAGGTTGACGATCCGGCCCCAGCCCCGCTCGGCCATCCCGCCGATGAACGCGCGACTGCACAGGAACGCGGTGGACAGGTTGCGGTCGATCTCGCCGCGCCACTCGTCATAGGTCAGCTGGGCGACCGGGCGCAGCACGCCCTGGCTGGCCCGGCTGGCCAGGCCGGCGTTGTTGACCAGCACCTCGACGTCGCCCAACTGCTCGGCGACCGCGTCGGCCAGCGCGCCGACCTCCGACTCGTCGGTCAGGTCCGCGACGAAGCCGGTCACGCCCAGCTCACCAGCGCGTTCGTGGATGCGCCGGGTGGTGGAGACGATGGCCACCCGGGCGCCCAGGTCGGCGAGTCGTCGAGCGGTGGCGTACCCGATGCCGTCCGGGCTGCCCGCACCCGTCACCAGGGCGACCCGCCCGTCGAGGCGCATGGTCACCGGGTCGGCCAGCGCGACGGGCTCGTCGGGGCCGGGGCTGCCGGCCGGCGTGGCCGCGCGGGCACGTCGGCCCCCGCCCGGGCGGCTGACGTCCCGTCTGGGTCGGCTGCCGGAGCGGTCCGCGGCGCGCGCGTCGAATGCCATGCCAGGATCCTGCCCGGTACGACGGGCCCGAAGCAACGCGGCACCCGGGAGCGGGGGCAACGGTTTTGGTCACCCCTGGCTACCCTGACGGCGCACCCGACCTGACGGAGAGATCGCATGACCAACCCCCCGCCCTCTGGCGGCTGGCACGACCCGGCGTGGTCGGGACAGCAACCCGTTGACCCCACCCTCCCGGTGAGCAGTCAACCGGCGCCCACCCAGCCGATCGCCACGAACCCGTACGCGCCGACCGACCCGTACGCGCCGACCAGTCCGTACGCGGGCGGCGCGCCGCAGATCCCGGCCCAGCCCGGCCCGTACGCGGCCACGCCCGGTTACCCTCCGCCGCCCGGTTACCCGGGTTACGGATACCCGCCCGCCCAGAAGCAGAACGGGCTGGCCATCGCCGCGATGGTCGTCTCGATCATCGGCGCCCTCGGTCTCTGCGGCTACGGCCTCGGTGGCTACATCGGCGCGATCGGCGCGATCCTCGGCCACGTGTCCCGCAAGCAGATCAGGCAGCGCGGCGAGAGCGGCGAGGGCTTCGCCACCGCCGGCATCATCGTCGGCTGGATCGCCACGGCACTGGCCGTGCTGGCCACCATCGTCATCGTGATCGCCATCGTCTGGGCGGCGAACCAGGACACGTCCGCCTACGAGAGCGGCACCTACTGAGTGCGGCGAGCCGCCCCCGGATCCGACCCGGGGGCGGCTCGGCCGGTCACTCCGCCGGTGGGGTGAACGACGACGTACGGCTCATCCCGGCGGCCCGGCCCTTCGCGGCGACCACGAGCGCCATCTTGCGGGACGCCTCGTCGATCATCTCGTCGCCGAGCATCACCGCGCCCAGCTTGCCGCCGGCCTCCGAGGTGTAGTGCTCGTACGCGTCGAGGATCAGCTCGGCGTGGTCGTAGTCGGCCTGCGCCGGCTGGTAGACCTCGTTGGCGGCGTCGATCTGGCCGGGGTGCAGCACCCACTTGCCGTCGAAGCCCAGCGCCGCCGAGCGCTTGGCCACCTCGCGGAACGCGTCGACGTCGCGGATCTGCAGGAACGGGCCGTCGATGGCCTGCTTGTCGTGCATCCGGGCGGCCATCAGGATCCGCATGAGGATGTAGTGATACGGGTCGCCCGGGTAGTCCGGGATCAGGCCGCCCACCACCATCGACTTCATGTTGATCGACGCCATGAAGTCGGCCGGGCCGAAGATGATGGTCTCCACGCGCGGTGAGGCTGCGGCGATCGCGTCCACGTTGACCAGACCGGCGGCGTTCTCGATCTGCGCCTCGATGCCGATCCGACCGACCTCCAGGCCGAGCGTCTTCTCGATCTGGGTGAGCGTCAGGTCCAGCCACTGCACCTGGGCGGCGGTCTGCACCTTCGGCAGCATGATGCAGTCCAGGTTGGCGCCGGCGCCCTCCACGACCTCGATGACGTCCCGGTAGGTCCACGGGGTGGTCAGGTCGTTGACGCGGACCACCCGGGTCTTGCCGGCCCAGTCCCCCTCGTTGAGGGCGGCCACGATGTTCTTGCGCGCGTCCGGCTTGGCCAGCGGCGCGACGGCGTCCTCCAGGTCGAGGAAGACCTGGTCGGCCGGAAGGCCCTGCGCCTTGCCGAGCATCTTGACGCTGGAACCCGGCACGGCGAGGCAGGACCTGCGGGGGCGACCGACTGCGGCCATGGATGCGCTCCTTCCAGCGTCCGGCGGGCACGCCGACGCCACCTGACGACAGATCCGTGAACTTAACGATCCCAAAGGGCGTTGTGACGCCACGGTAACCTCGCGCCATGACCGGGGTGAATGGACCTGTGGAAGATCTCACTGGGCGTCGACGACTGGTGGTGGTGACCGGGGCCAGCTCCGGCATCGGGTTGGCCGCCGCCGTACATCTGGCCTGCCGCGGCGACCAGGTTGCGCTGGTCGGGCGGGACCCGGCGCGCCTCCAGGCCGCCGCCGAGCGGGTCCGGGAGAACTCGGGCGAGCGTCCCGAGTTGTTCCGAGCCGACTTCGCGGTCCTGGACGACGTGCGCCGGCTCGCCGAGCAGTTACGGTCCGCGTACGACCGGATCGACGTGCTGGCCAACAACGCCGGTGCCATCGCGCTGCAACCGCTCACCACCGTCGACGGCTTCGAGATGTCGATCCAGGCCAACCACCTGGCCCCGTTCCTGCTGACCAACCTGCTGGCCGACCGGGTGGAACGGATCGTGGTGACCGCCTCCGGTGCGCACCGCTTCGGCGCGCTCGATCCGGACGACCTGAACGCGCCGCTGCGCGGCTACCGGTCGACCGGCGCGTACGGCACGAGCAAGCAGGCGAACATCCTGTTCACCGCCGAGGCGGCCCGACGCTGGCCGGAGATGTCCGCGTACAGCTTCCACCCGGGGGTGGTGCGCACCCGGTTCGGCAACGACAGCAGGCTGGTCGCATTCGGCATGCGGATCCTGCCGTTCCGCAGCCCGGAGAAGGGCGCCGAGACCCTGGTGTGGCTGGCCAACCAGGACCACTCCCGGTTGGCCAACGGCGGTTACTACGCCGACCGTCGCCCGCGTCGGCCGTACCGCAAGGCCAGCGACCCGCGGCTCGCCGCCCGACTCTGGGAGGCGAGCGCGAAGGCCGTCGGCATCGCTGGGTAGCGTGGCCACCATGCTCACCCTCGTCGCGCTGGTCGAGTACGCATCCGGGGCCGAGGCCGCCGGGCAACGCTACGAGGACGCCGTGCTGGCCTTTCTCGGCCGACACGGCGGCCAGCTGGAACGGCGGCTGCGGGGCACCGACGGGCAGACCGAGGTGCACGTGATCCGGTTCGACGCCCGAGCCGGATACGAGTCGTTCCTCGTCGACCCGGAACGGGCCGCGCTGCGCGCCGCTCTCGGCGAGACCGCACCAACCACCCGGGTCATCGAGGTCCACGAGGTCTAGCCATCCCGCGGTCGCCGGTACAGCCATCGACCTCGCCAGCGTCGCAGCAGCGACACCACCGGCAGGGCGACCAGCACCGCCAGGACGAACCCCACCGCGAGCGCCCAGAACGGCAGCGGCCCGTAGTCCGGGCGGCCGGACTCGCGTACCGCCCCGTCGATCGCGAGGTCGGCGGCGACCGACAACTCGGTGATGCCCTGCGGGGTGCGGAAGAGCACCTCCGGCGCGGGGGCGCCCCGGCGCAGCACCACGAGTTCCACCGCCTCCGTGCCCGGCTCGTGGTAGGGCCCCCAGGAGACGTCGTGGTCCTCGGGCTGGTCCACCGCCGCCGGGCCCGGCACGCCGACCAACGCGACCGCCTCGTCCGCCGAACGCCAGCCGAGCAGTTGCACGTACGAACGGGAGGGCACCGGTGGGAACGCCGCCCCGGCCAGCGTTCCACCGTCGACGGTGGAACGCAGAGCCAGCGTCCAGGTGCGCCGATAGTCGGGCACCGGGCAGTCGGTGCAGGTGGACCGGTCCAACACGGCCACCGAACGCCCGTCGGGCAGCCAGGACCCGGCGCCGGCGAGGCGTCCGCCGGCCAGCGGCAGCTTCCGGTACGGCTCGCCGACACGATCGGCGCCCGCGTCGGCCACCCGGGTCAGCCAGACCTCGTCCCGGACCTGGAGGGCGAGGTCGCCGCCGTCCGGCGACAGCGCGGCCGTTCGTCCCGGCGGGATCCAGGCGGTGCCGACCCGTACCCGCAGCACGTCCGCCCCGCGTTCCCGGTCGTAGACCCCGACGTACGGGGTGCTGTAGGTGTTCGGCGGCGTGAACGTGGTCTCGTCGTCGGCGTAGACGAGACGTTTCCCGTTCGGCGCGAAGGCGAGCGGGTAGCCGCCCGGGCGATCCGGGGTGAACCTCCCGGTCCTCAGGTCGAGCAGTGCCGAGCCGGCCCACACGTACCGGCCGTCCGGGGACAGCGACGCCTCGAACCCCGCGACGACGTGGCCGCCGTCGAGCACCCGGTAACGGTCACCGTCGGCGGCCACCACGCCCATCCGGGTCTCGAACCAGTCGGTGCGCACGGCGGGACCACCGAAGAGCATCGCCGCAGCGCCAGGTGCGGAGTCCCGTACCGAAGCGGTCCGCAGTGGTGGCTCGACGAGGCGGGTGGGCAGGCCGGGACCATCCTGCCGCGGGCCCGCGGGCGGTGGCAGGGTCACCGGGTGCAGCGCGTACCCCGTTCCGAGGAGCAGGACCAGGACGGCGAGCGCGCCGGCGACGGCGGCCCGGCGACGACGGTGCCGGGCCCGCGCCGCGTCGAAGAGCCCATCCGGTACGCGTGCCGGTGGCACGTCGTCGGCGAGGCGACGCAGCGCCTCGGAGAGTCGGGCGGTCACCGGGTCACCTCCTGCGGGCTACGGCCGACGAGTTCGGCCAACTCGGGCGCGAGCACCCGCAGCCGGCCGAGGGCGTGGCGGGTCTGACTCTTCACCGTGCCGACCCGGCAGCCGAGCAGCGCGGCCGTCTCGGTCTCGGTGCGGTCCTCGTAGTAGCGCAGCACGAGAACCGCGCGCTGCCGCACGGTCAGCCGGGCCAGCGCCGCCCACAGCACCAGCCGCACATCGGTGTCGTCACCCGGGCCGGCTCGTTCCGGCAGCGCCCCGCCGAGGCGCTCCGGCGGGCGGGCCCGTCGCCACCGCCACCAACTGGCCGCCTGGGTGCAGAGCACCCGACGCATGTAGGCGTGGGGGTCGGCGACCCCCTCCCAGCGCACCGCGACCCGTGCCAGCGCCACCTGCACCAGGTCCTCGGCGTGGTGCCGATCGCCGGTCAACAGGTAGGCGAACCGGGTCAGCCCGGCGGCCTCGGCCCGGACGAAGTCGGCGAAGCCGTCCCGGGTGCGGTCCTCAGTCGTCAACGATCGCCCTCCTCACCCGGAAAGACGCCGGACGGGCCCGCCGTGGAGGGAACCCGCGCACGGGTTTCTCAGGTCGCCCCGCCGCCGTCGTGTCGTCAGTCGTCCAACGGGGTGGGGTCGGCCGGCAGTGCGGTCGGTGCGGCCCGACGCCCGCCGAGCACCACCACCGCCACCCCGGCCAGCAGCAGCGCCATCCCCAGCAGCGCGTACGGGCGGGGAACCTGACCCAGCCAGGCCCAACCGAGCAGCGCCGCGCCGGGCGCCTCCAGCAGGATCAGCACGCTCACCGTGGTCGCCGGGATCTTCTTGAGGGCGTAGTTGAACATCGAGTGCCCGAGCAGTTGTGCGCCCACCACCAGGGCGAGGATGGCCAGCCAGGTGTTCCCGTCGAACCCGGTCAGCCGTACCCCGCCGATCAGGCACATGACCAGCAGGAGCAGCGCGCAGATCCCGTAGCAGATGGTGGTGTAGGTGGTGGTGCTGATGCTGGTCCGGGCCCGCTCACCGAAGGCGGTGTAGACGGCGGCGAACATGCCGCCGGTCAACGCCAGCACGTCGCCGAGGACGGCCCTGCCGGAGACGCCCACGTCCACACCGGTGGCGATCGCTGCGCCGCCGACCGCCACCGCGATGCCGATCCACACGATCCGGGGCAGCCCACGCCCCTGGGCGCGCGCGATCAGCCCCTGCCAGACCGGCTGGGTGGCGACCAGGGCGGTGGACGTGGCGACCGAGGTGAGCTGGGCGCTCGGCACCCAGGTGGCGAAGTGACCGGCCAGCGCGACCCCGGACAGGATGCAGAACAGTCCCTCCCGCCGACCCACGCCGGTGGTCAGCCTGCGGAACTCGGCCCGACGCCGGGCCAGCGCGAAGGGGCTCAGCACGGCCACCGCCAGCAGGTTGCGCCAGAACGCGATGGCCAGCGCGGGTGCGGCGGCGTACGCGATCAGTGGCGCGGACGACGACACGGCGACGACGGCCAGGCCGACCGCGCCGGTGGTCAGCGGATCGAGGGACGGCCGAGGTGAAGGTGGGGACACGGGACGTAATCCTCACACGTATGACGGACAGCACGGAGGGTCATCACTCCGTTACGATCACGCACGTCCGCGCCGCCGACCCCGACCGCCCGGAGGCGCTCCCCCATGCCCACCTACCAGGCGGTGCTGTTCGACTTCTTCGGCACCCTGACCCGTTCGGTGCAGCGCGGTGTCGCGCACGCCGGCACCGCCGAACTGCTCGGGTGTGACACCGCAACGTTGACCGAGGTGCTGGATCGCACGTACTACGAGCGGGCCACCGGTCGACTCGGCAACGCGGAGGCGACCCTTCGGTGGGTGTGCGCCCAGGCCGGCGTACACCCCAGCGACACCGCGGTGCGAGCGGCCGTGGCGTCCCGGCACCGCGCGGTCCGCGCGGACACCTGGCTCCGGGCCGACGCCGTCCCGGTGCTGGCGGCCCTGCGCCAGCGCGGCCTGCGCACCGGCGTGATCAGCGACTGTACGCACGAGCTGCCGGCCTTCCTGCCACAGCTCGCGGTCGCCCGGCTGCTCGACGTGCAGGTCTTCTCGGTGCAGGTCGGACGCTGCAAGCCGGACCCGGCGCTCTACCTGACCGCCTGTCAGCGGCTCGGGCTCGCCCCGCGCGACTGCCTGTACGTCGGTGACGGCGGCAGCCAGGAGTTGACCGGTGCCGAGCGGGCCGGGATGACCGCCGTCCGGCTCGCCGCGCCGGACCTGGCCACGCACATGGTGTTCAACGCCGACCTGGACTGGCGCGGCCCCACACTGAGCACCCTGCGCGAGGTGCTCGCCCTCGTCGACGTCGACGCCGAGGTGGTGGGTGCCGGCGGCCGGGCGGGTTGACGCGCCGATCAGCGGCGACGCACCCGGTGCAGGCGGAACGGCTTGCGGGTGGCCCGGACGGCCGGCGTGGGCCGAGGCGGCTCGGCCTGCGCGTCGGCCGGCAGGTCCGCGCCCGCCAACGGCGTTCCGGCCGGGGCGAGCCTGTTCACCGCGCATCCGTCGGCAGCCCAGCGGGCCACCAGGTCGGCGGTCGGGCCGGGCGCGTTGAGACGCTTCGCCGCCACCAGCGGGGCGGTGGTGTCCCACGCCTCGGTGCCCGGCTGCACCCGGCTCACCTGCGCCGACCAGGTGACGATCCGACCACCGTGGTCGCCGCGCAGGGAGACCTGCGCCTCGGTGGCGTCCGCCAGACCCGGCGCTGCCTGCTCACCCGGCCCGCTGACCACCAGCAGCGCGCCCTCCAGCGGGGCGCACCAGAGCGCGAGCGCCGGCCCGCCGGCAACGCTGACCCAGGCCACGGCGGCCTTCTTCATCGCCTCGTCGACCAGCGGCGTCGACCCACGCGCGTCGTCAGTCACCCTCGCATCCTGCCGCACCTCGGGCGCTGACGCGTAGGCCGCCGGTCAAGAAGGGGCGCTTTTCCAGCGCAGCCTTCCGTCGGTCAGCCCACGAACGGCGGCACGGCGATCTCGCCGCGCGCCACCGGCATCACCTGACCGGCGACGGTCGCGCCGACCGCCACGCCGTTCGCCGCGGTGACCGTGCAGGTCAGGGCGGACGGGCGGTTCATCTCCACACCCTGACGAACCGCGTAACGGGACAGCCCCTCGGCCGGCAGCAGACCGCTCGCCACCAGCCAGACACCGAGGCCGAGGGCCGCCGATCCGGTCGCCGGATCCTCCGGGACACCGATCCCCGGCACGAAGACCCGGGCGTGCGCGGTTTGCGTGGTGGCGTCCCAGGAGAAGACGCTGACGTGCGACACCCCATACCGCTGCGCCGCCGCCACGTTCACCCCCGCGCGGGCCACCGACTCCGGACGCACCGGCAGGTACGGGAACTCCAACCCACAGCCGGCGACGCGGGGGGCGGGCCCGATGTGGTCGTCCGCGACCAGCCCGGCGATCTCCAGCAACGGCTCCGGGTCCAACTCCGGCCCGAGAGTCGGTGTGCCCCCGGTCAACGTCGCCCCGGACGCGGTCACCTCGATCGGCAGCACCCCGGCCTGGCATTCCTGGGTGACCTGCCCCACACCGAACATGCCCCGCCGGCTGGCGGTGACCGCCGCGCCGACACTCGGGTGCCCGGCGAACGGCAACTCCTCCACCGGGGTGAAGATCCTGGCCCGGTAGGTGACGCCGACCTGGGTCGGTGGCAGCACGAACACCGTCTCGGACAGGTTGAACTCCAGCGCGAGCGCCTGCATCTGCTCGGTGGCCAGCGCCTCCGCGCCGAACACCACGGCCAGCGGGTTGCCGGCGAAGGGGCGGTCGGTGAAGACGTCCACGATCTCGTAGGCCAAGGTCGACATGTTGATAAACACTAGGCGCTTAGGCTGGTGCCCGTGAGCACGCCGACCCGGGTCTACATCGCCCGTCTCGCCGGAGTCGCCGTCTTCGATCCGAACGGTGACCAGGTGGGACGGGTCCGTGACGCCGTGGCACGGCTGCGGGCGACCAAACGTCCCCCGGAGGTCGTGGGCCTCGTCGCCGAGATGCCGATGCGCCGCCGGATCTTCCTGTCCATCAACCGGATCACCTCCATCGACGCGGACGCCGTCGTGCTGGGCTCCGGCACCCTCAACCTGCGCCGGTTCGAGAAGCGCGCGAACGAGCTGCTGGTGCTCCAGGAACTGCTGGACCGGCGGGTACAGCTCGACCCCGGCGGCCAGCCCGGCGCCGTCGTGGACGTCGCGATGGAGTGCACCCGGGGTGGCGAGTGGTCGCTGACCCGCGTCGCCGTACGGGAGCAGACCGGGCGGCTCAGCCGCCGCGGCCACCTGCACCAGGTCGAGTGGGACCGGGTGCGCGGGCTCAGCGGCATCGCCGACAACCGGGGTACGGCCAACCTGCTCGCCGTCCTGGAGGACATGCGCCCGGCCGACCTGGCCAACGCGCTACAGGACCTGCCCGACGCCCGGCGCAACGAGGTCGCGGCCGCGCTGGACGACGAGCGGCTGGCCGACGTGCTCAGCGAGCTGCCCGAGCACGACCAGGTGGAGATCCTCGCCGCCCTCGACCGGGAGCGGGCCGCCGACGTCCTCGAGGAGATGGACCCGGACGACGCCGCGGACCTGCTCAACGAGCTGCCCCCACCGGAGCAGGACGTGCTGCTGGACCTGATGGAGCCGGACGAGGCCGACCCGGTACGTCAGCTTCTGAAGTACACGCCCGGCACCGCGGGCAGTGTGATGACCTCGGAGCCGGTCATCCTGCCGCCGGACGCCACCGTCGCCGAGGCGCTGGCCCGGATCCGGGAGCCACAGCTCTCCCCCGCCGTCGCCGCGCAGGTCTTCGTGACCCGGGCGCCGCAGAACACCCCGACCGGCCGCTACCTGGGCATGGTGCACTTCCAGGCGCTGCTGCGTGAACCACCGGCCGACCTGCTGGGCAAGGTGGTGGTCAACGACATCGACCCGCTGCGCCCGACCACCCCGTTGCCGGAGATCACCCGTCGGATGGCCACCTACGACCTGGTCGCCATGCCGGTGATCGACCGGAGCAACCGCCTGGTCGGCGCCGTGACCGTGGACGACGTGCTGGACCACTCACTACCCCGGGACTGGCGGGACCGCGACGCCCTGGCCGCCTCGGGCACCACCGACGCGCTGGACGGCGCGGATGGCTGAGCAACGGCGTAACGAGCGACTCGACCAGCCGCGCGAGCCCCGGGGCATCAAGCTGCCCCGGTTCGACGCGGAGGCGTTCGGCCGGTGGTCGGAGGGCATCGCCCGGGGCATGGGCACCGCCAACTTCATCGTCGTCATGACGGTGGTGATCGCCATCTGGTTCGTCTGGAACACGTTGGCCCCGGCGGACCTGCGCTTCGACCCGTACACCTTCACGTTCCTGACCCTGGTGCTGTCGTTGCAGGCCAGCTACGCGGCGCCGCTGATCCTGCTGGCCCAGAACCGGCAGGCCGACCGGGACCGGGTGGCCCTGGAGGAGGACCGGCGGCGAGCCACCGCGCAGAAGGCGGACACCGAGTACCTGGCGCGGGAGATCGCCGCACTGCGGATCGCCCTGGGTGAGGTGGCGACCCGCGACTTCCTCCGCTCCGAGCTGACCCGGCTGGCCGAGGAGCTGGACGAGGCGGGGCAGCGCCGGCAACGGCTGGAGCGCCGCCAGCAGGACAAGGACATCCGGCAGGAGAAGCGCGGCAGGCGCCCGACCGACGGCGTCGGCCTGGAAGAACCACGCGACGACCTGGACGGCGACTTCGCCCGGGACGCCCGGCCCGACGGCACCGGGCCGCGCCTGCCGGACAGCTGATCAGCGGCTCATCGATTGGCTCACACCGCCCCGGCCAACGGCGGCAGCGGATGCCCCGCGACGTAGCATTGCGGGCATGTCAGCACCCGTGAGCACCGTCGAGGACGCGATCCAGGCCGCCCTGGCCACCGTCAACGACCCGGAGATCCGCCGGCCCATCACCGAGCTGGGCATGGTCCGCTCCGCCACGATCGCTGCCAGCGGCGTCGTACGCGTCGAGCTCCTGCTCACCGTCGCCGGCTGCCCGCTCAAGGACAAACTGCGTACGGACATCACCACCGCGCTCGTCGCGGTGCCCGGCGTCACCGGCGTCGAGATCGACTTCGGTGTGATGAGCCCCGAGCAGCGGCAGTCGTTGCAGTCGCAGCTGCGCGGCGGAGGCGCCACCGAGGAGCCCGTCATCCCGTTCGCCCAGCCCGGCTCGCGCACCCGGGTGTACGCGGTCGCCAGCGGAAAGGGTGGCGTCGGCAAGTCCAGCGTGACGGTCAACCTCGCGGCGGCCCTCGCCGCCCGCGGGCTCTCCGTCGGCGTGGTCGACGCCGACATCTACGGCCACTCGGTGCCCCGGATGCTCGGCACGGAGGCCCGGCCCACCCGCGTCGAGGACATGATCATGCCGCCGCAGGCGCACGGCGTGAAGGTGATCTCCATCGGCATGTTCACCTCCGGCAACGCCGCAGTGGTGTGGCGCGGCCCGATGCTGCACCGCGCGTTGCAGCAGTTCCTGGCCGACGTCTACTGGGGCGACCTGGACGTGCTCCTGCTCGACCTGCCCCCGGGCACGGGTGACGTGGCCATCTCGCTGGCCCAGTTGCTCCCCAACTCGGAGATCCTGATCGTCACCACCCCACAGACCGCCGCCGCCGAGGTGGCCGAACGGGCCGGTGCGATCGCCCTGCAGACCCACCAGCGGGTCGTCGGCGTCATCGAGAACATGTCCTGGCTGGAGCTTCCGGACGGCTCCCGGATGGAGATCTTCGGTGCCGGGGGTGGCACTGCCGTCGCCGAGTCGCTGAGCCGCACCATCGGCGCCCAGGTGCCGCTGCTCGGGCAGATCCCGCTGGACACCCGGGTCCGCGAGGCCGGTGACGCGGGCAACCCGATCGTGCTGGCCGAGCCAGAGTCCCCGGCCGCGCAGGCACTCGGCACGATCGCCGACCGGCTCGCGCTGCGCCGTGAGTCGCTGCTCGGCAAGCCGCTCGGCCTCAAGCCCGCCGGGCGCTGACCACCACGACACCCGCCAGCCCGTCGGCCACCGTTGGCCGGCGGGCTGAGTCGTGTCCACGGGTGAGTTGCCCAGCCCAGGCACGGCGGCGCGACCGGCGCGACCGGCGCGACCGGCATGGTCAACTCTGGTTCCCAGAAGTCGGGGCATCCCGGGCCGGTTGAAAGGCCGACTTCCTGAAACCCGAGTCGATCAAAGCGGGCGCAGGCCGCGCCGGCTCAGAGCGGGCAGACTCAGGCCGGGCAGACGCAAGCCGCGCGAGCACCGAGCCGGAGAGCGCCCAGGCCGCGCGCCCGACACGGCCGCACGGACATGGTCAACTCGGGTTTCCAGAAGCCGGGGCATCCCGCGCCGGTTAAAGGCCGACTTCCTGAAACCCGAGTCGATCAAAGCGAGCGCAGGCCGCGCCGGCTCAGAGCGGGCAGGCTCAGGCCGGGCAGACGCAAGCCGCGCGCGCACCGAGCCGGAGAGCGTCCGGGCCGCGCGCCCGACACTGCCGCTCGGTCATGGTCAACTCGGGTTCCCAGAAGCCGGGGCATCCCACGCCGATTAAAGGCCGACTTCCTGAAACCCGAGTCGATCAAAGCGAGCACCGAGCCCGGCGGGCACAGGCAGCGGCAGGCGGCGCGAGCGACGAACCGGAGAGCGCCGAGCCGGGCCTGAGCAGGCCGGGCGGGCACAGACCGGGCCGGGCACAGACCGGGCCGGGCGCGGGCCGGGCGAAACGAGCCGACCAAGGCCAGGCCAACCGAGGCCGAGCGGACCTAGCGGACCGAGCGCGGGTCGGTCAGGTGGCGTCGTCGTAGCTGACGCGGGGGGCCGGCGCCGAGGGGCTGCTGGTGGCTGTGCCGGACCGAGGGCCGTCCGACCGCAGGTCCGCGGAGCTGGCCACGTCCTTCAGGTCGTCGTGCACGCTGCTGACGTCCGCGCGCAGGTTGTCGTAGACGCCCTGCAACGGCTTACGGATCGCCGCCTCGTCCTCCTCGCTCAGGAGGTGCTTCCGGATGAACGCCTTCGGGTGCAGGTCTTCCAGCTGGATGTCGGTGCCCAGCTCGCGACTCAGGTCGCCGGTGGCGTTGCGGGCCATGTTGCGCAGGTTGCGCACCAGCCGCAGGCCGTCGGTGATGACTGCGGGCAGCCGGTCACCGAAGATCAGCAGCGCCAGGAGCAGCAGCGCTCCGATTTCCCACCAGTTCAGGTTGTCGAGCATCCCGCTGGCCTCCTCTCGGCGTCAGCAGCAAGACTACGCACGCCGGAAGGCGTTCGGGCAAGGGGTGAGCCGGTGTTCACTTCGCGTCCGCGGCGAGAGTTACCGAGGTGTTCTGCCGGGCGGAGCCCCGCCGGAACTCGATGGTCACCACCGAGCCCGGCGCGTACTTGCGTACCAGCGCGGTCAGGTCTGTCGGCTCGGTCATCGGCCGGCCGTTGATCTTGAGGATCACGTCGCCGACCTTCAGCCCGGCACTGTCCGCGGGGCCGGACGGCTCCACCTCCGCCAGCCGCAGGCCACCCCCGAGAACTCCGGTCGGGCCGTCCACGCGGGCGCCGATCACGGTACGCCGGGCCTTGCCGGTGCCGATGATGTCCTGGGTCACCCGCTTGGCCTGGTTGATCGGGATGGCGAAGGCGAGGCCGATGTTGCCCGCCTCCTGCCCTTCAGCGACCAGTGACTTGATGGTGGAGTTGACCCCGACCACCCGCCCGGCGCCGTCGACCAACGGCCCGCCCGAGTTGCCGTGGTTGACCGCGGCGTCAGTCTGGATCGCCGCGTAGTAGCGCACCGGCCCACCCGGCTCACCGGCCTGCATCGTCCGGTCCAGGGCACTCACGATGCCGGCGGTGACCGTGTTGGCCAGCGACAGCGGCGAGCCCATGGCGAGCACCGGGTCGCCGACGGCCAGCGCGTCGGAGTCCCCGAACTCCACGGCCCGCAGGCCGGGACGACTCACCTTGATCACGGCGATGTCCGACTCCGGGTCCTGACCGACGATGGTCGCCGGCGCGGTGCTGCCGTCGTTGAAGACCACCGAGGCCTTGCCGGTGCCGCCGGCCACCACATGGTCGTTGGTGATCACGTGCCCGTCGGCGGTGGCGATGAAGCCGGAGCCCTCGCTGGTGCCGCCCAGGCTGCTCACCCGCACGGTGACCACGCTGGGCAGGACCCGTTCGGCGACACCGGCAAGGGACTCCGGCTTGCGCTGGGCCAGCGCCGGGACCTCCGCTGGCGCACCGCCGAGCACCGCCCCACCGGCCCCGCCGCGCACCGCGAACGCATAGCCGAGCGCGCCGCCGAGGGTGCCGGCCAGCAGAGCGGTGAGTACGGGGATGAGCAACAGGTGACGCAGCGTCGGTCGGCCCGGCGCGTCCGGGTTGGTGACCGCCTCGGGTTCGGTGCCGGCCGCCACCACGCCGGGCACCACCACCGCGGCCGGCGCAGCCGGGTCCCGCCAAGGGTCGGCAAGGGCGTCCGACCACCAGGGCGACGCCGCGGCCGAGCCGGACGCGCCAGATCCGGGCCAGCTCGATGACACCCCGGCCGAACCGGGGGCAACAGATCCGGGCCAACCCGGCGACACCCCGGCCGTACCGGGCGCGCCAGATCCGGGCCAACCCGGCGACACCCCGGCCGTCCCGGGCGCGCCAGATCCGGGCCAACCCGGCGACACCCCGGCCGTACCGGGCGCGCCAGATCCGGGCCAACCCGGCGACGGCCCGACGGTCGGCACACCGGCCCCGGGTGTCGCCGGCGGGTGCCCTGGTGCCGGCCCGCCACCTGACGGCACGACGGGCACGTTGCCAGCCCCCGGCGTGGTCGGCGATCCCGCCGGAGGGGTCCCTGCCCCGGGCGGTTGCGCCGGGGTCTCACCGCCCCGGCGCCAGTCCCAGCCGTCGGTCACGTCGGTGCCTCCCAGTCCGTCCCCGGATCCCGCGCCGCGTCGCCCGGCCACGGGCCGGTTCGGTCGCGGCTGACGGGATACCGCCTCCAGGATTGCACGGATGCCCGCGGTGGAGTCACCGCTTGCCCCGGCGATCGCAACAGGCGGAGGCGCGGCAGCGCCTCACGACGGTCGCCTCTACGCTCACAGTGCCAACCCGCCCCCGCACCACGCACCGCCCCCGGAGGTGCCCCATCGCCACGGTCGCCGGTTCCGGCAGTTCGACGGCACAGGCTCAGCAGTTCGCCGAGTCGTACGTCACCGAGGATCTCGTTCTGCGCACCGCCCGCAGCCTGGCCCGGGAGGTGGGCCTCGACGCGGTCACCCCCGGCGCGGGAGCGGCGCTGCGGCTGCTGGCCGCTGCCGGCAACGCCCGCGCCGTGGTGGAGATCGGCACCGGCACCGGGGTGAGCGGCGTCTGGCTGCTCCGCGGGATGCGCGCCGACGGTGTGCTCACCACCATCGACGTGGAGGTGGAGCACCAGCGGATCGCCCGACGGATCTTCGCCGAGGCGGGCTTCGCCGCCGGCCGTACGCGGATCATCACCGGCCGCGCGCTGGACGTGCTGCCCCGGCTCGCCGACGGCGCGTACGACCTGGTCTTCGTGGACGCGGAGGCGACCGGCTTCCATGCCTGCGTGGAGGCGGCGCTGCGGCTGTTGCGCCCGGGGGGCGTGCTCGCGCTCAACGGTGTGCTGGCTGGCGGCCGGATCGGTGACCCGGCCGCCCGGGACGCGGAGACGGTGACCGTCCGCGAGACGATCAAGGCGGTCCGGGAGTCGGAGCACTGGATACCCGCCCTGCTTCCGGTCGGGCACGGGGTGCTCGCCGCGGTGAAGTGCTGAGCCGGTCAGTCGACGCTGGCGAGCCAGCGCAGCAACCAGCGCACGCCCCAGCCGGTGGCACCACGGCTGACCTCGGCCTGGTCGCCGTCGGCCCAGGACGGGGCCGACATGTCCAGGTGCAGCCAGCGGTCCCGTAGGTCGCCGGTGAACTCACGCAGGTAGAGGGCGGCCAGCACGGAGCCGGCACCCTGCGCCGGCGCGCTGTAGAGGTCGGCGATCTCGCTGCCCAGGTATTCGACGTAGTCGCCGTGCAGCGGCATCCGCCACACCGACTCGCCGGCCGCTTCGGCCGCTTCCCGTACGTCGGCGGCCAGTTGGTCGTTCTCGCTGTACAGGGCGGCGGTGCGCTTGCCCAGGGCGACGGCGTTGGCCCCGGTGAGGGTGGCCAGGTCGAGCAGCAGGTCCGGCTTGAGCTGCTGCACCGCGTACGCGAGCGCGTCGGCGAGGACCAGTCGGCCCTCGGCGTCGGAGTTGGTCGTCTCGCTGGTCGTGCCGCCGTAGTGCCGGACGACGTCGCCGGGGCGGAACGCCGAGCCGCTGACCATGTTCTCGGCGAGCGGGGCCAGCGTGGTGACCCGGACCGGCAGCCGCAGCGTGGCGGCGCCCAGGGTGGCGGCGACGACCGCAGCCGCGCCGGCCATGTCCTTGCGCATCAGCTTCATTGCCGGCACCGGCTTGATCGAGATGCCGCCGGTGTCGAAGGTGATGCCCTTGCCGATCAGCACCACGTGCGTACGTGCGTCGGCGGGGTGCCAGTCCAGTTCGACGAGTCGGGGCCCGCTGGCCGAGCCGCCGCCGACGGCGAGGATGCCGCCGAAGCCCTCGGCGGCCAGGTCGTCCGGGCCACGGACCCGCAGCCGCAGGTCGGGCAGGTCGGCTGCGGCGGTGGCCACCTGCTCGGCGAACCACTGCGGGTTCTTCAGCGAGCTGGGGGTGTTGGTCAGGTCGCGGGCGAGGTGGGTCATCGCCGCGGTGGTCCGGGCCGTGCTGACGATGGTCTCGAACGAGCCCGGGTCGGCGAGGAGCAGATCGACGCTGCTGAGAGCGGGTGTGGTGCCGGCCTCGGTCATCCTGAACCGGTACGGGGCGAGCAGCAGCCCCTCGGTGAGCCCTCGGACGGCGGCCGGAGCCACGTCGGCCGGTAGCGCGATGGTGATATGCATCTCATCCGCGGAGGAGCGGGCCAGGGCCGCGCCGGCCGTCCGCCAGGCCGCCTCGTCGCCGCCACCGATGCCGAGCAGCAGCAGCCTGCCGGGAGTGCGCCCGGGGCGGAGCTGGGTGTGGATCTCGCCAGCCCGTCCGTTCAGTCGGGCCGCCGGAACCAGCGCGGCGGCCTCGTCGGCAGTGCCGTCCGGGGGCGCCACGGCGGTCGACACGGGCTCGGCCGTGGTGTCGTTACCCGCTGCCGGATCGGCGGCGCGGACAGGCAGGACGAGCACGTCGAGCCGGTCGGGCTCGGCGATCAGACGGATGGCGAGCACGCGGGACCGTACCTCCAGAAAAGTGTCGCGGAGCGGAACCGAGCCCGCCTGCCCGCGCTGATGAAGACCCTGAGCCACCGGTGATACCGGTGGCTCAGGGTCGAAAGAACGCTCCGGGCGGCGTGAGCCGCCCGGACCACTCCTTACTCAGCCGGCCGCTGCCTTCAACGCGTCACCGAGCGCGTTGGCCTCGTCGGGAGTCATCTCGACGACGAGCCGGCCACCGCCCTCCAGCGGGACCCGCATGACGATGCCCCGCCCCTCCTTGGTGACTTCCAGCGGACCGTCGCCCGTCCGCGGCTTCATCGCCGCCATGTTGTCTCCCCTCAGACCTACACCAGGGTCGGTGGGTTGCCCCACAGCCACTTCGTCACGACCACCCGCAACGGTCACGGGGGTGTCGACCAACGATTTTCCCTGATGAACACCGCCGGACCCAAACCGGAGCAGCATTGATGTAACAGCATCTAGCTTATCTTGAGAAGGCCTGTCACAATGTGCGGTCATGCAGGCACGGTCGGCACTCTTCGACCTGTACGGCGACCATCTCCGTCCGAGGGGTGGCCGTGCACCGGTTGCTGCCCTGGTCAAGCTGCTGGCGCCGCTGGGAATCGCACCGCCAGCCGTTCGCACCGCAGTGTCTCGGATGGTGCGCCAGGGCTGGCTGGAGCCACTCCGGTTGGTCTCCGGACCGGGATATTCGATCACACCGAAAGCAGCCCGACGACTCGACGAGGCAGCGGCCCGGATCTACCGGACCGGCCGGGTCACCTGGGACGGCCGGTTCGATCTGCTGGTGCTGGAGGCCCCCGGCTCCCGACGGGACCGGCAGCGTCTCGCCTCCAACCTGAGCTTCCTCGGCTACGGCACGCTCGACGAGCAGACCTGGGTGGCCACCCGCCCCGCCGAGGACGTGGACCTGCTCCTCGCCGAGGCGGGCATCCGGTTCGAGCGGTTCACCGCCTCGCACTTCGCCGGCACCCCGGGCGCGATGGGCGTGGTCCGGCGGGCGTGGAACCTCACCGAGATCGGCCACGCCTACGAGCGGTTCGTCGCGGACCAGCGCCCGCTGCTCGCGGCGGTCACCGTGCGCAGCACCGACGAGGAGGCGTACGCCACCCGGTTCCGGCTCGTGCACGCGTGGCGTACGTTCCTCTTCCAGGACCCGCAGCTGCCCCCGGCGCTGCTGCCCGAGCGCTGGCCCGGCACCGCCGCGGCCAGTTTCTTCGACCGGCACGCGGCACGTCTGCGTCCGGCCGCCGACCGGTACGTCGAACAGTGCCTCGACGCCGGCAACCGCCTCGTCCGACAGAAGGGTCGTTAGACACGTGACCGAGCCGCTGCTGGTCGACCGGACCGACGCCGTCGTCACCCTCACGCTGAACCGGCCGAACGCGATGAACGCGCTCGACGTGGCGCTCAAGGAGGCGCTGCGGGACGCCCTGGCGGAGCTGGAGACCGACCGTTCCTGCCGGGCGGTCGTGCTGGCCGGGGCTGGCGGGTCGTTCAGCGCCGGGCAGGACCTGCGCGAGCACGTGTCGACCCTGGAGAACTCCGCCAGTGACCCGCTGGGCACCGTGCGGGCGCACTACAACCCGATCGCCGCCCGGCTGGCCAACCTGCCCAAGCCGGTGATCGCCGCGGTCCGGGGAATGGCCGCCGGGGCCGGCGCGTCGCTGGCGTTTCTCGCCGACATCCGCATCGGCGGCCCGACGACCAGTTTCCTGATGGCCTTCGCCAAGGTCGGCCTCGCCGCCGACACCGGCGCCTCCTGGACGCTGCCCCGACTGGTCGGCCACGCCAAGGCGGTGGAGCTGCTGCTGCTGGCCGAGCCGGTCCGCGCCGAGGAGGCCTGCCGGCTGGGGCTGCTCAACCGCCTCACCGACGACGACGAGCAGGTGCTGCCGGCAGCACAGGAGTTGGCCGCCCGCCTCGCCGCCGGTCCCACCGTCGCGTACGGGGCGATCAAGCGGCAACTCTCCATCGCCGACGCCGGCACCCTCGCCGACGCCCTCGCGGCCGAGGCGCAGGCCCAGTCGATCTGCGGTGCCACCGCGGACCACCGGGCGGCCACGTTCGCCTTCGTCGGCAAGCAGAAACCGGTCTTCGAGGGACGCTGAACGCGATTCGCACGCCGCCCTTACCGTCCTCGAACACTCACCACCTAGCGTCGGCCGGTATGAGCGATCGTGAAGCGGTGGCGCACCTGCTGCGCCGGGCCACCTTCGGGCCGACCGCCGACGAGGTGGACGCGGCCGAGCGGGCCGGGCCGGCGGCGACGGTGGACCGGCTGCTCGCCCCGGGTCGGGCCGACCGTGGTGCGGCGGCCACGCCGGTGCCGGCGCTGGCCGCGGACCCGTACGCCCGGCTCACCGGCGAATCCACCCGGGAGCAGCGTCAGCAGGCCAACGCGGAGCGCCGGGAGCAGCTCCAGCAGGTCACCGGGTGGTGGCTGGACCGGATGGTGGCCGCCGAGGACGGGCTGACCGAGAAACTGCTCTTCTTCTGGCACGGGCACTGGGCGACCAGCGCCCAGAAGGTCAAGTCCGCGCGGACGATGCTGGCCCAGTTGGAGACGCTGCGCCGCCACGGGCGGGGGCCGCTGGGCCCGCTGGTCGCGGCGATGGTGCGCGATCCCGCCCTGATCGTCTGGCTGGACGGGCAGAAGAACACCCGCAAGGCACCGAACGAGAACCTGGCCCGCGAGCTGATGGAGCTGTTCACCCTCGGCATCGGCAACTACACCGAGGCGGACGTGAAGGCCGGCGCGCGTGCCCTGACGGGCTGGGTGGTCGACCGGCGTACCGGTGTCGCCCGTTTCGAGGCCAAGAGGCACGACCCCGGCGAGAAGACCATCCTCGGGCAGAGCGGCCGGTTCGACGCCGAGGCGTACGCCGCACTGCTGGCCGCCCAACCCGCGGCGGCGACCTTCGTGGCCGGGCGGCTCTGGTTCCGCTACGCCGGCACCGAGGTCCCGGCACCGGACGGCCTGGCCGGCGCGGACACCGTCGCGACCCTGCGCACGCTCTTCTCCTCGCCGGCCTTCGCCCAGTCCCGGGGCACGCTGGTCAAGCAGCCGGTGGAGTGGCTGGTCGGCGCGCTGCGACAGCTCGGCGTCCGGCCCTCCGCCCTGCCCGAGCAGCAACGTAAACAACTGCTGGCCGGTCTGAACGCGCTGGATCAGGTGCCGCTGCGACCGCCCAGCGTGGGCGGCTGGCCGGCCGGGGCGGCCTGGCTGACCACGTCGTCGTTGCAGGCCCGGCTGCGCACAGCCGGGATGCTCGCCGCCGCCACGGCCCCAGCGGTGCTGGCCCGGCTGACCGCCGCGCCCACCGCCGGCCGACCCGACGCGCTGGCCCGGCTGCTGGTGGTCGACGGCTGGAGCGCGCGCACCCGTGCCGCCCTCACGCCGCTGGCCGGCGAGCCCCGCAAGTTGCTGGCCGCCGGTCTGGTCAGCCCCGAATACACCGTCAGCTGAGCGGAGGAGTCGACATGGACACCCTGACCCGACGCAGGTTCCTGCTGACCAGCGGGGTGGTCGGCGCGGGAGCGCTGGCCGCCGGAGCCGGCGCGTACAGCCTGCGGGACCTGTTGGACACCAGCGGGGACCGCGACCCGCAGGCCCGCACCCTCGTGCTGGTGACCCTCTACGGCGGCAACGACGGGCTCAACACGGTCATCCCGTACGGCGACCCGGCCTACCGGGCGGCCCGCCCCGAGCTGGCGTACCCGGACGGGGAGGTGCTGCGGTTGGACGACGACTTCGGCCTCAACCCGGCGCTGGCCGGCCTGCACCAGCGCTGGTCCGGCGGTGGGCTGGCGATCGTGCGCGGGGTCGGCTACCCGAAGCCGGACCGCAGCCACTTCCGGTCGATGGACATCTGGCACACCGCACAGCCGGACCGGCCGGGCAACACCGGTTGGCTGGGCCGTTGGCTGGACTCCGCCGGCGGCGACCCCCGGCTGGCGGTCTCCTTCGAGCCGGCGCTGCCCCCGCTGCTGGCCGGGGCGACCAGTGCCGGCGCCGCCGTGCCGGTGAGCGACCGCAAGGCCGCCAAAGGGCTGTCGGCGGAGACGTTGAAGGCCTTCGAAGCGGCCGAGCCGGGTGAATCCGCCTCGCGGGCCCGGGCCGCCGCCTGCTTCGCCGACCTGCGGTCGGTGGACGAGATGATCCGCCAGGTACGCGACGCCGCCGACCCGGACACGCCGGACCCGGACGGCGAGCAGGCACCCGCGACGGCGACCGGCGGCGCACGCACCCCGCTGGACGCGCAGCTGGACCTGGTCGCGCAGTGCGTCGAGGCGGGAGTGTCCACCCGGGCGTTCTCGGTGTCGCTCGGTGGCTTCGACACGCACGCGGACGAGAAGCAGTTGCAGGCCGTCCTGCTGGGTCAGGTGGACCGGGCGTTGACCGGGTTCGCCGACCGGATGAGTCGCACCGAGGCGGGTCGGAAGGTGGTGGTGGCGGTCTACTCCGAGTTCGGCCGGCGCGTACGGGCGAACGCCTCGGACGGCACCGACCACGGCACCGCCTCGGACGTGCTGCTGCTCGGCGCGGGCGTCCGCGGCGGTTGGCACGGGGCGGCGCCGAGCCTCACCGACCTCGACGACGGCGACCTGAAGTTCACCACCGACTTCCGGGACGTCTACGCCACGCTGCTGGAGCGGGTGCTGGACACCGACCCGGGCCCGGTCCTCGCCGACTGGCGGGGCCGCCTGGACAAGCTGTTCTAGTCGTCCTCTTCCGGGTCCTGGTTGGCCTCGGCGCCCAGCACGAACGCCTGCATGGCCAGCTCGTCGCCGGCCGGCGACACGAAGGCGGGCAGCTCGCGGGGGCCCAACTCCTGCACGTAGGACCAGAACAGCCGGACCGCCTCGGCCGGTGTGCCGGCCTCGATCGGCAGGTCGAGGCTGACCAGCCAGGTGCGCCGCGCCGGGGGCGGGCCGAGCTGGTCGGCCAGCGCCCGGAAGGCCGCCGGCTCCAGTGCGGTGACCGGCCCGTCGAGCGTCAGCAGGTCGGCCGGCACCGGCTCGTCGAAGGCTCTGCGGGTGTACGCCACGACGAGCGTCCCCGGCTCGACGTCGGACTGCGGGTCGTCCGGGTCTTCCCGGTGGCGTTGACCCGTCGCGGCGACCCGGCCGAGGGCAACCAGCCGGGCCGGCGCGTCGACCAGCACGGCCACCTGGTCTCCCGGCCCTGGCCGGGAGACGTCTGTCAGACCGGTCAGCTCCAGCGTGTCGTGGTGCACGAGCCGCTCGGCTTCGTATCGTTCGGCTGGCAGAAGCACGGCCCAGGTGCCCACCCCGTCGGCACGGCCGGGTCCACCGGGCCGGTGCGCGGTCTCGGTCGTCATGCCTGCCATCCCATCATGTCGCCGATCAGAGGGTGACGTGACAGCCGACGATGTGATCGTCGACCATGCCGGTGGCCTGCATCAGCGCGTACGCCGTGGTCGGGCCCACGAACCGGAAGCCGCGCTTCTTGAGCGCCTTGGCCATCGCCGTGGACTCTGCGGTGATCGGCGCCAGCTCGGCGAACGAGGCGGGGCGGGCCGGCCGGCGTTCCGGCGCGAAGGACCAGAGCAGCTCGGACAACCCCTCCGGCAGCTCCAGTGCGGCGCGGGCGTTGGCGATCGCCGCCTCGATCTTGGCCCGGTTACGGACGATGCCCGCGTCGGCCAGCAACCGGATCACGTCGGCGTCGCCGTATCCGGCGACGGTCGGGATGTGGAACTCGTCGAAGGCCAGCCGGAACGCCGGGCGTTTGCGCAGGATGGTCAACCAGGACAAGCCGGACTGGAACGCCTCGAGCGTCATCCGCTCGTAGAGCGCGTCGTCGCCGCGCAGCGGACGCCCCCACTCGGTGTCGTGGTAGACGGCGTAGTCGGGGGTGCTCGACCCCCATGCGCAGCGCGCCAGCCCGTCGGGGCCGATCACCAGGTCTGTCACCTCGTACACGCTAGGGCATCGCACCGACACCCCATTGCCACCGGCCGCTCGGCTGCCTATGGTGCTTGTTACCGGCCGGTAGGGCGGGGTCACCCAGCGGTGCGCCCCGACCGGCGACGGCGAGCGGAGGCCGCGCGATGAAGGAATTCCCGGACGTCATCGCCTGGTCGATCCCCGCCTTCGTGCTCCTCATCGTGCTGGAACGGGTCTCCTACCTGCTGCACCGCGACGACGACGAGGTCGGCTACGGCGGTGCCGACACCGCCACCAGCCTGGCGATGGGCCTGGGCAGCATCTTCACCGACCTGCTCTGGAAGGTGCCGATCGCCGCCGCGTACGCGCTGCTCTACGCGCTGACCCCGCTGCGGGTGGCCGAGGTCTGGTGGACCTGGCCGCTGATCCTGCTCGCGCAGGACTTCTTCTACTACTGGTCCCACCGTGGCCACCACGTGATCCGGATCCTCTGGGCCTCGCACGTGGTGCACCACTCGTCGCAGCGGTTCAACCTCTCCACCGCGCTGCGCCAACCGTGGACCGGGCTGACCAGTTGGGTCTTCTACATCCCGCTGATCCTCGTCGGCGTACACCCGGCGGTGGTCGCGTTCTGCGGCTCGGTCAACCTGCTCTACCAGTTCTGGATCCACACCGAACGCATCGACCGTATGCCTCGCTGGTACGAGGCGGTGTTCAACACCCCGTCGCACCACCGGGTGCACCACGCCTCCCAGGGCGGCTACCTGGACCGCAACTTCGGCGGCATCCTGATCGTCTGGGACCGGCTCTTCGGCTCGTTCGCCGCCGAGCGGGAGCGCTGCGTGTACGGCCTCACCACGAACGTCGGCAGCTACAACCCGGTCCGGGTGGCCTTCCACGAGTACGCCTCGATCGCCCGCGACCTCCGCGCCGCGGCGACCTGGCGGCATCGGATCGGGCACCTCTTCCGCGCGCCGGGCTGGCAGCCGGCACCGGGCGCGGTCAGGGCAGCCGGCCCTGCTCGACCAGACGGGCGAACCTCTTCAGCGCCTGGGTGAGGCCGAGCTTGGAGCCGGGCCAGAGCAGCGGCCAGGCCAGTCGGCCGGCCCGGCCGCCCGGCAGGTGGAACCACTCGTGCCAGACGACCTGGGTGCGGGCCCGGCCCAACTGGGTGCAGCGCAGCACGCCCGGGCCGCGCAGCAACTGACCGTGGTGCACCACGCCGATCTCGTACGGTTCGTCGACCCGGACCACGCGCATCTCGTCGCGCAGCGTGGCCCGGCCGAGCGCGGTCACCGCCTCGATCCGGCTACCCTCGCGGCCGTCACCCTCGACCACCCGGACGCGGGTGAACGGGATCCAGTCGGACTGGCGCTCCCAGGCGAGCAGCGCGGCGAAGACCTGCTCCGCCGGGGCGTCGACGATCACCGTGGCGGTCACCTCACCGGCACCGGGTTGGGCTGCCTCCCGAAGGTCGTCAGCACTTCCCGGCTCGGTCACGCGGACTCCGACCGGGCCACCGCGTCGCGCTGCCCGGCGCCGTCGGGGGACGCGCCGTCGGTCTGCTCACGATCGCCGTCGGTCTGCTCACGATCGGCGGGCTCGCCGTCAGCCGGCGCCACGCCGTCGGAATCCGCCGGGGAGGACGTGGCGGCGGGCAGCGGACCCCCGCCGGGACCCACGACGTCGGTCGATGACACGTGCTCGGCAGGTTCGGCCGTGTCTGCGGTCGTCACCTTGCTGGCGGACTGCTCACGGGCCTGGCGCAGCGCCTCCGCGTCGTCGGTGCGGCCTTCACGCAACGCGGTGACCTCCGCCTCGAGTACGCCGATCAGCTCGGACTTGTAGCCGATGTCGTAGGCGGCGCGGCGCATCGCCTGATCGACCTGGGCCATCCGGTACCCGCGCAACCCGGTGTCGAAACGGACCGCCGCCACGTCGGATTCGCGCAGCGGGCGGGTGCCCGGCAACGCCACGGCCTGGGAATCCGGTTCGGTGGCCACCAGGCCGGGATCACGGCCGCTGACCAGCACCGTAACGCCGAATATCACCGCCGCGACAGTCAATGCCACGATCAGGAGGAGCAGAAGCTGACCCATGTACTGATCGTGGCATGGCAGCCGGCCAGGAGCGACCCCGCCACCCGTCCCGATCATGATCGGTACGGACTCCCGCCCACGGTTCTGCTCCGTCGACCGACTAGCGTCGGGACCGGCCGACGCGGCGGCGACGGCGCGGACTCTCAGGAGGCGGCATGGCCGGGGCGCTTCGGCTGGGTGGGCGCACGTTCGCCCCCGGCGAGCTGGTGGTGATGGCGATCGTCAACCGCACGCCGGACTCGTTCTTCGACCGGGGGGCCACCTTCGCCGCCGACAGCGCCCTGCGCGCGGTGGAGCGGGCGGTGGTCGAGGGCGCGGCCATCATCGACATCGGCGGGGTGAAGGCCGGCCCCGGCGCGGACGTGGGCGCCGCCGAGGAGATCCGGCGCACGGTGGACACCATCGCCGCCGTCCGGGCCGCGTTCCCGGAGGTGGTCATCTCCATCGACACCTGGCGCGCCGAGGTGGCGACGGAGGCCGTGGCGGCCGGCGCCGACCTGCTCAACGACACCTGGTCGGGTGCCGACCCGGCGCTGGCCCGGGTGGCCGCGCAGACCGGCGCGGGTCTGGTCTGCTCACACGCCGGCGGCCTGGTCCCCCGGACCAGACCGCATCGGGCCGCCTTCGACGACGTGGTCGCCGACGTGGTCGCGACGGTGACCGGGCTCGCCGAGCGCGCGGTGGCCGCAGGGGTACGCCCCGACGGCATCCTCATCGACCCGGCCCACGACTTCGGCAAGAACACCCGGCACTCCCTGGAGATCACCCGCCGGCTGGGCGAGCTGACCTCGACCGGCTGGCCGGTGTTGGTGGCGCTCTCCAACAAGGACTTCGTCGGCGAGACGCTGGACCTGCCGGTGGCCGAACGGTTGGAGGGGACGCTGGCCGCGACGGCGGTGTCGGCCTGGCTGGGCGCCCAGGTATTCCGGGCCCACCAGGTCGGCCCGACCCGCCGCGTGCTGGACATGGTGGCCTCGATCCGGGGTGACCGCCCGCCGGCGGCGACCCGCCGGGGCCTGGCCTGACCGGTCGTCGCCGTAACCGACCGCGAACGGTCGGGCAGGCCGGCACGATCGCCGGAGGTCGCGGCGCTCAGGTCCAGCGGAGGATGTTCCTGCGCCAGGCATAGAGGATGCCGAGGGCGAGCACCGCCACGAACACCGCCATCTCCACCACCGTCACCAGGCCGAAGCCCGGCCGGTCGAAGACCACCGCCCAGGGGAAGAGGAACACCGCCTCGACCGCGAACAGCACGTACAGGTACGCGTAGACGTAGTAGCGGATCTGCATCTGCGCCCAGTCCGCACCGACCGGGTCGAGCCCGCACTCGTAGCTGGCCCGCTTGCCGGGCGGGTCGGCCGGACGCGCGGGACGTAACACCCTGTTGGCCGAGAACGCCGTAACGAAGAACAGGACGCTGGCGAGCAGCAAGAGCCCGAGCGTCGCGTACGAGCCCAGGTATCCGGTCACAGTTCGGGAGCCTACCGTCCGCCCGGAAGTGTCGTCCCAAACACGTTACGGATTTGTTTCCAGACGGGACTAGTGCACCGGGGCAACTGTTACCGAATACTGGACCCCCACCCACCGCACCGGAGGACAGATGGCCCGCGTGAAGGCACCGCCCGGTCTCCGGGCGGAGGTGCGGCGTTCCGCGCCCTCGCTGGCGGCCGCGCTCGCGCTCGGTCTGCTCGCGGCGCTCGCCGTGGGACCGGCCTGGGCCAACGCGGCGGAGCCGGGGCCGGGGCCGGTCGTGGCGGTGACCGACCCGGTCAGCGAACCGGAGGCCACCGAGACGCAGGATCCCACCCCGACCGAGGAACCGACGGACCCGCTGCCGACCGACCCGGCACCGGAGACCACCGCGCCCGCGCCGGAGACGACGCCACCGCCACCGGTGACCACCGCCCCGGAGGTGCCGCCGGCACCGACCACCGGCGCGCCCGCGCCGGGCGGACCACCGACGGCCGTGCCCCCGGTCGCGCCGCCGCCCCCGGTCCCGCCGGTCCGCCCGCCTCCCCCAGGTTCGGCGGCGCCGCCGAACCCGTTGGGCGTCCAGGTCACCACCCAGGACGTCACCCTCCCCGAGGCCTACTGGAACACCGCCAGCACGGCCACCACGTTGCAGGTCACCGTCCACAACACCGGCACGACCGCACAGCGGATCCGGCTCTCGTACCGGCTGCCGGCCGGGCTGACCGACGTCGGAACGAAGGGCTGCACCGCCGCCGGTGACGGGACGTACCGCTGCGGGGCCTGGACAGCCGAGGCGGGCGTGCGGTTCAGCGCCCTGCTCCGCCTGCGGGTCGACGGCGCCGCGTGGAAGCAGATGCCGCTCGCCGGCTCCGTCCAGGTCGTGGCGGACGCGCCGGGAGTGCCGGGGGAGGCGACCGACGACCAGGGCTTCGCGGTGCTCTTCCCGCCCGGCCCGCCGGTGCCCGGGATCGATCTCGCCGCCGACGAGGTGGCCTTCGACATCAGCGGCGCTGCCAGCACCCTCGCGCTCCGGCTGGGCAACACCGGCGCGGTGGACGCCACCGGCCGGGTCGAGGTCGTGCTGCCGCCGGGGGTGACCGTTCCGACTCCACCGCCCGGCTGCGTGGCGGTCGACCCGACCCGCACCCGCTGCGACGCGGGCCTGCTGGCGGCGGGCAAGACCGCCGAGTTGCGGCTGCCGGTGGAG
Source organism: Micromonospora cabrerizensis (assembly GCF_022230955.1). Classification (GTDB taxonomy): domain Bacteria; phylum Actinomycetota; class Actinomycetes; order Mycobacteriales; family Micromonosporaceae; genus Micromonospora; species Micromonospora cabrerizensis. The sequence goes on from NZ_JAKKFI010000069.1 coordinate 101,775, forward strand.
GCGACGCCGGAGGCCCAGCGGGAGGCGCCGCTGTCCGGGGCCGTGATCGGTCAACTCGATCCGCGTAGCGGCGCGACAAAGCAGGTCCAGATGAGCTTCCGGATCACCGCGGCGGCCGCGCTGGCCACGCCGGTGGTCTCACCGCCCGCGCCGACCGGCTCCCAGGGCGTACTCCCGGGGGGTGCCGCCGACGACGAGGGCGGAATGAGCTCGGTCCAGGGCACCGCGATCATCCTGATCGTGGTCTCCGCGCTGCTGGTGGTGCTCGCCCTCACCCTGGCCACGACCTCGCTGCGCCGCCGGCTCAACGGCCCGGCGCCCGGTCCCGCGCCCAACCCGGTCGACTGATCGCTCGGCGACCCCGGCCGCAGCCGGCCGGGGTCGCCGAAGTGATCCGGTGGTGATCTGAATTACGGCGGGCGCGGCGTAAGACCGCAAACCGGGGCAATCGTCGGGTAGTAGGGGTCCCAGTCGGCGGACCTCCGGGGATGGTTAGGGCTCCCTTAGACGTAGGCTCTCAAGTGAGGTACGACAGCGGCCGGACCAGCCTGGGGCGGTGCGGTGACACGTTGCGTCAAGGAGGTTCCGTGGGCGGGCAAGGCGAGGTTTTGCGAGCCCCGCAGTCGCGAACGAAGGTGGCACAGTGACCAAGCAGATCCGTCAACTCGACCGGGTGGTCATCCGATTCGCCGGTGACTCCGGCGACGGCATGCAGCTGACCGGCGACCGGTTCACCTCGGAGACGGCGCAGCTCGGCAACGACATCTCCACGCTGCCAAACTTCCCCGCCGAGATCCGGGCTCCCGCCGGCACCCTGCCCGGTGTGTCGAGCTTCCAGGTGCACTTCGCCGACTACGACATCCTCACTCCGGGCGACGCGCCCAACGTGCTGGTGGCGATGAACCCGGCGGCCCTCAAGGCCAACCTGGCCGACCTGCCGCGCGGCGCGGACATCATCGTCAACACCGACGAGTTCACCAAGCGCAACCTCGCCAAGGTCGGCTACCAGGCCAGCCCCCTGGACGACGACTCGCTGGCCGGCTACGTCGTGCACCCGGTGGCGCTGACCTCGATGACGGTCGGTGCGCTCGCCGCTCACCAGGTGTCCAAGAAGGACGCCGAGCGGTCGAAGAACATGTTCGCCCTCGGCCTGCTCTCCTGGATGTACTCCCGGCCCTTCGAGTCGACGCTGCGCTTCCTGGAGCGCAAGTTCGCGGCCCGTCCGGAGCTGGTCGCGGCGAACGTCGCCGCCTTCAAGGCCGGCTGGAACTTCGGCGAGACGACCGAGGACTTCGCGGTCCGCTACGAGGTCAAGCCAGCGAAGATGAAGCCGGGCACCTACCGCAACATCACCGGCAACGCGGCGCTCTCGCTGGGGCTGGTCGCCGCCGGGGTCCGGTCCGGGCTGCCGGTCTTCCTCGGCGCGTACCCGATCACGCCCGCCTCCGACATCCTGCACGAGCTGAGCAAGCACAAGCGCTTCGGCGTTCTCACCGTGCAGGCCGAGGACGAGATCGCCGCGGTCGGCGCAGCGCTGGGCGCGTCGTACGGCGGCTCGCTCGGCGTGACCACCACCAGTGGCCCCGGTGTGGCGCTCAAGAGCGAGACGATCTCGCTCGCGGTGGCGCTGGAGCTGCCGCTGGTGATCGTGGACGTGCAGCGCGCCGGCCCTTCGACCGGAATGCCGACCAAGACCGAGCAGGCCGACCTCAACATGGCGCTGTACGGCCGGCACGGCGAGGCTCCCGTCGCGGTGATCGCGCCCCGGTCACCGTCGGACTGCTTCTTCGCGGCGCTGGAGGCGGCCCGGATCGCGCTGACCTACCGCACGCCGGTGATCCTGCTGTCCGACAACTACGTCGCCAACGGTTCGGAGCCGTGGCTGCTGCCCGACGTGGAGTCGCTGCCCGACCTGCGGGTCGAGTTCGCCACCAAGCCCAACGGTGACGACGGCACCACCTTCCTGCCCTACCTGCGCGACCCGGAGACCCTGGCCCGCCCGTGGGCGATCCCCGGCACCGCCGGGCTGGAGCACCGGATCGGCGGCCTGGAAAAGGCGGACAAGACCGGCGACATCTCCTACGACCCGGCCAACCACGACTTCATGGTGCGGACCCGGGCGGCCCGGATCGAGACGATTCCGGTGCCGGACATCGAGGTGGAGGACCCGGACGGCGACGCCCGGGTGCTGGTCCTCGGCTGGGGCTCGACGTACGGGCCGATCGGCGCGGCCTGCCGCGGGGTGCGCCAGCGTGGGCTGTCCATCGCCCAGGCACACCTGCGGCACCTCGCCCCGATGCCGGCCAACCTCGGTGAGGTGCTGCGCTCGTACGACAAGGTGGTCATCCCGGAGATGAACCTGGGTCAGCTCGCCCACGTCATCCGGGCCCGCTACCTGGTCGACGCGATCAGCTACAACCAGGTCCGCGGCCTGCCGTTCACGGCCGCCGAGCTGGAGACGACGCTGGAAGAGGTTCTGAAGAATGTCTGAGCCCATCGCCCTCAAGCTCACCGCGAAGGACTTCAAGTCCGACCAGGAGGTGCGCTGGTGCCCCGGTTGCGGTGACTACGCGATCCTGGCGGCCATCCAGCAGTTCATGCCGGAGCTGAACATTCCGCGGGAGCGCACCGTCTTCGTCTCCGGGATCGGCTGCTCGTCGCGCTTCCCGTACTACATGAACACGTACGGGATGCACTCGATCCACGGCCGCGCCCCGGCGATCGCGACCGGCCTGTCGGTGTCGCGGCCGGACCTGTCGGTCTGGGTGGTCACCGGCGACGGTGACGCGCTCTCCATCGGTGGCAACCACCTGATCCACGCGTTGCGGCGCAACGTCAACCTCAAGATCCTGCTGTTCAACAACCGGATCTACGGTCTGACCAAGGGTCAGTACTCGCCCACCTCCGAGGTCGGCAAGGTCACCAAGTCGACCCCGGCCGGCTCGGCGGACGCCCCGTTCAACCCGCTCTCGCTCGCGCTCGGCGCGGAGGCCAGCTTCGTCGGCCGGACCATCGACTCCGACCGGAAGCACCTCCAGTCGGTGCTGCGGGCCGCGGCCGAGCACGAGGGCTCGGCATTCGTGGAGATCTACCAGAACTGCAACATCTTCAACGATGGGGCGTTCGAGCAGCTCAAGGACCCGTCCACGCGGGACGACTACCTGATCCGCCTGGAGCACGGGCAGCCGATCACCTTCGGGGCCGACGGGCAGTTCTGCGTGGTGCACCCGCCGGGCGGCTTCGGCCTGGAGGTCCGGGAGACCAGCTCGGTCCGCCCGGAGGAGATCGTCGTGCACGACGCGACGGTGGCCGACCCGGCGTACGCCTTCGCGCTGTCCCGGCTGCCCGGCCTCGACCTGCGCAACACCCCGATCGGGGTGTTCCGCTCGGTGGACCGGCCGTCCTACGACAGCGTGGTGCAGAGTCAGCTCGCGGCCGCCAAGGCGACGGTCACCGAGACCCCCGAGCAGCAGCTCGCCGGCCTGCTGGGCAGCGGCGACACCTGGACGATCATCTGATCCGTCCGACCTGACGAGAGCGGCCGTCCCCGGTTCCGGGGGCGGCCGCTCTCGTCGTTCCGGCGCTGCCTCAGCGCTGGGCGGAAGCCGGCAGCCAGAGGTTGTCGATCTCCTTCTCGGTCGCCGCGAGGCTCGCCTCGTGCAGCGGGATCAGCTCGGCCATCGCCGGCACCGAGGGCGCGAGGGTCAGCTCGGTGCTGATGAAGCGCGGCTCCAGGCCGGTCATCGACAGGCCGTGCGGGAGCCACTGCTCCGCGTGGTCCCAGCCGTGACGCGGGGTGCCCTCGCCGTAGCCGCCACCCCGGGTGGCCAGCACCACGAACTCGCGGCCGGTGAGCAGGCCCTCCTGCGTCGTCGGGTCGTAGGTGAGGCCGGCGACGATCAGGTGGTCGACCCAGGCCTTGACGCTGCTGGGTGCGCCGTAGTTGTACAGCGGGAGGCCGAGCAGCACTACGTTGGCCTGCTTCACCTCATCGACCAGCCGCTCGCTGAGCTCCCAGGACTCGCGCTGGGCCGGCGTGTGCTGGTCCGGCGGCGTCATGCGGGCCAGGCCGCCCTCCGAGTCCAGGTGCGGCAGCGGTTCGGCGCCCAGGTCCCGGTAGGCGACGGTGCCGTCCGGGTGGGCCGCACGCCATGCGTCGACCGCGCGGGCGGTGAGCCGCCGGCTGACCGACCAGTCACCGCGGATGCTCGAGTCAATATGCAGAAGATGCATCATTCCTCCTTCAGGAATCGTTCGTGAGGCACCAACTATTTATAGCAGGCCGATGTTCCGTGAAGTCGGTAGACTGGGTCACATGTCCGCGCAGCCGCTCGACACCTCGGAGCACCGCTCGGGCGCGCTGCTGGACCATCTGGCCCGGCGGATGCGGCTGCGGTCGGAGTCGGTGCTGGCACCACTGGGGCTACGCCCCCGGCATCTGGTCGCTCTCACCGTGCTGCGCGCCGGCGGTGGCACTGGTCAACAGGCCCTCGCCACCATCCTGGAAATGGACAGCACCAACATCGTCGGGCTGCTCAACGACCTCGAAGCGAAGCAACTGATCGAGCGTCGGCGCTCACCCGAGGACCGTCGCCGACATGTCGTCGAACTCACCGAAGATGGGGCAAAACGCCTCAGCGAGGCCGAATGCGCCCTCGCCAGCGCCGAGAACGAGGTGCTTGGCGCACTGGATGCCACCGAGCGGGAGACGCTCTACGACCTGCTCCGGCGGGCCTCCACGACGCCGGTCAGCTGCACCGAGACGATCTGCGCCGCCGACGACGCCTGCTGACACCTCAGCCCGGCCGCCGTCCCATCGCGCCATCCGTTCGCCGCCTCTGCGCGGCAGGACGGTCCGGCGGTCGCCTCCGGCAGGACGGTCAGGCGGTCGTCGCCGACTGGGGGCGGTCGTCGCGCACGTGCACCAGCATGTCGCCGGTCTCGATCACCGCACCGGCCCGGTCGGCCAGGGTGACGACCTTGCCCCGCCGTACCAGGGCGATCACCAGTGACTCCAGCTCGCGTGGCGAGCGACCCACCTCGCTGCGCTCGGCTGAGCGCATGGCCAACGCCATGCCCTGACCGGGGGTGAGCAGATCCTCCACCACGTCGATCAGCGGCGGGGCCGAGGTGGACAGACCGAGGAGCCGGCCCGCGGTGGCCGAGGAGACGATCACGTGGTGCGCACCGCTCTGCTTGAGCAGCGGAGCGTTCTCCGCCTCCCGCGCCGCCGCGATGATCCGGACCTGCCCGGCGGTGAGCTGCCGTACCGTCAGCGCGACCAGCACCGAGGCGTCGTCACTGTCGGTCGCGATGATCACGGCCTTGGCGTTCTTGACGTGCGCCTCGTTCAGCACCGACGAGCGGGTCGCCGAGCCCTCGATCGCCACCAACCCGGCGGAGGTGGCCTGCCGCAGGGCGGCGGCGCTGCGCTCCACCACCACGATCCGCGAGCGGTCCAGACCGTTCTCCATCAGGGCGGAGACAGCGCTGCGCCCCTTGGTGCCGTAGCCGCAGATGATGACGTGGTCCTTCACGGCTCTCCTCCACCGCGACAGGCGACGGCCGGTCCGGTACTGCTCGGTCAGAACTTCCAGGGTGGTGCCAACCAGGATGATAAGGAAGATCACCCGGGCCGGGGTGATGAAGAGGACGTTGACCAGCCGGGCCGACGGCGCGGCCGGGGTGATGTCCCCGTAGCCGGTGGTCGAGAGCGACACGACCGCGTAGTAGAAGCAGTCGAGCAGGGTGAGGCCGTCCTCGTTGACGTCGCGGTAGCCGTCGCGGCCCAGGTAGACGGCGGCGACCACGGCGAAGACCAGGCCCAGGGCGGCGGCGAGCCGTAGGCTCAGCGCGCTCAGCGGGCCCCGGCGCTGCGCGGGGAAATGGATCACCGTCGAACCTGCCCCGCCACCGTCGCCTGCACGCCCACAACATAGCGGTTACGGCCCGCTTCGCACGTCCGGGTCGCTCGCGGACAACCGACACCGGTCTCGCACTCGACTACTGGACGACAACGACGAACCGGTGCAGGCCGGCAGACGGAGGGGGCGCGACCCTCGTGACGACCAGCGGCGGACGGCGAGCCGAGGCCGACGACGAATACACCGAGTACGTCCGGTCCCGAATGGTCCAGTGGCGACGCACCGCCTATCTGATGTGCGGGGACTGGGACCGGGGCGACGACATCCTGCAACGCGTGCTCACCGAGCTGTACCGCAACTGGGCGCGGGTCCGGCAGGCCGACCACCCCGACGCGTTGGTGCGCACCATGCTGCTGCGGCGGCTGATCGACGAGCGACGGTTGCGCTGGGCCCGGGTGCGGCTCGGCACCGCCCTGCCCGACGTGGCGGCCGCCGCCACCGACCCGACCGACCGGATCACCCTGGTCGGCGCGCTGCGGCAGGTGCCGCCGCGACAACGCGCGGCGCTGGTCCTGCGGTACTTCCAGGATCTCAGCGTCGAGGAGACCGCCCGGGCCATGGGCTGCACGACGGGGACCGTCAAGAGCCAGACCGCCAAGGGCCTGGCGACCCTGCGCACCCTGCTCACCCCCACCCTGACCGGCAACTGAGAGGAGCGACGATGCTGGACGAACGCCAGATTGGCGACCTGATGCTGACCGAGGTCGAATCGGCCGAGCGGCCCTCCGCCGTGCTGGACCTGCACCGGGCGATGACCACCGCACGGCGGCAACGCCGCCTCGCCCGGGGAACAGGTGCCGCGCTGCTGGCGGCGGCGCTGACCGTCGGCGGCCTCGTCGTCCCCGACCTGCTCACCCGGGACCGACCGCCGGCCCCCGTCCCGTTCGGCACGGCGCCCGCCGGTGCCCAGACGGGCCTGCCGGTAGCGCTCACCACGGTCGACCCACAGCGGGTGTACGTCCGGTTCGGCTGGCTGCCGGACGGACTGCGAGATCTCCAGTACCAGGCCGGACTGCTCCTCTCCGGCCCGGGTGTCTACCTCGGCGCGTCCAACGGCCGCAGCGACGACCAGCGGCAGTTCGTGGCCGTCTGGCTCCTCCCGAAGGGCGTGCAGCCGTCGGCACCCCAGCGGGACAGCGCTGAGCCAGCCGTGGCCGGCGACACCGCTGCCGGCCCGGAACTCAACGGCGGGCCCAGTGTCTTCGCCAGCTATTCCGGCGCCGAGAAGCCGGAGGCGATCCTGCGCTGGCGGTACGCCCCGGACGGATGGGCACAGGTCCGCGTGGTCGGGACCGGGTCGGACGTGCGGGGCACGGCGACGCAGGTCGCCAGGTCACTGCGCTTCGGCACCGACCCCGTCCCGATGCCGGCGACCGTGGCTGGCATTCCGGGGAACCTGCGGATGATCACGCTCGGCGTGAACGAGTCGCTGGACGAGCCCCGGTCCTGGTACGCGGGGTGGACCTGGACCTCGGAACCGGCCACCGTCGAGCCCAAGTGGCAGCGGGCCCGGACGCTGACCGTCGGCGTCTCCCGCTACCGCAACGTCACCGATCCGACCGACAAGGCGTACGTCGACCCGAACACCACCCTGGACGGGCACCGGGCACGGTTCGGTGGCGAGAACGGCAACGAGTCGCTGACCGTTTACGACGTGAACGGGGCGAACGTCAGCATCGACGACAGCGCTCTGCTTCCCACCGGCGGCACTCGGGCGCTCTACCCGGCGGTGACGCTGGTGGCGGAGCCGGCCAACTGGCACACCCACCTGCACCAATGAGAGCCCCGGGGCCCGCGCCGTCGGAGCGGCGCGGGCCCCGACGGGTCCGCCTGGACGGCCAGGGACGGGCATGATGAGGGTGAACGGAACGACGACCGCGAAAGTGAGGCCGGCATGTCGTTGCTGCGACGAGTCATCGGCGGAGTGCTCCGCCGCCACCGGCAGCGTCAGGGCCGCACGTTGCGCGAGGTGGCTGCGTCGGCCGACGTCTCGGTGCCCTACCTCTCGGAGGTCGAGCGGGGCCGGAAGGAGGCCTCGTCGGAGGTGCTGGCGGCGATCTGCCGAGCGCTCGGCATCAGCCTCGCCGACCTGCTCGGTGAGGCCCGCGACGATATGCGCCGGGTCGAGCCCCGCCTCCCGGCCGCGCCGCGCGCCGCGCTCACCCACCTGGAGCGGGTCGATGCGACTCGGCGCGAAATCGGCAACGCCACCCTGCTGGTGAGTCCACGTATCGGCGGCTTCGTCCTGCACCACGCGCCGGTGGCGAGCGAGCCGACCCTCAGCGTCGCCGGCAAAGCCTCCGTTGGTGGCTCGCGCCCCGGTCCGCGTACCGCCGCCCTGGCTGACAGCGCACAGACCCGGCTGGGCCCGCGGCGGCTGACCGCCGCGTAGGCCGCGTGGGTTCTGCCGTCGGCGGATCTGCCGGCGGCAGAATCACTGGGCCCGCCACCACCGCCGCGCGCACGCTGAAGGCGCCGGTCCCCCGGGCGGTCCCATCGCCCGCCGGCACGGTGGAAGGCGGCGGCACATGATCGAGTACGGCGTACGGATGCTGGACGGCGCACAGCCCTTTGGTGACCAGGTGTTCGAGCGGCTGCTGCGGGAGCGCATCGTCTTCCTCGGCACCGAGGTGACGGAGGAGTCGGCCAACCAGATCTGCGCGCAGATCCTGCTGCTCGCCGCCGAGGACGCCAACTCGGACATCTACCTCTACATCAACTCACCGGGCGGGTCGGTCAGCGCGGGCATGGCGGTCTACGACACGATGCGCTACGTCCGCAACGACGTGGCCACCCTGGCGCTCGGCTTCGCCGGCTCGATGGGGCAGTTCCTGCTCTGCGCGGGGGCGGCCGGCAAGCGGTACGCGTTGCCGCACTCGCGGATCATGATGCACCAGCCCTCCGGTGGAATGGGCGGAACGGCCTCGGACATCACCATCCAGGCGGAGAACATGCTGCACGTGAAGCGGACGATGCAGGAGTTGACCGCCCAGCACAGTGGACGAACGTTGAACGAGATCCAGCGTGACTGGGATCGGGACCGCTGGTTCACCGCCGAGCAGGCCCGCGAGTACGGCCTCATCGACCAGGTGCTCAGCCGAGCCGAGCAGCTGACGACGGCCTGAACCTCCGGATGCGGCACCGTCTGTGCGCCAGGTCACCGCGTCACCGGTAACAATCCGTCGGGCCAGCCCGTCCTTGAGGCAGAACAACCACAAGGGGGGCACATGTACGCCGCTTATGTCACGGTCACCATCCTCGCCTCGGTCTTCACCGGGATCGCGGCCGTCACCTACCTGATCGGCCACAGCTACCCGAAGGCCCAGATGGAGATGAAGCGCCTGCCGCTGTCCTGGATGCCACGGTTGGGCATTGTGTTGGCGGCCGGTTCACTGGGGCTGCTGGCCGGGTTCGCCGTGCCACCACTGGGGACACTCGCCGCAGCCGGCTTGGTGTTGTACTTCTTCGGCGCGCTCATCGCGCACCTGCGGGTGGGTTCCCGCCAGCTCGTGGGAGGGGTGGTGTTCCTCTCCACCGTGGTAGCGGCGCTGGTCCTGAATCTGGTCCACCACTGGTGATTCCTCCCTTCGCGGGGCCTTGCTGACGATCCGCGCACGGGTCAGTGCAGATCGGTGATCATGCGTAGTCTCTCCTCGTCCGAAACATCAGCGGGGGAGGCTTCGATGGAGATGGTCAGTAGGCGCAGCGCACTGCGCGCCGGTCTGGTTTCGACCGTGGCGGTCGGCGGCCTGGCGGCCACCGAGGCGGCGGCCCAGGCCGCGCCGGTCGGCGCGACGGCGGACACCGGCGTCGGCTGGATCTCGGTCCTCGACCACGGCGCGGTCGGCGACGGGACGACCGACGACACCCCGGCCATCCAGGCGACGCTGAACGCCGCCGCCACCAGCAGGCAGAGTGTGTACTTCCCCGCCGGGCGGGTCTTCCGGGTGCGGGATCAGCTCACGGCGCAGGGGCTCACCGACGTCGTCATCGCCGGCGACGGCGCGACCCTGGCCCTCACCGGGGCAGCGCTCTCGGTCGTCGGGGCCCCGAAGGCCGTGCTGCTGTTCCGCGACTGCCGGCGGGTCAAGCTGGTGGGGCTCACCCTGCGCGACACCGACCGATCCCAGCAGTACAACGGTGTCCGCATCTCCTCCTCCACCGAGATGGTCGTGGACGGCGTCCGGGTCCACAGCGTCCGGGTCAACGGCATCGTGGTGTTCGACGACGTACCTCGGACCACCGATGACGTCCTGATCACCAACTGCACGACCGAGGACACCCGGTTCGGCATCTCGTCCAACGGCAAGGACGTCCGGATCACCGACAACCACGTGGCGATGGACTGGCCGTCGACCGACGAGGCCCGCCGCTACGGTGGCGTGCACCCCGGCTACGGCAGCAACTCCGACTACTTCGACGGCATCTGCGTCTGGGCCGGCGCCGACCGCACGGTGATCGCCAACAACACCATCACCGAGTGCGGGCAGAGCGGTGTCTACGTCCAGGCGGTCTCGAACATCGTCGTCGCGGACAACACGGTGACCGGATGCCAGTTGCGGGGCATCGAGATCGACGGGCTCGGCGACCCGGGCAAGAGCGTGCACGGGCGGGCCATGGGCGTCTCGATCACCGGCAACGTGGTGGTCAACTGCCTTGGTCAGATCAACCTGATCGCGACGACCGACGCGACGGTGGTGGGCAACCGCGTCGCCAACGGCAGCGCCACCAAGCCGTCGTCCGGGATCGCGGTCAACCTCAAGTGCAGCAAGGTCGTCGTGTCCAGCAACCACGTCCGGCAGGCGAACCCGACGATGCCGGCGCTCTTCGTCAAGGACAACGACCCGAACGACACCACGCTGATCTCGACGGACGTCACCCTGGCGTGGAACACCGTCGAGGGTGCCATCCCGTACACCGCGCCGGCGGAGACGGTCGTCATGCAGCGGTCGGGTCCGGCGATGATCACCGCGCAGGGCTCACTGAAGACGAGCGGCAAGGTGATCGCCGGCGGCGGACTCGGCGTGGGCAACAGTGTCACGGCGGCGTCGGTCGGGTCGGTGGTCCGCAAGATGGAGGTCTTCTCCTCCACGGGGCAGAGTCTCGGCTGGGTCGCGATCCACAACAGCTGACATGCGCGCACTTCTCGCACTCATCGTCGCGGTCGCACTGCCGGCCGCGACGCCGCCGACGACGGACGACCCGACGCGCCCCACGCCCAGAGCCCGGGTCGGCATCTGGGCACCGGCCGTGGAGGCCGCCGGCGAATCCTTCAGCAACCAGACGGTCCGGCACGTCGTCTATGCGTCGAGCGGCGGCTGGCTGCCTCGCGTACGGGTCTCCAACCTGCGAGGCACCACACCCCTGGTCGTCGGTCACGTCGACCTCGCCGAGCAGAGCATCGGCGGGGTCGCCAAGACCGGCAGCCACCGCCGGGTCACGTTCGGCGGCTCCGGCACGGTCACGATCCCGGCCGGCGAGGAATGGCTCAGCGACCCGGCCGACATGACGGTGGTGTCCGGGCAGAACCTGCTGATCAGCATCTACCTGCCCGGCGCCACCGGCCCGTCGACGGTGCACCCGGCCGCGCTGACCGACACCTACGTCTCCGTCGCCGGCAACCACGCAGCGGACGACAGCAGCGCCGACTTCTCCACGCCGCGACGGTGGTCCTGGTTCTTCCTCAGCGGCCTCGACGTCGCCAGCGCGACCGCCACGGGCACCGTCGTGACCTTCGGTGACTCGATCACCGACGGCTACTCGTCGAGCCACCTCAGCAACCGGCGCTACCCGGACTATCTGGCCCGACGCCTCGCAGCCCAGCCGGGCGGGCCGAAGCTCGGCGTGGTCAACAAAGGCATGGCGGGCAACATGGTGCTCCGCGACCGCACCCCGGCCGCCGGGGGCCGCAGCGCCCTCAACCGGTTCGACCACGACGCGCTCGGCCTGCCCGGCGTGCGGTCCGTCATCCTGCTCGAAGGCGTCAACGACCTCATGGCCGACGTCACGGCGGCGCAACTGCAGGAGGGGTACCGGCAACTGATCGCGAAAGCCCACGCGCGCGGGGTGTCGGTCTACGGCGGCACGATCCTCCCGTTCGGCGGCGCCAGTTCCCACACCGCCGCCCGCGAGGCCGTGCGGCAGCAGGTGAACACCTGGATCCGGACCAGCGGGGCGTTCGACGGCGTCTTCGACTTCGACGCAGCGCTCCGCGACCCAGCGGACGGGTCGAAGCTGCTCCCGGCGTACGCGCACACCGACAACCTGCATCTCACCGATGCTGGAATGAGTGCCCTGGCCGACTGCGTGGACCTCAGCATGATCGGGACCTGACTGATCACGGCCGTGACCTGGTGCCCCCGGCAGGATTCGAACCTGCGACACACGGTTTAGGAAACGAACTCGCAAGGCCCTGCCTACCAGGGGCGCAAGCAGAACCGCAGGTCACAGGTATTGCTGCAGAGGCATGGAGTAGCGCGTAAGAGCCTCGAAGACACATTCCGTGAGGCCATGGCCTCACCGAAGATGGCCGTCGCAACATACGCGCCGGTCCAGGCGAGCCCAAGAGCCGGTCAGCCAATAACCCGGGATACGAAGGGCACCCAGGAGGGCCGACGGTCGGCGGCAGGCAGACCCGTGACATCGGTGTCGGCTCGTGAAGCAGCCTGGCGACGGGTTGCGCCGGCTGTCCGCCTCCTTTGATCGGTGCGCTTGGAAAAGACGAAGAGGCGCTCATCGAACCGTGATCACGATCATCGGCTGGAGTAGGAGCGGGCGAGCTCGTCCTCGACGAAGGCGGGCTTGACCAGCGTGATCGCCGGGATGGCCGCCACGAGGGCGACGGCGAGCAGAAACAGCAGCGGCAGGGTCCATCCGCCGCTCACGTCGTGCAGCAGCCCGACGAGCAGAGGACCGAGCGCGCCGAGCGCGTACGCGATCCCCTGCGCGAAGCCGCTCAGCGCGACGGTGCCGCCCTGGGTTCGGGTGCGTACGTTGATGAGTACGAGGCTGATTGGAAACAGGATCGAGCCCGAGCCGATGAGCAGCACCCAGAGCAGTGTGAGTGTCGCGGGCGCGAGCAGCAGGCCGAGGTAGCCGAGCACGAAGCTGGCGGTACCGGCGGCGATCAGCCAGCTGACAGAGCGCAGCCGCGCGACGAGCAGGGGTGCGATGAGCGCGATGGGGGCGCTGATGATGCCGGTGACGGCGAGCAGCACACCGGCTTCGGTCGGCGTCGAGCCAGCGATGTCGCCGAGGATCTCGGGCAGCCACGCGAAACACGCGTAGGTAAGGATCGTGCTGGTCGAGAAAACGACGGTGATCGACAGGGCCACGCGTGACCGCCACAGTCGCGTGACGAGGGTGGTGGGCGGGGACTCGACGGCGTCGGTCTCCGAAAGTCGTCGGCGGCGCTCCCGCGTGCTGATGACGAGCCACGGAACGAGCGCGACCACCGAGGTCGCCGCCCATATGCCGAGTGAGAACCGCCATCCGACCTGCTCGGCGACCGGGGAGGCGAGCGCCGCGGGCAGGGCCGTGCTCACTCCCAGGATGCAGACGTAGATGGCGGTCAGCAACGCTATCCGGTCGGGGAAGTAGCGCCGCACGATCGGCGGCAGCAGCACATTGCCGATGCCCGTGCCGGCGAGCGCGACGACACTGCCGACGAGCAGCACCGCGTAGCCCGGGGCGGCTGCGCGCACGAGATGGCCGAGGGTCATGAGCAGCAGCGCCAGCACGATGCCACCGCCGAGGCCGAGGCCGCGGGCGACGCGCGGCGCGACGAACCCCGATACCGCCAGCAGGATCGGTGGCAATGTGCCGAGCAGCCCGACGCCGATGTTCGAAATCGGGATGTCCGCCCGGATGTCACCGAGGATCGGCGACATCACCGCAACCGTCTGGCGCAGGGTGAGCGCGACAAGCACGATGCCCAGCAGCGCGGCCACGCGTCCCGCCCATACGGTAAGGGGTTTATCCGCAGACATCCCCTTACCGTAGTACTTCAGGCGGGATCGTGATCATCACGAATGTCGGCTTCTTGCGGAAGCGGTGAGGCCACGCGAAGTTCCAGATCAGGGAGATGATCTACGTTCGCCTGGTGCCCCCGGCAGGATTCGAACCTGCGACACACGGTTTAGGAAACCGATGCTCTATCCCCTGAGCTACGGGGGCGCGAGTGGTTAGTCTAGCGACCTACGGGGCGACCCGCGTTGGCAGGGACTGGCCCCCGTTGACCTGCGTTGACCGGCGGGCTGGCCCGCCGGACGGCCACACGGCGAGGACAAATTTCCCGACGCACCACCGCGCGAGCGCACCGGCGGCTGACCGCCTGACCTCGACGGTCATCACCCTGGCGGCCAGCCGGCCTGGTCGGTACCTGCTCGACGTCGCTGCATCCCGGCGCGGATGGCGGCGGCCCATCAACCCGCAGGGTCGTCAGGCGGCGTCTGCCCGCCGCAGGTCACGGCCGCTGAGAGCCAATGCCCGGCTGAACGGCGATGCCCCGTCGAAAGTAGCCAGTGGAGCGGCGAAGATACGCATCTGACGACCCTGCTTGCCCATGTCCCGCATGGCCTGGAGGGGCACCTGGGCGACGTCGTCGTCGCACCGCTGCCTCTGCCTGGCAGCCTCCGCCAGGTCTCAGCGGTGGATGGCCAGGTCACTGATGAACATGGTCGTCGGCATCGACACATCACCCATGGTGGTGACAGGGGCTTGCCATGAGCCCGGCTTCGCCCAGGCGCTCGTCGCGGCGCGGGCCTCCTCGTCGAATCGGCTAGCCCCTACCCCAGCCGTAACCAGTTCGCAGCCCTGCGATTGCGCCGGGACCGGCTGCTGCCGGCCGGCGAGGCTGAGCGCGCATCCGACCTGAAGGAGGTAGTTGATCAGGGCCCGCGCGTTCCAGTCCCCGCACGGGGTCGGCGCCTCCATCTGGTCGGGCTTGACGCCGCGCACCAGGTCGCGTAGCTCGCGATCGGCGTTACCGCAGGCCGTGCCGTTCGTCGTGTCGACGACCGTCGACCCGGTGATCGACCTCTAACCAGCGGCTGATCGTGGTTGGGACCTCGGTTGTCACAAACCTGAGCCACACGCTTATCGGGCGCGACCAGCGCGGTGCGCTCGGCTTCGACGCGGGCGGGCTATCGGCTAGCGGTTCGGAGCGGTGGCGTCTGGGATGCCCATCTCCCTCGACCCTTGACTCCGTCACCCGCCAAGCCCGGAGCCACCTGGCTCCGGGCTTGGCTTCTGCCCTACTGAAGTGTTGCGTCAGGTGACCGAGCCGAGTGGGGTGGCGTCATCGCCGGTGGCGCTATTCCCCCTGCTGGTTCCGCTCGAGAGGCCGCACATGCCGAGCCGGTCACTCCGTTCCATCGAGTTCTGGCGCCACCTCTTGGTGACCGGTAACGGTATTTTCAACCCAAAAGAGCTCGCCCGGAAGAACGGGGTAGGTTGCAGTCTCCACGACTGAGTCAATACGCGACTCCAGTTCCTGGACTGACCCTGACCATGCTACAAATCGACTGTTCCATACGTCACCAACACAGACGAGACCATCGCGAAGCAATTCCTTGACCGCTTCCACGCCAAGAGGTAGCGCCTCACGTTCCCTTCGGGCAAGCCACTCGTCGCGAGCGGCCGCAAGAGCTACGACTGTCGTCGAAGGCCCGCCCTGAGGAAAACCGGCTTGGATACGGTCGCCGTAGAACGCCTCCCGTGCGAAAGCGGCTATCTCGGCGATGCTAACCCAGTCGTCGGTTCCACTGATCAAGATCTCTCGTTTGATGTAGGCAACCCTATGATTTGACAATATGAACCTTCTTGACCCTGGCG
Organism: Micromonospora cabrerizensis; assembly: GCF_022230955.1. Taxonomy (GTDB): domain Bacteria; phylum Actinomycetota; class Actinomycetes; order Mycobacteriales; family Micromonosporaceae; genus Micromonospora; species Micromonospora cabrerizensis. Next base: position 117,533 of record NZ_JAKKFI010000069.1, read on the forward strand.
ACCCCAGGAATCGTAATTTCAATTGTTGCTCCACCAGAAAGAGAGCCGTTACGAAACCCGACAGTCGTTCCGTCAGGCAAACGAACCGACACTCCGTCGTAGGTAGGCGGCGTGTTATCCGTGCCACCCTGCGACCACCTGGTGTAGAGGGCTCGCAATTCGCCCTCGTTCGGCACGGTGCGCACCCACTTTTGCTTCCCTGGTGTGAGTCCCTTCAACTCTTCGCCGATGCTCGTCGCACAGGGGATCGGCCCGCTGGTTTGGGCCAGGCGTCTCGTGTCACCAGCCAACACATAGCGCTGGCGGGTTCCATCGTACGTGGACGAGGTCGTTCCCGCGCTCTCAGAAACCGCCGCCTGTTCTTGCTCTGCGGGCCTTCCGCTGCTGTGAAGCGCTCGGGTGCCGGACGCGGCTACCTTCGATCCGGGGACCGGGCAACTGATGTTCTTGCGGAGTTTCTCAATGAGGTTTTTGATGTTGCGGAATTTGTCGGAGTTTTTCCAGGCTTTGCCGGCGGTGCCGAGGGTGCCGATGATCGGGGCTGCGGAGAAGCCGCTGAGGAGGCCGCCAACCCAGTCGCCGCGGCCGAAGGAGATGCCGGCGTCGATGATGTCGCAGGCTTCGCCGGCGCCGGGGACGAGTCCGCAGGCCATCAGGGTGAACTGGAGCATGTCCATCAGGACGTCGGCGTTCTCGCCGATGAGGTGTTTGAGGTCGCCGAGCATGGCGCACCCGGTGGAGGGCACGTTCGTCGGCGTCGCGCACTTCTCCTTGTCCATGAGGGCTTTGGCGAAGTCGGTGAAGACACTCACGCATTGCCGGGACAACGATGACGGGTCGATTGCCAGGCAGCCCCACGTTTTGTGGTTGTCCATCGCGGTGCCGTTGCCGTCCGGGCCGCTGCCCGGTTCGGTGCTGCGGCGTTGCTGCTCGGCTGCTTTGACGCGCTCGAGGTAGATGAGGGTGGCTTCCTGGGCTGCCTGTGCGGCCGCGGTGGCGTCTTTCCCGGCGGCCTCGGCGGATGCTCGGGCGTCGCGCTTGGCCTGGAACGCGGCCTGGGCGTCGGCTTGGGCGCGGTCAGCGGCGGCGGTCGCGGTCGCTGCGGAGCGGGCGGCCGCGCTGGCGCTGGCCTGGGCCCGGTTGGAGGCGGTGCGGGCGGTGACCGCGGACGCGGCCGCCTGGTCGGCTGAGCGTTTGGCGTCGGCTGCGGACGCCGCGGCCTGGTTGGAGAACGTGACCGCCTGCTGGGCTGCCTTGTCCGCCCGCACCTTGGCCGCGTTGGCCTCGTCGACGTAACCCTGGGCCCGTTTGGCTGCCTCCACCGCGCGGTCGGCGTCCTCCAGTGCGGTCTGCGCGTACTGCTGCGCCTCGGCGACGAGCTTCTTCACCGTGCTCAGGTGCGCGGCCTGCTCCTGGTCACGCTGCATCGCGTCGAACTGCCCGGTGCTCAGGAAGTACGACAGCTGCGACGCCGGACCGGCCAGCGCGACCTTCGCGGCGGCTTGCACCTCCGGGCCGCCGTTGCCCATCACCCGGTAGGCCTCGAGCCGCTCGTCGGCCGACCGCGCGGTGTGTTGCCCGGTGCGCAGGAACTGGTGCAACTCCGCCGAGGTCCCGGCCAGAGCACGTTCAGTCGCGGCCTTGAGGTTCACACCCGTGCTCGCGGCCTGCAAAATCTGGTAGGCCGCCTGCCGGTCCTTGGTGACCTTGCCGGCGTAGTTACGGGTGCGCAGGAAGGCCTCGACGGTCGCGTCGTCACCGGTGAGCGCCGTCTGCGCGGCGGTCTTCTCCGCACCGTCGGGCAGCGTGTCCACCAGTCGCCACAGCCGCGCCCGGTCGTCCTGCCCCGCCGCGGAGCGCCGCCCCCCGGACAGCCACAGCCGAATCTCGGCCTCGTCACCGGCGAGCGCGTCGCGGGCAGCCCGCTGGGTCCATTCACCACCAGTGCTCAGGAGTGCCAGCGCGGCCCGGCGTCCCCGATCGACCACCACGGTGGCGTCCGCGCCCGGGGTACTCGCCTCGGTCAGCAGCGTCGCCGTGGCGGCGTTGATCCGGTCCTGCTCAGCGGTGTCCCACAACAGCGAACGGTTCCACGCCGCGAGTTCACCGCCCGCGGCCAGCGACTCCTGCTCGGCCTGCAACGCCGCCTGAGCCTGCTGCACTCCCTGCTCGGTCCACTCCGCCAGCCGGGCCTCGTCCTCCGTGCGCGCCAACGCCTCGACGCTGGCAGCCTGCTCGGCCGCGCTCACCGCGACGTTCGCCGCGTCTACCGCTGCGAGAGCGTGCTTGGCCGACTCGGCGGCGGAGAACTGTGCACGATCCGCAGCATCGGCGGCAGCCAACGCCTGGGTCACCGCCGTCTGCGCGTGCTGCGCAGCCGACTGCGCCAACGCGAACGCCTTGTCCGACGCCTCCTTCGCCTGCCGCGCCAACGCCTCAGCCCGGTCCGCCGCCCGATCCGCCGACGCCGCCGCACCCCGCGCCTGCGCCGCCGCGTTCCGAGCCCGCTGAGCCTGCTGCGCCGACACACCCGACTGCCGACCCGCCTCATCAGCGGCCACACCCGCAGCCGCCGCGTTCCCGGACGCCGACTTCGCCGCCGCCGCCGCAGCCGAAGCCTTCGCCAACGAACGGTCCCGCTCCGCCTTGACCTGCGCCAATTCCTGGGCACGCGCCGCCGCGTCGCGCGCGGCCTCCGCCGCCTCCCGCGCGAGGCGCGCATCCCCGGCGTTCAACCGCGCAGCCGCCGCCGCCTTCTGCGCCCGCGACGCCGCCTGCGCGGTCAACGCAGCCGCCGTCGTCGCCTTGCGCGACGCATCAGCCGCGACCTGCGCCGCCCGCATCGCCGCGTTCGACGCCACCACCGCGTCCCGCGCCGCCTCAGCCGCACCATCAGCCGCGTCCGCCGCCCGACCAGCCGCAGCCGACGCCTTCCGCGCGTCACCACCAGCAGCCCGCGCCTCAGCCTGCGCCGCCAGCGCCGCCTTCTTCGCCTCCTCCGCCGCGTTACCCGCCCGCGTCGAGGTCTCCTCCGCCGCCAACGCCTCCCGCGCCGTCGTCTCACTGGCCTGCTTCGCCTGCTCAGTCAGACTACGAATCGACGCCAACTCCGCATCCCGCGCCCGAGCCACGAACTGACCCCACCGCAGGAACTCCTTCAACTCCTCCGCCGTGCCCTGCAACGCCGCCTGCGCCGCCAGATCCAACATCCGACCACTGTTGTTCGGCGCATTGGCCAACATCCGCGTCGCGGCCAACCGGTCATCAACGTGCTCCGCCGCCTCACGCTGCGACGCGAGGAACTCGTCAATCTGCTCAGCACCACCAGCGAGAGCGCTCTGCGCGGCGCCCTTGACCGTCACACCACCGGATTCCAAGATCCGGTACACCCGCAACCGCTCATCGGCATCCCACGCCGACTCAAACCCACCATTGGCAAACGCCCAGATGTCCTCACGCGACTTGCCCAACGTCGCCAACGCCGCCGCCCGCACCGTCGGCCCATCCATCCCAGCCAACGTCTCAACCGCAGCCCGCTCATCCGCCCGTTGGGCGATGTCATACCCGGTCTCGAAGTAGTAGCGGACATCCTGATCGGAGCCGAGCAGTGCGGTTTCCGCAGCACGCTTGACCGACGACCCACCCTCGAGCAGGTCAACGACGGCCTCGTCGCGCATCTCCATGATCGTGAGATCGCCATCGATCTCGGCGTACGCGGGAATCCCGGAGCCGGCGACCTGCACAACCATCATCACCGCCAGACTGGCGACGACAACTTTCCACCCGCCCCGGATGGTCCTGCGAATTTTCGTGATCATCACCACAGGCCAAGAAGAGCCCATCACAACCCCTATGAATTTGGACAGGCCGAGGCAACCCATGTCCGTGCACCGCGATGGGACACGTGTCATCGACCAGACGCGGCGACAGGAAAAAGGGCCGGGTCACCCCAGGACCGGAGCCGAAAGAAGTACCGGAGGGCCCCGAGGCCCCTCGACGGACCTACTCGTTACGAAGCTCGACCAGGATGGCCTGCGGCGTTTCGCCGTCGTCGCCCGGCTCGATCGCGACCGGCTGGTTCGGCGCCACCTCATAGGTGGGGAGAATCGTGTTGTCCGGCAACTTTGCCTTCACCAGGATCGTCTCACTGCCACCACGCACACCGAACGTGCCAGGAATCTCCAGGGTCAACAGACCCTTCGACCCAATCGTCCGGAAGCAGAAATACATTCCATAGGGCTCGACATCCAGGTGCTTCTCCACCTGGATCAGACCGACGGGGCACTGCGACCCGCTGTACGGACGCGCCGAGTCGAACACAATGTGCCCGTCACCCTTGAAAAGCTTCAACCCGTGCTCGGCCAGAATCGCCTCAGCACCCGGGTAAGCATAATCCTCCACGATGGACGGCGGAGTATCCGCCTGCTCCGCCGCGGAACCACTCGTGGCGCTCAACGCCACTACACCGCCAACAGCAACCAGGACAGCGACGCCAACAAGCGCACTGGCACCCTTCATGATCTCCCCCGTGGAGTTCACGCCTCGACCCCGGATGGGACCGTAGAGCGACGATCGAGACCATATCGGTGATCGGGCATGTCTTCAAGCCCCGAGAATCGCCGACTGACACGGGGTCGGGCGCCAGCTCCCCGGCTAGCTCAATCCAGGGTGCGCATGAGGCACAGGCGTCCGACGAACTGACGTTGGCACTGAGCCCGGGACGGGCTGGTCACGTGGCGCTGCAAGGCATCGCGGCCTGAGCCGGGGCAGGGCGGCGCGACGAGAACAGGGTGCGCCAGAGGGCCTTGATCGAGAAGCACGGACGCGGCAGTGCCATCGTCACAGCACCTACACCGAATGTAGGCTTTTTTCGCATAAGACCGTTTGATGCGAAGAACGCTCGGCTACGTTCCCCTTGGAGGCGGCAACCCTTTTGTCGCTGTCTGCACCGATTGTGACGTGCAGAGACATGGTGTGCGGAGAAGGGCCAGGTAGCTGATGTCCAAGTATCTACACCCGAAGATCAGCGAGGTAGCGGCAGATCAGCCCCGTCCGACGAAGAGGCGGCGGGCACGCTGGCTCGTCGCCGGAGTAGCCGGGCTGACCGGAGTGGCCGGCCTGGCCGCCCTCGCACCGACGGGGGTGAGCAGCGCGATCGGAAAGAGCGGCAGCAGCCTGTCGGACGCCGGAACGCGGCTCCTCGCCGACGGCAGCCGGAGCACCGGCAACGACAACGGGGGTCAGGATCCCGGCGGACGCGACGGCAGCGACCACAAGAAGGACGACGGGCGGGACCGCAAGAAGGACGGCGACCACGGCGACGGCCGGGGTGACGACTTCCGGAACGTGCCCTGCAACGCGGACGAGCTGATCGCGGCGATCGTCCGCGGCAACGCCGGCCAGGGGGCGAAACTCCGGCTCGCCGAGAGGTGCACCTACACGCTGACCCGGTCAGCGCCCCAGCCACCCGTGCCCTTCGGTGCCGTCGGCCTGCCGATCATCACCCAGCGGGTCACGATCGACGGGAATGGGTCGACCATCGTGCGTGCGGCCAACGCCACGCCGTTTCGGATCCTCGAGGTGGGATCCGGCGGAGATCTGACGCTGCGCGACGTCACCATCAAGGGCGGCCAGGCCGACGGTGGGGTCGGCCAGGGCGGCGGTGGCATCCGCATCGACATCGGTGGTAGGGCCACCATCGAGAACACCGACGTGGTCTACAACCAGACCAACGGCCTGGGTGGCGGTATCGCCAACTTCGGCGTCGCGAAGATCCTCGGCCGGAGCGACCACGGCAAGGACTGGGACGACAAGAACAAGGACAAGGACAAGGCGAAGAAGGACGGCGGCAGCAACATCAGCAACAACAGCGCAGTGTTCGACGGCGGGGGCATCCACAACAACGGCAACCTCACCGTGGAGAACACCCGGCTGAGTTACAACAACACCATCGGGACCTTCATCACCCTGCCGCTGGGTGGCGCGGGTGGCGGGTTGTCGAACAGCCGGTCGGCCGTCCTCGACAACGTCAAGGTGGACCACAACACCGCGAGCTTCCGCGGCGGTGGTATCCGCGGCGGGCTCAGCTCCACCACCGAGGTGAGGAACACCGAGGTCAACGACAACAGGGCCAGCAGCGAGGGCGGCGGAATCTTCACCGACGGCACCTTCCACCTCGAGCACAGCAAGATCCACCACAACGAGGCCGGCCAACGCGGCGGCGGTGTCTTCAACCAGATCGGCCAGTTCACGGCCGACGACAGCTGGATCAGCGAGAACACCGCCAGCACGAACAGCGGCATCGAGCACGGCGGCGGCATCTACAACGGCAGCGGCACGGTCAACCTGCGCCGCACCCACGTCGACCGGAACAAGGCCGTGGGGTCGAGTTCGCAGGCCGGCGGCATCTACAACAACGCCACGCTCAACCTCACCGAAACCAAGGTCACGGACAACATCTCCACCCTGGCACCCGGCGGGATCTTCAACGACGGCGGCCAGGTGACCGTTGACCAGAAGTCCGTCATCAGCGGCAACCGACCCACCAACTGCACACCCAGCTCGCCGCCTGTCCCGACCTGCTTCGGCTGATCACCGGATCGCTGCGGCGGTCGGGTAGGGCGAAGACAACGGAACAGGTAGGGGCATCCGGTCCCGCCCGGGTTCGATCACCAGGATCGGACCCGCGGCGGGACCGGATGCGGGCTACGCGACGAGATGGCGTCCGTCCGGTTTGGCGCGGCAGCTCGGGGTACGGCCCTGGTGGAGGGGCAATCGAGGCGAGGGAGACGGCGGTGGCGGACGCGACGGTGTCGGACCTGGTGGTGTCCCGCTTGGCGGACTGGGGTGTGGACCGGGTCTTCGGCTATTCGGGTGACGGCATCGACGGGGTGATGGGCGCGCTCCGACGGGCCGGGCGACCGGAGTTCGTGCAGGCTCGACACGAGGAGACGGCCGCGTTCATGGCGTGCGGTCACGCGAAGTACACCGGCGGTCTGGGTGTGTGCCTGTCGACGCAGGGGCCCGGGGCGGTGCATCTGCTCAACGGTCTCTACGACGCCCGCCTGGACTCCCAACCGGTGGTCGCCCTGGTCGGCCAGCAGGTGACGTCGGTGCTGGGCAGCGGCTACCAGCAGGAGATCGACCTGGTACGCCTCTTCGGCGACGTCTGCGCACAGTTCGTCCAGACCGCGTACACCGCGGAGCAGTTGCCGATGCTGCTGGACCGGGCGATCCGTACCGCCCTGGCGACCCGGAGCCCGACCTGCGTGATCCTGCCGCACGACGTGCAGACCGCGCCCGCTCCCGACCTCGGTGCCCAGCAGCACGGGATCATGGTGACCAACCCCGGGATGCCCGTGCCGGAGCTGCGGCCCCGCGCCGATGATCTGCGGGCCGCCGCGGATCTGCTCAACGCCGGACAGCGGGTGGCGATCCTGGTGGGTCAGGGTGCCCGCGCCGCCGCCGGCGAGGTGGTCGAGCTGGCCGAGGCACTCGGCGCGGGATTGACCGTGTCGCTGCTCGGCAAGCCGGTGCTGGACGAGGCGCTGCCGTTCCACACCGGCGTGATGGGTCACCTGGGCAGCACCGCCAGCAGTTTCCTGATGGGCGAGTGCGACACGCTGCTGATCGTCGGCAGCAACGACCCCTGGTCGGAGTTCTACCCCGCGCCGGGGCAGGCCCGGGCTGTGCAGATCGACATCGACGGCCGGCGTCTGGGCATGCGCTACCCGGTGGAGGTGCCGCTGCTGGGTGACGCAGCCGAGACGATACGGGCTCTCCGGCCGCTGCTCACGCCCGTACCGGATCGGAGCTGGCGGCAGCGTGTCGAGGCCGAGGTGACCCGCTGGCGGGACATCGCCCGGCAGCGGGCCACCGCCGAGGCCGAGCCTCTCAACCCGCAGTACGCCCTGCACGCGCTCAGCGACCGGCTGCCCGCGGACGCGCAGGTGTCGGTGGACGTCGGGTCGGTGACCTACTGGTACGCGCGGCACCTGCGGCTGCCCGTCGGTGTCGACGCGCACCTGTCGAGCACCCTGGCCTCGATGGGCTCGGCGCTGCCGTACGGGTTGGCCGCGAAACTCGCCGCACCGCACCGCCCGGTGGTGGCCCTCGCCGGTGACGGTGCCATGCAGATGAACGGGCTGGCCGAACTGCTCACTGTGGCGCATCGCTGGCAGGACTGGGCGGACCCGCGCTTCGTGGTGCTGGTGCTGCACAACCGCGACCTGGCGGAGGTGAGCTGGGAGCAACGGGAGATGGAGGGCGACCCGCGCTTCGTCGACTCGCAGCGACTGCCGGACGCCCCGTACGCGAAGTGGGCCGAGCTGCTGGGTCTGCACGGCGTGCGGGTCACCACCCCCGCCGAGGTCGACGCCGCCTGGGACCGGGCCCTGTCGGCGGACCGTCCGACGCTGATCGAGGCGATCGTGGATCCCGCGATCCCGTTGCTGCCGCCCGCGCAGCCGTACGAGAAGGTCGCCACGATGTACCAGGCGCTCGGGCGGGAGGACACCGACCTGAGTCGGCGGGCGCTGGCTCACCTGCGCCGCGAGCGGGCCAGCGAGGGCTTCGACGACCCGCAGTGACGGCGGGCAGGTGTCCCGTTCGGGGTGCTGAGGGGCGAATCGCCGAACCGGTGACGGGCGGCGACCGAGACTAGGGGGAAAGCCAGTGGGCCTGGCCAGGCAGTCGGCGCACGCCTTCGTGGGCAGCGCGCTGGCGGTGGTGATCGCCGGGCTGATCGCCCTCGTCACGCACCAACCGTGGCTGTTTCCCAGTCTGGGACCGGCCGTGATGTTGCACGTGGAGAAGCCGAGATCGCCGGAGGCCTCACCGCGCAACACGTTCATCGGGCACGCGGTCGCCCTGCTGGCCGGGTACCTGTTCCTGGTGGTCTGCGGGCTCGCCGACGAACCCTCCGCGCTGCAGGAGGGGGTGAGTGGGCCGCGGATCGTCGCGGTGGCCGGCTCGCTGGCGGTGACCGTGCTGGTGTTGATGCTGCTGAGGGCATCCCACGCCCCGGCCGGGGCGACGACGCTGATCGTGAGTCTGGGTCTGCTGCGTACCCCGACGCAGTTGCTCGTCGCGGCCGGCGCGGTGGTGCTGGTCACCGTCGTCGACTGGTTGTACGGGTGGGTGTCCGGCCGGCCGATGCCGGTGTGGGCAGCACCCGAGCGGTAGTCGAGAGGAGTGCGTCGTGGTGGACCGAATCGCCGACCCGTGGGGTGAGCGAACCCCGTACGGGCCGGGGCAGGAGTGGCCGGTGCGGGTGGATCGGTATCTGGCCGACGGCCGGGGGGATGCCGACGTGGACCGGTGGGTGCAGTCCGCGTCGGTGCTGCACTCCAACGGCGACGCCATGGACATCGGGGTCGCCGACGGACGGATCGTGGGCGTGCGCGGGCGCGCCGTGGACCGGATCAACCGGGGCCGGCTCGACCCCAAGGACCTCTACGGCTGGCAGGCCAACCACAGCCCGGACCGGTTGACCCGGCCGCTGGTCCGCGACGGGGACCGCCTGGTCGAGACGGACTGGGACACCGCGATGGGCCGCGTGGTGGCCCGGTCGAGGGAACTGCTCGACGGGCCGGGGGGTTGGGGGCACTTCGGCTTCTACACCAGCGGCCAACTCTTCCTTGAGGAGTACTACACCCTCGGCCTGATCGGCAAGGCCGGCCTCGGCACACCCCACATGGACGGAAACACCCGGCTCTGCACGGCCACCGCCGCGGCGGCGATGAAGGCGAGCTTCGGCACCGACGGGCAGCCCGGGTCGTACACGGATGTGGACCACTGCGACGCGATCGCGCTGTGGGGGCACAACGTGGCGGAGACGCAGACGGTGCTGTGGATGCGGATGCTGGACCGCCGGCGTGGGCCGAATCCGCCGGCGATGCTGGCGGTGGACCCACGCGCCACCCCGGTCGCCCGGGAGGCCGACCTGCACCTCGCGGTCCGCAACGGCACCAACATGGCCCTGGTGAACGGCCTGCTGCGGGAGATCGTCCGGCGGGGCTGGTACGACCGCGACTACGTCGACGCGCACACCCTGGGCTTCGACGAGCTGTGCCGGGTCATCGACGGCTACCCCCCGCGACGGGTCGCCGAGATCTGCGACGTGCCGGCGGCCGACGTGGAGCGCGCTGCCGAGCTGCTCGGCTCGTCGCAGCGGCTGCTGTCGACCGTGTTGCAGGGCTTCTACCAGTCCAACCAGGCCACCGCCGCCGCCTGCGGCGTCAACAACCTGCACCTGATCCGCGGCATGATCGGCCGGCCGGGGGCGGGCATCTATCAGATGAACGGCCAGCCCACCGCGCAGAACACCCGGGAGACCGGCGCCGACGGCGACCTGCCCGGCCTGCGCAACTGGGACAACACCAAGCACATCGAGGAACTGGCGCGGCTGTGGAACGTCGACGTCGACATGATCCCGCACTGGGCGCCGCCGACGCACGCGATGCAGATCTTCCGGTACGCCGAGCAGGGCTCGATCAAGCTGCTCTGGATCACCGCCACCAACCCGGCGGTGTCGTTGCCGGACCTGGCCCGGATCCGGCGGATGCTGGCCAGGCCCGACCTGTTCGTGGTGGTGCAGGATCTCTTCCGCACCGAGACCGCCGAACTGGCGGACGTGGTGCTGCCCGCCGCCACCTGGGCGGAGAAGACCGGCACGTTCACCAGCGTCGACCGGACGGTGCACATCTCCGACAAGGCGGTCGACCCACCCGGCGAGGCGCGTACGGACCTCGACATCTTCCTCGACTACGCCCGCCGGATGGACTTCCGCGACCGCGACGGCCAGCCGCTGATCCCGTGGACCGGGCCGGAGGAGGCGTTCGAGGCGTGGAAGGAGTGCAGCCGCGGCAGACCCTGCGACTACACCGGCATCACCTACGAGAGGCTTCGCGGCGGCGGCTCGGGCATCCAGTGGCCCTGCACCGAGGAGCATCCCGACGGCACCGAGCGCCTCTACACCGACGGGACCTTCAACACCGACCCCGACTACTGCGAGACGTACGGCAACGACCTGGCCACCGGTGCCGAGTTCACCGAGTCGGAGTACCGCGCCAAGGAGCCGCGCGGAAGGGCGTTCCTGCTCACCGTCGACTACCAGCCCTCACCCGAGGTGCCCGACGACGACCGCCCGATGCTGCTCACCACGGGTCGTACCGTCTACCAGTTCCACACCCGGACCAAGACCGGCCGCGCCCCGCAGCTCAACCAGGCGGCCCCGGACGTGTGGGTGGAACTCAACCCGGACGACGCCGCCCGACTCGACATCGCCGAGGGCGACCTGGTCGCCGTCTCGTCCGCGCGCGGCGCCATCCAGGCCCGCGCCCGGCTCTGCGGCATCCGTCCGGGTGTCGTCTTCGTGCCGTTCCACTACGGGTACTTCGACCAGGACCCGGGCGACCGCACTCCGCGAGCGGCGAACGAGCTGACCATCACCGCGTGGGATCCGGTCTCCAAGCAACCCCTGTTCAAGGTCGCCGCCGTCGCGGTGGCGAAACTCGCCGACGGGCGGGGCGTACCCGCTCCGGCGCCGACGGTCGGTGGCAGCGCGCCACCCGCGGACGCCCACGTGCCACCGACCGTCGGCGGGCCGGCCGCCGAGGCCACCAGCGGGAAGGAGTGAGCTGTGCACCTCGCCCACTACCTCGGCCTCCTGCACCGTGCGCAGGTCAACCTGGCCGACGCGTTCCGGCAGGTCGCCGACGCGCATGCCGAGGAGCCCGACATCCGCCACCTGTGCCAGCGGCAGGCGAAGCTCTGCGACGCGTACGCCGAACAGCTCCAACCGTTCGCCGCCCGCTACGCCGAGGACGCGCCCGACGAGCCCGACCGGCTGCACTCGCAGTTGTTCTCCGGCACCCGGACCGGCGGTATCGGCCTGCTACGGGACCTGCAGGACCTGTACCTGATGGCGGCCGAGTGCGACATCGCCTGGACCGTCGTCGGTCAGGCCGCGTACGGGGTCCGCGACGAGGACCTGCTGGCGGTCGTGCGGCGCTGCGAGGGACAGACCGCCCTCCAGCTCAAGTGGCTGCGTACGCGGATGAAGGCCGCCGCGCCCCAGGCGCTCGTCGTCGCCGACTGACTGATGCCCAGCTCAACAGGGGTCAATCCCGGCCGGAGCGTCTCTGATCACACCGTCTCCAGGCGTGAGTAGGCGTCCTCGGGGTAGGAAGCGTCACGGGTCAAGACGTGCGCCCTCCAGCCTCCCGCGTGGCAGCTCGTGCCGCGGCGGGCGGCCCGCCGATGAGGAGCGGAGGCGTCATGTCGGGGATCGACACATCTGGTGAGCGCGGGGGCCGTCGGTCGGGTCGAGGGCCGGAACGGCTCGGTGATCCGATCATGTCGTTGGCCCTGACCTGTGCCGGTCCGGCGAAGCTGGTCACCGTCGCCGGTGAGATCGACATGAGCAACGCGCACCTGCTCACCGAGTTGGTGGCGTGCGCCTGCCACTCGTCGCCGCCGGTTGTCGCGGTGGATCTCTCCGGGGTGCGGTTCTTCAGCGCGCACGGAGTGGGTGCGCTGTTGGAGGCTCAGCACGTCGCGGTGACCGCCGGGGTCGCGTTCATCCTGCGTGACCCCGCGCCGTGCGTCACCTACCTCCTCGCCACGTCCGGCGCCCTCGGGGACTTCCGGCTCAACCGCGGCGACGGGCACCGTCCCCTCCCGCGACCGGCTACCGCCGACCCGGTGACGCCGGTGCGGGACCACCCCCTGACCAGCGGCTGACCGCCGGTCACCGGCCCCGTGTCGGTTCCGCTCCGGAGACCAGTCAAAAGATAGATAATCTTGCATGTCTTCTCACTATCCGGTATGAAGGCTGCAAGCACGTCTCGGTGCTGGTTCCTCGGGAGGAGCGACGATGAAACATGCCCTGCGCCGCCTACGAACGGTGGCCGTCGCGCTCGGCGCCGGCACACTCGGGCTGAGCTTGCTGTCGGTACCGGCTGCCGAGGCGTACTCGGTCCAACCCCTCGCACCGCAATCCCAGCGGGCCCCCGAATCGGACCAGTTCTCGGCCGAGGGCGTCACCACGGTCGGCGAACTCCGGACCATCGACGGCTCGCTGTCACACGCCAAGGAGGGCGCCACGCAGATCATCCGGCACCCCGGCGCGTCGTACGTCAAGGTGCACTTCAGCTCGTTGCGCCTTGCCGACGGCGAGTACGTGACCGTGTCGAGCCCCGACGGTCGGGAGAGCTACCGGTACGACCGCCACCTGAGCCGGGCGACCGGCGCGGACTACACCACCGACGGCCAGCCGGGCTTCTGGGCGATGTCGGTGGACGGTGACACCGCGGTGGTGACGGTGCACAGCACCCGGTCCTCCCGCACCAGCGCCGCGACCATCGACCGGTTCTGGCGCGGCTACGACGCCACCGAGATCAAGCAGCACAACTTCACCACGCAGTCCGTCTGTAGCACCGACGCCCGCCGCGATGCGGTCTGCTACCAGAGCAGCCACCCCAACGAGTACGCCAGGGGCAGGGCGGTGGCGCGACTGCTGATCAGCGGTGGCGGGCTGTGCACCACCTGGCGGGTCGGCAACACCAACCGCATGTTGACGAACAAGCACTGCTTCTCGACGCAGTCCGCCGTCAGCGGCAGCGAGATGCAGTTCAACTACCAGTGCGCCACCTGTGGCGGCTCGAACCCGGGGGCCGGCACCAAGGTCAGCGGCGCCACCCTCTACAAGGTGAGCAGCGGCGGCTCCAACCAGCTGGACTACACCCTGTACTCGGTGAACAACTTCGCCAACATCCAGTCGTTCGGCACCCTGTACCTGGCGACGACCGCCACCACCAACGGCACCCGGATGTACGTCCCGGGCCACGGCGACGGAAGCCCGAAGCGACTGTCGATCTACGAGGACACCCAGAACGGCGCGACGTGCACGGTGCGGAGCGCGAACTACAACACCTGGAACATCAGCTACAGCTGTGACACCTCCGGCGGCAACTCGGGCTCGCCGGTGCTGAACGCCAGCCACCGGGTGATCGCGCTGCACCACCTCGGCGGTTGCCCGTCGAACCAGGGCGCGAAGGCCCACCTGATCTACAACGAGATCGCCAGCCTGATCGACAACAACGGCTGACGACCGACGTCAACGGACGACACAGGGCCCGGAGCCAACTGGCTCCGGGCCCTGCTGCTGCCCTGGTCAGGGACTGGTGCAGGTGACGTTGCCGGGTGGGGTGGCGCCGTCGCCGGTGGCGGTGAACCCGAACGTGGTCGACGCGTTGGCGCCCACCGTGCCGTTGTAGGCGGCGTTCCGCACGGTGACGCTGCCGGTGGTGCCCGTGTTGGCGCCACCCCACAGGCTGCTGATGGCCTGGCCGCCGGCCAGGGTCAGGCCCACGGTCCAACCGTTGAGGGTCGTGGCCGTGGGGTTGGCCACGGTCACCTCGCCCTGGAAGCCACCGGGCCAACTGTTGACCGCCCGGTAGGTGGCGGCGCAGTCGCCCGGCTCCCCGGTGGGCGGCGGGGTCGTCGGCGGCGGGGTGGTCGGAGGCGGGGTCGTGGGCGGGGTGGTCGACTCGAACTGACTGAAGAACCGCCAGATCTCACCCGAGGTCCACGTCCGGGAGTCGTTCGGGCTGCCGGACCCGTCGACGGGGCTGGGGGTGTGGTCACCATCGAACGCCGCCCACTGCACCGGGTATCCGGCTCGACATCCGGAGTACGCGGTGGTGATGTGGGTGAGGCTGCCCCGGCTCGGCTCACGCGGGCTCTGCGCGGTGCAGCCGTTGTTGCGGACGAACGTGTCGCGCAGTTGCCGGCCCTGCGAGATGTTCAGCACGCTGTCGAAGGTGCCGTGGATGCCGAAGTACGCGACGGGCTGGGTGCCGCCGTTGCATCCGCTGAGGTTGGCGCCCGACAGGACGGTGACCGCGCGGATGACGGTGGGTCGGGCGCAGGCCACCGCGTAGCTCATGGCCCCGCCGTAGCTCCAGCCCAGGGCGAAGCGCTGGGTGGTGTCGACGCAGAGGTCGTTCTCGATCTGGCGGGAGATGTCGTCGAAGAGGGTCAGGTCCCGGCCGTTGGTGTTGGCCCAGCCGGCGTTGAGGCCCTGCGGCGCGACGAAGATCGTGCTGTTGTTCGACAGCGGTTGGAGCCCGTAGTAACCGGCCGAGGTGACGTTGTTGGCCGAGCCGTTCAACCAGTGGAAGCCGAAGACCAGTCGGTAGGGGTGGTTCCGGTCGTACCCGTCCGGGATCCTCAGGTTGTAGGTGCGGCTCTGTCCGCTGCTCTGGATCGTGCGCGTCCCGCTGGTCAGCGTGGGGGCCTTGCCGCAGCCGGCGGTGGCCGCGAGCGCGCCGTTGGTGGCGGCGACCGCTGTCGCACCGAAGCCGCCGCTCAGTGCGCCGCCGGCGGTGGCCGCGAGGAGAAGCACCGCGGCCGTGATGGAGGGGAGGAGAAACCTTCGTTTCCGCATTGGGTGGGCTCCTTGCCGTAGGGCCGTGTCGGCCGGCGACGACTGCGGTCGCCTGGCATCGACTGGGGTGCCCGGACGGGTCACCGACCTGGGAGCCGGCGGGAGGGACGTGCGGCGGCACGTCTGCGCAGACTGGTTGCGGTGACCGGGAGCGTGCCCTTCACTCCCGGGTGAAACATAGCATGTTATCGATAACATGCCGAGCTGGTCCGGCCCCCGGACGTCATGTTCCGAGCGGTCGGGCCGCCCACTCGGCGGCCACCTCCTGCGGGTCACCGGTTCGGAACAGCGGGGGCTCGTGCAGCAGGAAGTCGCGATGGCTGATGTTCCAGGCGTACGCCCCGGCCATGGCGAAGGCCAGCACGTCACCCACGCCGATCGGCCCGGCGGTGGCCGAGGAGGACAGCACGTCCTTCGGGGTGCAGAGCTGCCCGACCACGGTGACCGGCCCCCCGTCGGTGTGCGGGCCGTCGAGGCCACGCCGCCGGTGTACGTGGAAGGGCTGCGCGTGCCCCTTCGCCGCCGGGGTACGCAGGTGGTGGGTGCCCCCGGCCACCACCACGAACCACTCGCCGTAGGAGCGCTTCACGTCGATGACCTCGGTGAGGTACGCCCCGCAGTGGGCGGTGACCGACCGGCCCGGCTCGATGCGCAGCCGCACCCCCGGGTACGCGTCGAGGACGTCGGCCAGTGCCCGCCCGTAGCCCGCCCAGTCGAAGCGCGCCTCCGGGTCGGTGTAGTCGACGGCCATGCCCCCGCCGACGTCGACCTCGCCGGCACCGACCTCGCTGACCGTCCACTCGACCACGGCGGTGGCGACCGCGCCGGCGAGGGAGGCGTCCAGCCCGCTGGCCAGGTGGGCGTGGATTCCGCGTACGTCGATGCCGGCGGGCGGTCGGCGGGCGCACTCGACCGCGTCGGCCGGGTCCATGCCGAACGGGCTGGGCCCACCGCCCATGACCAGGCTCGCGCCGGGCGCGTCGACCGGCAGGTTCACCCGCAGCAGCACCGGGGCCGAGGTGCCCGAGGCGGTGGCCAGCGCGCCGAGTCGCCGAAGCTCGGCGGGCGACTCGACGTGGATGCGGCGCACCCCGGCGGCGAGGGCGGCGGCGAGGTCCGCGTCGGTCTTGCCCGGCCCGGCGTACGCGGCGGGCACCTGCCCCGGCAGCACCTCGGCCAGTCTGCGCAGCTCGCCACGGCTCGCGGCCTCGAATCCGTCGACGACCGGGGCGAGGGTACGCAGCACACCGGGGTCCGGGTTGGCCTTGACCGCGTAGAGCAGCTCCACCTGCCGGGGCAGCGCCGCCCGGATGGATCGGGCCTGCGTGGCCAGCGCGTCGAGGTCGTGGACGTAGACGGGTCGGGTCACCGTGGCCCGCCCAGCGGGTTGGGCACCGACACGAAAGGGGCCGCCCGGTCGGCGTCGCGTCGCCACCGGACCAGCAGGTTCGCCTTCGCCAGCAGCGGCTCACCGTTGAGCAGCGCGCGCAGCTCGGGCGGGTCGTCCAGGTCGGCGGCGACCGCCTCGACGACGGCCCGCAACTCCTGCCAGAGCCGCCGCTCGATCCCCGGTCGCGCGTCGGCGAGTGCACCGCAGATGCCGCCGAGGTGATTGACGAACAGGCAGTAGACGATGCGACGGCGGGCGTCCCCCCGACCGTAGCGGACCTGCGCGGGGACGCCGTCCGGCCAGGTCGTCCACACCTCGGCGTCGAGTTTGACGCCCTCCAGGTCGCGCAGCAGCATGTGTACCGGGCGGCGGTCGCGGTCGAGCACGACGACCACGTTCTGCAGGTGCGCCTCGTGCACGACGCCGTGGCTGAGCCAGGAGCGCAGCACCGCCGGCACCAGCAGCCCGACGTACGCCCGCCACCAGGCCACCGGGTCGGGGGTCACCAGCGGCGTGGCGGCCAGCGCCGCCGCCAGCATCGGCGTGTCCCCCGGACGCAGGTGCGGGCGCAGGCCGCTGCGCAGGATCGTCCCGTACGCCTCGTCCGGGCCGGGGACGTCGACAGTCCGGTAGGCGGGTTCGGTGAGCAGCCCGACGCCGTCCGGCATCGGCACCCGCGCCAGCAGGTCGGTCAGGGCCACCGCGCCGGTCAGCTCGTAGCGGGCGTTCTTACGCAGGCAGTTGGTGATCCGTACGTGCAGGCTGGTCTTGACGAACAGGTCGGCCGCCGGGGCGTAGAGGGTGCGGACGCTCGCCGTCGGCCGCACCGGCACGCCGGCCTCCCCCAGGTCTCGCAACCGGGGATGCGTCGGCGGGATCAGGGACAGCTGCCAGGGGTGCACCGGCAGGACGCGGTGCCCACGCGGGGGCCGGGGCGGGTCGAGGGCGGCCAGGAGCGCGTCGAACGGCCCGGCGCCGGCGGCCAGGTCGTCGGGTACGGCGAGCCAGTGCAGCCGGAACGACGTACGCAGCTCCGGGGCGTACGCCCGCCAGCTCTCCGGGTCACCGCTGCGCCACTTCGGGGTGGGGTGGTGCGGGTGGCCGAAGACCAGTGACTGTTCGGAGTCGACGTACGCGTCGATGGCCGGCTCGCCGGTGGGCGTCGGGTTCTCGGCCGGCCGCTCGGCCAGCAGCCGGGCCACGGTGTCCCGGCTGGCCTGGACCTGCTCGACGAACTCGTCGTTGGCCAGGCCGGTGCGGGTGGTGAGTTCGGCCGCGACCAGGCTGGCCAGCCCGTCCGCGTCCAGGTCGACCCACCGTCCGCTGTCGGTGCGCTGCTGCACCGGGCCGGCGTATCGGTGCGCCCCGAGCGGTGAGTGTCGCGCGACCCCGCAGCGCACCGTCACGTCGAGGTGCCGCAGCAGCAGGTGCGCGGCACCGTCGACCACTGTCGGGCCGCCGTCGGGCGGCGTGAGTTCGCGGACCAGGCAACCGAAGACGGCGTGGGCGGTGGCCAGGTCGGCGAGCTGACCGGTCTCGGTGGCCGGGCGGGAGCGCAACTGGGCGCTCGTCATCGTGTCTCCCGGAGGTAGTTCGGGCCGGTACGCAGGTAGTACTTGTTGATGTCGGCGCAGCCCAGCCGCTGTTTGGGCAGCAGGGTGCCGGCGGTGAGCATCGCCTTGATGGGCAGGTGGGCGGCCCGCAGGACCCGCTCGGTGAAGGTCCGCGCCGCCGGTCCGTCACCCCACCGGTCGCGGGCGGCGGCGAGCCGGGGTGCCAGCGCCTCGGCCGGTGACGGCACGGGCAGCCCTCGCGCCGCCAGCGCGACCAGGGGTGCGGTGGCGGCCAGGTGCAGGGTGATGGTGATGAACACGTCCGCCAGCTCCTGCGGGTCGCGCGCCCACATCCGGTCGTCGTCGAGGGCGAGCCCACCCGGGCCGCCGTGCCGCGGGTCGAGGCGAGCCCCGTCGTTGTCCTTGTAGAGCAGGCCGACCGTGCCGTCGGGGTGCACCAGCAGGTGGATGTTCTGCGGGTGCGCCTCCAGCGCGATCCCGTGGCGCAGCCAGAGGAAGACGTGCCAGTCGAGCAGCAGGTCCAGATAGGACTCCAGCAGCACCTCGGGCCGCTCGGGGCTGATCCGTTCGAGGACCGTTGCTGCGACCGGGTCGGGTGCGGCGAGGGCCGCGACCGGCACCACGTGGACGCCGGCCAGGTCACCCGGGAACCGGCGCAGCAGGAAGCTGCGCCGCTCGTCGCCGCCGACGTGCGCCCAGGTGCTCTCGTCGACGTGTCGGACCCGTCCGGCGAAGGTGGACTCGGCGTTGGCGATCCGGTCGAGCAGCGCGGCGACGGCCGCACCGTCGGCCAGCGAGCCGGGGCGCAGCGTACGGCGGTTGCGGGCACCGAGGCTCGCGGTCGGCAGCGGCAGCTTGAGGTGCAGGTACGGGTCGTGGTCGAACGCCACCGTCCGCATGGAGAGGGTGGGCCGTACGGTGATCGCCGGCAGTTTCGTGACCGGTATCGCGTCGTGCTCGGCGGTGATCGGGTGCGCCGGCAGCAACAGCTGGTCCGACTGTCGTGCGCGCGGCCACCAGGACGGGAGTTCGCCGGTGAGCTGGACGTCCCCGGTGGGGACGGTGTACCAGCGCAGCGCGAAACGCGGGGCGTGCTCCGGGGCGTACCGGAGCAGGTCGTCGTCACCGAGACCGTGCCGGCACCGGTCGGTGGGGTAGACCGGGTGACCGTGGTGGGCGGCGAGCACATCGTCCAGGAGCGCCGCCGGCAGACCCGTCGGCGTGCTGGCGCGTTCGGCGGCCACCTCGGCGAACACCCGCGAGCGGTGTCGGGCCGCGAGCCGCCGCGCGCGCAGGTCGGCGGCGCACTCGACGCCGAAGGCCCGCCAGCCGGCCTCGGCCTCGGCGTTGCCCTGCGGGGCGAGCAACCTGAGCAGGCCTTCCACCGTGTCCGTGCGGTGGGTGTCGCCGCCGCTGTGGACCAACACCATCGGTGCGGCACTGCGCAGGGCCTGCTGGAACCCGTCCGCCCGGACCGGGATGCGCAGCAGGCCGGCGTGGTGCGGCGCCTGCCACCAGCCGGGCCCGTCGGGTCGGCCGGTGCTGAGCAGACCGAGGTGATCCTCACGCAGCAGAGCGTCGAGCACCCGGGCGAACACCTCCCGCTCGCAGTCGTCGCTCACTCGACGATGGTCCACTGGAGGTCTGCGCGGAAGGCGTCCAGCGACCGCCGGACGGCACCCTGGTCGGGGCCCACGGCGTGCAGCACGGCGAGGTAGTCGCGGTTCGTCCCGGTGTGCTCGGCGGCGCGGCCCACCTCCCGCAACGGATGGCAGCCCAGCCGGACTACGCCGTCGACGGTGTCCAGTCGGCCGGGTGCGGCGACGAGGCGGCCGGATCGGTCCGCGCAGACGTACTCGACCTCCGCGTACCGGTCGATCGTGGCCGGCAGGTCGAGGGCGGCCAGCGGCTCGCCGAGGTGCAGCCGGATGACGTGCTCGAACAGCGGCACGCCGAGCAGTTCGGAGAGGATCAGGTCCATCCGGTCACCGATGAGACGGTAGTTCACCTCGATCAGCCGGACCCTGCCGTCGGAGATGACGTACTCGGTGTGGCAGGCGCCGAAGCCGACCCCGAGCGCGTCGAGCCGCGCCCGGAGCTGGGTGCTCTCCTGCTCCGCCGGCGGCGACCAGGCGAGGCTCTCCTCGGTGAAGGTCGGTGGCGGCCCGAGGCCGGTACGCCAGCCGCCGAGGGAGGCCAGCGCCGCGCCGTCGCCGAGGGTCTCGAAGGTCCGCAGCTCGCCGGCGAGGTATTCCTCCACCACCAGGGCCACGTCCGGCCTACGGCCACGGATCTCGGCGATCCGGTCGACCAGCTCGGCACGGTCGACCACCAGGTACGCGTCCTCGCTGGCCACGCCCTCGCGGGGCTTGACCACGGCGGGGAACATCCCGTCCGGCACCTGCGGTGCGGCACCCGGGTCGACGGTGATCGTGCGTACCAGATCGAGGCCGGCAGCCGCGATCACCCGGCGGGCCGCGGCCTTGTCCTTGCAGAGACGGGCGGCGTCGGGATCCTTGCCGGGCAGGCCGAGCTTCCGTGCGGCGATCGCGGTGGCCTCCTGAAGATGGTCGCTGTTGGACAGTAGCGCCACCGGTCGGGTCGCTGCCGTCGCCGCGACCACCGCGGCCGGGTCCCGGACCGCACAGCGCGCCACCGGCACGCCCGCCGGCCACTCCGCGGGCCGGTCGGTCAGCACGGTGACCGACAGCCCGAGCGACGCCGCCGCGGGGAGGAACCCCTCCAGCACGGCGTCGGTGGGGTTGAGCGCGGTCAGGTACAGCCGCATACCGCCTCCGTCGACTACGACGATGTCGTGATTAGGGTAGCCTACCCTTATTGGGCGGTTTTGGGGCGTTCTGCCCGGTGCAGCAGGCCGGCGGCGACCAGCCCACCGATCAGCACCGCCGCGGCGCCCGCCAACTGTCCCGTCTCCAGCGCCGAGGCGAAGGCGACAGTGACGGCCTCCCGCTCGGCACCGTCGCGGGCGGCGGCGAAGGCTGCGGGAAACGATCCGGCGCCGGCCAGGGCCGCCGGCAGCAGGGCGGCGAACCGGGCGTTCAGCACGGCCCCCAGCACCGCGATGCCGAGGCTGCTGCCCACCTCGGTCATGGTGCCGTCGACACCCGCGCCCGCGCCGGCCTTCTGCGCCGGGATGGCGCTCATCACGGCCTCGACGATGGCCGGGTTGGCCAACGCGCACCCGACACCCATCACCAGCAGCCCAACCAGCAGCACCCCGTACCCGTCGGACGGGACGAGGGTGATCACCGCGAGACCGCCCGCGAGCAGCGTCATCCCGATGGCGATGGCGGCGGCCAGACCGAGCCGGCGGATCACGAGCGCGACCACACCGCTGACGTTGAGCAGCACGATGGACAGTGCGAAGGGCGCCATCCGCAGGCCGGCCTCCCACGCCGGATAACCGCGGACGAACTGCAGATGCTGAGTGAGCAGGAACAACGCGCCGGTGGCACCGAACGTGATCAGCACGACCCCGGAGATCGCGCCGACGAAACGCCGGTCCTGGAAGAAGTGCATGTCCAGCATGGGGTGCGGGATCCGCCGCTCCCAGCGGACGAAGAGCCCGAGCAGGAGTACGCCGAGCGCCGCCGCGCCGAGCACCGGGGCCGACGTCCAGCCGTGCTCCGGCCCGGAGATGATCGCCCAGACGACCGCGGTCAGGCCGGCGGTGGAGAGCGCCGCGCCCACCACGTCCAGGCGGCCACCGGCCGGGTCACGGGACTCGGGTATCAGCGCGCGAGCGACGAACAGGCAGACCAGCACGGCGGGCACGTTCACCAGGAAGATCGCGCCCCACGGCAGATGCGCGAGGATGGTGCCGCCGATCGGTGGCCCGGCGGCGAAGCCCAGCGCGCTGGTTGCCGCCCAGATGCCGATCGCCCGGGACCGCTCGGCGGCGTCGAAGACCTGCATCGCGACCGCGAGCGTCGAGGTGACGAGCAGAGCGCCCCCGATGCCCATCCCCGCCCGGGCCGCGATCAGCTGCCCGCTGGTGCTGGCGAGCCCTGCGGCCAGCGAGCCGATCCCGAACAGGACCAGCCCGACCAGCAGCATCCGACGGCGGCCGTACCGGTCGGCGGCGCTGCCGGCGGTCAGCAGCAACCCGGAGAGCACCAACGCGTACGCGTTGATCATCCATTGCACGTCGGCGGTGCTGGCGCCCAACTCGGTGGTGAGTACCGGCACCGCCACGGTCAGTACGGTGTTGTCCAGCACCACCACGAGCTGCGCGACGCAGAGCACGGCCAGGATCAGCCACCGCTGCGGCAGTGGCGCCGAGGCCGTGGTGTCGCTGGCCGGCTCGGTGGCGTCGCTCTCCAGCGCGGTGGTGTTGCTGGCCAACGCGGTGGTGTCGCTGGCCGGCCGAACAGCGGTCACGCCACGGCCTTCACGCCATCCACCGTGGAGTGCTCCGCCGCCGCGTCGACGACGGGACCGGGCCTGCGGGGGAATCGCCGCTGGTGGGCGAGGCCGAGGACGACACCCGCGGCCACCAACACGATGGCCGCGATCGCGACCGGCGGATAGCCGACCCCGTCGGCGGCCGCGAGACCGATGGACGCGGCCACGAACGAGCAGACCAGGCCGAACGACGACAGGACGGTGAAGTCGGTGCCCCCGGTGTCGGGTCGCGAGTAGTCCATGTTGACCGTGTAGAGCACCACGTTGGCGACGGTGTAGGCCACCATGAAGCAGCAGAGCGCGGCGACCGTCCCGCCCAGCGGCGCGCGGCCGTTCATCAACGGCAACAGCAGCAGCGTCGACACCGTGAGGGCAACGCCGCCGACCACGAGCACACCGCCGCGCCCGAACCGCCCGATGCCGAGCCCGGCCACCAGACCCGCCACGATGGCCGGGACGCTGGTCACCACTCCGGTGACGACGCCGATCCGACCCAGCGACCATCCCGCGTCGACCAGGGCCGGCGTCACCAGGGCGTACGCCATCCCCGCCCCGACGTAGACGAGCGGCACCACGCCGAACGTCCACAAGCGGCAGCCGGGCTGGCCGAACACCGACAGCAGCGCCCGGTAGGCCGTGCCGACCTTCGCCACCCGATCGGTGCGCGGAGGTTCCCGGAACCGCAACACCACCAGCAGACCGACCGCCGTCATCGCGGTCAGCAGGCCGATCGCCGCCGCCCAGCCGAACTGGTCGTAGACCAGGACGCAGGCACCGCCGCCGAGCAGGTTGCCGAGGTAGCTCGCGGCCACCTGGATCCCGTTACCGGTCCCCCGGCTCGACTCGGCCAGCATCCGGACCGCGACGGCGTCCACGGCGATGTCCTGCGTGGCGGAGAAGAAGACGTACGCGGCGCAGATCGCGACGATCGGGCCGAGCGCGTCGGCCGGGTCGGTGAACGGCAGCAGTGCCAGCAGCGCGAGCACCAGGGCGCTCTGGAGCACGAGCAACCAGGACCGGTAGTGGCCGCGGTGTTGCGAGCCGTACCGGTCGAGGATCGGCGCCCAGAGGAACTTGATGGGCCAGATCAGGCCGACGATCTGCAACAGGGCCAGCGTGTCCAGCGAGGTGCCGCCGTCGCGCAGGATGGCGGTCAGCCCGACGGTGATGAAACCGACGCCGAGGTACTGCGTGACGTACAGCGCGGTCAGGGTGCCGAGCCGACCCTTCATGCGGCTTTCCAGTAGCCGAGGGAGGTCACCCGGTCCTTGTCGACGCCCAGGGTTCGCCGGATGTGTCGGGTGATGCCACGGGTGGTGGCCGCCTCGCAGGCCACCCAGTAGTGCCCCGCGCCGCTGCTCGGCAGGGCCGCGCAGACCGTGTCGACGAGGTGTTGACCCGCGTCGCGCCGAGGCACCCAGGTGACGTCGTGGTGTGCCCGGGCCCGCAGCGCGAGAGCCTTCTCGCCGTCGTGCGCGTACTCCAGCCAGACCGTCGCCGGGATGTCGGCGCTGGCGTCGAGCAGGCTGTTCACCGCGGGCAGGGAGGCCGCGTCGCCGACGAGGTAGAGATGCTCGGGCGCCGGGTCGGGCAGGTCGAACGCGCTGCCCTGGACGGTTGCGCTGATGGTGTCGCCAACCTGGGCGGTGGTGGCCCAGCGGGCGGCGCAGCCGTCGTGGAGGGCGAATTCGAGGGTGAACCGGCCGGTGGACGGGTCGGGGTCCACCAGTGTGTACGCGCGCTGGTGTGCCCGGCCGTCGTTGTCGAACCACAGCCGGATCCACATCGTGGGGTGCACCCCGCACGCTTCCAGCAGCCCTCCACCGTCCAGGAGGAGCCGTTGATAGTGGCCGTCGATCGACTCGGTGCCCAGCACGGTCAACCGAAAGTCCCGGCCTCCCATGGCCTTGAGGACCAGGGCCTCCCAGTTCCGTTTCACGCACCCCTCCAGGTAAGGTCATCCTTGGTTAGGGGAGGTTAACCTAAGTCGCGCCCCGGATGGAACAGAGGACAGCGCCCGATGACGTACCTGGAGAAAGTCACCGGTCTCGGCGAGTTGTCGTTGGTGACCGTCGACCCCGACCGGCACGCCGCCCTCCTGCACGGCTGGGTCACCCAACCTCGGAACTCGTTCTGGGGCATGGGCGAACACACCCTGGAACAGGTGCGCGAGACCTACGCCTTCGTGGACAGCCTGCCGACGCACCACGCGTACCTGATCATGGTCGACGCGGAGCCGGTCGGCATCTTCCAGACCTACCAGCCCGAGGCGGACCCGGTCGGCGAGCTCTACCGCGTGCAGCCCGGCGACATCGGGATGCACCTGCTGCTCAGTCCCGACCGACGCCTCGCCCGCGGCCTCACCAACGTCGTCGGCCCGGCCCTGGCCCGCTTCCTCTTCCGCGACCCGGCCGCCCAGCGGATCGTGGTCGAGCCGGACGTCCGCAACCACCTCGCCCTGCGCCGACTGGAGATCGAGGGGTTCACCCTCGACTCGGAGATCGACATGGCGGACAAGCGGGCCCAGCTGGCCTTCCTGACGCGCGACCGCTTCGCGGCGAACCACCCCACGCCGGCCTGAGCACCGGCGCGGCGACCTCAGCTGTTGGCGTTCCAGAAGCCGATGAGGGTCGCCGTCCACCAGCCGACCTGAGAGACGGTGGCGGCGGCGACGCCGGCGAGCAGGGCGGACCAGGTCGGCTGACCGTCCACGGCGGCGAGTCGGTCCCGGACCCGGCCGAGGAACAGCCCGTTGATGCCGACCGCCAGCACCGCAAGCAGCTTGACCCAGACCAGCCCGGACGACGTGTCCGGCCCCAGGGCGGCGCCACTGGCGAGCAGACCCACCAGACCCAGCCAGATGAGCAGGTGCGCGCCGCGCGCGGCGGTCAGCACGGTGCCGAGCGGTTCCCGGCGAAGCAGCCAGCGGAGGCTGAACCAGTCCACCGTCAACACCGCGCCGAAGCCCACCACGAGGCAGGTCAGGTGGCAGAAGAGGGCGACCATCCGCCAACCCGGGGTGAGGGTGACGTGCGGCGCGACGAGGATCGCAAGCAGCCACCCGGCGCTCATCGTCAGGATCGAGACGGCGACGGCCGTACGCCCGGCGGCGCGGCGATGACCACCGCGCCAGCCTGCCGCCGGTGTGGCAGCCGCCGCGGCGACCGCACGGGGCGACGAGGTGCCGGGGGTACGGTGTGCGGCGCGTCGTGCGGGGCGGGCGACGTCCGAGGCCCTGGCCCGGTGGGCCGGCGGTGTGACCCGGGCCGGAGGGCGGACGGTGGCGTGGAGGTCAGACGCCGACATCGGTCGGTCTTCTGCGCGGCATGCTCAGTCGACCTGCGGTGTTCCGGTCGCCCCGGGCTGACCGTCCAGCGCGCTCAACTCGGCGGCCCGGGCCTGCTGGATCCGGCCAGCGAGCGCCTTCAGCTCCGGGCTGCCCCCGGCGGTCTGCTCACCCCGGCACAGCACCATGGTCTGCGCGAGGTGTGCCCGCACCAACGCGGCTGCCCGGGACGGCACCTCGGTGTCGGGGGCGGCGCGCAGCTCGGCGAGGCTGGCGTCGGTGACCATGCCCGGCATCTGATGCCCCTCGTGGATGTTCTGCTCCGGGACGTTGCCTGCGGCCAACAGCCCGCGTAGGTCCCGCAATTCGGCCTGGTGAGCCGCCCGCAGGTCACCGAGCAGCGCCCGCAGCGACGGATCCCCGCCCGTCGGACGGGCGTCGACGTGGTCGATCAGCGCGAGCGCACCCTCGTTCATCGGGATCAGCAGTTGGATGAAGGCGTCATCGGTGCTGTTGAGCACCACCGGTGCCATCGGCGCCGGACCGACCGGCGGGGCTGCGGCCGACGGTGATGCGGCCGACGGGGCTGCCGTCGGTGAGGTGACGGTCTGGTCGGTGCGGCCCCAACCCTGGCCGAGGCCGACTGCCACCGTCGTCACGACCAGGGTCGCGACGACTCCGACGATCCGCCGGGCCCCGCCACCGGGCGCCGGGCGTCCGGTCGTGGTCGGCTGCTGGTCCACCGGTGGGCCGCCGCTCAACGGGCGGCCTGGAACGCGCGACCGACCAGGGTCGCCTCGGTGCCGTTGCTGAACAACCCGGACCGGTCCTTGTCCGTGGCGGGCAGACCGAACCACGCGTACCGCTGCACATAGGACAGTTGACCGAGCATGGCGGTCGCTGCGGTGAGGAAGGCCGCCTGCTGCTCCTGGCCGGGGAAGTGTGCGCCGCCGCCGTCGAAGCGGATCAGCGCGAACTCGGTCAACCAGATCGGTTTCCGGTACCGCTGGTAGACGGCCTGGAGATACTGCCGGAGCTGGTCGACGGCGGCGCTGGTCGTGAAGTCGGCGCCGAACCAGTGCAGGGTGATGAAGTCCACGCGGTGACCGCGGGCCTGGGCGCCGGTCATGAACCTGTCCAGCCAACCCTGCGGATCGGGCCCGCCCCAGGCGACCGCCGGGCTGCCCAGCCTGCTGCCCGTCGCCATCAGTTGCGGCCACAGGTCAAGCGCCTGCTCGACGGTCATGTTCGCCTGCTCGGGCATGTCCGGCTCGTTGAAGGTGAGCAGATCCGGTCCTGCCGCCTTGGCCCGGGCCAGCTCCGTGGGGGTGACGTTCTCCGCGCTGCGGATCATGGGCACGAACGTCACACCACGCGGCGTGCTGATCCCCGGGTGCTGGGTGCCCCAGGTGTAGTACCAGCCGGCCTTCGAGTTCGCCAACGCCTGACTGGCCCCGGCGAAGTTCCACACTCCGACGCCCTTGCGGGCGGAGCTGACCGCCGGGGCGACCGGCGCCTTCGACGAGGGGCGCGCGCTCGGCGACGGTGCGACGCTCGGGGAGGCGACGGCGCTGGGCGCGGCGGACGGCGGGGCGGCCCACGAGGGCGCTGGCGGATCCTCGGGCAGGATCACCACCGCCATGGTGATGGCGAGAACGGCTGCGGCCACCCCGGCGGCGAGGGACGGGACCAGGCCACGGGGCCGGTTCACCGCGAGGTCGACGATGCTCGGCCCACCGCCGCCGTCGGAGGGCACACCGCCGGGCGGGGTCGACCCGGCGGTGTGCCCGGCCGTCGGGCCCGGAGGGTGGTACCCGACGGCCGGCGCGGCAGCCGGGGGTGCGGCCGCGCTCGGGAAGTGGGCGCTCAGACCCGTCGGCAACGGCAGCATCGGCAGACCGGCGAGCAGCCGGTCGATCGGCAGGAGCGTGGAGCCCAGTCGCCCGCAGAAGGCGCAGTCGCGGACGTGCCGGGCCAGCCTCTTGCGCCACAGCGGGCTGGGCGTGCCGTCCCACTCGCCGCTCACGGCGCGCAGGTCCGGGCAACCGGGGCGGGCGCCGAGGGCCCGTACGACGCCCCGGGCGCTCTGGATCTGCTCCTTCATCCGGTGGATCCGCACCGCGACGTGCCCGGGTGACAGCCCGAGCGCGTCGGCGACCTCGGCGCGGCTGACCTCGCCGGTCTCCTCCAGCCACCACAGCGACAGCAGTTCCTGGTCGTCCGGGTCGAGCCAACGGGTCGCCTCGGCCACCTCGCGTCGCTGGTCGGTGAGGCCGAGCCGGAGGATGGTCATCCCCGCGAAGTCGGAGGCCGGGTCGGGCACGTTGTGAATCGCGTCGAGCCCGGCGTCGCGGTTGAGCGCGAGGCGGCGGCGCTGTTCCCAGTCGCGCACCTGACGGATGGCGATCGCCACCAGCCACGAGCGGTAGGCCGCCGGGTCGTTGAGCGCGGGCAGGTACCGGATCACCCGTACCAACGTCTCCTGGACCACGTCATCGACGTCGGCGTGACCGCGCAGCGCACGCCCGACGATGTTGTAGACCAGCGGGAGCGAGGCCGCGACGACGTCATCGAGGGCGCGCTGGTCGCCCTGTCGGGCCGCGACGACCAACCCGACATCGGGTAGTGCTCGACCGGCTGACGACATGGGTGTCACTCCTTGTGTGCTCGTCCGCGCGGCACCCGCGCTGCGCGTTGACCGCCCTCAAGATCGGAGACTGGCAGCACCGGGTCGGATTACAGAATTCTCGGCTGCCGGCGGGTCGGATGCGACCCGGGGCCCTCGGCGGCGCATGAGGGGTGCCGACGGCGGGTATGGTGCGAGGTGTCGGTGTCGCCGGGCGTCCGCCCGTGCACGAGACACCTGATCGGGCGCCAGCGTGAGCGCCGCACGTCACGAGGTCGCACGGCGAGAGCCGGGGCCCGGGCGCACTCCTTCGTGAAAGACAGGCATCCTGCATGACATCGAACGACAACGGTCGACCGGCCCTGTTCCTCGCCACGTCGAGCTCCGACGTGCTCGACGGGTCGATGGCGACCTTCGACGGCAGCGAGGAGGCCATGCTGCGGCTGCGCCACCCGTTCGCGGTGAAGCCGGCCCAGCAGGCCCCGATCGCCGGCGACGAGCCGGACCCGCAGGGCTGACCGGCGCGGTCCCACCCGTTTCCGACCGCCATCCACCTGCGCTGGGTCGTACTTTCGGCTAGTAAACGGTCAACATTTCGGGTAGTGTCCGGGTCATCAAGTGAACGACATGACGCGGTGGCGAGGCCCGTGCTCGTGGCCTTGCGACAGCGCACATTCGCCCGTACGTGCGCCC
The DNA here is from genome assembly GCF_022230955.1 of Micromonospora cabrerizensis. Classification (GTDB taxonomy): domain Bacteria; phylum Actinomycetota; class Actinomycetes; order Mycobacteriales; family Micromonosporaceae; genus Micromonospora; species Micromonospora cabrerizensis. The sequence goes on from NZ_JAKKFI010000069.1 coordinate 146,978, forward strand.
CGGCGTCAGCCGGTTCGGAGACCCTTCCGGTCGACTCGATCGACGGGCAGTGCGGGAAGGACCACTCCCATGGCCATCACTGTCGACACCGCGACCAGCACCAGCATCGACCGGCGGCGCAGCGACCAGAGCCCGGACGACCTCCTGGCCGCCCTGGCGGCGACGCCGGCCGACGACCCTCGCCGCCCAGCCCTGCGGGACCGCGCCATCGAGGCGTGGCTGCCGCTCGCCCGGCACCTGGCCCGCCGCTACGGCGGGCGCGGCGCGCCCGACGACGACCTGGCCCAGACCGCCTCGGTCGGGCTGATCAAGGCCGTGGACCACTTCGACCACAGCCGAGGTGTCGACTTCGCCGGGTACGCCATTCCCACCATCATCGGCGAGATCAAGCGCTACTTCCGGGACCGCACCTGGTCGGTACGCGTGCCCCGCCGCCTCCAGGAGCTACGCCTGTCGATCAGCGCGGCGAACAGCGTCCTGACGCAGACCCTCGGTCGTTCGCCGACCGTTGCCGACATCGCGTCCTACCTGGCCCTGACCGAGGAGACCGTGCTGGAAGGGCTGGAGGGCGCACGCGCCTACCGGGCCACGTCGCTGTCCACCCCGATCGGTGGCGAGGGCAGTCGGGAGCTCGGGGACACCCTCGGCGGCGACGACCACGAGTTCGACGTCGTGGAGATCCGGGTCGCCCTCGGCCCGGCCCTCGCCACCCTGCCGGAGCGCGAGCGCGAGATCCTGAGCCTGCGCTTCCACGGCAACCTGACCCAGTCCCAGATCGCCGACCGGGTCGGTGTCTCGCAGATGCACGTCTCCCGGCTCATCAACCGGTCGTTGGCCACGCTGCGTAGCCACCTCTCCGGCGACAACTCGTTCTGACCGTCGGCGTCGTCGACCACTCAGAGTTGGACGACGTGACCCACCCGCGGCGGCGTACGACCCGCGAGGACGTCGGCCCAGGCCTGTTGCAGGGCCTCCGGCCCGACACCCACCTGAACGTCGAGCCACCCGCTCACCACGGCGGTGAAGCGCTGCCAGGCCTCGGTGAACCGCTGGTCGAGCCCGTCGCGGCCCCAGTCCTGGCCGCGCTTGCGCATCTGGACCGGCGCGAAGAACACCTCCTCGGCGGCGTCGGCGTTCGGCGTCTGGTTGGTGAGCCCGACCGCGATGTCCCGCACCAGCCGGTCGCCGAGGTGCTGGCGCAGGGCGGCACGGGTCGATGGCGCGCCGGACAGGTCGAGGTAGACGGTCGGGACCGCGTCGAGGGTGCTCAGGTCGTCGTACGGGACGACCTCGTCATAGCAGCCGAGTGACCGGGTGAAGGCCACGTTGCCGGGTGAGGTGAGCCCCACCAGACGCGGGCCGCGACCACGCAGCTCGAATGCGGCGGCGTACGCGGTCTTGCTCGACGCCGACGACACCAGCAGCGACTCGGCACCGTAGAAGCCGTTGTCGACGACCTGGTCGGCCAGCATGAACGAGGTGAAGAACAGCGGCCGGAACAGGATCAGCAGGTCCTCCTGGTCGGCCTGGTACGCCGGGTCGCCGGTGGTCGACCGGTACGCGTTGTACGGCGACGGCAACTCGGCCCGGTGCGGGCTCGCGTCGCGGAACCCGGACGCGTCCACCCGGTCCGGCCGCACCACCAGGTGCCCCGCGGGAGGCAGGTAGCCGTAGACCCGCTGCCCCACCTCGACCCCGGCAACCGTCGAGGCGACCACCTCGGCGAAACCCCAGAGCGGCGGCAGGCCCCACTGCGGCCCGAGCCCACGGGCCGCCGGCGGGAAGAACTCCCAGTAGCGCATCGCGTCGCCGAGCACCGCGTAGGTCACGTTGTTGGCGGTGAGGCCGACGCGGTCGACCCGCAGCAGCACCTCACCGTCGGCCACTCCGGGCGTGGCGCCATCGACGAGCGTGCTCAGCCCGAGGTCGTCACGTGCCACGGCGAAGGTCCATGAGTCAGCCATGAGGTGACGCTAGACAGCGCCACAACCGGAGACAAGTGCACTGGGAGTGCAAAATCCCACTGGTGCGGTCAGTGGCGCCTCGCCGCGAGGTCACGGAGGTGCGCGAGCGGCAGGTGCGGCGGTCGCCACTCCACGAAGAGCGCCGTCGCGTCGTCCTCAAGCTGCTCGTCCTGGTAACCGACGACGGCGCGGACCAGGCGACGCATCGTCTCTGGGCTGGGCAACCCGTCGTTGAGGGCCCGGTTGACGAAGTCGACCAGCCGGTCCAGCCCGAAGTGCTCGCCGTCGGCGCTGCGCGCATCGGTGATGCCGTCGGTGTAGGCGAGGATCCGGTCGCCCGGGTGCAGGTCCTCGACGTGCACCTGCGGGCGGCGTGGGGTCAGGTGACCCAGGCCGAGCGGCAACGCGGTCGGCCCGGGCAGCTCACGGATGGCCTTGCCGTCGCGCAGCAACATCGCACCGGGATGACCCGCGTTGATCACGCTCAGCCGGCCGGTCCGACGGTCCAGTTCGAGGAGCAACCCGGTCGCGAAGAAGTTCGGGTGCTCGGATCGCACCCACCGGTCGATGCTGATCGCCGTGTCGACCAGGTCGAGGCCGCACCGGCGGGCGTTGCGGTACGCGCTGACGACCAGCGACGCCAGGGTGCTCGCCTTGATGCCGTGCCCGCAGGTGTCGAAGAGCCCGACGCTGAGGACGTCGTCGTTCAGCGCGTAGTCGAAGATGTCGCCGCCGACGTCGTAACACGGTTCGAGGATGGCGGTGATCACCAGGTCGTCGGTGGCGAAGGTCAGCGGTGGCAGCAGGCCCCACACGATCTCGGCCGCCACCTGCATCGGGAGCCGGCGCCGCATCCGCTCGACCACGTCGCCGTAGAGCCGGCGGTTGACCAGGATCTGGGCGATGTTGACCGCCACCTCCCAGGCCGGCCCGTCCATCGCCTCGTCGGCGGCCGTCGGCGCGACGATCTCCAGCACGCCCATCCGCTCGCACCCGAGCAGCAGCGGCACCCAGACCCGGTCCGGGTTGTCGGGCGCGCGCTGGATGGTGAGGTTGGTGAAGGCCCGGCCGGCGAGGGTCGTCTCGATCGGCAGCTCGTCCCGGTCCAGGCCCGCCCCGAGCAGGGGCACGAGCAGGGACTGCGTGTAGTCGGCCAGATAGAGCACCATCTCACTGGCGTCGAGGGCGGGCGCCGCCTCGGCGATCAGCTGGGACAAGTCGTCCGGCCCGCCACGGGGCGCGTTGAGCTGGAGCCAGCGCACCATCTCGCCGACGTCGCCCAAAATGCGCCTCCCCCCGAACCCTCCCCGACCGCAGGAGCACGTAGTGCCAGCGTGAGGCTACCCTGCCCCACCCCGTTCATCACTCACGGTCGCCGGGCGGTGGGGCCTGCACCATCGCGCTGAGGAGAGCGGACACCGACACGGTGGCGAAGCCGACCCGGGCGTCACTCGCCCCGTACGGCACCCACAGCTCACCGTCGTGAACGAGTGCCCCGCAGGAGTAGACGACGTTGGGTACGTACCCGTCCCGGTCGTTCTCGTCGGGCGCCAGGAGCACACCGGGCAGGTGGGCGACGACCCGCTCGGGTCGGTGCAGGTCGAGCAGGAGCGCGCCGATGGCGTACCGGCGCATCGGCCCGACCCCGTGGGTGAGGACGAGCCAGCCGGAGTCGGTCTCGATGGGAGATCCGCAGTTGCCGACCTGGATCAGCTCCCAACTCTCGCCCGGGGCGTGCAACGGGGCCGGAGCCTGCCAACGGTTGTCGCCGTCCAGAGTGGTCAGACCGATGGTCTCGCCGTCGGAGCGGCACAACGCCAGGTGCCGGCCGCCGACGGTACGCGGGAACAGCGCGATCCCCTTGTTCCGGGCGCCCGGCCCGCGCATCGGGGTCATCTCGAAGCGACGCAGGTCACTGCTGACCAGCGCACGGGTGGCGATGCTCCGCCCGTCGTAGGCGGTGTAGGTGGCCCGGAACACCGGCCCGGAATCGTCGACGAACCGGACGAACCGCGCGTCCTCCATGCCGTTGCTCTCCGCCGGGGTGGCCGGCCAGAGCACCCGTTGGTGCAGGGCCGTGTCAGCGGGGAAGGCCGTGGCGTAGCTACCGGCATTGGTGCGACGCAGTAGTTCGAGGGTGCCCAACCCGGTGCTGCGGGAGAGCAGATCGGGTGGCAGGTTGGCGAGCACCCGCTCGAAGGTGGCCTCGTCGTACCACTCGGGCAGAGCGTCGAGCACCGTGGCGGCGACCTCGTTGTCGCAGTCCTCCTCGGCGAGGCCGGCGACGAGCAGGTCCCGACGGTGCCGTACGCCCACCCGCTGCCCGACGGCCAGCGGGCCGGCCCGGTCGGCGACCGCGATCTGCCGCCCTGGTCCGAGGACCGCGGTGGCGAACCCGATGGAGGACACGTGACCCTCGCCGACCTGGCGCAGGCTGACGGCGACGCGAAGCTGCCCGGCGCCGAGTTCGGTCTGGTCCGGGTGGGCCACCATCGACGGGTTGCAGAGGGCGGCGGCCTCGACGGCGTACTCGTGGCTGAAGTAGGCGCCGACCAGCAGCCGGCTGGTCGGTGAGAGGTCCCGGGCCCGCGCGGCCCGGTGCCGGACCAGGTCGTAGTGGTGGTGGAACGTGCCGGCCAGGTCGCGGTGCCGGGCGCCGAAGCGGTCGAAGGTGTCCCGCAGCAGCCGGCCGGTCTCCTCGTCGCCGAGGCGCGCGACCCGGTCGATGAGTGCCCGCGCGCGGGTGCGTACCACCGCGGCGTCCTCGCCCGGGACGAAGAGCTTGATGATGACCCGGCGTGGGTCCGGGGTGAGGGTGACGTCCTGACGGACGGCCAGACTCCGGGTCACGACCACCGCCGGGCGTGCTGGAGGGTGGAGATGAGCGCGAGGGTGGATTCGGCGCCCTGGTTGAGGTTGGGTCCGTGCGCGGTCAGCCCGTCGTAGCCACCGCCGGTCGCCGGGTCCCACATCGGGGTGTTGAGGTCGTTGTCACCGAGGAACCACCCGACCGCCTGCCGCACCCCGGCGTCCCACTCGGGGTCCCCGGTGACAGTGGCAGCCGTGGCGCAGGCGTCGGCGAAGGCGGCGACCTCGATCGGCTGCTGGTCGTGGTGCAGTCGTACGGCGCCGCGTCGCCACCCCTCGGCGGGTACGACCGACATCCGCCCGTCGCGGAGCTGGACATGGCGCAGCCAGGTCAACATTCGCAGGCCGTCGTCGAGAGGTGGACCGCCCTCGCGAAGCTGACTGGCCGCGATGACCACCTCGGCGAGGGCCGCGTTCGCGTAGGTCAGCTCCTGCCGTGGCCACGGCCACCGCGGGTCCGGCCCGGCCCGACCGACCGTGCTGGCCGCGTCCGCCAGCAGGGACGCGGCGGCGACGTGGCCCGGGTGACGGCGGAGCACCTCGGCCGCGCCCAGACCGGCGAACGCCATCGCGTGCGGCGCCTTGGCGCGTCGGGTGGCACCCCGGCTGAACGCCACCAACGCCTCCTCCCGTACCCAGGGGGCGGGACTGCGGGCGACGGCCGTGCCCAGGCCCCACAGTGCCCGACCCCACCAGTCGCCGAGCCCTGGTTCGTCGGCCCAGCGCCGGTCGTGCCCGAGCCGGTTGTGGAACGCGCCGTCGGTGTCCTGCGCGTGGGTCAGGAACGCCAGGTAGCGCTCCGCCAGCCGGAGCAGCTCGTCGCTCGGCTCCGGCTCACGACTGACGACCACCAGGCCGCGAGCCACGTCGTCGGTGCAGTAGCCGTGCTCGCGGCGGACGATGGCGTGCCGGGCATGCTCGAACAGGCCGGTGTCGTCACTCAGCCGAGCCAGGTGCGCGAAACTCGGCGCGGGTGCCGTCACCCAACGTTCGCCGGTCGCGGTCCGGGGGCGTCCGGTGGTCGCCGTCACGCCGGCACGGCGCTGACGGCGGGCGAGCGGGCGGCCAGGAGTTCCTCGGCGAGGGTGCCGTAGCGGGCGGCCACCGCCGGCCACCGCAGGTGCGCGGCCAGCGGGCGGACCCGCCCGGCCAGCCGGGTGGTCAGACCCGGCTCGGTCAGGACCCGCCGGATCGCCTTGGCCAGCGCCGCCGGGTTCTGATGGGGTACGACCAGACCGGGCCCACCGGTCAGCAGCTCGACGGCGTGCGGGAACGCCGTCGCCACGACGGGCACCCCGGCGGCCACCGCTTCGATGAGGACGCCGGAGGTGACCTGTTCGCGGGAGTCGTAGGGCAGGACGACCACGTCGGCGGAGCGGATCAACCGGCCCAGTGCCTCCTGGTCGTGGTAGATGTCCTGGTAGTCGACGGCGTGCGCGACACCCAACTGGGCGCCGAGCTGGTGCAACCCGGCCCGGTACGCCTCACCGTGGTGCTCGATCACCTTCGGGTGGGTCCGTCCGGCCACCGTGTAGGTCGGAGTCGGCTCCAGGTCCTGCAACCGTGCGAGGGCCCGTAACGACCACTCGATGCCCTTGCCCGGACCGATCAGCCCCCAGGTCAGCAGGTGCGGGCGGGCACGCCGGTCGACGGGCACACCGGCAAGCTCGGCGGCACCGTGCGGTATGACCGTCACCTTGCCCGCTGGCACGGCGTACCCGACGAGCAGCCGGTCCCGGGCGGTGTCGGTCATCGTGACGACCGCCCCGGCGGTGGCCACGATCTGCTCCAGCAGGGATTTCTGCCGGGCGGAGGGCTGACTCAGCACGGTGTGCAGGACCACGATGCTCGGCACGCTGAGCCGCCGCAGCAACGGCAGGACCTCTTCGCCGTCGGTGCCGGGGTAGATGCCGTACTCGTGCTGGACGATCGCCACGTCGTACGCGTTGAGGGCGGCCGCCGCGTCCCGCCAGCCGGCCGGGTCACGCGCCGACCAGGTGTGCACGACCCCGGGCGCGGGCCGTGGGTCGTCGCTGTGGTCGGTGACGCGGACGATGCCGCCGTGGGTGCCGTCGGCGGTGAGCTGGGCGGCGAGGGCCGCGTTGAACGTGGCCAGACCGCACCGGGTCGGTGGGTGGGTGCTGAGGAATCCGTAGCTGGGCATGAACGTCGTGCCTTCCGGTTGTCGGCCACCACAGGAGTACGCGGTGAGCCTCACGCGGGAACGGCGTACGCCGGTCAGCGTGTGTGACCGGCGAAACGAAGGAGGTGTGTGGTTCAGTCAGTGACGAACGAGCTGGTCGTAGACGGCGAGATAGTCGGTGACCATCCGGTCCGCGCTGAAGCGCTGCAGAGCCTGCGCCCGACACTCCACCCGATCGAGGTCGGCGGCCCGGGTGATCGCCTCGACGGCCTGGTCGACGGTGTGGACGAGGAGACCTGTCAACCCTTCGTCGACCACCTCGGGCATGGACCCCCGCCGATAGGCGACGACCGGGGTGCCGCAGACCATCGATTCCACCACCGACAGCCCGAACGGCTCGTCGAAGGCGATCGGGTGCAGCAGTGCGGTGCTCTCACCCAGCACCTCGGCACGCCGTCGCGGGCCCACCGACCCGAGGAAGACGACCTGGTCGCCGTCGATGTGCGGGGCCACCTCTTCGGCGAAGTACCGCTCGTCCTGCACGATCCCGCAGATGGTCAGGGGCCGGCCGGCGCGGCGGGCGATCTCGATCGCGGTGTGGGTGCCCTTGTCCGGGTGGATCCGGCCGAAGGCGGCCAGCCCGGGGCCGGCCTTGTCGGTGAACGGCAGGCCGCCGACGTCGACACCGTGGTAGACGGTGGCGACGTAGTCGAGTTCCGGCGCCCGGTCGGCGTCGGAGATCGACACGTACGACGAGCGGGCTCGACCGTAGGCGGGCAGGATCCCCGCGCCGGAGAAGCCGTGGACCGTGGTCAGCAGCGGAGCGCGGCAGTGCTCCGCGAAGGCCAGGGGCAGCCAGTCCAGGTGGCTGTGCACCACGTCGAACTGCGCCGAGCGGGCCATCGCGTGGGAGACGTGCATCGCCTCCCACACCCGACCGTCCAGGTCGGGGTCGTCCGCGTACCCCCGTGGGCAGACTCCGTCGAGCTGCGCGGAGGTGACGGAGTCGAGTGTCGCGAAGAGCGTCACGTCCACCCCGCGGCTCACCAGACCCTCGGCGAGCAGGCCGGTCACCTGCTCCCACGGGCCGTAGTGGTGCGGGGGCGTACGCCAGGCGACCGGTCCGAGCAGGGCAACCCTCAAGGGGAGGACGCGTCGACGAGATCAGCTGGGTCGAGGTGCAGGGTGGCGAGCAGCCCCGAGTGCTTCGCCGGGTCCACGCGCTCCGGCAGCTCGCGCTCGACCCAGTCGGCCCGGGCCTGCTGGCCCCGGTCGCGAAGTGCGGTGACGATCCGGTCCCTGGCGATCCTCATGTGGTGCTCCCCTGGTTGAGGTGTTCAAAACGATCATTCGCACGGACGGTGGTGTGCACGCGTGCGTCGGATCCGGACCACCAACTGTTCCGACCGCGATGACGGTCGAAACCCGACACCTCGGGCCCTGGTCGGCGATCGGCCGACACGACCAGCGAGTAACGGTGATGGGGATGACGATCGGTAACGCCCCTGATGGGCTGGTGGCGACGGCGTCTGGCGGCCACCGGGATCCCGGGCGACGTGTCCACCGTACGCCCTCGGGGCACTCGACTGCATTCGCACCGGGAGCCAGGCCCGCCGTGTGCTCGGTGGTCAGGGCTCCAGCACCACCTTGCCGGGCCGGCTGCGGGCCTCGGCGAACACCAGTGCGGCGGAGACCTCGTTGAGTGGGTAGCGCGCGGCGATCTGCGGCACGATCACACCTTGGCGCAGCAGGTCGAGCACGGTGCCGAGGTCGGTGCGCAGACGACGCCGGAACGCGGCGCGGCGGGTGAGGTGACCGGCCCAGAAGTTGTAGAAACCGGCCCGGTGGCCGTTCGGCAGCGCGTTCCAGCTGTAGAGGCGGGCCAGCAGCTTCACGAAGACCCACACGACCGACTGGCCGGACCCCACGGCGGCGGCGTTGCCGTAGACGACCAGCTTGCCGCGCGGGGCGAGCAGGTCGTACGAGGTGCGTACGCCCGGGCCGGCGACCGGGTCGAAGACGGCGTCGACGCCACCCGGCGACAGCTCGCGGACGCGCGCGGCCATGGCCGGGTCGCGGTAGTCGAGCGGTTCGACGCCGAGTTCGCGCAGCGCGGCGTGATGCCGTACGGCGGCGGTGCCGATGACCCGCAGGCCGAGGTGGCGTCCAAGCTGGACGAGCACGGTCCCGACGCCGCCGTTCGCGCCGTGCACGAGGATGGTCTGCCCGGCCCGCAGGCCAGCGCCCCGCACCATCTGCCAGGCGGTCACCCCGTTGACGACGACGGTCTCAGCCTCGGCGGGGTCGAGGTCGGCGGGTACGGGGGCCAGGGCGTCGATGTCGACCAGCGCGTGCGAGGCCCAGCCGCCGGTCTTGGTGACCGCCGCGACCCGGGTGCCGACCAGTGAGTCGTCGCCGCCGGGACCGACCGCCCGGACCGTGCCGACGAGGTCGTAGCCGGGCACGAACGGGAACTTCGGCTGGCCGGGGTAGAGAGCGTGGCGCATCTGCTGCTCGGCGAACGAGATGCCGGTCGCCTCGACCTGGACGAGCGCCTGCCCCGGGGCCGGGGCGGGCATGGCGCGGCGGTGCAGCCGGAGGCCGTCGGGCTCCACCACACCGGGCAGCACCACTTCGGTGATCATCGCATCGGTCGTCATCAGGTTCTCCTTGTTTGTAAGTGTGCACTCACACACTTGTCGGGCTGAAAAACTGGGCCGCGGGTGCGGCCCAGGTCGTACGTCGGGTCAGGGGTGGCGGATGCCGGCGGTGAGGGCGCGAGCCCACGGTTCGGGGACCTGCTCCAGACCGGCCGTCACGATCAGGTGGCAGAGCTGGCCGTACGCGAAGAACTGCTGCACCTGCGCGTCGCCGGCGCCGGCCCGGCTCTGCACGAGGGTGGCGACCTGCCGGTAGCCGGCCCGCACCGCCTCGGCGATCTCGGGGATGTCCGTGACGGCCTGCGCCTGGACCTGAAAGAGCAGGAGATCGCGGTCGGCGATCAGCTCCGCGTAGGCGTCACCCATCGCGTCGAGGATCTCCTCCGGGCTGTCGCCCGTGGCGCGCTCCGCCCCCGCCTCGATCGCCTCGGCGATCCGGTCGAAGCACGCACCGGCCGCCGCCACGAACAACCCGAGCTTGCCGGAGAAGAGCCGGAAGACGTACGCCTCGGAGATGCCGGCGGCAGCGGCCACGGCAGTGACCGGGGTGGCGTGGAAGCCGGCCCGCGCAAAAGCCGACACTGCGGCGTTCAGGACGGTGACCCGGCGGGCCTCGGCGGTCGATCGCATGTTTGTAAGTGTGCACTCACAAACAATCGCTGTCAAGCCCGATGGTCAGGGCACGATCCGCAGCGCCCGCTCGACGATGCCGACTTCGTCTTCGCCGCCGGCCCGGCCGCCAGCGAGGCCATGCGCGGGCGTTACGAGCACGTCCCCACCCAGGCGGCTCACTCGGACGGATAGAGACGGGCCGGGTCGCCGGGCCGGAGGCTGTCCGGGACGTCATCCGTGGTGCTGGCGGCGATCGAGCCGAGCAGGGCCAACGAGCGCGCGGACTCCGTACCGGGCTCGGCGTGGTAGATCACCAACAGCTGCCCGTCGGCGCCCGCGACCGCGAGCTTGTCGCAGTACAGGTCGAGGTCGCCCACCTCGGGGTGGCGCAGCCGGCTGACGATGCCCTCGCGCCGACGCACCTCGTGACGTGCCCACAACCGGCGGAAGCAGTCACTCTTGAGGGACAGCTCCCCCACCAACGCCGTCAACCGGGGGTCGTCGGTGGCCCCACCCGAGTCGGCGCGCATCTGCCCCACCACGCTCTGCATCGCCTGCCGCCAGTCGCGGAACAGCTCCTGCTCGGCCGGGTCCAGAAACACCGCGAGCAGTCGGTTGGCGCCCGGGGCGAGGTTCGGCGACAGTGCCCTCGCCATCGGGTTCGAGGCCAGGATGTCGAGGTAGCGGTTCTGCACGAAGGCCGGCATGTCGAGCTGCCGCAGCAGGTGCAGGATGCTGGCCGGCACCCGCTCAGCGGCCGGTCGGGCCGCCCGGCGCGACCGCGCACGGCTGAGCCCGATCATGTACGCGGTCGCCTCCGGGTCCAACCCCAGCACCCCGGCGAGGGCATCGAGGACCTGCACCGAGGGGTGCCGTTCGCGGCCCTGCTCCAACCGCAGGTAGTAGTCGGCGCTGATGCCGGCGAGCATCGCCACCTCCTCGCGCCGCAGGCCCGGCACCCGGCGTAGGCCCACGCCCGGCCCGAGCCCGACATCCTCGGGCCGGACCTGTTCCCGGCGGGCACGCAGGAAGTCGCCGAGCTGGTTGGTCGCGTCCATGCCTCGACGGTAGGCCGCTTCACCGACCGCTGCCTGGTCGTGTCACTACCAGGAACATCTCGCCCTGCCGGACGGTCGGCCGCCGACGCACAGTCGACGCATATCCCTTGCGATTACGGATAGAGGACGACATGAGCGACAACCTTCCCGGCGGCTCCCTGACCCTGGCCGACGGCCTCACGCTGAGCCGGATGGGCTACGGGGCGATGCAACTGGCCGGCCCAGGCGTCTTCGGCCCGCCCCGCGACCGCGAACAGGCTCTCGCCGTACTCCGCGCGGCGGTCGACCTGGGCATCCGGCACATCGACACCAGCGACTTCTACGGGCCGGCGGTGGTCAACGAGCTGATCCGCGAGGCGCTGCACCCGTACCCCGAGGATCTGCACCTGGTCACCAAGGTCGGCGCGCGGCGCGGCGCCGACGCCTCCTGGATCCCGGCCCTGGAGCCGGACGCCCTCAAGGCCCAGGTCCGGGACAACCTGGCGCGCCTCGGCCTGGACGTCCTCGACGTGGTCAACCTGCGGGTCGGTGTCGCGGAGGGCACCGGCGACGATCCCGTCGCCGAGCAGTTCGGCGCGCTGGCGGAGCTGCGCCAGGAGGGACTGATCCGGCACCTCGGGCTCAGCAACGTCACCCTCGACCAGCTCACCGAGGCACAGGCCATCGCGCCCGTGGTCACGGTGCAGAACTCCTACAACGTCGCCAACCGGCAGGACGACGCCCTCGTGGACCGGTGCGCCGCGGAGAACATCGCGTTCGCCGCCTTCTTCCCGCTCGGCGGGTTCACGCCGTTGCAGTCCGACACGCTCAACGACGTGGCCGCCCGACTGGACGCCACACCGCAGCAGGTCGCCCTCGCCTGGCTCCTCCAGCGTTCGCCCACTACCGTGCTGATCCCCGGTACGTCCAGCGTGGCGCACCTGCGGGAGAACATCGCGGCGGCCGACCTGAAGTTGCCGGCCGACGCGATCGAGGAGCTGGACTCCATCGGCGGGTGATCAGCGCGTCTCGTGCTGATGCGGCCGGTTGCGGACGAGGGCGAGCGTGAGCACGGCGGTGACGAGGAAGACGATGCCGTTGATCCGCAACCCGGCCTGGACGCCGGAGGTCATGGCCTCGGCGATCGCCGCCCGGACCGGGTCGGGCAGCGGCTGGTCGCCGGTGACCCCGGCGGCCACCGCCGCCTGCACGGCGCCACGGGTGGGTTCGCCGACCTGGTGCGCGGCCAGCCGGTCGGGCAGCTCGGCCAACATCGTGGTGGTGAGCAGCGTGCCCAGCAGGGACGTGCCGAGCACCGAGCCGACCTGCCGGGCGGCGTTGACCGCGCCGGAGGCCATCCCGGCCTGCGCGGGCGCGACGCTGGCCAGCGCGGCGGCGGTCGCCGGGGCCACCACCAGGCCGCCCGCGGCACCGAACAACGCGAACAGCGGCCACCGGTGACCGAACGACGCGGTGGGCCCCTGGGCCGCCAGGCCGAAGCTCGCCACCGCGCCGAGGACCAGGCCGAGGGTGAGCGGTGCCTTGAAGCCGGTACGACGGATCGCCCGGCCGGCGCCGAAGGCGACGACCACGTAGGCGCCGAAGAGCACCAGCATCCGCCAGCCGGTGTCCAGCGGGCTGAGCGCCTGAACGCGTTCGTGGAAGAGGACCAGCAGGATCGCCACACCGGTGAAGCCGAACAGCGACACCGCGGCGACGACCATGACGGAGGTGAACGACGCCGACCGGAACAGCCGCACGTCGAGCATCGGCGCGTCCGAGCGCAGCTCGACCAGGACGAACGCGACCAGCGCGGCAGCCGCGACGACCCAGGCCACCGCCACCACCGGGCTGGTGTAGCCGTCCTTACCGCCCTGGATCAGGGCGTAGACGGCCGCGGCGATGGCGACGGTGCCGAGCAGCAGACCGGGTACGTCGAGTCGGCCCGCGCTCGGCCGGGACTCGGCCACCCCGACGGCGGCGACGACGAGCGTGACCGCGCCCAGCACGATCGTCGACAGGTAGACGCTGTGCCAGCTGTAGTGCCGCAGCAGCGTGCCGGCGATGAGCGGGCCGATCGCGAGCCCGATGCCGGAGGCTGCCGCCCACGCGGTGATGACCTCGGTGCGGCGGTGCGGGTCGGTGAAGGTCGCGCCGAGGATCGCCAGGCTGTTGGGCAGGATCAGGGCCCCGCCGAGGCCGGCGACCAACTGCCCGACGATCACCCAGGCCACGGTGGGGGCACCGACCACCACGGCACCGCCAACGATCATGGCGAGGATGCCGGCGCCGAACATGCGCCTGCGTCCGTAGCGGTTGCCGAGAGTGGCGGCGGACAGCACCACGCTGGCCACGACCAGGGTGTACGCGCTGGGGATCCAGATCACGGTGGTCGGGTCGACCCGAAGGTCACGCTGGATGGTCGTCAGGGCGGAGACCGTCGCGGTGATCTGGAGGAACGTGATCATCGCGCCCAGGCACATGGCGATCAGGGTCACCGGGCGGGAGCCGCGGACGGACCCGGCGGTGACCGCCCCCGGTACGGGTGCGGTCGGGGCCGTGGTGTTGGTGGTCACTGGCGTCCTCGATGCTGGTCGGTCTGACTTGCGTTCGCGTAAGCCAGCAACGACCCAGTGAACCACCTGGCTAGCTTTTACGCAAGTCAGGTACGCTGGACGGCATGGAGGACCTCCGAGACGACCGCGACACCTGGTCGAGCGAGAACTGCTCGGTAGCCCGGGCGATGGACATCGTGGGCAGCAGGTCGACGGTCCTGATCATGCGCGAGGCGCTGCTCGGCACGCGCCGCTTCGACGACTTCGTTCGCCGGGTCGGCGTCGGCGAGCCCGCCATGGCCGCCCGACTCAAAGAGATGGTCGCCGCCAACCTGCTCGAACGGATCCCCTACCGGGAGCCAGGCCAGCGCACCCGCCACGAGTACCAGCTCACCCGCAAGGGCCACGAACTCCTGCCCGTGATCACCGCACTGCGCAACTGGGGCGACACCTGGGCCGCCGACGATTCCGGCCCGTCCATCGTCGCCACCCACCACGACTGCGGCGAGCCGGTCCACGCGGTACTCCGCTGCGCGGCCGGCCACGAGGTAGCGGACGGCGACATCGACATCGCCGCCGGCCCGGGCCTGATCCGGCGCGGCTGACGGCTGAGGCGCCACCCACCGGTCCGGACCGGGCCGATCAGGACGGATGACACACGGGCCGCCGGACCAGGGCCGCCGGACCAGGGCCACCGGACCAGGGCCACCGGACCAGGGCCGCCGGACCAGGGCCGCCGGACCAGGGCCGCCGGACCAGGGCCGATTCAGGTTCGGCCCGACCGGCTTGACGGCCAGGGCCGCTGGACCGGGCTCGATCTGACGCGGCACGGCACGCCGGGCCGCCGGGCCAGGCTCGATCCGACGTGGCAAGGCATGTGGGCTGACGGCCCGAGGACCTGACGGTGCCAGCGGCGCGCCGCCATCAAATCGATCTTGATCGCTGAAACTGTCGTACGCCTGTTCTAATGTTTGGTCATGGTCGAGGAGTTGGCGCAGGCAGACGACGCGGTCGCTGCGTGCGTTGACGACACCGCCTGGGCTCTCGCCGACGATGAGCTGATCGCCGCTCTCGACGCCGCGCACCGCCTGGAGCAACGCCTCGCCGCCGTCACCCTCGCCCTGGTCCGCGAGATCGACGGTCGGGGCACCGCCCGGGCGCAGGGCGCGTCCAGCACAGCGGTCTGGCTGCGCGAACGACTCCACCTCACCGTGCCCGCCGCCCGCCGGCTCGTCGACCTCGCCGCCGCACTGGACACCGGCAACCCCGGGATACGACAAGCCTTGGCCGACGGGCACCTCACCCTCGACCAGGCCCGGGTCATCGCCGACACCGTCAGCACCGTGCACACCTCAGCCGGCGCGCAGGCCGCCGACAAGGCCGCCCGTGTGCTGGTCGACTGGGCCGGCCAGTTCGCACCGCCCCCTGCTGCGCCACCTCGGCCACCCCC
>NZ_JAKKFI010000007.1 GCF_022230955.1 Micromonospora cabrerizensis
ATCGGGCGGCGACCACACCGGGTCGGCCGACCACGCCGGGTCGGCCGATCACGCCGGATCGGGCGACCACGCCGGATCGGGTCGACCACGCCGGATCGGGTCGACCACGCCGGATCGGTCGACCACGCCCGTTGAGAGCCTGACGACGGCACCCCGCCGCCGCCTGAGGCGCTGGCGGCCCCGCCCTGGGAGCGACTACTTCTTCCCGGCCGCCTTGCCGTCGCCGGAGTCGGAGGAGAGGGCGGCGATGAAGGCTTCCTGCGGAACCTCGACCCGGCCCACCATCTTCATCCGCTTCTTGCCTTCCTTCTGCTTCTCCAGCAGCTTGCGCTTACGGCTGATGTCGCCGCCGTAGCACTTGGCGAGCACGTCCTTGCGGATCGCCCGAATGGTCTCCCGGGCGATGACCCGGCTGCCGATGGCCGCCTGGATCGGCACCTCGAACTGTTGGCGCGGGATCAGGGTACGGAGCTTGGCGGCGATGGTGACGCCGTAGTTGTACGCCTTGTCCTTGTGCACGATGGCGCTGAACGCGTCCACCGGCTCGCCGTGCAGCAGGATGTCCACCTTCACCAACTCGGACGCCTGCTCGGTGGTGGGCTCGTAGTCGAGCGAGGCGTAGCCCTTGGTGCGGCTCTTCAACTGGTCGAAGAAGTCGTAGATGATCTCCGCGAGCGGCAGCGTGTAGCGCAGCTCCACCCGGTCGGCGGAGAGGTAGTCCATGCCCAGCAGGTTGCCGCGCCGGCCCTGGCAGAGCTCCATCACCGCGCCCACGTAGTCGTTGGGCGTCAGCACGGTGGCTCGCACGACCGGCTCGTACACCTCGGCGATCTTGCCGGTGGGGTACTCGCTCGGGTTGGTCACGACGATCTCCTCGCCGTCGTCCGTGATCGCCCGGTAGACGACGTTCGGCGCGGTGGAGATCAGGTCGAGGTTGTACTCGCGCTCCAGCCGCTCCCGGATGATTTCCAGGTGGAGCAGGCCGAGGAAGCCGCAGCGGAAGCCGAAGCCGAGCGCGCCGGAGGTCTCCGGCTCGTAGTCCAGGGCGGCGTCGTTGAGCTTGAGCTTATCCAGGGCCTCGCGCAGGTTGGGGTAGTCGGACCCGTCGATCGGGTAGAGCCCGGAGTAGACCATCGGCTTCGGGTCCTTGTAGCCACCCAACGCCTCGGCCGCCGGCCGGCTGTTGATGGTGACGGTGTCACCGACCCGGGACTGCCGGACGTCCTTCACACCGGTGATCAGGTAGCCGACCTCGCCGACGCCGAGCGCCTCGGCCTTGACCATCTCGGGCGAGATGACGCCGATCTCCAGCAGCTCGTGCACGGCGCCGG
Organism: Micromonospora cabrerizensis; assembly: GCF_022230955.1. Lineage (GTDB taxonomy): Bacteria > Actinomycetota > Actinomycetes > Mycobacteriales > Micromonosporaceae > Micromonospora > Micromonospora cabrerizensis. The sequence goes on from NZ_JAKKFI010000007.1 coordinate 1,332, forward strand.
TGGACATCATCTTGATCCGGTCCCGGGCGCTGATCCGGCCGTCGATGACCCGGACGTACGTGACGACGCCGCGGTAGACGTCGTACACCGAATCGAAGATCATCGCCCGGGCGGGCGCCGCCGCGTCACCGACCGGCGGGATGAACTGCCGGACGATCTCGTCGAGGAGGTACGGCACGCCCTCGCCGGTCTTGCCGGAGACGCGGATGCAGTCGGCGGGGTCGCCGCCGATGAGGTGGGCCAGCTCCTCGGCGTACTTCTCCGGCTGGGCGGCCGGCAGGTCGATCTTGTTGAGCACCGGGATGATGCGCAGGTCGTTCTCGAGCGCCAGGTAGAGGTTGGCCAGGGTCTGCGCCTCGATGCCCTGTGCGGCGTCGACCAGGAGCACGGCACCCTCGCAGGCGGCCAGCGACCGGGACACCTCGTAGGTGAAGTCGACGTGCCCCGGAGTGTCGATCATGTTGAGGACGGCGTGCTCGCCGGCCCGCTCACCCTCACGGATGGTCCACGGCATGCGAACGGCCTGGCTCTTGATCGTGATGCCGCGCTCGCGCTCGATGTCCATCCGGTCCAGGTACTGGGCGCGCATCTGCCGGGGGTCGACCACACCGGTGAGCTGCAACATCCGGTCGGCCAGGGTCGACTTTCCGTGGTCGATGTGGGCGATGATGCCGAAGTTCCGGATGCGACCGGGGTCGGTGGCACCAGGGGCGTTCGCGCCGGGATCGAGCTTCGGTGGCACAGCGGTCCGTTCTGGTCGGCTGACGTGAACAGGCCGGCGCGCCGCCGACCCCCTCTATGTTCCCACGCCGCCGGGGTAGCTCCGCTGCGCGGGCGATGGATCGACCCGAGAACCTCTCACTCCAGCGGTGGCTCGACGAAGAGCGCGGCCAGCCGGGGCAGCCGACGGCGGGCCTCCTCCTCGTCGTCGAAGTCCCAGAAGTCGTTCAGGTCCGGCGTCCGCACCGGGTCGCGGTCCGTCGGCAATTCGGACGCGGTGGCCTTCCGGTACGCGTCCCAGGGCACCGACAGCATGGGCTCGGCCGAGAACTCCTCACCGCTGAGCGAGGCCGCCCGCACCTGGGGCAACTCGGCCAGCGAGTCCGGTTCGGTGACCGCCCGGGCGAAGACCGCCCGGCCCTGGGTCATCAGCCAGCCCCGGAAGTGCTCGAAGCCGTCGGCCGAAGCGCCGCCGTTGATCAGGTACGCCGCACCCCACAGGTCCGCCTTGTGCGAGGCGGCCAGCACCCTCGTCTGGTGCCGGGCGTACCCGATGATGTCCTCCGGGTCGCGCTCGGCAAGCAGCGCGACCGCCCGCGCGGCGACCGGCCCGGGCTCTCCCCCACCGCCCGCCCGAGCCTGGTCGATCAGCTGCCAGAAGTCCTCGGTCCTCATGGCTTGGCAGTCTGGCAGTGTCGCCGCGCGTCGCGCACGTACCCCGGGGCAGCATGGTGTGGTGTCCACTCCCCCGCTGCCGCCGGTGCCCTACCACGCGAGTGCGCTGCGCCCGTCGTGGCCGACGCTGCCGGCGGCGCTGCGGGCCGCGGTCGCCGACCGGCTGGGCTCGCCGGTGGTCACCGCCCGGGTCGCGGGCGCGGGGTTCACCCGCGGCTTCGCCGCAGTGCTCCAGACCGCCGACGGCGGCCGGGCCTTCGTCAAGGCGGCACCCGCCGCCGAGCAACCGCATCTGGTCGATTGGTACGCCCGAGAGGCCGCGATCCTCGACCGACTGCCGGCCGACCTGCCGGCGCCCCGCCCCCGGTGGACCCTGTACGAAGCTGGCTGGTTCGTGCTCTGCACCGACGCCGTCGACGGCCACACCCCGCGCCTGCCCTGGGTGCCCGTCGAGCTGGACGCCACCCTCGCCGGGTACGCGCAGGTCGCCGCCGCCCTGGCCGACCCCCCGGTCGAGTTGACCGCGCTCGGCCTGCCGCACCTGGCCGACCTGGCCCGCTCGGACATCCTCTGGTGGGAGGAGGTCGCCGCCGGGCGCGAGCCGACCCCACCACTGCCCGCCCCGGCGCAGGGCCGGCTGCCCGAGCTGGTGGCACTGGAGTCCCTCCTCCCCCGGTACGCCGCCGGGGCGACCGGCCTGATCCACGGCGACCTGCGGGTCGACAACGTGTTGATCGACGCGCACGGCCGAGCCTGGTTCTGCGACTGGACCTGGGTCTGCTCCGGGCCGGCCTGGTTCGACCTGGCCGGCCTGCTGCTCACCGCGTACGCCAGCGGGCTGGACGCGGACCGGCTCTTCGCCACGCACCCGGCGACCGTCGGCGCACCCCCGGACGCGCTGGACGCGACCCTGGCCGCGTTGGCCGGCTACTACCTCACCGGTGCTGCGGCGGCCCCGCCGACGGCCTCGCCGCACCTGCCCGCCCACCAGCGGTGGAGTGGCGAGCAGTCCCTCGACTGGCTGGCCCGCCGCCAGGGCTGGCGGTGACGCAGCCCTGGGCGCGGCACGGGCTGGCGGTGACGCAGCCCTGGGCGCGGCACGGGCTGGCGGTGAGCCGCCGTGCTGGTCGAGGGCGTAATCTGGTGCTCGACGGGCCGGGTCCGTCCGCGCGAAGGCCGAGCCGTTTTGGCTCGTCCCGGGCGACCTGGTAACCTGGCTCTTCGCGCAGCGGTGACGCATGTTCGTCATCCAGCGCACAAGCTGACCAACCCGAGCTATCAAGACGAGGCTGTCGCGTGGCGAACATCAAGTCCCAGATCAAGCGCAACCGGCAGAACGAGAAGGCCCGGCTGCGCAACAAGTCGGTCAAGTCGTCGCTGAAGACCGCCGTCCGGAAGTTCAACGAGGCTGCCGAGGCCGGTGACGTCGAGAAGGCCACCGCGCTGATGCTGGACGCCTCGCGCAAGCTGGACAAGGCCGTCAGCAAGGGCGTGATCCACTCCAACCAGGCCGCGAACCGCAAGTCCGCGATCGCGAAGCGCGTGGGTGCGCTCTCCGCCTGACGACTTACCGTCAGACTGATTCGGAAAGCCCCGGGCCTCGGCCCGGGGCTTCCGTGTGTCCACAGGCCGGCGATGAGTCTGCGGACCAGACGGCTCAGTCTCACGGGCCGGCGCTCAATTCGCCGGGCCGCGGTGAGTCGGACCGGCCAGCGCTCGGTCTGACCGGCCAGCGCTCGATCCGACCGGCCAGCGCTCGATCGGACCGGCCAGCGCTCAGTCAGACGGGCCGGGGCGGCGGGCAGGCGGCACCGGATCGGCGGTGATCACCACGCCGGTGACGCTGTGCGAGATCCACTCCACCTGGGCTCGCCCGACCGCTGGCTCCATCTGCCGGCGGAAACGGTCCCGTTCCTGTTCGGGCACGAGCGCGGCGGAACGGACCACGATCGCGGCAACCATGTCGTTGAGCTTCACCATGGCCGCCACCACGACGGGCAGCACCAGCACAGCCCACCAGGTGACCAGCTCGGCGAGGGCGAGCAGCACCGCCAGGGCGATGGTGCCCTCGAAGAAGAGGAAGCACAGCACGCCGCCGGGGTTGACGAACCGCAGGCCGAGGAGTCGGGCGTACAGCGGCCGGTAACGCTCCTCGTCCACTCCGATGGTGGCCCACGCCGGGCGGTTCGCTCCCGTCACCTGGTGCTGCCCTGCCGGGCTGCGGCGACGGAGAAGACCGCACGCTCCAGGGCGTACGCCCGGTCGTCGGAACCGCCCTTGACGGCCGCGTTGCACTCGGCGGCAACCTGCATGGCCCGGACCAGGCCCTCCGGGGTCCAACCACGCCCCTGCCGCTGTGCCCGCTCGATCTTCCATGCGGGCATCCCGAGGCTGCTGGCGAGTTGGTACGGGTTGCCCCGCCCGGCCGACGCCACCCGGGCAACAGTGCGCACCCCGTCGGCCAGGGCGTCGGCGATGGGGACCGGGTCGACCCCGACGTGCAGGGCCCAGCGCAGTGCCTCCAGCGCTGCCGGCACGTCGCCGACCATGGTGGCGTCCGCCACCGTGAAGCCGGTCACCTCGACCCTGCCTCGGTAGTAACGGGAGACCGTGTCGGCGCTGATCCGCCCGTCCGTGTCGGCGATCAGCTGGGAACAGGCGGCGGCCAGCTCGCGCAGGTCGTTGCCGACCGCGGCGATGAGGGCCTCGGCGGCGTCGTCGGTGCACTTACCGCCAGCTCGGCGGATCTCGTCACGGACGAAGGCCACCCGGTCGCGGTGCCCCTTGAGCTTGGCCGCCGGGACGACAGTCGCACCGGCTGCCCGCAGCCCGTCGGCGAACGCCTTGCCCTTGGCGGCACCCAGGTGCAGCACCAGCAGTTGGACGTCCGGGTCGGGGTTCTTCGCGTACGCGAGCAACGCGGCGACCAGATCCTTGCGGGCGTCCTGCCCGGAGCGCAGGATCAGCAGCCGCCGCCCACCGAACAGCGACGGGCTGAGCATCTCGGCGATCTCGCCGACGGTCAGTGCGCTGGCCTGGTATTCGCGGACGTCCGCCTCGGGGTCGGCACCGCGAACCTTCGCGACAGCTTCGGTGACCGCGCGCGTGGCGAGCAGCTCCTCGTCACCGAGGACGAGCAGAATGGGGGCGAGGCTGGCGGGGGTCACGCCGCCCATATTCGCACGGCCCGGGGCGGGATCGTGCCTGCTCATTCGCTGCTTGGTCGGCGCAGCCCGCACACAGCGCAAATCCCGACATCTACCTCAATTGCCTATGCAATTCGCAAGTTACCCGCCTCGTCAGCCCTGACGACGACCTGCACGCCCACCGTCGGGTCAGGGCCGCCCGGTCAGGGCCGCCGGGTCAGGGCCGCCGGGTCAGGGCCGCCGGGTCAGGGCCGGCCCGCTGGCACCCCTCGCCGGGCCACCCCCAATCCGTGGCTCGTCCGAACCGCCGCGAGGTCACCGTCGGTGTCGGTACGCAGCACCCGGGCACCGCCCCTGCTCAATCGCGCGAGCAGCCCCGGGCTCGGGTGCCCGTAGGTGTTGCCGGTGCCGACCGGCACCAGCGCGACGGAGGGCCGCACCGCGTCGAGGAAACCGACGTCCTGGTACGCCGAACCGTGGTGGGCGACCTTCAACACGTCCGCCCGCAACTGGCCGGGGGTGGCCCGCGCCACCATCGCGTGCTGCTCCTCGGTCTCCGCGTCCCCGGGGAGCAGGATCCGCACCCCGGCCACCGTGGCACGCAGCACCAACGAGTTGTTGTTCGGGTCGGATCTCGTGCCGGCCAGCGGGTACGGCGGGCCGAGCACCAGCAGCTCGACGCCCCCGATCGGATGTCGGGCCCCGGAGACGGTGGTGAACAGCGCGGCCCGTCCGGCGGTCGCCGCCGCCCGCACCACATCCCGACCGCTCTCCGGGTCAGTCGAGGAGGGCACCAGCACGGCGTCCACCCGCCGCCCCCGGAACACCCCGGCCACTCCACCCACGTGGTCGGCGTGGAAGTGGCTGATCACCAGCAACGGCACCTCGCGTACGCCGAGCCGGCGCAGGCAACCATCCACCGCCCCCGGTTCCGGACCGGCGTCCACCACCACCGCCCGGCCGGGGGCGACCGGCAACACCACGGCGTCGCCCTGGCCGACGGCGCAGACCACCACCACCCAGCCCGGTGGCGGCCAGCCGGCGAACACCAGCCGCACCGGAAGCGCACCGAGCACCGAGGCGACGCCGACGACCGCCACGAGTCGGCGCACGAGTGGCCGGCGCACCGCGATCAGCAGCGCGACGGTCAGCGCGGTCAGCAGCAGGGCACCCGCCACCCCGCCCGGCCACGGCAGGGTGCCGCCTGGCAGCCGAGCGCCCTGGTGGGCGATGACCACCAGCCACCAGGCCGGCCAGCTCGCCAGCCAGGCGAGGAACTCGGCACCGCCCGCCCAGATCGGCGACACCACGGCCGCCAGCACGCCCAGCACGGTCGCCGGCGCGATAGCGGGCACCGCCAGCAGGTTGGCCGGCACCGCCACCAGACTGACCGTGCCGGAGATGCCGGCGACGACCGGCCCGCAGGCCAGCTGCGCCGCCGCCGGCACGGCCAGCGCCTCCGCCAGACCGGGCGGTACGCCTCGCCGCCGCAGCCCGTCCCGCCAGCGTGGGGCGAGCAACAACAGGCCACCGGTGGCCAGCACCGAGAGCGCGAACCCGGGATCACCGGCCAGCTCCGGGTCCGCCAGGACCAGCACGGTGACGGCGGCGGCCAACGCGGGCAGGGCGGCCCGGGGACGACCGGCGGCCAACGCGGCCAGCCCGATGGCCCCCATCGTGGCGGCCCGTACGACGCTCGGCGACGGGCGGACCAGGATGACGAAGCCCACCAGCGCGACCGCGCAGAGCCCGGCGGCGAGCCACGGACCGGCCCGCGCCCACCGGGCCAGCAGCAACACCGCGCCGACGACAATTGCCACGTTACTTCCTGAAACGGCGTTGAGGTGGGTCATACCCGTGGCCCGGAAGTCCTCCTCGACGGTGGGTGGCAACCGACTGGTGTCCCCCACCACGAGACCCGGCAGCAGCCCACCCGGATCGTCCGGCAGCGGCGCACAGGCGCGTTGCAGGCCGGCGCGCAGCGTCCCGGCGGCACGCTGAGCCCAGGACGACGCACCGTGCCGCTGCGGCGGGCCGTTGCTGCTGAGCACCGCCGCGGTGAGGTCGCCGCCGCGTGGAACGCCGAGCCGGCCGTCGGCGGTGAGGCGTTGCCCGGGCAGCAGACCCCGCCAGGCCGGGTCGGTCGTCAGGACGAGCAGCCGCACCGACGCGTGGATGCGCCGGCCGTCCGGGCCGGTGAGCCGGACCAGTTCCGTCGACACCAGCAGCATGCCGGGCCGGCCGGCGCTCCGTATCGGACGCGGATCGTCCCGGACCACCAGGTCGGCGGTGACCGGGGCACGCTGTTCGGCCAGGACACGGATCGGCGGTGTGTCCCGAATGGCCAGTCTGGCTGCGGTCGCCGCTCCTGCGCAGACCACGCCGAGGCTGACCGCGACGACGATCCAGCCGTAGCGGCGGACAGCGGCCCGGGGGTGGCCGAGACGGCCGAGCAGGTGCAGGGCGCTGACCGTCGTCACGCCGGCCGCCGCCCCGGTGACCACCAACAGTCGGCCGGCGCCGAGGTGCAGGCCGGCGAGCGCGGTGAGCCAGGCGGCCACCGCCAACCCGGCCAGCCGCAGGTCCGGTGGTGAGGGCTCAGCCTGTACGACGCCGACCTCACCCGACGACCTCGGAGCGCCGCCGCTCACACCGTCACCAGGTCCTTGAGCTGCTCATACCGCGCGTCGCCGATCCCGTCGACCTGGCGCAGGTCGCCGACGGCCTTGAATCCACCGTGCTGGTCCCGGTGGCTGAGGATCCGCTGGGCGAGGACGGGACCGACCCCGGGCAGCGCGTCGAGCTGGGCCAACGTGGCGGTGTTGAGGTTCAACGGCCCGACGGCGGGTCCGGCCGCGCCGCCGGGTTGGCCGGCCGCACCATCCGGCACCGGCGGCGGCGTCACCCCGACCACGATCAACTCACCGTCGACGACCTTGCGGGCGGGGTTGAGCAACGCCACGTCGACACCGGGCAGTGCGCCGCCAGCCGCCTGCACCGCGTCGGCGAGCCGCGACCCGGCCGGCAGCCGCACCAACCCGGGCTTGCGAACCTTCCCCGCGACCGCCACGACCAGCTCGCCGGAACCGGACGCGCTGGGGCCTTCCACCGGCGCGACCGACGCGACCACGCTGGCCAGCGGGGCGACCGGTTCCGACTGCGGTCGTGACCGCCAGGCCCAACCGGCCGCACCCAGGACCACCAGCACGGCGACGACCGCCAACGCCCGCACACCGCGTCGCCCAGGGTCGAACGCCCCAGGGCCGGGCAGCCGTGACCCGGGCTCGGCCAAGAGGCCAGCCGATGCGCCGCGCGCGTCCGGTTCCGCGGGCGGCGCATCGGCCCGGGGCGGTAGAACACCCAATGGGGGTACGACCGCAGGCGGCACCTCCGCCCGCATCGACCGCGAACTCTCCGGCGGGTCGGTCAGCCAGCGCAGGCGTTGGCTGACCTCTGTCTCCTCGTCGTGCGACACGGCCCGACGCTAGAGCGGCGGACAGCACGACGGGGCGAGCCGCTCTACCCCTCTGTGGACAACCGCCGGCCTGTGGACAACGCCCTGATCACTGCACCGATCTGCTAGGTGCGCAACTCACCGACGAGGCCGAACCGGACCAGCCCGTGAGCATGATGCCTCTGAGTCATCAAAATGACCCTGAGGCATCACGCTCACACCGATGTGGGTCCCGGCGTGCCGGTGCCGTCGACGCCGTCGCTACACGTACGGCCGGGTGATGATCTCGATGGCGTGGCCCGCCGGGTCCATGAAGTAGAAGCCCCGCCCACCGTGCTCGGTGTTGGTCTCCCCCTCCCGCTTCCGTTGCGGGTCGGCCCAGTAGGTGATGCCGCGTCCCTCGACGAATGCCAGGCACCGAACGAACAGCTCGTCGTCGACGAGAAACGCGTAGTGCTGCATCTGGACGTCCATCGGCGGCTCGGCGAACTGGAGCAGCACACCCTCGTCCAGCAGGACGTTGACGAACGGCCCCCACGACGGCGCTTCGGGCAGCTCGAACAGCTCCCGGTAGAACGCGGCCGAGGCGTTCTTGTCCTTCGTGGCGATGATGGTGTGGTTGAACGTGACTGTCATGCGTACCGTCTTCTTCCCGGTCGATCCGAAGACCCGACCGGAGGCCCACAGCGCTCACCCAGCCACACCGATGACGAAGCCCCGAGGGCACCGACGCCCCGGATCCCACACGAGAGACGCGTACGTCGCGTCGATCTCGGCGTGGTGGCTGAAGTAGCCAGAACCTCCGGGGGGTAGGCCCATCTGGGGCGCGCACGGAGGCTAACACGGCGGCGCGGGCAGGATCATTCACCGCTTCTGGAACATGACTGAGGCGACGTCCGCGATCAGCGCGAGTGCCCAGTCAAGTTGTCGGCAGTCGTTGCGTCCACGGCATTCCAGGCACCCGCCCGCCCGCCACGGCGTGTCCAGTGCCCGAGTCCAGTGAGCATCCAGGGCCCGCTTCGCCATGAACAGCTCCGTCGCCCTGGACACCGGTTCATCGATCGGCATGGCCGGCACCTCCCGCTAGATCCGAGGCAGCCCGCCCTGCAGGCAGAGACTCTGCGGCGCTCTCCCCGCAAGGCGGACAGGCCGGATACCTCAGGAGTGCTGAAGTCCAGGAGCACCCGACCACTGTCTCACTGTATCCAGTGTCTCAGTGTAGTCAAGTTCTCACTATCTCCACTTTGTCTCGCTGTCGTCTTGTCTCGATTACGTCCGGGCTGGAAACATGATCTCCGCTGAAGTCCAGGAGAGCCGATCATGCCGACCAGACCACCGCACTACCGCCGCGTGGCGGACGACATCGAGCAGAAGATCCGCTCGGGCGAATACTCTCCCGGCCAACAACTGCCGTCGGTCTCCGAGATCGGGGAGCTGTACAACGTGGCGCGTTCCACGGCGTACAGAGCCGTCAAGGAGCTGCACGAGCGGAACCTGATTTACGGTCAGCAGGGGCAGGGCGTCTTCGTCGCCGACAGCTAGATGTACTGACCCGTGAGGTTGGGGACGCGGCTGGCGGGTGGTAGGCCGTTGAGTGCGGTGTGTCCGCGGTGGTGATTGTAGGAGTGGATCCAGCCGGGGAGGGCTTGTCGGCGTTCGGTCTG
>NZ_JAKKFI010000070.1 GCF_022230955.1 Micromonospora cabrerizensis
GCCGGCCCGGCCCCGGTCTGCGTAGACCGGCACCCCGGCGGCGGAGAGCGCCAACACGTCCCGGTAGACGGTCCGCTCGGAAACCCCCAGCTCCCGCGCCAGCCCACCCGCCGTCACCGACCCCCGCGCCTGCAACAACAGGAGCAGCGACATCAGTCGGGAGGCCCGCCCCCGCCCATCCTGGCCGCCCCCGCCCCACCGCCCCCCGCCGCCCACCCGCCCCCTGCCGTACGCGGCGCCCCCCCCCGCCCCCCCGGCGTCGGCCCCCCCACCCGCCGCCCGCCGCACCGCCTCCGCGGCGGCCACGCCGGGCGACGACGCCGGGCCCGCCGGCTCGGCGGCGCCCACGCCGGAGGCGTCACTCCAGCTGTCCCAGGCCTGGGCGCCCGAGGTGACCTCGACGCCCTGCACCACAGTGACGAAACCGGCGGTACGCGACAGGGTGTGCCGGGCGGCGCTGAGGTACAGCAGTTTCGCCCCCGCGCCCAGCTCCCCGGTCGACGGGGCGAACGGGGCCGCGAACGAGCCGAGCAGCGCCGCGCCGACACTGCCCAGCGTGGTGGCCTCGTCCACCGCTGGCGGGTCGAAGCGCACCAGGTCACCGGGCTTCAGGTCGGGGCGGCCCTTGAGGGTCAGCGTCCACGCCCGACGCCGCGGCGCGGCCGTGCCGCCGGCCTCGGTGGCCGCGTACGGGTCGGTGTCCTGGCTGCCGTTCTCGGTGCAGGCGAGCAGGCCGGTGGCGAGTGTGAGGGGCTTGGGCTCCCCCTCCGGGTAGGGGATCGGCCGCTTGCCGACGTGCACGGTGCCGTCCCGGATCAGCAGCATTCCGCGCCCGTACGCGTTGAGCGACTGCTGCAACGCGCCGCCGATCCGTTCCAGCGCGGCGCGGTGCAGCAGGCCGGCACCGAAGGTGACCCGCTCGTCGCCGGCCGCCTCGGTGGCGCCCCGGGTCATCGTGCCGTCCGGGTTGGCGCCCCAGGTGGCGATGTCCACTCTGGTGCGGTCGGCGACGGCCCGGATCGCGGCGCTGAAGGTCGCCGCCTCGAACCGCTCGGCGACCCGTTGACCGAGCCGGGCGTACGCCCGCTCGACGAGGGTCAGCTCGGTGTCGTAGGTCCGCTCGCCGGTGAGCCGGCGTACCTTCGTCACCCGCAGCACGGCGACCAGCGCCTGGGTCAGCTCGGCCGGCGTCGGGCCGGCGTTGACGCCCACCAGGTTGGTGAAGAACGCGCCGACGGAGGTGTTGGCGTCACGCCAGTACAGGTGCAGCTTCGCCACCAGCGGCGGTTGCCCCTCGGCGGTGCGCAGCGCGGCGAAGTGCTCGTCGATCAGCCCCTGCACGGTGATCGTGTACGCGCCGGGCCCCAACCCGTCGGGCAGCGCCGCGTCGATGGCCGCGTAGTAGTCGGCGCTGGACAGCGTGAGCGCCGCGTCCTGGCTCAGCCCGGTCGGGGTCTCCCGGTGGAAGGTCAGCGTCCACCCGGCGTCGTTGCCGACCGCGCCCTGGCGGACCTGACCGGTCTGGAACGGCGTGAGCGTCATCGCAGCACCCTCCGCAGCTTCTTGTCGAGCAGGTAGCGGTAGCGCAGCCGGCCGGGGCCCAGCTCGGATTCGACGCGCTGGGCGGGTGGGCGGCGACGCCAGACGAACTCGTTGATCGGCGGCGGCCCGAACTGGTCCGCCGCGCGGTCGGCGCGCCGCCAGGCCAGAGCGATGGACGAGCCGTAGTCGCCGGAGCCGCGTACCGTCCCGGCGTGCAGCAGCCAGCCGAGCACCACCACCTCGACGGCGATCGGGGTGGACCCGGTGGCGACCGACGGGCCGGCGTCGGGGCAGATCCGGCGCAGACCGGCGGCCAGCGGCACCGAGCCGAGGATCCGGGTGCCCTGGCGGACCACCAGTCGCAGCGGCACCCGGCCGACCAGTGCCGGTGGCGGGGGCACGGCCGGGGGCGCGGGTCGGGGTGCCAGGTCGTCGGCGGAGCTGCTGACCACCGCGAGGGGGTCGGTGTTCAGCCACTGCCGGGCCAGGCCGGTGGGCAGGATCAGCACCGCGTGGACACCGGCGCCCAGCTCGACGCGGTGCGGGAGGCCGGCGGTGAGGCCCTGCCGTACCTCGGTGAACCCGTCGGGCACCTCGACGGGTGTGTCCGGCAGCAGGTAGCGGTCGATCGGGAACGGTGGCATCAGTTTCCCAACCCGTCGGCGAGCGCGCCGACTCCGATGCTGGCCACGTCGAGCAGCTTGCCGAGCAGGCTGGGACGGGGCACGTGGACGAGGGTGATGGTGGTGTCCAGGACGTCGCGGCGGGCGGCGGACGCGTTGAAGGTCAGCGTCTGCACCTGCATGTCGGTGCGGATGGTCATCGAGGTGACCAGGATCAGCCCACCGAACTTCCCCCCGGAGTACGCCGCGAGGGCGGTGCCGCGTTTGCTCGCCTCGGCCATGGTCTCCAGGGCGAACTTCCAGGCGTAGCGCTCCGGCCCGACCAGCACCCCGGTCAGCGTGATGGTGTCGTCGTGGGTGGCCACGATGGCCTTGTGCGCGGTGGACCCGATCGGCGGCAGGTGGTAGGTCTGGGCCAGGGAGATGGCGGTGACGGCCCAGATCGGAATGGGCAGGATCCCGTCGCTGATGATCGCGGACGGCACCGTGCCGTACCGCATGAAACTGGTGCTGGCCATGCTCAGCGCCCTCCGGTGGGTGGCAGCGGCACCGGCGGACCGGTGGGTTCGACGGCCAGGCCCAGGTCGCGCAGGGCCTGGGTGATCTCGCGGACCTCGCCGGCGGCGCTGGTGACCCGCAGCCGCAGCCGGCGGTCCTCCAGTGCGCGGCTGATCCGCGCGGGCCGGGTGGACGCCGAGCCCCGCCGGTTGATCCGGTCGATCTCGGCGGCGGCGTCCTCCATCCGGGAGATCGCGTCGACGATCCGCGGGTCCGGGGTGAAACCGGGGTCGTCGCGTTGCAGCCGGGCGATGGCGTCGCGGAAGTCGGCGGCGTCGCGGCGCAGGTTGGTGACGAGGTTGTCGGTGAGCGCGCTGACCCCGCTGACGCTGGAGGCCCGGTGCGACTTGTCGTCGATGAGCCACACCCAGCCGTCGTGGCCGATGCCGACCAGGTCGGTGCCGGCGACCTTGACGTTGGCGTCGGGGCCCTTGAGGAACAGCTCGATGCTGCTCAGCGAGAACGCGGCGCCGTACTCGCCGAGCACGCCCCGGCCGTAGGTGACCATGTCGTGGCGCAGGTACGCCCGGAAGCCGGGGCCGTCGTCGGCGCGGCCGCCCCGGTCGCGGAAGCGCCGCCACAGGGTCGTCAGGGCCTCCGGGTTGTGCAGGGCGAGCTGCTGGGTGAGCCAGACGTCGCCGCCCTCGACCACGGCCCGCAGGTGCGGGTCGGCGATGCGGCCCAGGGCTTCGGCCAGTCGTGCCTCGCTGACCTGCAGGCCGCGCGAGCGGGCCTTGCCGAGGTCGTCGACGGCGGTGCGCAGCCGGGCCAGTTCGTCGGGCGTGAGCCGGCCGCCGAGGCGGGTCTCCAGGTCCGCGATGGCCGCCAGCTTGCTGGCCCCGGACTCGGCGCCCACCGCGTGCCAGAGCGCCGTCGGTTCCAGCGCGGCGGCCCGGCGCAGCGCGGTCTTCTGGTCCTCCGGCAGGGCCCGGAACGCGGCGGCGACGATCTCGGTGGGCTCGGTGTGCCGCCCGGCCGCGCCGCCTCCGCCGGCTGAGTCGAACTCGCGCAGCAGCGAGTCGGCGTACACGGCGGAGTCGTCGGCCAACCGCAGCGGCGCGTCCCCGACGATGCCGTCGCGGGGTCGGCTCAGCTCCCGCATCTCCGTGTTGAGCTGGTCGAAGTACCCGGCGAGGGTGGCGACCCGCTCCCCCTCGGGCAGGGTGCCGCCCTCCAGCACGTGGTCGAGGATGGTGGCGATGTTGTCCCGCAGCACGGCGATGCGCTCCAGCCGGTCGACCGCGTTGTTCAGGTGCAGGTCGGCGACGTCGTCGATCATGCTCCGGACGAGGTGCTCCAGCAGCCGTCGGGAGCGCACCTCGCCGGCCTCGCTGTGCGCGGCGACGGTCCGGATGAAGCGGCGCAGCCGCGGGTTCGCGTCGGCGGCGGCGTGCACGGCGGCGGCGTCCAGGAACCGGCCGGCACGGAACCGGCGTGGCCCGGTCACGGCCGGACCACCGGCACGCGCGGACCGGCGGCAGCGCCACCGGGCTGGGAGTCCAGCACCATGAGGATGAACCGGGCGCCCTCGGGGCCACCGACCGCGCCGCTGAGCATCGCCTCGCGCTCCACGTACGCGAGCACCGGCTCCATCAGCTTCTGCACGACCCGTTCCAGCACCTCGTTGAGCAGGATCTCGGTGAGGAAACCCTGGAGCAGGTCACGGGACGCGGCCTCGATGATCTGCCGGGTGACCCGCCGCACCACGTACCCTCGGGCGGCGCGCAGCCCGGCGCGGACGCCGAAGCGCAGGGCGACCCGGCCTCCGCGCACGGCCGCGCCGCCGATGGTGCCGGCCTCCGGGATGAGCGACAACGCCAGCCCGAGGTACGCGGCGAACAGCTCGACCTCGACCTCGGTGCGGGTGAGCACCAGCTCCGGGTCGAGCATCGCGGAGTAGAGGCGCTCGCGCTGGTGTGCGTGTGCCACGTCGACGGCGGCGACGGCCACCCCGACCACGAAGCCCAGCGGCGGGCAGAGCAGCGACAGCGCGATGATCCCCACCATGATGCCGAACGCGCTCAGCGCCTCCCGGCCCAGCTCGGTGGCGAACAGGTCGTCGACGCCGGTGGCGTAGTAGAGGTTGCCGCCGAAGAACTCGCCGATCTGCTGGTGGGTGACCAGGTGGATGCCCTGCAGAGCGAAGCGTCCACGGGGGATGGTCGCCGACGGGATGTGCTCGCTGATCCGGCTGGAGCGGAACGCGAACCGGGCGTCGGTGCGGGAGCGGCCGAGCATCTCGGTGTTGTTGCGCCGCATGTCCTGCAACACCCGCCACAGCTCGTCGCGGATCGCCGACCGGTTGCCGGCGAAGCGGGCCAGCACGTCGGGCAGGTCGGTGATCTGCTTGACCAGCGGGTCGATGCCCTCGGCCTCGCCGCGTTGGATGACCAGCGCCTGCTCGATCTCCGCGAGGGTCCAGAGCACCGCGTGCGAGTCGCGGATCCGGGTGGTGCCGTCCCGTTCGACGATCTCGCCGGCCGCGCCGGGGCTGCTCAGGGCGGCCTCGGTGGCGAGGAACGCGGTGGAGATGGCGCGGGCGGCCCCGTACCAGGCGGTCGACGGGTTGGCCATGCTCACCGTGGCGAGGGTGCCGCCGCCGACGTCGGTGTGTTCGGCCGTCCACCGAACGGCCTCGTGGCGGCGCAGCCGCTCGCGCAGCCCCTGCAGCTCGGCGTAGTCGCTGAGCTGGGAGACGATCAACCGCTCGAAGATCGGCGCGTACTGGTCGAAGTGGGCGATCCGGGCGTCGATGCCGGTGCGCGAACTGAGCAGCAGTTGCACGAGCATCGCCTGGCTGCCGACGACGAAGAGCTGCCCGACCGCTCCCTTGATCGCACCACTGAGCGCCTGGACGAAGTGCAGGTTCCAGGACGCGGACGTGTCGATCCAGCCGCCCTGGATGCGGGCGAAGTGCTCGGGCTGGCTGTAGCGGCCCATCACCAGCTGGGCGAGGTGATCCAGGCGGGGCACGACCCCGGCCAGGTGGCGCAGGAACTGCACGGCGGGCGAGGCGACCGGCCGGAAGTCCAGCGGGCCGAGCCCTCCGGAGCCCTCCGGCACGGGCCGGGTGAACGCCTCGCGCTCCGAGGCGCCGACCAGCAGGCTGATCGCCGCCGCCCGGCCGCGCAGCATGGCGGCGGCCTGGAGGCAGAAGTTCGCCGGGTAGCGGCAGGCGTCGCCCATCTGGAGCCGGAACGCGATGTCGTCCATCAACCGGCGCAGCTCGTCGCCGTCCGGGCCGAGT
Organism: Micromonospora cabrerizensis; assembly: GCF_022230955.1. GTDB lineage: Bacteria > Actinomycetota > Actinomycetes > Mycobacteriales > Micromonosporaceae > Micromonospora > Micromonospora cabrerizensis. The sequence continues at coordinate 5,971 of NZ_JAKKFI010000070.1, forward strand.
GCGGCCAGCTCCGGTTCACCGTTGAACGGGGCGCAGGCCCGCATCTCGGAGTGTTCACCGGCGACGGCCGGAAACCGTCGACCCTCGACGCCGGGCGGGGCGCTGGGGCTGCTCGGGTCGAAGACGAACCCGCCCCGTCGGGCGCCGCCGCCGTCCCCACCGGTGCCACCGCCGCCCGGCCCGGTGCCGGTGCCGGTGGGGCCGCCGGGTCCGCCGCCGGTTCCCGGGCCGGTGCCACCGCCCACACCGGAGCCGCCACCGGTGCCCGTTCCCGGGCCGGTGCCGTCGCCGATGCCGCCGCCGGGGGGCGCGTTCGGGTCCGGTGGGGCCGCCGGGTGCTGCTCGACGCTGATCGGCAGGAGGTTGGCCGTACCGGTCCAGTGCAGGTTCTTGTCGGTCTCCTCGGTGCCCACCAGCAGCAGGGAGACCCCACCGATGCTGATCACGACGAGGCAGGTCGGCACCGCACCGCCCACCGAGGCGAGGATCGCGTCGACCCGACGGGTCACCTCGGCGTCGACGGCCCGCTCGATCTGCGCCTGGTACTCGTCCACACTGGTGGTCTCGCCGCGCGGCTGGGCGGTCCGCAACCGTTGCCGGATGTCGGCGCTGAGCTCCTCGTCCACCATCGCCACCAGGGCGCTCCGGTCGGCGACCAGCCGCCGCGCCACAGTGCCGGGCTGCGGGCTGGGCACCCGCTCCTCCACCTCGAAGTGCGGCTGCGGGGAGGCCCGCAACACCGTCTCGCCGAACCGCTCGAACGTGAGGACCGACCACGGGGTGGTGTTCACCATGACCGCCCAGACCGGGCGCCCGTCCGAGCCGATCACCCGGGCGATCAGACCCTGCGGGGTGCCCGGCGGCAGACCGCCGTGCTGACGTACCGCCTCACGGCCCAGCTCGGCGAGGTGACTGGCCAGGTGGGTGGCCGGGCGCAGCAGCCACTGGTAGGTCACCGAGGGCGGCACGTCGCCGTCCACGGGCACCTCGGCGGCGTCACCACCCTCGTCATAGGACGGCACCCGGTAGACGGCCAGCAGGTGCCGCATCCGCTGCGGGTCCCACACCTCGGCCGCCGGCCGGCTCAGCGGCGCGGCCACCCCGGCCGGTAGCCCCGGGTCCAGCCGCGCCGCAGTGATCACCTCGTCGATGCGCCGGCGCAGCCGGGCCTCGAAGGCCCGCCGGTCGTCCGGGGACACCCGCTCGCCGCCCGCGCCCGTCCAGCGGAACACCGGCGGGTTGGGGCGTACCTCCAGGTAGCCGCCGCGGGGCGCGACCACCTCGCGGCGGGAGCGTTCCAGCGCGCGGGCCAGGGCCGCGCCGAGCGCGGCCGTCACCGCCTCCGGCCGCTCGGTCACCGACCGGGCGTCCAGCCGGATCCGCACCGGCACGTGCACCGAGATGGCCACCGTCAGACCTGCCCGTCCAGGTGCTCGGCGAGGCGGGCCAGCGCGAGGTCGGCGAGCGCGTCGGCGTCGACCGCGCCGCCGGCCACGACCACCTCGATCTCCACCGGGAAGTGGTACGCGATGACCGCGCGGTCGTCCTCGGCCACCTGCGCGGCCTCCGCCTCGCTGCCGGCGGCCGGCAGCACCAACTCACCCGCGTGCACCAGGGCCAGCCCGGTACGGGTGACCCGGGCGGCACGGCCAGCACCGGTCGTCATCTGCTACCTCCGGTTGATCGTCGGCGGGCTGTCGTCCTGCCCGGTCAGGGCAGCACGGACTGGTCGCCGGTCTTCGGGTCGACGGTGGCGGCCAGGCTGAAGCCGCTGAAGGTCGCGGCCGGGGCGCCGGAGATGGTGGCGGTGGTCGGCGTGGCGCTGGTGATCATGCAGTCGCGCAGGACGAAGGACGAGAACGCCCAGTCGTCACCGGTGTGCTCCAGCAGCGCGATGTCGAACAGGTCGCCGTCGAGGGCCAGCTTGGTGAGCCGGCCGGCGACGTCCCCGATCGCCTTGACGGTCATCGTGAAGTTCATCGACACCGGCGCGTGGATGACACCCAGGTGGGTGACCTCGCACGAGTGCAGGGCCTCGACGTTGAGCGAGAAGGACGGGCTGAACGAGTCGATGGGGCTGATCAGCACCGTCTCGGTGCCCTTGGTGTACTGCACCGCGAGGCGGGTCTTCCACTCCATGGTCTGGTTCCTCCGGGTCAGAACTTGGCCACGAGCGTGACCAGCAGGCGGCTCACGGCCGGGCCGTACGTGACGGTGACGACCAGGTCGACGGTGCGGTCGGCCCGGGCGGCGGTGACGATCGAGGTGTCGGTGGCGGTACGCGCGACCTCGGGGATGGCGAGGATGTCCAGCACCGGGATCTCGATGCGGTAGTCGTCGATCACCGCCTGCCGCTTGAGTGGGCCGAGGATGCCGTCGACCTGGGTCTTCAGCAGCGTCATGCCCGGCTTGGTGATCCGTGCGTCGCCGACCAGACCGATCAGGCCGGCGCGCAGCATGAACTCGATCTGGTCGAGGGTGCGCACCAGGTCGACGTGCAGCAGGCTCGCGTCGGAGGTGAACAGCCGCCCGTCGGCGAAGTGCAGGCTCTCCCCGGTGATCAGCGTCGGGTCGATGATCGGCGTGAGGTTGGCCTCGGACAGGCCCTTGATCTCGGCCGGGCTGTACTGCTTGGCCACCGGGACGGCGACCCCGCGGATCTTCTTCAGCACGATGCTGTGGTGCACCGGCAGCCCGGCCACGGCGGCCATCGCGGCGGTGGCCGCGTCACCGTCCGCGCCCCGGGCGGCGATCATCACCATCCGGCTGGTGCTGCTCTTGAGCGGGTTCGCGGCGGTGGTGATGTCCGCGACGTAGGTGGAGCCCTTCTCGGTGGCCGGGTTCACCATGGCGAACCCGAGCCGACGCTGGCCGGCCGCGGACATCGTCTCCACGTGCGCCTTGAGCGCGTGCAACCCGGTGGGGGCACCCGCACCGGCGGGGTTGCCGACGCCCGACTCGTTGGCCAGCGACACCATGGTCACGTCGTCGGCGGCCTCCAGACCGCCGAGCGCGGCGGCGTAGTCGTCGCCGGCGACCTTGACCCCGTACACCTTGGCCGGGCGCGGGTCCTGCAGGAACGCCAGTTCCAGGGAGTTGTAGAGGGCGTTGCGCACCACGTTGCCGGCCTGCCGGCGGGCGAAGTTGGTGACCGCGTCGTCGAGGGTCTCGATCCGGACCGGAGTGTTCGCGGGCGCCGAACCGCCGTCGGCCGTGGCCGGCGCCTTGCCCACCACGGCGATGACGCCCGGTGAGCGCTGGGCCAGCGGCGCCGGTGGTGGCACGATCCGGACCTCGATGAACGGGAATGCTGCTGTCGGTGCCACGGGTCCTCCCGGACGAAGTTGCTGCTGCGGTCGTGTGCGGCTGGCCAGCCGTTGAGGTGGTTGGTGCGGTTGCCGGCCGCTGGGCTGGCGGCGGCCGGGAGTGTCAGGTCGGCACGGCGGCGAGCCCGATGCCGCTGCGGGCGAGCCACTGGCCGGCCCGGGCGAACCGGGCGGCCCGCTTCTGAGCGTCGGTGCCGGTGTCGCCGCCAGGCCAGCCGTCGTCGTCGAACGTCTCGACGGGGACCACCCAGACGGCGACCACCCGGTGTCGTCGCCGGACGTCGTCGGGCGCGGGCACGTCCAGGCCCAGCTCCTCGGCTCGGGCCCGCACCAGGCGGGTCTCGACGAGCAGGTCGGCCAGGGAGAAGCCCTGATCGCGGATCAGCACGGCGGCGGCGAACGGCAGCGGACGCGGGGTGGGCGGGGCGGCTGACGGCGCCGCGTAGCGCAGCTTCACGGTGGCCCCCGCGGCCTGCCCGCGCATCCGCGTCACCAGGTCGCCGGCGTTCGCGGCGCCGACACCCGCCAGCAACCGGTCCAGGTGCGCGTCGGTGAACGCGGCCGGCTGGTGCAGTCCCGCCCGCAGTCGGGCCACCAGCCGGCTCCGGCGCTCGGTCTCCAGTTGCGCCGGGTCGGCCGGCAACGCGCCCAGGTCGGCGACGATCTGCGGGTCCACGTCGAAGGCGGGCACCGCCACGTCGAGGTCCTCGACCCGGTCGCGGGCGGCGCTGGTGCGCACCACCAGGCTGCCCCGCCACAACGCGTCGATACGCAGCGCCGCACCACCGAGCCCGTGCAGGCGTACGCGCAGCTCGGTGCGCGTGGTGCCGCCCGAGCCCAGCCACTCCCCCTCGGCCACCGTGACGGGAGCGGCGGCGAAGCCGAGGGTCAGCTCGTCGAAGACCGCCGCGTACGGCGGCGCGACCGGCATCGCCTCGGTGTCGTACGCGGCCTCGACCAGGTGCGCCAGCGACGCGTCATCGAAGAGCGCGGCGCGGGTGCCCGGATCGGCCAGCCGCACCAGCACCCCGTCGACGAAGTCCACCGCACGGCCTCCCCGCTGCCCGTGCCGGTGCACCCTGCCCCGGCTCGCACGAGGATCGCGAAGGGCCCGTCACCGGACCGTCACCGCCACCGTCACCGTTCCCCGCCACCGCCGACACTGTCGGGAACTGAGCACCCACACCGCTCTCCGCAGCCTTGAAGCGTCCTCGACGGCGGCAGCCCGCGGCGCGGTTGGAGGTGGGCCGTGAGACACCTTCGGCGAGGGCCGACTAACGGTTCGGGGGCGGCGCGTCGTCCAGGACGACGCGGAGAGGGTGCGCGGCGCTGGTGGCGAGGTTGCCGAGCACGGCGAGCAGCAGGGCGTACTGACCGGCCGGCTCGTCGGCCAGCAGCTGACCGGCATCGTTGACCAGCAGGGTGAGCGGGCCGGCGTCCAGCCGGTCACGGAGCACGTCGGAGAGGGCGTCCCAGGTGCTGCCCAGGTGGGCCGGCAGGGCCAGCGCACCGGCAAACGCGGCGAAGAGCGCGGGCCGGGTTCGGGCTGCCGCACCGGACAGCACCGCCGCGCCGGGCACCTCCCGGGGGGCATCGCGGTAGACGGTCAGCCAGTCGGGCAGCCGACCGTCGTCCGTGTCGTCCATCACGTGTCTCCTGGTCTGACCCGGGCGACGACGCCGAGGGCCGACCGGCCGCAGCCGGCCGGCCCCGGGTCGGTCAGAGCCGGTAGAAGTCGGTGTAGTGGTTGGGTGAGAACCAGGTGACCCCCGTGCCGCGATTCACCACGATCCGGTACGCGTCCCGGGCGGCGCCCTGGGTGCGGGGGTACACGTCGTACTCGTGGTAGGTGGCGTTGGTCGGCAGTTGACCCTCGTAGTTGTAGAAACGACCACCGGCGAAGTTGGACAGGCCGCCGCTCCACGAGTACCAGGCTCGGCTGGTCGGGAAACCCTTGGCGGACCAGCCCGATCGGGCGGTACGCGCGTCCGCGCAGCGGCTGACGGTGCAGGAGCTGTAGACCGCCGCCGAGGCAGAGTCGCTCAACCGGGGGGCCACCACGGACGGGCCGACCAGCGCGGCGGCGACCATGGTGAGGAGCAGGGCGAGAGTGGTGGTACGCCGGCGGATCGCGCCGAGCGTGGCCAGCGGGGACACGAGGGTGGACACAGGCTGCCTCCAGACCATCCGAGCCATCGATCCGCATCAGTGTCGGATCGAGCCCAGTCTCACCGTTGTCGGCCGACGACGACAGCCCTCTCGCCCCAACTGCGCCACAATGCTCGGTGAACCCCGGACGACCCTTCCCCTGCTCTCTCCGTACCCGATGCCGGTGGCCCCGGCGGACGAACCCGGCGGGTGCGGTCCCGGCGGTGACGGCGTGGCTCCGGGCAAATCGGTCATCGGTTGTTAGCGTGGAACGCGGATCCGCGACCGTGGAGGGGTGCCATGACGGACGCCCCCGATGGGAGGCCGAGGCCCGCGGACCAGCTTCGGCGTCGGGGCGTTCGGGGGCTGACCATCGCCCGCGACGCGAGCGTCCGCGGTTGGCGGTGGTGGGCGCGGCACTGGGATCGACTGGTCGCCGCCCTCCAGGACGAGGCGCCCGTCGGCTCCGGCGCCGCCCCGTCGCCCGCCGGGCCCCTCGTGGAACAGCGCGACGCTCCCCGGCTGATCGCGGTCCCGGCACGCGGGTACGTGTACTCGTTCCACATTCGCGCCACCTTCGCCTGGTCGTCGCCGACGAGCCTGCGCTCCGAGGTGCTGAGCTGGTACGTGCAGTACTTCCAGCCCAACGCGATCCAGCGGCTGACCCGGATCGCCGCCGACGCCGCCCGGAATCTGCCGCCGCATCGCGCGGCTGACCTGGAGGTGGCGTTGCGACAGGCACTCACCGACGAGCCGGAGTGGTCCTACCAGCGAGGTGACATCGTCATCACCTGCCGCCCCGACGCCGCCGTCCGGCTCGACGAGCGGATCATGCCGGCGCTCCAACCGCACGTCGACCGGCTGCTGCAACTGGAGTACCAGTTCGACGAGCAGGTGCGCAAAGCCCGGTACGCCGAGGAACTGAGCCGCCGGTGGGCGACACTCCTGAGCACCCACGCGGATGACCAGGACGTCGCCGACGCCCGCGACGACATGCTCACCACGCAGCGGGAGGCCGCCCGCTGGATCACCGAGCTCCTGCGCCGCCACGCCGAACACCCGCAGGAAGCGACCGCATCCCCGATCCCACCCCAGAGCCGCCCCTCAGGGTCACGTGATGGTGAGTAGCTGGCCATGCTGAACGGGACGGAGCCTGGCCGGCCGGTTCTCCGTCTAACCGCCGAAGCTCAGCGCCTGCCGCAGATCCACGTCCAGGCTCTCGTTGTACTGCGAATCGGGCTCAGCCCCGCCAGCGCTGAGGACGGTGCTGAAGAAGCATCTGGCGCCAACGGCGAGGATCACGCCGAAGATATCCGTGTCATCGAGACCGTGACCGCGCAGGCCCGCGACGTCGGCCTCCGTGATGGAGTTCGCATCGGCCGCGACCTTTCCGGCGAAGTTGACGACTGCGACCTCCTGCGCGGAGAGACCGGCGTCGCCGTGGTCTGACGCGATGGCGGCGACGGTCGACGCGTCGAAGAACTTGTCACGTAGGACCTTCCCGTGAGCCAGGCCGCAGTAGGAGGATTTCAGGGCCCGGGCCGCGGCGAGGGTCGCCAACTCATAGCGGCGCAGCTCCATCCCGGCCTTCACCGCGCCGTTGAGCTGCTGCCATGCCAGGTACGCCGCCGGGCTGTGGGCGAACAACCTGGTGTAGTTGGGCAGGTACCCCATCGCCTCGGTGTCCGTGTCGAACATCCGCTCGGTGTCCGGCGACTGCTCTGCCTGTTGTAGGAAACTCATCCGACTCCTCCCCCTGCTTGACCCGGACCGTACGCCCGTTGGGACTGCTGACGCTGTCGGGAAACCGGCCATGCACGGGGTGCCCGACGATTAGGGCCAGAGGGCCGAACCATCGGGGACCCACGTGCACAATCAGAGCCGGGAGAGGATTTCCGCCTTCTTGGTCGTCCATTGGCGTCGGCCGTCGTACCGGCACCCTCACCCCGCGGGCACCTCCGGCGTCGCCGTCGACCGGTCGGCCAGAGCCTGCCGCAGCGTCGCGGACTGCTCCACCGAACCCCCGCGCACCGCGAGACTCCGCCGAGCCGCGCGGTAGTACCCGTCACGGGCCTCGTCGACGCGGGTCAGCATCTCCGCCACGTCCGATGGCGCCTCGACAAGTTCCCGGGCCAGCCGTTCGACCTGCCAGATCGCGTCCCGCCAGCTGGCGGCGGCGGCGACCGTCGGTTCGTCGCCGAGCAGCAGCAGGTTCTCCCAGACGATGGTGCGCCGAGCGTCCGCCTCGGCCAACCGGGCCAGCCCTTCCTCACGCTCAATGGGGTGGCTTCGCGAACCCGGCCGGTGGTCGGCCGTCAGTCGCAGCGCCACCGCGTGACTCTCCTTGAGGGCGTGCGCGTAGTCGACGTACGCGTCGAGCCGCCGCTCGTCCCAGCGGACGCTCTGGCTGCGCCGCCAACGGGCACGGTCGGCCAGCGAGGTGGCGAGGATCGTGCCCAGGGTGCCAACGAGGACGCCGAGGAGCGTCGGAAGCTGCGTCAGAAGCGTGCTCACGCCGCCCAGGCTCTCAGCACCAGGCAACCTTCGTCAGCTCTGCCGACCGCATCAGTCCGGCGGGTCGCGAGGATGGCAAGGGTTTCCTGGCGTATCCGGTCGGCCTCGTGCACCAGCCGTCGGTGAGCGAAGCGGACCACCAGGATCCCGATGCTCGCCAATTGGGCATCGCGGCGCAGGTCAATCTCACGCTGACGTGGGTCGCCATGGGTGGTGGCCCCGTCGAGTTCGATGTTGACCCGCTCCCGCTCGGCGAACATATCGAGGTACACCGTGCGCCGCCTAACTCGGACCGGCATCTGTCGGCGGAACGCCGGCATCCCCGGACCGGTGAACACGTGTTCGTGTCCCCAAATTTCCAGCGGGCTTCGGCAGCCGTCGGCGAGCCGCGTCAGCAGTGTCCGGAACGCCGCCCGGTCTGTCAGCTTCGGCGTGCTCTCCAAGGCCACTCCGAGCCGCTCGGGGGTCGTCAGCCATTGGTTGACCGCCCGGATCACCGGTGCCCGCCGCTCAACGGGCGGCATTGTCGGCCAGGAGTCGACGAGCGCCTGCTCCAGGCGGGTGACCGTCAGTCCCTGTCGCACGACCACGTGCGGCGGCTCCATGAGCAGGCCGCGCCGGCGATGCACGACCACCCCGGGTCGGGTGCGCAAATTGGCCGACGCCGGCGTGCTCAGGTGTACGAGGTCGCCCACAGCCGGCGGACGCAGCCCCCAAACGCCGAGCGCGCTGAGGTGACTGAGCGCACCGAAGCCGCCAGCCCAGGCGAGGGCCGCGCGATGACCCAGAGTCGGGTCGAGCCGACTGATGGCAGGAGTGCCGGACCGGCCACCGACGAGATGTGCAGCCACGAACACCTCGGGCAGCACCCGCACCAACTCGCTGTCGCGGCAAGCCGACTGCAACGTCCACGATGGCACCACTTGTCGGGCGGCCCTGAGCGTCACCAGCCCTCCGCCAAGCTCCACCAGCTCCCACAGCACCGAGTTCACACCAAGACCGTTCAGCCGCAGCCCAACCCTTCGCAACCACGCTGTCCCGCCCTCTGTGGACAGCAGGCAGATTGTGGACGACGCCCGGCCGCGCCGACTCTGTGCTAGCCGAGATGATGATCGGTGGCAGTTCAGCAGTTCGGTGCGCGGCGTGTCGAGCTGCTCAGCTGCCAACGATCAAGGCGGGCAGGCTCAGCTGCCAACGATCAGGGCGAGCAGGTCACGACGGCACGTCGCGGCGGCGGAAGCCTGCCACGCCGGCGGCGAGCAGGGCCGCGGCCACCGCCGTCAGCACCACCAGTGGCAGCGCCGCCGGGTCCACGGCGGGCACGGACGGCACATGGGTGTACGGCGAGACGTTGAGCGCGGCCTGGGGCAGCTTGAGCACCGCCCCGAGCTGCCCGAGCAGCAGGAAGACCAGCAGGGCCGTCCAGGACAGCACCACCGACCAGCGGGGCAGCAGCCCGAACAGGGTGGTCACCACCCCGGCGACCACGAGCAGGGCGGGCAGGCGCAGCAGCGCGGCGCCGCCCAGCTCGACGGCCTGGCCGAGCGGGTCGTCGGTGACGAGGCCGTAGCCGAGGCCGGTGGTCACGCCGGCGAGCAGCAGCAACGCGACCGCGCCGAGCGCCGCGGCGAGCACCTGGGTGCCGAGCCACCGGGTACGGCTGACCGCCGTGGCGAGGGCGGCTTCCAGGACGCCGTCGGTTTCGTCGCCGCGGACCCGGAGCAGGGCCTGCACCACGTACGCGCCGATGGTCAGGGCGAAGAGGCCGAGCATCGCGGCCAGGTACGCGTCGAGGAGGTTGGCTCCGCCGCCCATCGCGTTGATCGCCTCGGCGGCGGCCGGGTTCTGGTCGATCATGGCGTTGAACTCGTCGCCGGCGATGCCCATGGAGAAGCCGAGTACGGCCACCCCGACCGCCCAGCCGAGCAGCGTGCCGCGTTGCATACGCCAGGCCAGCCCGGCGGGGCTGAGCAGTTGCGGCGCACCGCTCGCCGGCCCGCGTCGGGGGGCGATCAGCCCGGCGCCCAGGTCGCGGCGCTCGGCGAGGGCGTACGCCAGTGCCACCCCGGCCAGCAGCAGCGCGACGGGTAGGGCGAGGACCCACCAGCGTTCACCGCCGAAGGCCCGCACCTGGTTGCCCCAGCCGAGCGGGGAGATCCATGAGGGCCAGGCGCTCTGCACCCGGGTGCCGTCGGCGCTCTGCTCGCCGAGCACGTCACCTGCGGCGCGCAGCACGAAGGAGAGCCCGACGGCGGCGGCGGCGAGCGCGTTGGCGCCCCGGGAGGTGACGGAGAGCTGGGCGGTGACGGCGGCGATCGCCGTGAAGGCGACCCCGACGCCGCCGATGGCGGCGGCTGCGGCGAGGGAGCCGGCCGGCGGTAGGCCGGCGCCGACCAGCGCGAGCGCGAGCAGCCCGGCGGCCAGCACGTTGGCGGCGACGATGACGAGCAGCGCGGCGGTCAGCGGGGCGTACCGGCCGACCACGGATGCGCCGAGCAGTTCCGCTCGGCCGGTCTCCTCGTTCTGCCGGGTGTGCCGGGTCACCGCGAAGGTGCTCAGCAGGGCGACGATCAGGGCCAGCGTCACGTACGTCTCGGCGACCACCACGGCGCCGAGGTCGGTGCCGGCGATGGGGCCGTTGAAGGCGCGGGCGACCAGGCTGGACGCGGACGTGGTGGCGTACCCCTGGCGGGCCGCCTGGTCCGGGTAGATGCCGGCGACGCTGCCGGCGAGGGCGTAGCCGAGCAGGGGTGTGCCGAGGACCCAGATGGCGAGGCGGATCCGGTCGCGGCGCAGCACGAGCCGGGCCAGCAGCGCGGTGCCGGTCAGCGCTCTCACCGGGCACCGGCCTGCGGGGCACCGGCATCCGAGGCGGCGGGAGCGCTGGCACCGGCGGTGGGGTCGTCGCCGTAGTGGCGCAGGAAGAGCTGTTCCAGGGTCGGTGGGGTGCTGGTGAGGGCGCGGACGCCGAAGCGGATGAGCTGGCCGAGCAGCGCGTCGAGGTGCGCGGGGTCGACCTCCAGGTGGGTACGCCCGTCGACCTCGTGCACGTCGTGCACGCCGGGCAGCGTGTCCAGGCCGGTGACCGGCCGCGCGGTCTCGACGGTCACCGCCGTGCGGGTGAGGTGACGCAGCTCGGCGAGGGTGCCGGACTCGACGGTGCGGCCCTCACGGATGATGCTGACCCGGTCGCAGAGCGCCTCGACCTCGGCGAGCACGTGGCTGGACAGCAGCACGGTGGCGCCGGCCTGCTTGACCCGCCGGACCTCGTCCTGGAACACCGCCTCCATCAGCGGGTCGAGGCCGGAGGTCGGCTCGTCGAGCACGTACAGCTCCACGGTGGAGGCGAAGGCGGCGACGATGGCGACCTTCTGCCGGTTGCCCTTGGAGTACGTGCGGCAGCGGCGGGTCGGGTCGAGGTCGAAGCGTTGCAGCAGCTCGTCGCGACGACGCCGGTCGAGGCCGCCGCGCAGCTTGCCGAGCAGGTCGATGGCCTCCCCGCCGGTGAGGTTGGGCCAGAGGTTGACGTCGCCGGGCACGTACGCCAGTCGGCGGTGCAGGCGGACCGCGTCGCGCCACGGGTCGGCGTCGAGCACCCGCGCGTCGCCGGAGTCACGGTGCAGCAGCCCGAGCAGGATCCGGATGGTGGTGGACTTTCCGGAGCCGTTGGGCCCGAGGAAGCCGTGCACCTCCCCCTGCTCGACCCGCAGATCCAGCCCGTCGAGTGCCCGGATCGCGCCGAACGTCTTGACCAGGTTGCCGATCGAGATGACGGGCATCGCCCCTCCTGCCGTTGGCTGCGTCGACCGATCCCACTGTACTGACCAACGGTCAGTTGAATCAACGGTGATAGTGCCCACCGGTCAGGGCGTCGTTAGGCTGGCCGGCATGACCGCCGATCCCGCGGACGACACCCGCACCCGGATCCTGCGCGCCGCGCTCGACCTGTTCGCCGAGCACGGCTACCAGCGCACGTCACTGCGCCAGATCGGCGAGCGGCTGCGGCTGACCAAGACCGCGATCCTGTACCACTTCCCGGCCAAGGAGAACCTGCTCGCCGCCCTGGTCGAGCCATTGCTGGCCGATCTGGAGAGGCTGCTCGACGCCGCACAGGGACAGCCGACCGAACAGGCCCGGTGGACGGTGCTGGAGGGCTGGGTGGACGTCATACTCGCCCATCGCCGACCGCTCGGCATGCTCTACCACGACATCGCGCTGGTCGGTCGGGGCGACACGTACCACCGGTTGATCACCATCGCGATGCGGGCGAACGACCTCATCGCGGGGCCGGACGCCGGACGTCGCGAGCGGGTCCGGGCGGTGCAGGCGGTCGCCGCGTGCAGCGATCCGGTCGTCTTCTTCACCGACGTGTCCGACGAGGTGCTGCGCGCCGACATGCTCGACGGCGTACGCCGACTGCTGACCGCACCGCCCGCGGACGCCGCAGGCCCGCCAGCGGCGGACCCGGCAGGCACGGCCGCGCGCCGCGCGGTTCCGGCGGACCCGGCCCTGGCCGAGGCGAGCCGGCCGGACGCGGCGCCGGGCAGCGAGGTGGTGACCCGTCGGCGGCGACCGGGCCGGCCGCGCGCGCTGGGTCGGGAGCAGGTCGAGGCGGCCCGGCGGATGCACGCGGCGGGCACCCACTCGGTGGACGCCATCGCCGCCACGCTGGGTGTCTCGCGGGCCACCGTCTACCGCCACCTGGACGAGCAGCAATGAGACGGTTTTAGCGACGGTTTCGAGACGGTTGTGAGGGGGCTCAGGCCGCCAGGGTGGCGTAGCGGCCGTTGCGGTCCAGCAGGCTGTCGTGGGTGCCGGCCTCGACGATCCGGCCGTGGTCGAGCACCGCGATCTGGTCGGCGTCGCGGACGGTGGAGAGCCGGTGCGCGATGGTGATGGTGGTCCGCCCCTCGGCCAGCACGTCGAACGCGCGCTGCACGGCCCGCTCGGTCTCGGTGTCCAGTGCGCTGGTGGCCTCGTCGAGGACGAGGATGCGGGGGTCGCGCAGCAACGTGCGGGCGATGGCGAGCCGCTGCTTCTCGCCGCCGGAGAAGCGGTGGCCGCGGGAGCCGACGGTGGTGTCGTACCCGTCGGGCAGCCCGGCGATCAGGTCGTGGATCTGGGCGGCGCGGGCGGCGTCCTCGATCTCGGTGTCGGTGGCGTCCGGTCGGGCGTAACGCAGGTTCTCCCGAACGGTGGTGTGCAGCAGGTACGTCTCCTGGCTGACCACGCCGACGATCGCGGCCAGGTCGGCCAGTCGTAGGTCACGCAGGTCGACGCCGTCGACGGTGACCCGGCCGGCGGTCGGGTCGTGCAGGCGGCTGACCAGCCCGGCGAGCGTGCTCTTGCCGGAGCCGGTCTCACCGACCAGGGCCAGGCTGGTGCCAGCGGGCACGTCCAGGGTGACCCCGGCGAGTGCCGCGGTGTCGCTGCCCGGGTAGCCGAAGGTAACGTCCTCCAGGCGCAGGTGGCCGCGCACCAGGGCGGGGTCGAGGCGAACCGGCTCGGTGGGGTCGGCCACGTCGACGGGCAGGTCCAGGTATTCGAAGATCCGGGCGAACAGCGCCAGCGACGCGGTGAGCGAGACGCCCACGTTGAGCAGACCCATCAGCGGCCGGAACAGGCCGCCCTGCAGGGCGGTGAACGCGACCAGGGTGCCGATGCTCAGCGTGCCGGCGGTGCCGGGCAGGCCCGCGGCGAGGTAGATGACCGCCGGTACGGCGGCGAAGATGATGCTCATCGAGGCCATCCGCCAGCGGCCGGCCAACTCGCTGCGCAGTTCCAGGTCCACCAGGCGGGCCGACGAGGCGGTGAACCGGTCGACCAGCGCGGGGCCGGTGCCGAGGGTCTTGGCCAGCTGCACGCCGCTGATCGAGAGCCCCTCCTCGACGGTGACGTTGAGGTCGGCCAGCTCGCGTTGCCGTTGGGCGGTGATCTCGCGGCGCATCCGGGCGACCCGCCGGGTCAGCCAGATGGCGGGCGGCAGCACCACGAGCGAGACCAGGGAGAGCTGCCAGGAGAGCGCGACCATCGCGACCACGGTGGCGACCACGGTGGTGAGGTTGGCCGCGACGGCGGTGGCGGTGGAGGTGACCACCGACTGCATGCCGCCGATGTCGTTGGTGATGCGGGACTGCACCTCGCCGGTGCGGGTGCGGGTGAAGAAGCCGAGCGACTGACGCTGGAGGTGGCTGAAGACGTCGGTGCGCAGCCGGTGCATGACCTGCTGCCCGACCTGGGTGGAGATCCAGGTCTGCACGACGCCGAGGGCGGAGGTCACCGCGGCCACGGCCACCATGCCGACGACCAGCCAGACCAGCAGGGTCACGTCGCCCTGCGGCAGCGCGCGGTCGATCACGGCACGCAGCAGGAAGGGGGTGGCCATCGCGATGATCGAGGAGACCACGATGATCGCGGTGACGGCGGCCAGCGCGGGCCGGTGGGGGGTGAACAGGCGGCCGATGCGACGCAGCGACACCTGGCGGGCCTGCGTCTTCTCTTCGGCGGTGACGGTGTGGTGGCCGCGGTCGCGGCCTCTCGGGGTGGGTTCCAAGGGGCACTACCTTTCCTTCGGACATGCTGAGGTTACCTCAACATGAGGGAACAACCGCATCGGCTGCTACGGTATTCCGGTGATCGAGCACACGTCCGACGGCGCGGACGACGAGAGCCTGGCCGAGACGTTCTGGGCCGTGGCGTCCCGTCTGCGCCGGCAGACCCGGGAGTCCTTGGCGCCCTGGGACATCACCCCCAGCCAGTCCCGGGCCCTCGGTGTCCTGGGCCGGCACGGCGAGGTCCGACCCGGCACGCTCGCCGAGCACCTGCACATCGCACCCCGCTCGGCCACCGAGGTCGTCGACGACCTCCAGACCCGAGGGCTCGTCGAGCGCCGGCCCGACCCGGCCGACCGGCGGGCGACGCTGGTCGCGCTCACCGAGGAGGGCAACCGCGTCAGCGCCGCCATCCGGGCCGCCCGCCGCGCCGAGGCCGACCGCTTCTTCGGCCACCTCAACGACACCGACCGCGCCGACCTGGCCCGCATCCTGCGCACCCTGCGCGCCTGACGGGTTTGCCCCCCGCGCCCACGGGTAGCCAGCGCCCCCGTCCGGCCGGCGGGACCGGCCGGCACCGGTCGGGGGCGAGGTGACGGGAGGCCCGGCTGATGTGCGGGATCAGCGGGGAGGCGCGATTCGACGGTCGGTCGCCCGACGCGGCGGCGGTCACCCGGATGACCGAGGCGATGCGCTCACGGGGCCCGGACGACGAGGGCTTGTTCGCCGACGGCTGGGTGACCCTCGGGCACCGCCGGTTGACCATCATCGACCTGTCCGACGCGGGCGGGCAGCCGATGGTCCGCGACGACCTGGGCCTGGCGTTGGTCTTCAACGGCTGCATCTACAACTACCCCGAGCTGCGCGAGGAACTGCGCAACGCCGGGTACGCCTTTCACTCCACCAGCGACACCGAGGTGATCCTGGTGGCGTACGCGCACTGGGGTGAACGGTTCGTCGACCACCTGGTCGGCATGTTTGCCATCGGGCTGGTCGACCGGGTGCGGCGGCGGCTGATCCTGGCCCGCGACCGGCTCGGCATCAAACCGCTCTACCTCGCTGAGACACCCGGGCGGCTGCGGTTCGCCTCCACCCTGCCCGCGCTGTTGCGGGCCGGCGACGTCGACACCGGCATCGACCCGGTGGCGCTGCACCACTACCTGTCCTGGCACTCTATCGTGCCCGCGCCGCGGACGGTACTGCGTGGCGTGCGCAAGCTGCCGCCGGCCACCCTGCGGGTGATCGAGGCGGACGGGCGCAGCCGCGAGGAGGTCTACTGGCGGCCCGACTACGTGCGGGAGCCCACCGACACGGGGATGGACGCCGCCGACTGGAAGGCCGCCATCGGGGACGCGCTGCGCGCGGCGGTACGCCGACGGCTGGTCGCCGACGTGCCGGTCGGCGTGCTGCTCTCCGGCGGACTGGACTCCAGCCTCATCGTGGCGCTACTGGCAGAGGCCGGGCAGCAGCACCTGCGGACGTTCAGCATCGGCTTCGACAGCCGCGACGGCGAGTCCGGCGACGAGTTCCACTACTCCGACCTGGTGGCCCGCGCGTACGACACCGACCACCAGCGGATCCGGCTGGCCGACGACGACCTGGTGCCCGCCGTACGGCAGGCCGTGCTGGCGATGACCGAACCGATGGGCAGTCACGACGTGGTCGCCTTCCACCTGCTCTCCGAGCAGGTGGCGCGGCACGTGAAGGTGGCGCAGTCCGGGCAGGGCGCCGACGAGGTGTTCGCCGGCTACGGCTACCACCAGCCGCTCACCGAGGCGCCTCGGCACAGTGCCGCCGAGACGTTCGCCGCCGCGTTCTTCGACCGCGACCACGACGAGCTGCGCGGCATCGTCGGCCCGGCGTACGCGCTGGAGCACGACGTCAGCCGCGAGCTGCTCACCGAACACCTCGCCGCGCCCGGGGCACAGACCGCGTTGGACGCCGTGCTGCGCCTGGACACCCACCTGATGCTCCCCGACGACCCGGTCAAGCGGGTGGACAGCATGAGCATGGCGTGGGGGTTGGAGGTGCGTACTCCCTTCCTCGACCAGGACCTGGTCACCCTGGCCGCGCACTGCCCACCGGAGCACAAGGTCGCCCAGAGCGGCAAGGGCGTGCTCAAGGAGGTCGCCCGGGAGGTGCTGCCGGCCGAGGTGATCGACCGTCGCAAGGGCTACTTCCCGGTGCCGGCGCTGCGCAACGTGGACGGCCCGGTGCGCCACCTGGTGGCCGAGGCGTTGCAGGCGCCGGCCGCGCGCGAGCGGGGGCTGTTCCGCCCGGAGTACGTGGCTCAGCTGCTGGCCGAGCCGGACCGGGCCGAGGCGGCGGCCGGCAGCAACAAGCTGTGGCAGCTCGGCCTGCTGGAGTTGTGGCTCCAGACCCACGACATCCGCTGAGCGACGCCGGTCAGCCGGCGGTCGTACGGGCGGCCAGGTCGTCGACGACGGCACGCACGTCACCGGTGTGCTCCAGCACCCGGCGCTGCCGGGTCGCGCCGGTGCCGTCGCGGCGCAGCCGGGCCAGTTGCGCCAACACGTACCCCAGGTCGCCGTGGCGCAGCAGGGCCGGGGCGATCACCGCCATCAACTCGTCGACGAGCGCCCAGGCGGGGCGGGTGCCGCCGCCGCGCAGGTCGATCAGCTCGCCGTCGAGGCCGTCGTGGGCGGCCCGCCAGTGGGCGGCGGCGACCAGACAGTCGCGCACGGGCGGTGCGGTCACCCCGGCGCGTACGTCGTCGGCGAGGGTGGCGACCAGTGACCGGGCCAGCGCGGCGACCAGCACCGCGTCGTCCACGTCCGGGCAGACGTCGCCCACCCGGATCTCCACTGTCGGGTAGGCCGACGACGGGCGGGCGTACCAGTAGACCATCGCGGCGTCGAGCATGATGCCGGCGGCGATCAGCTCGTCGACGGTCCGGTCGTAGTCGGCGGCGGAGTCGAAGTACGGCGTCGGGCCGATGCTGGGCCAGCGTTCCAGCTGCATCGACCGCCAGCTGGCGTGGCCGGTGTCGCGCCCGTCGTGCAGCGGCGAGTTGGTGGTGATCGCCTGCACCACCGGCAGCCACACCCGCAGGTGGTTGCAGACCTGCACGGCCAGTTCCCGGTCGGGCAGCCCGATGTGGACGTGGCAGCCGCACACCGCCGGGTCGTGCGCCACCGGGCCGTACCGGCGCGACATCGCGTGGTAGCGCGGCCGGTCGGGCACGGTCAGGTGCGGCTCGGCCACCGGGGTGGCGCCGATCGCCACCAGCCGGGCCCCGGCCGCCGTGGCGGCCTCGGCGGCGGAGTGGCGCAACGCCACCAGGTGCGCGCGCAGCTCGCTGAGGTCGGCACAGACCGGGGTGACCATCTCCACCATGCTGTGCCGGAACTCCTGGCGGCTCTGGTCCCGGGCGGGGCCGCGCAGCGCGGCCAGCACCTCATCGGCCACCGGCAGGTTGCGCCCGCTGTCCGGGTCCAGCAGCAGGAACTCCTCCTCGACGCCGAGCGTGAGGACGGACAGGTCGGGAACGGTGCCGGCGGTCGCCGAGCGGTACTTCATGGTCCCTCGCCCTCCACTGCTGCGGCCGGCGCCTCGGTTTCCCGGCCCAGCCCGACGGCAAACGCCCGCTCAGGAGCTGGCCAGGGCCGCCGCGCGGGCGGCGAGGAAGGCCCGTTCGGCCGCGTTGTCCGTCAGGGCCACCGCTGTCCGGTACGCGTCGACGGCCTCCGCGTCCCGCCCGAGCCGGGCGAGCAGGTCGGCACGGACCGCGTGGTGCACGTGGTAGGTGTCCAGGTCGAGCTGATCCACCTCGGCCAGCCCGGCTGCCGGCCCGGCCACCTCGGCGAGCGCGACGGCCCGGTTCAGCGCGACGACCGGGCCGGGGGCGAGCACCGTCAGGTGGTCGTACAGCTGGAGGATCTGACCCCAGTCGGTGTCGGCGCTTCGCGGCGCGGCGCTGTGCACGGCGGCGATCGCGGCCTGGATCTGGTACGGCCCGGGCCGGTCGCGGCGCAGGCAGCGCCGCACCAGCGCCTGCCCCTCGGTGATCAGCTCGGCGTCCCACCGGGCCCGGTCCTGGCTCGGCAGCGCCACCAGCTCACCGTCGGCGCTGGTCCGCGCGGCGCGGCGGGACTCGGTGAGCAGCATCAACGCCAGCAGACCGAGCGCCTCCGGCTCGTCCGGCATCAGCTCGACCAGCAGCCGGGTCAGCCGAATCGCCTCGGCGCACAGCTCGGCGCGGACCAGTTGGGGCCCGGCGCTGGCCGTGTGCCCCTCGTTGAAGATCAGGTAGAGCACCGCGAGCACCGCGTGCAGGCGGTCGGGCAGGTCGGCGTCGCGGGGCACCCGGTACGGGATCCGCGCGTTCCGGATCTTCGACTTGGCGCGGACCAGACGCTGCGCCATGGTCGCCTCCGGCACCAGGAAGGCGCGGGCGA
Organism: Micromonospora cabrerizensis; assembly: GCF_022230955.1. Classification (GTDB taxonomy): domain Bacteria; phylum Actinomycetota; class Actinomycetes; order Mycobacteriales; family Micromonosporaceae; genus Micromonospora; species Micromonospora cabrerizensis. The sequence goes on from NZ_JAKKFI010000070.1 coordinate 24,928, forward strand.
TCTCGGTGGTGCTCAGCCCGCCGAGCAGGCGCAGGGTGAGCGCGACCCGGGCCGCCGGGGCGAGCGCCGGATGGCAGCAGGTGAAGATCAGACGGAGTCGGTCGTCGCGCACAGGCCCCTCCTCGACGGGTCCGTCGGCGGCGAACAGCAGGGCCGCCTGGGTGTGTCGGTCGGCCCGGGACGCGTCGCGGCGCAGCCGGTCGATCGCCCGGTTCCGGGCCGTGGTGATGATCCAACCGGCCGGGCTGGGCGGCGGGCCGGTCGTCGGCCAGCGCGCCACCGCGACGACGAAGGCCTCCTGCACGGCCTCCTCGGCGAGGTCGATGTCGCCGAGGAGGCGAACCAGGACGGCGACCGCGCGCCCGTACTCCGCGCGGAACACCGCCTCCACGTCAGGCACGGTCAGTCTCCGGCCCCGGCCTGGAAGGGGCGCACCTCGATCGGCAGCGTGGTGGCCAATGCGTAGCGGCGGCCGATTTCCAGGGCGGCGTCCAGGTCGGGCACGTCGATGATCGTGATGCCGCCCAGGTACTCCTTACCCTCGACGAACGGGCCGTCGGTGACCAGGACGTCGCCGTCGCGGGCGCGCAGCACGGTGGCGGTTTCCGGGCCGTGCAGTCCGTGGCCGAAGACCCACGAGCCGGTGGAGGTCAGCTCGGCACGCAGCTCACCGAGCTGGCGCATCACCCCGGCCAGAAACTCCGGCTCCGGGGGCAGCTCACCCTGCGGCTGGTGAATGCTGAGCAGGTACAGCGTCATCGTTCCTCCTCGCGGGGGGCCGGTCTGTCGCCGGCCTCTCATCCTCCACACGATCGGCTGCCGCCCGGATCGACAGGCTGGCACGAAATTTTCCGAGGCCGGCACAGCCCCGGGGTCGGCCGGCGGGCCCTTTGCTCTGCACCCACGGATGCGACAGTCGGCGACCGGGCCAGGCGTCGCCTCGGTGGGTGCAGAGCAAAGGACGAAGGACAGGGGGTACGGGTCGCAGGCCCCGGCCCCGGACCGCAGGCCCGGACCGCAGGCCTGCGGCCGCAGGCCTGCGGCCGCGACCGGTGCCCGGTCGTGGCGGTAGCCATGCCGGCGACGGTTGTGGGTAGACACCGGCGTGACCGACGTCATGCGGGTGGTCGTGGTCGGCGCCGGTTTCTCCGGTCTCGCGGCCGCGCTTGCGCTGACCCGTGCCGGTGCCCAGGTGCGGGTGCTGGAGGCCCGCGACCGGGTGGGCGGCCGGGTGTTGACCCGCTGGTTGCCCGAACTCACCCAGGTCGACCTGGGCGCGCAGTGGATCGGTCCGACCCAGGACCGGATGTACGCGCTGATCGCCGAGCACGGGTTGGCCACCTTCGCGTCGGCGGCGGTCGGCGCGCCCACCCTGCTCTGGGCCGGCCAGCGCCGGGCCGAACCGCCGGCGGACGTCGACCGGGTGCTCAGCCTGCTCGACGAGTACGCCGCACGGCTGGACCCGGCAGCACCGTGGCGGGCGCCGGAGGCCGCGCAGTGGGATCGGACGCTCCTCGGCGGCTGGCTACACGCCACGGCCGGGGACGGCGACACCGCCGACTATCTGGGGCGTCTGCTCGCCGGCGGGCTGCTGGCCACCGGCGCGGACGAGCTGTCGCTGTTGCACCTGTTGTTCTACCTGCGCAGCGCCGGCGGGTCCGCGCCCCTGCTGCGGATGGCGGGTGGCGCGCAGCAGGACCGGATCGTGGGCGGGCCGCCCGCGCTGGCCGAGCGGATGGCCACTGCCCTGCCACCGGGGACGCTGACGTTGGCCGCACCGGTGCGGACCATCGAACAGAGCGCCGCCGGGGTGACGGCGTGGACCGACACCGGGCGCGTCGACGGCGACGCCCTGGTGGTCGCGCTGGCACCGGCACTGGCGGGCCGGATCCGGTACGCCCCACCGCTGCCCGCCCTCCGGGACGGCCTGACCCAGCGGATGCCGATGGGTTCGGCGCTGAAGGTGCACGCCGTCTACCCGGAGCCGTTCTGGCGTGCCGACGGGCTGTCCGGGGTGTCCACCAGCTCCGCCGGTCCGCTCACCGAGACGGTCGACAACTCCACCCCGACCTCGCCGCTCGGGGTGCTCACCGGGTTCAGCTACTCCTCCGACGCCGCCGCGCTTCGCGGGATGTCCCCCGCGCAGCGCCGGCGGTGCCTGCTGGACGCGTTCGCCGCCGTGGTCGGGCCACGGGCCGGTGACCCGATGGACCTCGTCGAGTACGACTGGTCGACCGAGGAGTGGACACGGGGCTGCTTCTCCGGTGTGTTCACCCCGGGGACCTGGAGCGTGAACGGCCCGCACCTTCGGGCGCCGGTGGGGCGGGTGCACTGGGCGGGTACCGAGACGGCTACCCACTGGACCGGCTACCTGGAGGGCGCGGTGCGCGCCGGTGAACGGGCCGCGGCCGAGGTGCTGGCGGGCTGAGGCGGGCACGACCGAGCCGGCCCGGTCTCGGCGGGACCGGGCCGGCGACGGCCCTGGGTGCCACCCGGCCGACCCGGCCCCGGAGGACTGGGTCGGCGCGGGCGCCCCGGTCAGGGGTAGGTGGTCAGGTACACCTGCTGGTTGGCCGCGTTCGCGGTGCCACCGGTGTTGTTGATCACCCGGTTGATGGTGCCGACGCCACCGAGCGAGACGGTGACCATGTTGGTGAAGCGCACGTTCGGGTTGTTGGGCACCTCAAAGGCCCGTTCCTCCACCACGGCGGGGTTGACGTTGAAGTAGCTGTAGCTGCCCAGCCCGAACGCCTGGTGACTGGTCACCGAGTCGGCGACCTTGTACGCGGCGTAGCCCCGGGTCGACCCGTTCATCCAGGCCGCCTGGTTGGGCGGGTCGTACGGCAGCTCGTTCTGGTAGAAGTACGTCCGGCCACCGTTGCCGTTCCAGATGGTCTGGTACTTCTGGTAGTGCTCGACGAAGAGGCCGTACATGGTGACGTTGTCGCCGTTGACCGTGAGCCCGGTGTCGGCGGTGTTCAGCGTCCACCCGGTGGGTACGCCGCTGGCGGCGTGGTCGGCCCGCCACAACCACATGTGGTCACCGATCACGTTGTCGCTGTTGACGGTCAGCGTGTTGGTGGCCTTGCCGACGTGTGGCCCGCCGATGCGGAAGAACACGTCGTGCAGCGAGGTCGGGTTGCTGGCGTGGCTCGCGGACGAGCCGGACGGCCCGACCTCCATCAGCACCGGCGAGTTCGTCGTGCCGGCCTCGAACATCAGGCCGGCCACCTTCACACCGTCCACGTCGGCCACCCGCATCCCGACGCTGCCGTTGTCGGCCTGGATGGTGGCCAGGCCGAGGCCGAGCACGACGGTGTCGGCCCGGTTGACCTGGATCGGCTCGGTGACGTGGTGCACGCCCGGGGTGAAGAGCAGGTGCCGACCCTGGGCGAGGGCCGCGTTGATGGTGGCCGCGCTGGTGCCCGGCTGGACGACGTAGAACTGCGACAGCGAGATGGACGAGCCGGCCGGGGTCTTGTTGTACCAGCTGGTGCCGGTGGAGTTGGTGCGCAGCGCCGGCACGAAGACCCGGTACTCACCGGTGCCGTCGACGTAGAGGAACGGCTTCTCGCGTACCTGGGGGGTCTGCGGGATGACGGTGTGCGACGGGTTGGGGAAGCTCGGCGCGGGAGCGCCGTTGACGCCCTGGAAGACCATGTTCCACACCGAGCCGGTCCAGCCGTTGCCGAACTCGCTGTTGCGGGAGTACCACTGCTGCTGCGAGCCGGAGACGACCAGGCCGTCGATGCGGGTGTCGGCCATCAGGCCGCCGCTGGACCAGCCGTCGCCGCCGTTCCAGAGCTGGATCTGGTTCTGCGCGCCGCGCAGGTGCATCCGCCGGTACGGCGCCGCCTGGGACACCGCCCAGCGCTCCACGGTCTGCCCGGCGGGCAGGGTGACCGACAGGTTCTCGGCGGCCCGCCAGAAGTTCTGGGTGGCGTTGCCGCCGAACCAGAACGCCTCGGTGCGGACGTGGCCGTTGAGGTTGACGTCGTCCGGGCTCAGGCCGAGGCCGGCGACCTGGGTGAAGAAGCCGAGGTTGACGTCGGCGGTGTAGTTGCCGGGCTTGAACAGCACCGCGTAGCGCTGCGGGCCGAACTGGTTGGTCTCCTGCTGGGTGAACAGGGTGTTCAGTCGACTCTGGATGGTCGACGTCGGCGTGCTCGGGTCGAAGACGAACGTGTTCGGCCCGAGGTTCGGGTTGCGCGGGTCGGTCGTGTCGACCGGGGGCTCCCCGGTCCCGCCGCCGGTGGTGTTCACCGCCAGCTCCCAGAGTGAGTAGCCGTAGGCGGTGCCCCGGGCGGTGCCGTACATCCGCAGGTAGCGACCGCTGCCGCTGACGGTCAGCGACTGCGTGCCGCCGGTGCCCGTGGTGGTCGAGTAGATCGTGGTCCAGGTGGCACCGTCGGCCGAGGTCTGGAGCTGGAAGGCCCGGGCGTACGCGGCCTCCCAGGTGAGCACCACCCGGCAGATCGTGCGGGTGCTGCCCAGGTCGACGCGCAGCCACTGTGGGTCGCTGGCGGCGCTGGCCCACCGGGTGCCGGTGTTGCCGTCGACGGCGGCGGACGCCGCGAGGCCGGCGTCCTGGGCGGACGAGGCGGTCGCCGGGCTGCCCTGCGCGACGTTGCTGCTGCCGCAGGTGGGCGTGCTGCCGCCGGTCTCGCCGTAGACCTGGAACTCCCAGAGCGAGTAGCCGTAGCCGGTGCCCCGGGCGGTGCCGTTCATCCGCACGTAGCGGCCTGCGCCGGTGACGGTGAGGTTCTGGGTGCCGCCGGTGCCGGTGGTGGTCGAGTAGATCGTGGTCCAGGTGGCGCCGTCGTCGGAGGTCTGGAGCTGGAAGGCCCGCCCGTAGGCGCCCTCCCAGAGCAGGTTCACCTGGGTGATGGTGGCCCGGGCACCCAGGTCGACCTGGAGCCACTGGGGGTCGCTGAACGCGCTGGCCCAGCGGGTGCCGGTGTTGCCGTCCACCGCGGCGGAGGCGGGGGTGCCGGCGTTCTCGGCGGACGACGCGGTGGCGGGGCGGCCCTGGGAGAGCAGGGTGGGTGCGGCCTGCGCGGGTGTGGTGGCACCGGCCGGGGTGAGCGCCGCGACCAGGGCCACGGTGAGCCCGACGATCAGGTGCCGGACGGCCCGTCGGGGACGCGGGCGTACGGATGTTGCACGAGATGTCATGACATCGCCTGTCGATAGGGGGGTACAGATGCCGGACGGGTGGGATCGGTGTTGGGCCCCGTGGCGCCGGGGTGGTGCCCGTGATGGGCGGCGCCGCGACCGGAGAGCGCTCTCGTGTGAGTGTTGCGGCGAGATTGCGACGGCGTCAAGACATCGATCTATAACACAGTTATTTATCCCGACCTTCGGGTTTTGTGTAATTTGCCGTCGGCGCTGCCGTCGGTTGCGCTCAGCGCCGGACGCCGCCCTCGGTGAGGAAGCGGGCGATCGGCAGGGTGGCCGCCCCCAACGCCACGGCGTCCACGCCGAGCCGGCACAGCTCGATCGACGCCTGCCCGTACGGCTGGCGCAGCGCCTGCCGGCCGGCAGCCTCCCGGACGGCCGGCAGCAGGTCACCCAGCGCCATCGCCGCCCAGCCGCCGAGCACCACCCGCTCCGGGTTGAACAGGTTGATCAGGTTGGCCACCCCCGCGCCGAGGTAGCCAGCGGTGTCGTCCAGCACCCGCCGGGCGGTGGCCGAGGTCTCGGCGGCGGCGACCAGCGCGGCGATCTGGGACTCCTCGTCCTCGCCGGGCACCGGCCGACCCCGGCGCGCCTCCCGGTAGCGGTCGATGATCGCCTCGGCGCCCACGTACGCCTCCAGGCAGCCGCGCGCGCCGCACCGGCAGGCCCGGCCGCCGTACACGAGGGTGGTGTGCCCCCACTCCCCCGCGCTGCTGGACGCGCCCCTGTAGGTGGCGCCGTTGGTCACCACGGACGCGCCGACCCCGGAGCCGACCAACGCGAAGACAGCGTGCCGGGCGCCCCGGCCGGCGCCGAACCACATCTCGGCCTGACCGAGGGTCTTGGCGCCGTTGTCGATGTGCAGCGGCAGGTTGGTGCCGACGCCGATCAGACGCTCCAGCGGCACCCGGTCCCAGCCGAGGGCCTGGGCATGCACGACCGCCTCGGTGCCCTGCTCGACCACGCCCGAGACGCCGATGCCGACGCCGAGCACGTCGCCGGGGGCCACCTGCGCCTGGCCGGTCACCGCGTCGATGCCGGCCAGCACGTGCCCAGCGACCAGGTCCGGCTCGGTCCGTGCCGGGTCGAGCGGGTACTCGATGCTGGCCAGCAGGGTCATCGCGAAGTCGAACAGCTCCACCCGGACCCGGGTCTCGCCGACGTCCACGCCGACCACGAAGGCGAATCGGGGCGCGATCCGCAGCAGCATGCTGGGCCGACCGCCGTCGGACTCGGCGGCCCCGGCCTCGGCGACGAGCCCCTCGTCGATCAGGTCGGCCACCACGTTGCTGACCGCCGGCTGGCTCAGCCCCGTGCTGCGCACCAGGTCCTGCCGGGTGAGCGGGCCGTCGAGGAAGAGCTTGGTCAGCAGGGCGGACCGGTTGCGCAGTCGAACACTGCGGTTGGTGGCACGCGCCAGCTCCACTCGTCACCTCGTTCCCGTCGGCCGTTCGAGGCGACTGTAACCGCCTCGTGCTTGACGACCCACCGGCCAGCAACTTTAATGACGACATAATTTAAGCCGTGATGTAACTCCCGGGAAACGCCGACGGACCCCGACGGCGCACCCCCGAACCCTGTCCGCAGCCGGCCACCCGTCGCCCGACCCCTATCGGCGACGAAGGCCGGCGGACCCCCACCACGCACCGGAAGGGCTGACCCGTGTCGAGACGACACCTCGGGATATTCACCGCCGCCGTACTGGCCGCCGCCTCACTGACCGCCTGCGGTGGCTCCGGCGACGACTCCGCCGCATCACCCAAGACCCTCACCTACTGGGCCAGCAACCAGGGCGCCAGCCTCGAGGCCGACAAGACGATCCTCCAGCCCGAGCTGGACAAGTTCGAGAAGCAGACCGGGATCAAGGTCACCGTCGAGGTGGTCCCGTGGTCGGACCTGCTCAACCGCCTGCTCGCGGCCGCCGCCTCCGGCAAGGGCCCGGACGTGGTCAACATCGGCAACACCTGGTCGGCCTCGTTGCAGGCCACCGGCGCGATGGTCGAGTTCGACGACGCCACCCTGCAGGCCGTCGGTGGCAAGGACCGGATCGTGCCGGCCGCGCTCGCCGCCGCCGGTGCCCCCGGCAAGCCGCCGGCCGCCGTGCCGCTCTACAGCATGGCGTACAGCCTGTACTACAACAAGAAGTCGTTCGCCGACGCCGGTCTCACCACGCCGCCGACCACCTGGGAGCAGCTCGCCGAGTACGGCAAGAAGCTCAGCACCGGCGGCAAGTGGGGTCTGGCGATCGAGGGGGCCAACCCGTCGGAGAACGCCCACCACGCGTTCACCTTCAGCCAGCAGTACGGCGGTGAGTGGTTCGACTCGGCCGGCAAGCCGACCTTCGACACCCCGCAGAACGTCTCGGCGATCAAGCGCTACATCGACTTCATGGCCGCCGACAAGATCACCAACCCGAGCAACGCCGAGTACGCGCAGAACCAGTCGGTCTCCGACTTCGCCAACGGCAAGGCCGCCATGCTGCTCTGGCAGTCCGCCGGCTCGAACCTGAAGACGCAGAACATGCCGGCCGACGCGTACGGGGTGGCCCCGGTGCCGTTCCTGGCCAGCCCCCCGGCCGGCGGCAAGAAGGTCAACAGCATGGTCGCCGGGATCAACATGGCGGTCTTCAAGCACACCAAGAACAAGGACGGCGCGCTGAGCTTCGTCAAGTTCATGACCAGCGACGAGGAGCAGACGCTCCTCAACAAGACGTACGGCTCGCTGCCGGCGGTGAAGACCGCGGGCTCCGACCCGGCGTTCAGCGCCACCGAGCAGAAGACCATCCAGGAGACCCTGGTCACCACCGCGGCCCCGCTGCCGCAGGTGCCCGAGGAGAGCACCTTCGAGACCCTGGTCGGCACCGCGATGAAGGAGCTGTTCGCGGACGCGGCCAGCGGCAAGCCGGTCACCGAGGCGTCGGTGAAGGCCAAGCTGACCGACGCGCAGCAGAAGATGCGCTGACCCAGGCGTCACCGGTGGCCGTGGTCGGGCGCTGAGCCCGGCCACGGCCACCGACTCCGAGAGGACCCCGATGGCAACCAGCACCACCGCGCCGGACGCCGACCGGCGCGAACCCCGGGCCGGGTCACCGGCCCGGAGGCCGGCCCGCCGGCCCCGCGGCCCCCGCCGCTCACTCCTGCCGTACCTGCTGCTCGCACCGGCCATCGTGCTGGAACTCGCCATCCACGTCATCCCGATGGTGGTCGGCGTCTGGATGAGCATGCTGGAGCTGACCCAGTTCCACATCCGCGACTGGTCCACCGCGCCCTTCATCGGGTTCGAGAACTACCGGGCGACGCTCGACCTGAACAGCGCCGCCGGCAAGGAACTGCTGCACTCGTTCTGGATCACCCTGGCCTACAGCGTGCTCTCGGTCGGGTTCGCCTGGCTGCTCGGCATCTCGGCGGCGGTCGTGCTGCAACGGCCCTTCCGGGGGCGGGCGATCCTGCGGGCGCTGTTCCTCACCCCGTACGCTCTGCCGGTCTACGCCGCGGTGATCACCTGGAGCTTCCTGCTGCAACGGGACACCGGCCTGGTCAACCACGTCCTCGTCGACCAGCTCGGGCTGCTGGGCGAGCGGCCGTTCTGGTTGATCGGCGACAACAGCTTCTGGTCGCTGCTGGTGGTGTCGGTGTGGCGCAACTGGCCGTTCGCGTTCCTCTGCCTCATGGCGGGCCTGCAGAACGTGCCCGGCGAGATGTACGAGGCCGCCGCCATCGACGGCGCCGGGTTCTGGCGTCGGCTGCGCTCGGTCACCCTGCCGATGCTGCGGCCGGTGAACCTCGTGCTGCTGCTGGTGCTGTTCCTGTGGACGTTCAACGACTTCAACACCCCGTTCGTGCTCTTCGGCGGTTCCGCGCCGGAGCAGGCCGACCTCATCTCCATCCACATCTACCGCAGCTCCTTCAAGACCTGGGACTTCGGCTCCGGTTCGGCGATGTCCGTGGCGCTGCTGCTGTTCCTGCTGGTCGTCTCGGCCGTGTACCTGCTGATCACCAACCGTCGGAGGGACGACCATGCGTGAGACCGCCGGCGAGCGCTGGGGCCGGCGCATCGTGCTGACCCTGCTCACCCTCTTCGTCGTCATCCCGCTCTACGTGATGGTCACCTCCGCCGTGAAGCCGTTGCAGGACGTGCAGAACGGCTTCACCTGGTGGCCCAGCCGCCCGACGCTGCAACCGTTCGTGGACATGTGGAGCACCGTGCCGCTGGCCCGGTACCTGGTGAACAGCCTGGTGGTGTCGACCATCGCGGCGGTCTGCTCGGTGGCGGTGGCCATCTTCGCCGCGTTCGCGGTGAGCCGGTACCGGTTCCGTGGCCGGGGGGTCTTCTCGGTGACGGTGCTGTCCACCCAGATGTTCCCCGGCATCCTGTTCCTGCTGCCGCTGTTCCTCATCTACGTCAACCTGGGCAACGCGACCGGCATCGAGCTGTACGCCAGCCGCACCGGCCTGGTGATCACGTACCTGACCTTCTCGTTGCCGTTCTCGATCTGGATGCTGGTCGGCTACTTCGACTCGATCCCCCGAGGGCTGGACGAGGCGGCGCAGGTCGACGGCGCGGGCCCGCTGCGCATCCTGTTCCAGGTGATCCTGCCGGCCGCCGTGCCCGGCGTCGTCGCGGTCACCGTGTACGCGTTCATGACCGCCTGGGGTGAGGTGCTCTTCGCGTCGGTGATGACCGACGAGGGCAGCCGCACCCTGGCCGTCGGCCTCCAGGGCTACTCCACCCAGTTCAACGTCTACTGGAACCAGATCATGGCCGCCTCGCTGGTGGTCAGCATCCCGGTCGTCGTCGGCTTCCTGGCCCTGCAGCGGTACTTCGTCGCCGGCCTCACCGCCGGCGCGGTCAAGTGAGTCATCCACACCCAGAGGAGATCCGTCCCGTGCCCGACCTGTCCAAGCTGCCACCCGACTTCCTCTGGGGCGTCGCCACGGCGGCGTACCAGATCGAGGGGGCCGTCGACGTCGACGGCCGGGCGCCGTCCATCTGGGACACCTTCTCGGCGACCCCCGGCAAGGTCGACAACGGCGACACCGGCGCGGTGGCCTGCGACCACTACCACCGGTGGCCGGAGGATTTCGCGTTGCTGCGCCGGCTCGGCGTGGACGCGTACCGTTTCTCGGTGGCCTGGCCCCGGGTGATGCCCGACGGCGTCGGGCGGGTCAACCCCGCCGGGCTGGACTTCTACGACCGGCTCGTCGACACGCTGCTGGCCGACGGGATCCGGCCGTTCGTCACGCTCTACCACTGGGATCTGCCGCAGGCGTTGCAGGAGCGGGGCGGTTGGCCGGAGCGCGCCACCGCCGAGGCGTTCGCCGACTACGCGGCGGTGGTGGCCGCCCGCCTGGGTGACCGGGTGGGCGACTGGTGCACCGTCAACGAGCCGCTCTGCGTGTGTTGGATCGGGCACCTGGACGGCAACATGGCCCCCGGCGAGCGGGACCTCACCCGCGCGGTGCACGCCTCGCACCACGTGCTGCTCGGGCACGGGCTGGCCACCCAGGCGATCCGCGCCAACGCGACCCGTCCGGCCTCGGTGGGTCTGGTGGTCAACCTCAGCCCGATCGAGGCGGCCACCGACCGACCCGAGGACGTCGCGGCGGCCCGCCGGGCGGACGGGCACGTCAACCGGTGGTGGCTGGACCCGATCCACGGGCGCGGTTACCCCGCCGACATGATCGCCACCTACGGCGTCGAGCCACCGGTACGCGGTGACGACCTCGCGGTGATCGCCACGCCCACCGACTTCCTCGGGGTGAACTACTACTTCCGCCAACTGGTGGTCGACGACCCGACCGGCGCGGCGCCGTACGCCCGGCAGGTGCCGGTGCCCGGTTCGGTGGAGACCGCGATGGGCTGGGAGATGTACCCGGCGGGGCTGGAGCGGCTGCTGGTCGACGTGCACGAGGAGTACCGGCCCGGCCGGATCATCGTCACCGAGAGCGGCTCGGCGTGGACGGACGAGGTCACCGCGGACGGCCGGGTGGAGGACAAGGAGCGCACCGACCACCTGGAGCAGCACCTGGCGGCGTGCGCGTCGGCGGTGGCCCGGGGTGTGCCGCTGGACGGCTACTTCGTCTGGTCGCTGCTGGACAACTTCGAGTGGGCGTACGGCTACGACAAGCGCTTCGGGCTGGTGCACGTCGACTACCCGACCCAGCGCCGGACAATGAAGGCGAGCGGCCTGCGCTACGCCGAGCTGATTCGCGCCCACCAGACTCTCGCCCGTACCACGGGGACGGCCGCACCGGTGGCCTGATCGGGGGCGGCGCGGCAGGCCGCCCGGGGATGCCGTGCTGGCGACCCCGGGCGGCCATTTTCCGTCTCCGTGCGGACGGCTGCCGCCTCACCCGTCGCTGGGGCCGCGCAGCCGCAGCAGGTCGGCCGGGGTGTCCACGTCCAGCGGTGCGCCGACGTCGTCGCAGGGCACCTCGACCACCAGATCCGGGCGGTCGCGCAGCAGGTCGCGGGCGCCCCGGTCGCCGACGGCGTATCGCTCCAGCAGCGGCCAGGTCTCCCGGCCCAGCAGCACCGGGTGCCCCGGCCGGCCGGCGTAGGTGGCGACCGCGACGAGCGCACCGCCGTCGTACGCGGCCCGCACCCGGCGGACCGCGACCGGGCTGAGCAGCGGCTGGTCGACGAGGACCACCACCGCGGCCGGTACGTGGGCCGGCAGGGAGGCCAGGCCCCGGCGCAGCGACGATCCCAGCCCTTCGGGCCAGCCGTCGTGCCGGACCGGCACCGCGCCGGGCAGCTCGGGCACCTCGTCGGCGCCCGCGCCGAGCACCACGTGCACGGGTGTGCAACCGCCGTCGCCGAGCAGCGTGATCCCTCGCCGCACCAGCGGCACGCCATCCAGCTCGACCAGCGCCTTCGGGCGGCCGTACCGCCGCCCGGCGCCGGCCGCCAGCAGCAGCCCGGCCGTCACCCGCATCACCCCCGTACGAATGGCTTTGCGTTATTCGCCCTCAGATGTACCGACAAAGCTAGTCTGGGCCGGTGCAGGGCGGAGGAGAGAACGCGACGACGACCGACGAGCGGCACTCGTCCCGGGTGACGTTCGAGGTCAACGGTTCGTCGCGTGAGGTGACGCTGGACAACCGCACCACGCTGCTGGACGCGCTGCGCGAGCACCTCGACCTGACCGGGGCGAAGAAGGGCTGCGACCACGGCCAGTGCGGCTCCTGCACGGTGCTGCTGGACGGCCGTCGGGTGAAGAGCTGCCTGGTCTTCGCGGTCACCCTGGAGGGCCGCTCGGTGGTCAGCGTCGAGGGGTTGGCCGGGCCGGACGAGCTGTCGCCGTTGCAGGCCGCGTTCATCGCGCACGACGCGTTCCAGTGCGGCTACTGCACACCCGGGCAGCTCTGCTCCGCCCGCGGGATGCTCGACGAGGTCGCCCGGGGTTGGCCCAGCGCCGTCACCGACGACCTGAGTGCACCGGCCGAGCTGACCGACGCGGAGATCCGCGAACGGATGGCCGGCAACCTGTGCCGGTGTGCCGCGTACCCGCACATCGTCGCGGCCGTGCGCGAGACGGCGGCCGCCTCGTGAGGGCGTTCCGCTACCACCGGCCCGCCGACGTGGCGGACGCGGTCGCCGTGCTGGCGGCCGAGCCGCAGGCCGCGTACCTGGGCGGCGGGACGAACCTGGTGGACCTGATGAAACTCGGGGTGCAACGCCCCGACGTGCTGGTGGACGTGACCCGACTCCCGCTGGACACCGTCGAGGAGGCGCCCGACGGCGGGCTGCGGATCGGCGCGACCGTCCGCAACAGTGACCTCGCGGCCCACCCGACGGTCCGCCGGGACTACCCGGTACTGGCCCGCGCCCTGCTGGCCGCCGCCTCCGGACAACTGCGCAACATGGCCACCACCGGTGGCAACCTGTTGCAGCGCACCCGCTGCGTCTACTTCCAGGACACCGGCAAGGCGTGCAACAAGCGCGAGCCGGGCAGCGGTTGCGCCGCCCTGCACGGGCAGAACCGCGACCTGGCGGTGCTGGACTGGTCCGAGCAGTGCGTGGCCACCCACCCGTCCGACCTGGCCGTGGCGCTGACCGCACTCGACACGGTGGTGGAGGTGCACGAGCCCGACGGCCCCCGCGACGTCCCGATCACCGCCCTGTACCGCTCCCCCGGCACGCACCCGGAACGGGAGACCACCCTGGCCCGGGGCACGCTGATCACCGCCGTCCGGTTGCCACCGCTGCCGGCCGCGCGCCGCTCGACGTACGTCAAGGTGCGCGACCGGGCCTCGTTCGCCTTCGCCGTCGGCTCGGTGGCCGCGGTGCTGGACCTCGACGGCGACGTGGTCCGCGACGTCCGGCTGGCGTACGGGGCGGTGGCGCACCGACCGTGGCGGGCGTACCGGGCCGAGGAGGCGCTGCGGGGTCGACCGTTCAGCCCCGAGCTGGCCGCGCGGGCCGCCGACGCGGAGCTGGCCGAGGCCCGCCCGTTGCGGCACAACGGCTTCAAGGTGCCGCTGACCCGGGCCATCACGGTGCGGGCGCTCAGCGAGCTGGCGTCGTCGTGAGCACCGGCGCGGTCGGCCGCGCGTACCCCCGGTTGGAGGGCCGCGAGAAGGTCACCGGCACGGCCCGCTACGCGGTGGAGTACCCGGTGGACGGGATCACCTACGGCTGGGCGGTGCCCTCGGCGGTGGTACGGGGCCGGATCACGCGGGTCGACACGACGCAGGCGCTCGCGTCGCCGGGCGTGCTGGCCGTCGTGCACCACGGCAACGCGCCGCGCCTCGCGCCCGGCCCCGAGCCGGAGCTGTGGCTGTTGCAGGAGCCGGCGGTGCACTACCGGGGGCAGTACGTCGCCGTGGTGGTGGCCACCAGCCTGGAGGCGGCCCGCGAGGGCGCCCGGCTGGTCCGGATCGACTACGACGCCGGCCCGCACAGCACGGTGCTCACCGACGACCATCCCGGCCTGTACCAGCCGGACCACGTCAACCCCAGCTATCCGACGGACACCGCCGAGGGTGACTTCGACGCCGGGTACGCGGCCGCCCCGGTGCGGGTGGACGTCACGTACCGCACCCCGGCGTACCACAACAACCCGATGGAGCCGCACGCCACGACGGCGCAGTGGCGCGACGGGCGGCTGCTGGTGCACGACTCCAACCAGGGCGCGACGTCGGTACGGGCCACGCTCGCCGAGCTGTTCGAGGTGCCCCCGGAGTCGGTGCGGGTCGTCGCGCAGCACGTCGGCGGCGGCTTCGGCAGCAAGGGGTACGCCAAGGCCGCGGTGGTGCTGACCGCCCTCGCGGCCCGGCACGTGGACCGACCGGTCAAGCTGGCGCTGACCCGCCAGCAGATCTTCGGGCCGATCGGCTACCGCACCCCCACCATCCAGCGGGTCCGCCTCGCCGCCGACGCCGACGGGCGACTCACCGCGATCTGCCACGACGCGATCAGCCAGACCTCGACCATCCGCGAGTTCGCCGAGCAGACCGCCGTCTACACCCGCAGCATGTACGCGGCACCGCACCGCCGCACCACGCACCGGCTGGTCCGCCTCGACGTACCCACGCCGTTCTGGATGCGCGCCCCCGGTGAGTGCCCCGGCGCGTACGCCCTGGAGTCGGCGATGGACGAGCTGGCCCTCGCCGTCGGCATCGACCCGGTGGAGTTGCGCATCCGCAACGACACGGAGGTCGACCCCGACCAGGGGCGGCCGTTCACCAGCCGCAACCTGGTGGCCTGCCTGCGCGAGGGTGCGCAGCGGTTCGGCTGGACGGACCGGGACCCGACGCCCCGCGCCCGGCGCGACGGGCGCTGGCTGATCGGCACGGGGATGGCCGGGTCGAGCTACCCGGCCCGGGCCAGGCCGTCGTCGGCCAGGGCCACCGCCCGACCCGACGGGAGCTTCCTGGTGCAGATCAACGCCACCGACATCGGCACCGGCGCCCGGACGGCGATCTGGCAGGTGGCCGCCGACGCGCTCGGGGTGCCACCGGAGCGGGTGGAGATCCACATCGGCGACACCGCCCTGCCGACCGCTCCGCTGGCCGGAGGCTCGATGGGCACCGCCAGTTGGAGCTGGGCGGTGATCCGGGCCGCTCAGACGCTGCGCGAGAAGCTGCAAGACCTCCCTGGCGGGGTGCCGGCCGACGACGTGTCCGCCGATGCCGACACCACCGACGAGGTGGGCGGGCAGCCCACGCTCCCCCGGTACGCGTACGGGGCGCAGTTCGCCGAGGTGCGGGTGGACGCGGACACCGGCGAGGTACGGCTGAACCGGATGCTCGGCGTCTTCGCGGCCGGCCGGGTGGTGAACCCGACGACGGCGCGCAGCCAACTCATCGGCGGCATGACGATGGGGCTGTCGATGGCCCTGCACGAGGAGGGCCTGCTCGACGAGCGGTACGGCGACTGGGTGAACCACGACCTGGCCACGTATCACATCACCGGCTGCGCGGACGTGGAGTCCGTCGAGGCGTACTGGCTCGACGAGCACGACGACGAGCTGAACCCGGCCGGCGTGAAGGGCATCGGCGAGATCGGCATCGTCGGGGCGGCGGCGGCGATCGCCAACGCGGTGCACCACGCCACCGGCGTGCGGGTGCGCGACCTGCCGATCCGGTTGGACAAGCTGGTCGGCACATCAAGCTTGGCTTAAATAAGCCGGCAGTGATATAAAGGTCGTCGTGCACGCCTTCGACGTGCTGGGCGATCCGGTCCGGCGCCGCATCCTGGAGCTGCTGGCCGACGGCGAGCAGACCGCCGGCGCGGTCAGCGCGGTCATCCGCGACGAGTTCGGCATCTCCCAGCCCGCCGTGTCCCAGCACCTCAAGGTGTTACGGGACAACGGCTTCGCCACCGTGCGGCCGGAGGGCACCCGGCGGCTGTACGCGGTCGACCCGCGCCCGTTGCGCGAGGTCGACGGCTGGCTGGAGCACTTCCGCCGGTTCTGGACCCCACCCCTGGCGGCACTCGCCACCGAGCTGGCCCGGGGCCGACGCGAGCGTCGGTTGCGCGGGCCCGCCGACCCACCCGACGAGAGGAACACCTGATGTTCGACGCAACCGAGCAGATCAACGCCGTGCAGCGCAAGGTCGGCAGCCGCACCCTGGAAGCCGGCGAGGCTCGGGTCACCACGATCAGCCAGACCTACCAGGCGACGGCCGAGGACCTGTGGGACGCCTGCACCAGCGCCGAGCGCATCCCGCGCTGGTTCCTGCCGATCACCGGTGACCTGCGGCTGGGCGGCACGTACCAGCTCCAGGGCAACGCCGGCGGCACCGTCGAGAGCTGCGAGCCGCCGAACCGCTTCACCGCCACCTGGGAGATGGGCGGCGAGGTGAGCTGGATCGAGGTGCGGGTCACCCCGGTCGGCGACGAGCGGGCCCGCCTCGACCTCGACCACATCGCGCACGTCGACCAGGACCGGTGGGCCCAGTTCGGCCCGGGCGCGGTCGGTGTCGGCTGGGATCTGGGGCTGCTCGGCCTCGCCTCGCACCTGGCCGGCGACGGCAGCGGGATCACCCCGGAGCAGGGCGCCGAGTGGACCGCCTCCGACGAGGGACGACGGGCCATGGAGCTGAGCAGCCACCTGTGGGGTGAGGCGAGCATCGCCGCCGGCACCGACGCCGACGAGGCGAAGGCCGCAGCCGAGCGCACCACCGCCTTCTACACCGGCGCGCCGGAGGCCTGAGCGAGGGCGGCGGCGCGGCGGCGGAC
>NZ_JAKKFI010000071.1 GCF_022230955.1 Micromonospora cabrerizensis
AATCCACGCGGTAACTCTCGAAAAACGAACAACAGAACACACGATTGTGTGTTGGTGTTGTTTGACATGTCGATAGAGTTACGGCGGTCATGGCGGAGGGGAAACGCCCGGTTACATTCCGAACCCGGAAGCTAAGCCCTCCAGCGCCGATGGTACTGCACTCGTGAGGGTGTGGGAGAGTAGGACGCCGCCGGACAATCTTCCAGTCGAGGGCCGCCCCATCCGGGTCGGCCCTCGACTGCGTAGCGCCATTGGTGGCGCAATCAGGAAGGATGTACCTGTGAGTTCAGGACCGCAGGGCGGAGACCGTCCCCGTCGCTACGAAGACCGTACTGACGGCGCGGGCGGACGCGACCGCGGCCCGCGCCGCGATGACCGAGACCGGCCCCCGTACCGGGGAGACCGTGACAGCGCTGGTGGCGCCCGCGGCGGCTACGCCGGCGGCCGTGACTCTGGTTCCCGTGGCGGCGACCGGGACAGCTCGCGCTCCAGCGCCCCCCGTGAGGGCGGATACCGTGGCGGCGACCGCGATGGATCGCGCTCCAGCGCTCCGCGTGAGGGTGGCTACCGCGGTGGCGACCGCGATGGTTCGCGTTCGAGTGCCCCGCGTGAGGGTGGTTTCCGTGGTGGCGACCGCGATGGTTCGCGTTCGAGTGCCCCGCGTGAGGGTGGTTACCGTGGCGGCGACCGCGATGGTTCGCGTTCGAGTGCCCCGCGTGAGGGTGGTTACCGTGGCGGCGACCGGGACGGTTCGCGTTCGAGTGCCCCGCGTGAGGGTGGTTTCCGTGGTGGCGACCGTCGCGAGGGCGGTTTCCGAGGTGGCGACCGCGATGGTTCGCGTTCCAGCGCTCCCCGTGAGGGTGGCTTCCGTGGTAGCGACCGCGATGGCTCGCGTTCCAGCGGCCCGCGTGAGGGCGGCTTCCGCGGTGGTGACCGCGAGGGTGGTTTCCGTGGCGGTGACCGTCGCGAGGGCGGCTATCAGGGTGGCGACCGCACCCGCTCCGGCCCGTCCCGCGAGGGCGGTAGCTTCCGTGGCGGTGACCGCGAGGGTGGTTTCCGCGGTGGCGACCGTCGCGAGGGCGGCTTCCGTGAGGGATCCCGGCCCGGCGCGTCCCGCGAGGGCGGTGGCTTCCGTGGCGGTGACCGCGAGGGCGGCTTCCGTGGCGGCGACCGTCGCGAGGGTGGCTTCCGTGGCGGCGACCGGCCGAGTGGCCCGCGTGACGGCGGCGCGCCTCGTGAAGGTGGTTTCCGTGGCGGTGACCGCGAGGGTGGTTTCCGCGGTGGCGACCGTCGCGAAGGCGGCTTCCGTGAGGGATCCCGGCCCGGCGCGTCCCGCGAGGGCGGTGGCTTCCGTGGCGGTGACCGCGAGGGCGGCTTCCGTGGCGGCGACCGTCGCGAGGGCGGTTTCCGTGGCGGCGACCGGGACGGCTCGCGTTCCAGCGCTCCCCGCGAGGGTGGCTTCCGCGGTGGCGACCGCGACGGCTCACGTTCCAGCGCCCCGCGTGAGGGTGGTTTCCGTGGCGGTGACCGCGAGGGCGGTTTCCGCGGTGGCGACCGTCGCGAGGGTGGCTTCCGTGGCGGCGACCGGCCGAGTGGCCCGCGTGACGGCGGCGCGCCTCGCGAAGGCGGCTTCCGTGGCGGCGACCGCGAAGGCGGCTTCCGTGGCGGCGACCGTCGCGAAGGCGGCTTCCGTGGTGGCGACCGGGACGGCTCGCGTTCCAGCGCTCCCCGCGAGGGTGGCTTCCGTGGCGGTGACCGTCGAGAGGGCGGCTTCCGTGGCGGCGACCGGCCGAGTGGCCCGCGTGACGGCGGCGCGCCTCGCGAGGGCGGCTTCCGTGGCGGTGACCGCGAGGGCGGTTTCCGTGGCGGTGACCGTCGTGAGGGCGGCTTCCGCGGTGGCGACCGTGAGGGTGGTTTCCGTGGCGGCGACCGTCGGGACGGCGGCGCTCCCCGTGAGGGTGGCTTCCGTGGTGGCGACCGGGACAGCTCTCGGCCGAGTGGGCCGCGTGAGGGCGGTGGCTACCGTGGCGGTGACCGCGAGGGTGGTTTCCGTGGTGGCGACCGCGAGGGTGGCTACCGTGGTGGCGACCGGACCGGTGCTCCCCGGGGCGACGAGAGGCCTCGTCGCGAGGGCGAGTTCCGCCGCGACGACCGCGCTGGCGGCTCCGAGTCGTACGAGGGTGGGCGTAGCTCGGCCCCGGCACTGCCGGATGACATCGTCGCGACCGACCTCGACAAGGACGTCCGCGCTGAGCTGCTCTCGCTGAACAAGCCGGTCGCCGAGACGGTGGCCCGGCACCTGGTCGCGACCGGTCAGCTGATCGACGAGGACCCGGCCGAGGCGTTGGCGCACGCGCTGGCTGCCCGGCGGCTCGCGTCGCGCATCTCTGCGGTCCGTGAGGCGGTCGGCCTTGCCGCGTACCACGCGGGGGAGTGGCAGTCGGCGATCGCCGAGCTGCGCACGTACCACCGGATGAGTGGTCTGCAGAGCCACCTGGCCGTGCTCGCGGACTGTGAGCGGGCTCTCGGCCGCCCGGAGCGGGCCATCGACCTGTTCCGCGGCGCTGACCGGGAGAAGTTGGACCAGGCCGTCGCGATCGAGCTGCTCATCGTCGCCGCGGGTGCCCGAGGTGACCTCGGGCAGAAGGACGCCGCGGTCGCGATGCTCCAGGTCCCGGACCTCACCAGCGAGGCCACGGTGCCGTGGACAGCTCGGCTGCGGTACGCGTACGCCGATGCGCTGCTCGCGGTGGGCCGACGCGAGGAAGCCCGCGAGTGGTTCTCCCGGGCCGCCGACGTGGACACCGAGGGCGAGACCGACGCCGCCGAGCGGCTGCTGGAACTCGACGGTGTGGTCATCGAGGGCGACGACGAGGACGAGGCCGCCGAGGAGATCGCCGCGGGCCCGGGCGCTCCCGGTGCGGTTCCGGCCCAGCCGGACGCCGACCTGACCGGCGACGACCGCGACGACGACGACGAAGACGAAGACGAAGACGACGACGACGAAGACGACGACGACGACGAAGACGACGACGACGAGGACTTCGACGACGACGAGCAGGACGGTGCTGTCGGCCGCCCTGACGACGACGAGGACTCCGTCAACGAGGACGAGGACCGTCACCCGGACGAGGCCGGCGACGCCGATGCGGCCACCGCTGCCGACGGCAGCGCGAGGTCCGGCGACGCGGTGAGCGCCGACGAGACCGCCCCCACCCGGGGCGACGAGTCGGAGCCGACGCAGCGGTGAACGCGGGCGTGGGGGAGCGGCTGGTCGACGGGTACACCCTGGTCGTGTTTGACCTGGACGGCGTGATCTACCTGATCGACCGGCCGATCCCCGGCGCCGTCGAGGCGGTGGCCCGGCTGCACGACGAGGGGCGGGCGGTGGCGTACGCCACCAACAACGCCTCCCGGCGCTCCAGCCAGGTCGCCGACCTGCTCACCGGGATGGGCGTGCCGGCTCGCCCGGAGGAGGTGCTCACCTCCGCCGCGGCCTCGGCCGAACTGTTGCGCGATCGGCTGCCCGCCGGCGCACCGGTGCTGGTGGTCGGTGCGGAGGCCCTGCGCGCCGAGCTGCGCGCGGTCGGCCTGACCCCGGTCAGCAAGGCGGACGAGAACCCGGCCGCGGTGGTGCAGGGGTACGGGCCGCAGGTCGGTTGGGCCGAACTGGCCGAGGCCTCGGTCGCGGTGCGGGCCGGGGCGCTCTGGATCGCCACCAACACCGACCGGACCCTGCCCAGTGGGCGGGGCCCTCTGCCCGGTAACGGGTCGCTGGTGGCCGTGCTGCGTACGGCCCTGGAGCGGGACCCCGACGTGGTGGTCGGCAAGCCGGAGTCGGCGCTGTTCGAGACCGCCGCCCGGCGCGCGGGCGGTGGCCAGAGCCTGGTGGTGGGTGACCGGCTGGACACCGACATCGAGGGCGCCCGCCGTGCCGGCCTGGACAGCCTGCTCGTGCTCACCGGCGTCAGTGGCGTACCGGATCTGCTGGCCGCCGAGCCGCAGCGGCGTCCCACGTACGTCGCGAGGGACCTGGCGGGGCTCTTCGACCCGGCTGCCGCCGTGCGGGTCCCGGGCCCGGCGGACGCCGGCGGCTGGTCCGTGACCGACCGGGACGGCGTGCTGGAACTGGCCGGGTCCGGCCGGCCGCTGGACGCGTTGGCTGCGCTGTGCGCGGTGGCCTGGTCGGCGTCGGAGCGGGCGCTGCCGAAGATCCGCCCGATCGGCCCGGACGCGGCCCACGCGGTGGAGAGCTTCGGTCTGAGCGCCGCTGCCTGACCGGTCAGGCGAACGGGTCGTCAGAGCAGTTTGCGCAGCTTCAGCAGATCGAACGGGTTGGCCTTGATCGACACTCGGCGGGAGGTCACCGCGCTGGTGACGTCGAGGTCGCCGCGGACCAGGGCGAGCAGGTCATCGCTGGACGTGCTCAGCGCGATCTTGGCTTTGGGGTCGTCGCCGTCGGTCAGCTCGACCAGTCGACCGCCGGTGATGCGGCCGTGGAACGCGGTGTCCAGGTCGGTGATCCGGCAGGCCAGCGTGCGGTCCAGGTCGATCCGTTCGCGCACCGTCTCCGCGTTGCGGTCCAGCCGGGCGGCCAGCTCCTGCAATGCCTGCCGGCACTCGTCCACGCTGGCCACATCTCCCCCTCGCTGATCGCCACGCCGTCCTCGGCACCGTACCGCACGGCACAGTCCGGGGTGCCCGGTAGCGTGACACCTGAACACCTCGCTTCGTGGAAGGACTCAGGCATGCAGGACGCGTGGCGCGCCTACCTCGAACTGGCCATGGGCCTCGCGGAGACGCCCCGGAAGAAGGCTCAGGACGTGGCACGTCGCCTCGTCGGCTCCGGTGGGGCGACCGCCGCCCAACTCCAGGCGCTCGGCGAGGAGCTGGTCACCACCGGCGCGGCCAACCGGGAGGCGCTGACCAAGCTGGTCCGCTTCGAGGTCGACCGGGCTCTCGGCGCGGTCGGGTTGGCCACCGCCGACGAGGTGGCCGAGCTGACCCGGCGGGTGCACGACCTGGAGCGGCAGCTCCGCGAGGCACGCGCCGTCGAGCCGGCCCGGACGCCGACCGCCGGCCCCCGCGAGCAACCCGATCCGACCCTCGCCGCGCCGCCCGGTGACCGGCTGATGCCGTCCGACGGCCCGGCCGGTGCCCCGGTCTCCGCGCCGGCGGCCGAGGGTGCCGTGGCGAAGAAGGCCGTGGCCAAGAAGGCTGTGGCGAAGAAGGCGGTCGCCAAGAAGGCCGTCGCGAAGAAGCCGCCGACGATCAGTCGGCCCGACGACGACACCCCGACCCCGGCGGTCATGCCGGCCGAGAAGGCGGTCCGTCAGCAGCCGCCGGACGCCGCCGAATGAGCCGGCCCGATCCGCCGACCGGGGGTTCGTTCCCAGGCCGGCCCGGTCCGCCGAGTGGGGGTTCGTTCCCGGGCCGGCCCGGTCCGCCGACTGGCGCGTCGTTCGCCGCCCGGCCCGGGCCTCCCGCGGGCGCCCGCCCCGGGCCGCTGCCGGACGTCGGGGACGACGAGGCCCGGCACCCGGCGGTGGACGCCGCCGTACGGGCCATGACCAACGCGGCGACGCTCGCCCCGGCCGACCAGATCGCGCAGTACGAGGCGGCCTACGAGACGCTGCGGGAAACCCTCGCCACCATCGACCAGACCTGAGCCGGACGACCAGGCCTGAGGAGACCGGAGAACCACCCATGGCACGTCGTAACCGGCTGGACGCCGAACTCGTCCGCCGCGGTCTGGCCCGCTCCCGGGAGCAGGCCGCCGCGTTGGTGGAGGCCGGCCGGGTCCAGCTGCGCGGGGTGGTCGCGCGCAAGGCCGCCGCGATGGTCGACCCCGCCGATCCCCTCCTGGTGACCGGAGCGGACCCGGCCGAGGAGTACGTCTCCCGGGGCGGGCACAAGCTGGCCGGCGCGCTGGCCGCGTTCGGCGCCGGCGGGCTGCGCGTCGCCGGGCGGCGCTGCCTGGACGCCGGCGCCTCCACCGGCGGGTTCACCGACGTGCTGCTGCGCGCGGATGCCGCCGAGGTGGTGGCCGTGGACGTCGGCTACGGGCAGCTCGCCTGGCCGCTGCGCACGAACGAGCGGGTCCGTGTCCTGGAACGCACCAATGTTCGTACGCTCGATGCGGAGACGATCGGTGGGCCGGTCGACCTCACGGTGGCTGACCTGTCGTTCATCTCGCTGCGGCTGGTGCTGCCGGCGCTGACCGGCTGCACCCGCGACGACGGTGACCTGGCGTTGATGGTGAAGCCGCAGTTCGAGGTCGGCAAGGACCGGGTCGGCGCGGGTGGTGTGGTGCGCGATCCGGAGCTGCGCGCCGAAGCGGTGCTGGACGTGGCCGCCGCGGCCGAGCGGCTCGGTCTCGGGTTGGCGGACGTGGCCGCCAGCCCGCTTCCCGGGCCGAGCGGCAATGTGGAGTTCTTCGTATGGTTGCGCCGGGGCGCACCGCCGGCCGACCCGCAACGGGTGCGGGCCGTGGTGGCGGCCGGGCCGGACGGCTTGACGACGACCGGCGACGTGCCGGACGTGGCGGCGGCGGAGGAGGTCGCAGGGTGAACGCGCGCAGCGAGAGCACTGGTACGACACGTGCCGGGGCGACGGTGGCGCACCGCCGTCCGTACGGGCTGGTGGCCCGATGAGCCGCACCGCGCTGCTGGTGACGCACACCGGCCGTCGACGTAGCACCGAGCACGCCCGGTCGGTCGCGGCCGACCTGATCGCCGCGGGTTTCGAGGTACGGGTGGTCGCCGACGAGGCCGACGACCTGGACCTACCCGGCGTGGTGCCGGTCGCCGGCCAGCAGGCCGCCGAGGGTGCCGAGATCGTCTTCGCGCTCGGTGGGGACGGCACCTTCCTGCGCGCCGCCGAGCTGGCCCGCCCGGCGAAGGCGCCGTTGCTCGGCATCAACCTCGGCAAGGTGGGTTTCCTGGCCGAGGCGGAGATCGACGACCTGGACGTGGCGGTGCGGGACGTCGTCAGTCGCAACTACACGGTCGACGAGCGGCTCACCCTGGACGTCACCGCCGAGTTCGACGGTGGGCCGACCATCGAGTCCTGGGCGCTCAACGAGATCAGCATCGAGAAGGGCGAGCGGGCGCAGATGCTCGAGCTGCTCGTCGACGTGGACGGGCGCCCGCTGTCCCGCTACGGCTGCGACGGTGTCGTCTGCGCCACGCCGACCGGCTCCACCGCGTACGCGTTCTCTGGTGGCGGCCCCGTGGTCTGGCCGGAGGTGGAGGCGTTGCTGCTGGTGCCGATCAGCGCGCACGCGTTGTTCAGCCGCCCGCTGGTCACGGCGCCGACGTCCACCTTCGTGATCACCGTCGATCCGTTCACGACCCTCGCGGTGCTCTCCTGCGACGGGCGTCGGGTCTACGACCTGCCGCCGGGTGCCCGGGTGACGGTGCGTCGGGGCGCCCTGCCGGTGCGCATCGTGCGGCTGCGCCCGCGCCCGTTCACCGACCGGCTGGTCGCCAAGTTCGCTCTTCCCGTGCACGGGTGGCGCGGCAGCCGCCGGTGACGGTGGCGCACACAGTCGGTGGACGTCGGTTGTCCACCTGACGACATGTCGCCGCTGCGGCGGCTGGTGACTAGTGACCTGGTGACAGGCTCCGACGCAGACTCCGATCGGCCCCCGTCTACGGGTGGTGGGCCTGGAGGAGTAGAGGAGCACATCGCATGCACTGGTCCCCACGCTGGCTCGCCGTCGGCGCGGTCGGCGCGTTGGTGGTCGGCCTCGCCGCACCGGCGTCCGCCGACCCGTCCGCCCGGCCCACCGGCCCGACCGCGGGCACACCCGTCCCGGGCGTCGCGCCCGTTCGTCTCACGCTGATCACCGGCGACCAGGTCGACCTGGTGCGGGCCGCACCCGGCCGGGTCGCCGCCACCGTCCGCCCGGGACCCGGGCGCGAGCGGGTCGTGTTCCAGACCTTGGAGGTCGACGGCGCGCTGCGGGTGCTTCCCAGCGATGCCCTGCCCTACGTCTCCAGCGGGGTCCTCGACCCCAACCTGTTCGACGTCCAGGAGTTGGCTGCCGACGGCTACGGCGACGCCGCCCAGGGCAACCTGCCGCTGATCGTGCGTTACCAGGAGCCGGCTGCCGGCCGGGTCCGGCCGCTCGCCGTCGCCGCGGACGCCCGGCCTCTGGAGAGCATCAACGGCGCGGCGCTGCGAGTCGGCAAGGGTGACCTCGGCGGCCTGTGGAGCGCGCTCGCGGGCACGCCGACCACCCGGACCACCGCCGCCGCGCCCCGGCTGGGTGGCGGGATCGCCCGGATCTGGCTGGACGGGAAGGTCCGCCCGACGCTGGAGCACAGCGTGCCGCAGATCGGCGCCCCGGAGGCCTGGGCGGCCGGCCGGGACGGCAGTGGCGTGACGGTGGCCGTCCTGGACACCGGCGTCGACGCCACCCACCCCGACCTGGCCGGACGGATCGCCGAG
Source organism: Micromonospora cabrerizensis (assembly GCF_022230955.1). GTDB lineage: Bacteria > Actinomycetota > Actinomycetes > Mycobacteriales > Micromonosporaceae > Micromonospora > Micromonospora cabrerizensis. The sequence goes on from NZ_JAKKFI010000071.1 coordinate 8,455, forward strand.
GCGCGGGACTTCTCCAACAGCGGCAGCGCCCGGGACGGTCACGGCCACGGCACGCACGTCGCGGCCACCATCGCCGGCAGCGGCAACGCGTCCGCCGGGCTGCGCAAGGGTGTCGCACCCGGCGCGCGGCTGCTGGTCGGCAAGGTGCTCGACGACGCTGGCTCCGGCTACGACTCGTCCATCATTGCCGGCATGGAGTGGGCCGCCCACTCCGGCGCGAAGGTCGTCAGCATGAGCCTCGGCGGTGACCCGACCGACGGCACCGACCCGATGAGCCAGGCGGTCAACGACCTGACCGCCGAGACCGGCGCGCTCTTCGTGGTCGCCGCCGGCAACGCGGGCGCGGCGCGTACCGTCGGTTCGCCGGGCGCGGCAGCGGCGGCGCTCACCGTCGGCGCGGTGGACCGCGACGACAACCTGGCGGAGTTCTCCAGCCGGGGTCCGCGGCTCGGCGACAACGGCCTGAAGCCGGAGATCACCGCACCGGGCGTCGGCATCGTCGCCGCGCGGGCCGCCGGCACCACCATGGGTACGCCGGTGGGCGAGGCCTACACGACGGCGTCCGGCACCTCGATGGCCACCCCCCACGTGGCCGGCGCGGCGGCGATCCTCGCCCAGGAACACCCCGACTGGGCTGCCGGGACGCTCAAGGACGCGCTGGTGAGCACCACGAAGGCCAACCCGGCGCTGACCGTCTTCGAGCAGGGTGGCGGCCGGGTCGACGTGGCCCGGGCGCTGAAGCAGCGGGTGTACTCGTCGGCCACCGTCGACTTCGGACGGATCCAGACCGGCACGGCGCCGGTCGAGCGGAGCGTGACGTACACCAACGGCACCGCGGTCGCGCAGACCCTGCGGCCGGCCCTGGAGCTGCGCAACCTGGACAGCGGCGCGGCCGAGACCGACGGGGTCGCCGTCGCCTCCGGCGCGGTGACCGTGCCGGCGGGCGGCAGCGTCGCCGTGCCGCTGCGTGCCGACCCGGCGAAGCTGGCCCGGGGCCCGCACGGTGGCTGGCTGGTGGCGACCGGTACGGACGGCGTCGCCGTGCGCACGCCGGTCGGGCTCACCGTCAGCGGCCCGCTGCACCAGGTCACCATCAAGGTGCTGGACCTCCAAGGTCAGCTGACCCTCTCGCCGGGGTTGACCCTCTTCGGTGAGCAGACCGAGTCGGACTACTGGGGCTGGTGGCCGGGCGAGGGCACCCTCCAGGTCGAGGAGGGCACGTACCTGCTGACCGCGATGATCGAGCACGGCGCCCCCCTGGACGAGCAGTTGACCGAGGCCGTCGAGCCGGAGCTGGTGGTCGACCGGGACCTGACCGTGGTCCTCGACGCGCGCAAGGGCACACCGGTGCGGATCGAGACGCCGAAGCCCAGCGAGCAGCAGGCCACGCTCAGCTACTACGTGCACCGGGTGCTGGCCAACGGCCGGCAGATCGACCACGGCGTGATGGCGTACAGCACCGTCCAGCAGGTCAACGTCACGCCGACCCGCCCGGTGCGCCAGGGTGAGTTCGAGTTCGCCTCGCGCTGGCAGCTCGTCGCGCCGATGGTGGACGCGAAGATCAGCGGGGTGTCCGCTCCACTGGACATCAACCTGCTGGGCACGTCACCGGCGCCGACCGGCCGGCGCAAGCTGCCGCTGGTCTGGGCCGGCACCGGGACGCCCGCCGAGCTGACCCGGGTGCGGGGCGCGGCGGCGCTGCTCGCCGCCGACCCGGACCGTTCCGAGGACGAGCAGGTCGCCGCCGCCGCGGCCGCTGGTGCCGCCGCGGTGCTGATCGTCCGGGCCGCGGACTTCTCCGCGTGGACGGTGTGGCGCCCGCTCGGGGATCGACTGCCGATCCCGTCGATGGTGGTCGCTAACGACGACGGGCAGCGGTTGGTCGCCGCGGCGCGCACGGGCCGGGCGACGCTCGACCTGACGCTCACCGTGGACAGCCCGTACCTGTACGACGTGTGGCAGGTGTCGAAGGGCCGGGTGCCGGAGCGCATCGTGCACACCGTGACCGCGAAGAACACCGCCGAGGTGACCGCGAGCTACGGCGACACGGGTGCCGGCTGGGCCAGCGAGGAGCGGTTCGGCTGGCGTCCGTGGCAGGAGTACTCCTGGAACGACGACCAGCGCATGGTCCGTACCGGCACCACCCGGCAGGAGTTCGTCAGTGCCGGGGACAACTGGTGGCAGCACCGGGTCCAGCACAAGCTCATGTTCATGCAGTGGGGGCAGTTGACCGGCGGCCTGACCGAGAAGCCCCGGCGCTACGACGCCGACGACCGGGAGACCGAGACGTGGCACGCCCCGGTGATCCGGCCGGCCGTGCCGGCCGGCGGCGGGGTGCCGGTGCCCACGCGCACCGGGGACACCCTGGACCTGCGGGTGCCGGAGTTCGTCGACGCCGGGGGGCACCACGGCGTGGCCGGGACCAGTGAGGAGTCGGACACCGTCGAGGCCCGGGTCAGCCGGGACGGCCAGCAGATCGCCGACCTGTCCGGCGGGTGGGCCCCGGTGCCCACCACGGCGCAGCGGGCCCGCTACCGGCTGGACCTGACCACGAAGCGGTCCTCGGCCGAGTGGCGTTACGGCACCCGGACCGACACGGCCTGGGAGTTCACGTCGGCCCGGCCGGCGGGCGACGCCACGCCGTTGTCGCTGTTGCAGGTGGACTACCAGGTGCCGGCCGACCTGCTCGGCACGGTACGCGGCAACCGACCGCACCAGGTGGGGGTGACCCTGCGCCAGCCGACCGGGGTGGCCGCGCCGACCGGTGCCAGCGTCCGGGTGCAGGTCTCCTTCGACGGGGGCGTCACCTGGCGCAATGCCCCGACCAGGGGCTCCGGCACCCGGTACACCGCGACCGTGCCGGCTGGACGGGGAACGGTGTCGCTGCGGGTGCACGCCGCCGACCGGGCCGGGAACACCGTCGACCAGACGGTGCTCCAGGCGTACGGGCTGCGCTGATCGGGGCGGGCGGGGCGGTGACGCCGTCCCGCCCGCCCGCCCGCCGAGGGGTCCGCCGTCGCCCGACGGTGGGCCCCTCTCGGCGTCAGAGCCAGCCGCGCCGGGCGACCTGGAACGCCAGCCCCGGCCGGGTGTCCACGCCGGCGGCGGCCATCAGGTCGGCGATCCGCCGCTGCACGGTCCGCCGGCTCACCCCGAGCTGGGAGGCGATGGACTTGTCCGGTACGCCGGCCACGAACAGCGACAACAGCCGTGCCTCGTCGGCATCGGGCTGGTAACCGTCGCTCGGGTGGTCCTCGGGCTCCGGTCGCCGGTTCTCGGCCGCCGCGACGCTGAGGGGGTCGTCGAGCCGCAGTCGGGTGGCCACCCGCCAGTGGCTCTCGAAGAGGGCGAGCAGGGCGTCGAGCAGTTGACTGCGACCGATCACGGCGGCGCTCGGCTCGCCACCGTCGCGGTCGGGCACCAACGGGCAGATGGCGGTGCGGGCGTCCACGATGGCCAGTCGGACCGGCAGCCGGTCCAGCACCCGGGCCTGCTCGCCAGCGGCGACGCCCTTGGCCAGGTCGGCCAGCGCGCCCGGTTCCAGCAGCAGGTCACGCTCGTAGATGGCCCGGTAGGTCACCCCCCGGGCCAGCGCGTCGAACTCCTCGACGTTCTCCGGGCCGGCCATCGCCAGGGGGTTGGCCCGGCAGAACCAGAGCACCTCGGTACGCGCCGAATTCTGCAGATCGCGCAGACGGTCCCGGAGGACCCGGGCGCCGGTGATCACCTCGACGAGGTGGTCGACGTGCTGCCGGCGCAGCCCGGAGCGGTACTCCTCGGCCAGTTGGGTGACCCGGCGGCGGGCCGCCTCCAGGTCCTCCTGGCGACGCAGCAGCGCTCCACCGAGGGCGACGTCCGGGGCGGTCGGGCGCAGTGGCGCGTCGGGGTCGGCGTCGGTGGGCTGCACCAGACCCTTGGCGCGCAGGGCCTCGACCTGGGCGACGACCTGCTCGCGGGGACGGTGCAGCCGACGCACCAGGTCGTCGACGCGCGCCACCGTGAGCTGGAGCAGGCAGCGGTAGAGCTCCTCTTCAGCCGAGGTCAGGCCGATCACGTCCAACACGGGGCAGAACTGTACGTCGGCCGGATGCCGGCCGATCCCAGGCCCGTCGGCTGGTCAAGTGTCGGGCCTCGCGTCTACTGTCGGTGGCTGTGCTGGAAGAGCTGCGTATCACCGGACTGGGCGTCATCGACGACACCACGCTGCCGTTGACCGGCGGGATGAACGTCATCACCGGCGAGACCGGTGCGGGCAAGACGATGGTGGTCACCGGCCTCGGCCTGCTCTTCGGCGGTCGGGCCGACGCCGGGCGGGTTCGCGCCCAACCCGGCCGGGCGGTGGTGGAGGGGCGGTTGCGCCTGACCGGGCGGGTCGCCGACGCCGTGCACGCGCGGATCACCGAGGCCGGTGGGGAGCCCGACGAGGACGGCTCGGTGCTGCTGAGCCGCACGGTGACGGTGGAGGGGCGCTCGCGCGCCCACGTCGGGGGCCGGAGCATGCCGGTGTCGATGCTCGGCGAGGTCGGCGAGCAGGCGGTGGCCGTGCACGGGCAGTCCGACCAGCTGAGGTTGCTGCGCCCGGCCGAGCAGCGGGCCGCACTGGACCGGTTCGCCGGGCCCGCGCACGAGAAGCTGCTCGACGCGCTGCGCGAGGCGTACGCGGGGTGGCGGCGGGTGGTCGACGACCTGGCCGACCGGCGGCGCAACGCCCGCGAGCGCAGTCAGGAGGCCGATCTGCTGCGGCTGGGCCTGGACGAGATCACCCGGGTCGATCCGCAGCCCGGTGAGGACGACGAGCTGAAGACCGAGGCGCAGCGGCTGGAGCACGCCGAGGGGTTGCGCACGGCCGCGCAGATCGCCCAGCAGTGTGTGGCCGGTGGCGCCGAGGCCGCCGAGGAGACGCCCGACGCGGCGGCGCTGCTCGGGACGGCCCGTCGGACCCTGGAGGCGCAGGCCGGCACCGACCCGGCGCTGGGTGAGTTGGCGTCGCGCCTGGAGGAGGCCGCCACGCTGGTCACCGACGTGTCGGCGGAGCTGTCGGCGTACCTGGCGACGCTCGATGCGGATCCGGCCCGGTTGCAGCACGTCTACGAGCGGCGGGCGGCGTTGCGCGCCCTGACCCGCAAGTACGCCGACGACGTCGACGGGGTGATCGCATGGGCGGATCGGGCGCGCACCCGACTGTCCGACCTGGACACCTCCGACGACCTGCTCGACGAGTTGGAGCGGGAGGGCCAGCGGCTCGCCGCCGAGGTGGCCGACCTGGCCGGGCGGGTGTCGGCCTCCCGGCAGGAGGCGGCGGTCCGGTTCGCCGACCAGGTCACCGTGGAGCTGGCCGGGCTGGCCATGCCACACGCGCGCATCGAGGTGGCGGTGCTGCCCCGCCCGGCCGGGCGCGCCGAGCCGACGCTGTCGGTCAACGGTGTCGAGGTGGGTGTCACCCCCGATGGTGGTGACGAGGTGGAGCTGCGGTTGCTGGCCCACCCGGGCGCGCCGTCGCTGCCGTTGCAGCGCGGTGCCTCCGGCGGTGAGTTGTCGCGGGTGATGCTCGCCATCGAGGTGGTCTTCGCGGGCTCGGGTGGTCCGCCCACGCTGGTCTTCGACGAGGTCGACGCCGGGGTAGGCGGTCAGGCGGCGGTGGAGATCGGCCGGCGGTTGGCGCGACTGGCCCGCAGCCACCAGGTGCTGGTCGTCACGCACCTGCCGCAGGTGGCCGCGTTCGCCGACCGGCACCTGGTGGTGGCGAAGGACACCGGAGGCGCGGTGACGACCAGTGGGGTGCGGGTGGTGGAGGACACCGAGCGGGCCCGGGAGCTTGCACGGATGCTGGCGGGTTTGCCCGACTCCGATCTGGGTATCGCCCACGCCGAGGAGCTTCTGGCCGTGGCCGCCAAGGAAAGGCGGTTGTGACGCCGCGTATTGTGAGCGCAAGCACACCGGCTTGTGCCGACGTGTGCTTCCCTGGGTAGGCGGCCCTGCTCAGGCATGTCGCGACAGAAAAGCCTGCCTCACATGCCAGGATGGTCACGATGCGTCTACCCACGTTGCGCCGGAACAGGAACTCCGAACCGGGCAGAGTCCTCGGCACCGCGCGCCTTGATCGCCGGACGAAACGCCTGGTCGGTCGGCTGCGCCCTGGTGACATCGCGGTCATCGACCACGTCGACCTGGACCGGGTCGCGGCGGATTCGTTGGTGGCTGTCGGTGTCGCGGCGGTGCTCAACGCCAAGCCGTCGGTCTCCGGCCGCTACCCGAACCTCGGCCCGGAGGTGCTGATCGCCGCCGGCATCCCGCTCCTCGACGACCTCGGCGAGGGCGTCTTCGAGCGGGTCCGCGAAGGCGACCAGGTGCGCATCGAGGGCAACACGGTCTTCGCCGGTGACGAGCCGGTGGCCCACGGCAGCCTGCAGGACGCCGAGACGGTCGCCAAGGCGATGGCCGACGCCCGCGAGGGCCTGTCGGTGCAGTTGGAGGCGTTCGCCGCCAACACGATGGACTACCTGCGCCAGGAGCGCGACCTGCTGCTCGACGGCGTGGGCGTGCCGGACATCGAGACCCAGATGCAGGGTCGGCACTGCCTGATCGTGGTGCGCGGCTACGACTACAAGGCCGACCTGGATGTGCTGCGCCCGTACATCCGGGAGTTCAAGCCGGTGCTGATCGGGGTCGACGGCGGCGCGGACGCCCTGGTCGAGGCGGGCTACACCCCCGACATGATCATCGGGGACATGGATTCGGTCACCGACGACGTGCTGCGCTGCGGCGCGGAGGTGATCGTGCACGCGTACCCGGACGGGCGGGCCCCGGGCCTGCCCCGGGTCAACGGCCTCGGCGTCCCGGCGGTGACCTTCCCGGCCGCGGCGACCAGCGAGGACCTGGCCATGCTGCTGGCCGACGAGAAGGGCGCCTCGCTGCTGGTCGCGGTGGGCACCCACGCCACCCTGGTCGAGTTCCTCGACAAGGGGCGCGGCGGGATGGCCTCGACCTTCCTGACCCGGCTCAAGGTCGGCGGCAAGCTGGTCGACGCCAAGGGTGTGAGCCGGCTCTACCGGCAGAGCATCTCCGGCTCGTCGTTGCTGCTGCTGGTGCTGTCGGCGATCGCGGCGATGGCGTCCGCGGTGGCCGTTTCGACCGTCGGGAAGGCGTACCTGGGCGTGGTCGCCGAATGGTGGGACAATTTCGTGTTCCAGCTGTACCGGCTTTTCTAGTTCCCGACCGATCAAGAGGCTGCAAGCGTGATCAACTTCCGCTACCACGTGGTGTCCCTCACCGCGGTCTTCCTGGCTCTGGCGATCGGCCTGGTGGTCGGCACAGCCGCCCTCAACGGCCCCGTCGCCGACTCTCTCGAGGGGCAGGTCACCGGGCTGCGCAAGGACAACCAGAACTGGCGTCAGACGGTCAGCAACATGGAGAAGCAGCTCGGCATGGAGGAGAAGTTCGCCGAGGAGATGTCGCAGGTCTTCCTGCCCGGCACCCTCACCGGGCGTCGGGTGGTGGTGCTCAGCCTGCCCAACGGGCGTGACCACACCGAGGGTGTGCTCAAGAAGCTCCAGCTCGGCGGTGCCACCATCACCGGTCGGGTCGACCTTCAGGACAAGTTCATCAACCCGGACAACAACTCCAACCTGCTGGAGTTGGCCGTCACCGCCGCCCGCCCGACCGCGCAGACCACCGGTCTGCCGGGCAACGGGCACGGCGTGGAGACCTCCAGCGCTCTGCTGGCCAGCGTCCTGCTCGACCGGTCCCAGGGCACCGCGCCGGTCAGTGACGCCGACCGGCGGGCGGTGCTGGCCGCGTACAACAACGCGGGCTACCTGACCACCGACAGCAACAAGGTCACCGGCTCGGCGGAGGCGGTGGTCGTGGTCAGCGGCCAGCCGTACGTCGACAAGGACTCCGACAAGCGGGACGAGTCGGTCGTCAAGATCGCCGAGCAGTTCGACCGCACCGGGTCGATCGTGGTCGCCGGCAACGGTTCCGTCGGCGGCAACCTGGTGTCGGTGGTCCGCGGTGACCCGGTGCTCGCCCAGACCATCTCGACGGTCGACAACGCCAACACCGGGCAGGGTCAGCTGGTCACCAGCCTCGCCCTGGTGCAGCAACTCACCGAGAAGAAGGCCGGGCAGTACGGCGTCGGCGACAACGCCGCATCCCTGCTGCCTAGACTGCCCCAGTGAGCGAACGACGTACCCCCGTGTCCGTAATCGACGAGGCGGCGCGCGCGCACCGGAGGGTGGCGTGAGGGCGCTGGGCCGGCTGCTGATCGCCGGCGCTGGCGCCGCGGCGGCCCGGTACGCGCTGCGCGAGGTGCGGACCTCGCCGGCCGGGCCCGCGTTGGACCGCACCAACTTCCGTGGTCGCACGGTGAGCCTGGCCGCCGGTCCGGCGCTCGCCGCCGGTGCTGCCGCCGCAGGCGCGTTCGGTGCCACCAGCGGCGCGTCCGGTGGGGCGGCCCTGCTCGCCGGCATCGGTGA
>NZ_JAKKFI010000072.1 GCF_022230955.1 Micromonospora cabrerizensis
CGGCTGCCCGGTCCCGAGGGCTGCCGGCACCCCGTAGTCGGGCGGACAGCACACCACCCGCCACGGCGGTGAGCAGCGCGACGATGCTGCCCACCACGAGCAGGGCACGAAGCGGTTGCTCCGCCGCCGGCACACTGAACCAGACCATCGCGAAGACGCCCAGGTAGAGGGCGGTCAGCCCGGCCTGACGTCGGTTGGCGATCAACAGATCAGACATGAAACCCCCAGGTACGAAAGATCGCCGGTCACCCTACGACGACCCCGTCGACCTGTCGCCCCGCTTCTCGCCCCGCCGCCCTGGGCCGGCGCGCAAACCCAGCCGTCTGATCGACTCGGACATCAGGAACCCGCCGCCCTGAGCCGGCGCACCGCCCCCACCGCTTGATCGACTCGGATTTCAGGAACCCGCCGCCCTGAGCCGGCGCACCGCCCCCACCGCTTGATCGACTCGGATTTCAGGAAGTCGGGGTGTCCACCCGGCCGGGTCACCCCGACTTTCAGGAAGCCGAGTCGATCTTCGCGGATCTGGGTCGATTTGGCCAGGTTTCGTCGGCGTCGGGGTCCGGAACCGGCGCCGAGGAGGCCCGGACGTGTCGCGGCCGAACGGGCGACTTCACCAGGAGTGGCAAGGGATCACCCAGGGTCGGTCAGTCGACCAGGGTGCGGCCGGTCAGGTGCAGGAAGACGTCCTCCAGGCCGCTGCGCCGCACCAGCACGTTGGCCGGGTTGAGCCCCAACGCGGTGATCTCGGCGACCGCCGCGTCGCCGTCGGGCACGTAGAGCAGGACCCGGTCGGGCAGCACCTCGACCCGCTCCCCCAGCCCGTCGAGCTTGCTGGCGAACGGCTCCTGCGACTCGGCGGCGAAGCGCAGCTCGACCACCTCGCGAGTGGAGTGTCGTTCGATCAGCGCCCGGGGCGAACCCTCCGCGACGATGCGTCCGCCGTCCATCACCACCAGCCGGTCGCAGAGCTGCTCGGCCTCGTCCATGTAGTGCGTGGTGAGGACCAGCGTGACGCCCTGCTGCTTGAGCCGGAACAGCCGCTCCCACACCAGGTGCCGGGCCTGCGGGTCGAGCCCGGTGGTCGGCTCGTCGAGCAGCACGATCTGCGGGTCGTTGACCAGCGCGCGGGCGATGGTCAACCGACGCTTCATCCCGCCGGAGAGCGGGTCGACCTTGCTGTTGGCGCGCTCGGTGAGCTGGACGAAGTCGAGCAGCTCGTCGGCCCGCTCCCGGGCCGCCCGCCGCGAGATGCCGAAGTAGCGGGCATAGACGGTCAGGTTTTCCCGGACCGTCAGCTCGGGGTCGAGATTGTCGAGCTGCGGGCACACCCCCAACCGCGCCCGGATCGCCGGCCCGTCAGCCACCGGGTCCAGATCGAGGATGCGCAGCTCGCCCCCGCTCGGCGGAGAGGTGCAGCCGACCATCCGCATGGTGGAGGACTTGCCGGCGCCGTTGGGCCCGAGGAACCCGAACGCCTCACCCGAGCGCACCTCGACGTCGATGCCGTCCACGGCGGTGAAGTCACCGAACCGCTTCACCAGCCCGCGAGCCTGAATCAGTGGTCGCCCCGAAGTCACCGCCCGACACTAACCGCCCGGTCCGACAGCCCTCGACGCAAATATGCGCCCACCGTCCGCCGGCAGTCCCGCTGACGACGAAACGCCGATCGATGCCCCACCGGTTCGCCGATCGACGTGTATCGTCCCCTCGTGTCGCCCATCAGCTCGCCCGATGGTTCGTCTTCACCCGTCCGACCTGCCAACTCTCCTGCCGGCGAGCCCGCGACGGGCACCGGCGGCGCGGCACCGCGACCACGACCATCAGCCAAGCCCACCGAGCCTGCCGGCACCCGTGCGACCGGGCACGACCCGACCGGACACGACACCACCGGGCACGAGCCCGCCGACAACGACCCGACCGGCAACGACCCAACCAAGGACGACCCGAGCAGGTACGACCCGAGCAGGTACGACCCGAGCAGGCTCGATGACGACGGCTCCGTCCCCGAGCGGGCGACCCGGGACCTGGCTGCCCAGTTCGAGGAAGAGAAACCGGGCCGGGTGCTGTCCGGGCCGGCGGGTCTGCTCCTCACCGCGGCGGCGCTGGCGGTTGGCGCCCTGGCCCTCTGGCAGGTGTTCCGCCCGCTGTCGCAGGGCAGCAAGTACTACCTGATCATCTTCCTGGCCGGCGTACTCCCGCTGGTCTTCCTGGCCTACCCGGCCGACCTGCGGCTGCGGGTCCGCATACCGTCCCGGCGACGACGCACCGCCAGCGGCGGCAGCACCAGCGACAGCACCGACAGCGACAGCGGCAGCACCAGCACCAGCACCAGCACCAGCACCAGCCTCGACACCGACCCGCCGGTCCTGACACGACCGGCGTCCACAAAGCCCACCGCGATCGACTGGGTCCTGGTCGTGCTGGCGGTGGCGGCCTGCCTCTACCCCGTCCTGCCGGTCTCGCTCGGCTCGGGTGGCGGCGGCTACAACGCCTTCCTCGACCGGCAGGGCCTGCTGGCGCCGGCGGACCTGGCGCTGGGCACGGTCCTGCTGCTCCTGCTGCTGGAGGCGTGCCGACGGACGACCGGCTGGATCCTGCCCGCTGTCTGCCTGCTGTTCCTCGGGTACGGCTACTACGGCGGGCTGCTGCCGCAGTCCTGGCCGGTGGCCCACGCCGGGCTCGACTTCAGCCAACTGGTGGACGCGTTCTACAACTCCGACAGCGGCTTCTACGGCACGCCCCTGGACGTGGCCGCCTCGTACATCGTGCTGTTCACCATCTACGGCGCGGTGCTGGAGCTGTCCGGGGCCGGGCGATTCTTCGTCGAGCTGTCGGCTGCGGCGTTCCGCCGCTCGCGAACCGCCGCCGGTCGGACGGCGGTGGCCTCCGGCTTCCTGCTCGGCACCGTGTCCGGCTCCGGGGCGGCGACGACGGTGAGCATCGGCGCGGTTACCTGGCCCCTGCTGCGCCGCGCCGGCTATCCCCCGGAGCGGGCCGGCGGAATGCTGGCGGCGGCCGGGGTCGGCGCGATCCTCTCCCCACCCACCCTGGGTGCGGCGGCGTTCATCATCGCCGAGTACCTGGGCGTCTCGTACCTCCAGGTGCTGGGCTGGGCGACGGTGCCGACAGTGCTCTACTACCTCGGCATTCTGCTCTCGGTGGAGATCGACGCACGCCGCTCCGGCGTACGCCCCGTCGTGATCGACGTCGGTTCGCCCTGGCGTCTGCTGGCCCGCCTCGGTTACCACTTCGCCTCGCTGATCGCGATCATCGTGTTCCTCGCGGTCGGCGTGTCCGCGACGAGGGCGGTCGTCTTCGCCACCCTCCTGGCGGTCGCGCTCTCCTTCCTGGACCGCACGAAGGGCCGCGCGTACCGGCTCACCCCGGCCCGGCTGGTGACCGCGCTCGTCACCGGCGTACGCGGAGTGCTCGCCGTTTCCGCGGTCTGCGCCGCCGCCGGCATCATCACGGCGACCACCACGAAGACCGGCCTCGGGCCGCAGGCGGCGGCGCTGCTGATCGGCGGGGCGCAGGCGGCCACGTCGGACCCGACCCTGGTCCTGGTGCTCACCGCGCTGCTCGCGGCCGTCGCCCTCAGCCTGCTGGGCCTGGCCGTGCCGGTCACCGCCTCGTTCGTGATCGGTTGGGTGATCGTCGGTCCGGCTCTGCTCGACCTGGGCGTGAGCGCGCCCGCCGCGGCGATGTTCGTCTTCTACTTCGCGGTTCTGTCCGAGGTGTCCCCACCGACGGCGCTCGCCGCGGTGGCCGCCGCCGCGGTGACCGGCGGCCGGCTGGTGCCGACCATGTGGCAGACCCTGCGGTACGCGCTGCCCGCCTACCTGACCCCGATCGCGTTCGTCATCACGCCGGCCGGGCTCGGTCTGCTCGGCATCGGTGGCGTCCAGCGGATCGCCTTCGCCGCCGTGGTGACCGCGCTGAGCGTGGCGGTGCTCGCCGTCGCCGCCGGTGGCTGGCTGCCCGGAGTCGGGCCCGCCGGCGCCCCGGAACGCGTGCTCGGTGCCCTCGCCGGTGTCACCCTGCTCTGGCTCGAACCCGTGCCGGTCACGGTCGGCGTGGCACTGGCCGCCATCGCGGCCGCGGGTGTGTTCGTCAGACGAGGATCCGCCGGTCGGCCATCGTCCGGATCACCAGCCAATCCTGTGGAGGAACAACTGTGAGACGAATCGACGTACGGCTCGCGGCGGGCCTGAGCGCGCTCGCCCTCGTCACGGTCGGCGCCACGGCTTGTGGTGGTCAGCAGGGCGGCGCCGCCAAGGACGACGCGGCCAGCGAGGTCACCTGCGAGGTGAGCAGGGAGACCCGCGTCGGCATCGCCACCGGCAACGCGACGGGCGTCTACTACGTGGTCGGCAACGCCCTGGCCGGGCAGTTGTCCGGGGCGACCGGTGGCAAGCTCACCGGCACCGCAGCCGAGACCGGCGCCTCGGTGCAGAACGTCGAGCAACTCGTCGGTGGTCAGTACGACGTGGCGTTCTCCCTGTTCGACACGGCGGTCAACGCGGTCGAGGGCAAGGGCAGCTTCACCGCGCCGCAGCCGGTGGAGGCACTGGCCCGCATCTACGACAACTACACGCAGGTGGTGGTCCGCAACGACTCCGGGATCACCTCGGTGGCCGACATGCGCGGCAAGCGGATCTCCACCGGGTCACCGAAGTCCGGCACGGAGGTGATCGCCAACCGGCTGCTGGAGGCCGCCGGCCTCGACCCGGCCAAGGACATCCGGGCGCAGCGGCTGGATCTGACCAAGACGGTCGAGGGGGTCAAGGACGGCAGCGTCGACGGTTTCTTCTGGTCCGGCGGTCTGCCCACCGGCGGCCTCACCGACCTGTTCACCACCGCCGGTGACTCGGTGAGGTTCGTCGACATCTCGCCGTTGCTGCCGAAGATGACCGCGTCGAGCCCCGCCTACCAGGCCGGGACGATCGGCCGGGACGCGTACCGGACGGCGACCGACACCCCGACGATCGTCGTACCCAACGTGTTGTTGGTTCGTAAGGACCTGGACGCCAACGTCGCCTGCGCGATCACCCGGACGGTGTTCGACAGGCGCGACGCGCTGGCCCAGGCGAACCCGGCGGCCAAGGGGATCTCGCTGGACACCGCCCGCAAGACCGAGCCGGTGCCGCTGCACCGCGGTGCCGACAAGGCGTTGAAGGATCTCGGCGCCAACTGACCCTGACGGTCAGAGGTCGGTCGGCGCGGTGGCGGCACGGGCCGCGCCGACCAGACGGTCGGTCTCGGCGAGCAGGGCCTCGTCGTCCGTCGGGGTGCCGGGGTCGAGTCGGACCGTCCAGGTCAGACCGTCGGCCCCGGCCACGCGGCGGGCCGCGACCCGCGCCGCGCCGCCGGGCACCGGATGGTGCTCGGTGTACGCGACCGAGCGGGTCACCCGTGCCCGCACCTGGTGCGGCAGCTCGCGCGGATCGAGGAGGAAGTACGTCTCGGCCGGGCCGTCGGCGACCACCGTGTAGCCGTCCCGGTCGACGGCGGTCTCGGCGGGGGTGACGGTCAGCTCCCGGCCGGACCAGACCGCCTTGAGGATGGTGTGCCAGCCGAGCCGCTGCCCTCGACCGGGCAGCCACAGCCCGAGGTTGGTGGCGACCACCACCCCGTCGCCCTCGCCGTTGCCGACGGCCGCCCACGCCAGCACCCGCTCGTCGGCGGTCAGCGGCGGCCGGTCGGCCGGCGGCAGTTTCGGCTTGCGGCTGAACAGTCCCATCTAGAGGCCTCCCGCAGCCTGCTCGCGCAGTGCCCGGGCGTGCTGCTCCAGGGACAGCAGCTCACCGAAGGCGGCGAAGTACTCGTCCTTGTTGTTGACCGGGTTGATCCGCTGGATGCGGGACTTGATGTCCCGGATCCGTGAGGTCACCGACCCGAACTGCACCCGCGCCATGGTGATCGACACGTAGCGCGGGTCGGCTTCCCCGTCGATGCGCAGCGGCTCCACGGCCAACTCGCCGACCAACGCCGCCGACGCCAGGTCGTCGCAGGCGTCGCGGACCGACTCGATCCAGACCGCGCCGCCGGTCGCCGACGCGGCACCACCGGCCGCCGCGATGGCCGCACGCACCCCGACGTGCACCGGGTGGCGGTATTCGGTGGCCTCGACGGCGTCGAACATGGGCCCGGCCAGCACCGGCTGCTGGAGGGCGAGCTTCAGCGCCTCCCGCTCGACCATCGACTGCGGGCTGTCCAGGGTCGGCTCTGGGCGGGCCGACGCGGGGCGGGCGGCGGGTGCGGCGTCGCGGGTGCCGGGCGGCGGGGTGTTGCCGGCGGCCAGCACCGCCCGCTGCACCGGCTCGATCTCCATGCCCAGGTCCATGGCGAGCTTGCGGACGTACTCTGGGCGCTTTTCCCGGTCCTTGAGGCGCGCGACCAGCGGCGCGGCGTGACGCATGGCCTCGACCCGGCCGTCGACGGTGTCCAGGTCGAAGCGGCCGATCACGTGTCGCAACGCGAAGTCGACGAGCGGCTCGCGGCGCGCTACCAGGTCACGCACCGCCAGGTCACCCTTGGCCAGCCGCAGATCGCACGGGTCCATGTTGTCCGGGCTGACGGCGATGAACGTGCGCCCGACGAAGCGCTGGTCGTCCTCGAAGGCGCGCAGCGCGGCCTTCTGGCCGGCGGCGTCGCCGTCGAAGGTGAAGATGATCTCGCCGGCCACCTCGTCGCTGTCGAACAGGAGGCGACGCAGAACCGAGATGTGGTCCGCGGCGAAGGCCGTGCCGCAGGTCGCCACCGCCGTGGTCACCCCGGCCAGGTGGCAGGCCATCACGTCGGTGTAACCCTCGACGATCACCGCCCGCCCCTGCTTGGCGATCTCCCGTTTGGCCTGGTCGATGCCGTAGAGCACGTGCGACTTCTTGTAGATCGGCGTCTCGGGGGTGTTCAGGTACTTCGGGCCGTCGTCGTCGTCGAAGAGCTTGCGCGCGCCGAAGCCGATCACGTCGCCGGCGAGGTCGCGGATCGGCCAGAGCAACCGACGGCGGAACCGGTCGATCAGGCTGCCGGAGCGGGCCTCCCGGGACAGCCCGCCCGTGACCAGCTCCTGGTGGGTGAACCCCTGCTGGCGCAGGTGCTTGGTGAGCAGGTCCCAACCGTCCGGCGCGAAGCCACAGCCGTAACGCTCGGCGGCGGCCCGGTCGAACCCCCGCTGGGCCAGGAACTCCCGTGCCGGCCGGGCGCCGGCGGTGCTGAGCTGCGCCCGGTAGAACTCGACAGCGGCGGCGTGCGCGGCGACCAGGCGCTGCCGCTGGCCCTGCTGCGGGCGAGGGCGCGGGGCGCTCTTGTCGTCCTCGATATAGCGCAACTGGATGCCGGCGCGGCCGGCGAGCCGCTCGACGGACTCCACGAAGCTGAGGTGGTCGGCGTCCATCAGGAACTTGATCGCGTCGCCGCCGGCCCCGCAGCCGAAGCAGTACCAGACGTTACGGGCCGGTGAGACGTTGAACGACGGGCTCTTCTCGTCGTGGAACGGGCACAGACCCTTGAGGTTGCCGCCGCCGGCGGACTTCAGGGTGACGGTCTCGGAGATCACATCCCCGATCGAGGTGCGTTCCCGGACCAGTGCGATGTCCTCGTCCCGGATCCGCCCAGCCATGCGCCACCCCCTCGGCGTACATCCTGCCCTGCCGGGCCGACGACACGCCCGCCGGGGGACGTCGGTGTGGCGGCCACCGCTGCCGGCTGGGCGGTTCCGGCCCGCAGGCCGGGCCGCCCGGGGACCATGACCAGATGCGCAGGGTACGGACCGACGTCCCCCGCCTGCCCAGATGGTTGGCCGGTCGGATCGGGCTCCGCGGGCAGGCCCCGCCGGCAGACGAGGCCGGACACCGCCATGCCACCTGGCTGGAGCTCTTCCTCGACCTCATCTTCGTGTACGCGCTGGCGGCGGTGGTGGCCCGGCTGGGCGGCGACCCGACCCCGTCCCCGCGCGCCGTGCTGGCCGTGATCGGGCTCTTCGTGGTGATCCAGTGGGCCTGGGTGGGTCAGGTCTTCTACGACACCCGGTTCGACCCGGACGACGCGCTGCACCGGGTGCTGGTGCTGGTGGCGTTGGTCGGCGCGGGGGCGATGACGCTCGGCGTGGACGAGGTGCCGGAGAGCGTGCTCCTGCCGGTCGGGTACCTGGTCGTGCGGGGCGTGCTGCTCCTGCTGTACCTACGGGCCCGGCCGACCAGCCCGATGGCCCGCATCGTGACGACGATCTACCTGATCGGCTTCGGGTCGGGCTGGCTGATCTGGCTGGTGTCGCTGACCACGCCGACCGAGCAGCGCCCGGTGCTCTGGGTGGTCGCGATGGTCATCGAACTGGCCACGCCCTGGGTCGGCGCGCGCTGGCTCAACCGCTGGCCGGTGGACAACCAGCACCTGCCGGAACGGATCGGGCAGTTCACGATCATCGTGCTGGGCAGCGCCCTGGCCAGCCTGCTCTTCGCCGTGCCCGACCATCCGCCGCCCCACATGATCCTCACCGCCGGGTTGGCCTTCCTGATCCCGGCGGCCGTCTGGTGGGTCTACACCACCTTCGTCACCACCCGACTCCTTCAGAACCGCCTGCGGGGCGGGCAGGCGTACAGCTACCTGCACATCCCGCTCGGCGGTGCGCTCCTGCTGCTCGGCTGGGCGCTCGGGCAGGTGGTCCGGCTGGTCGACGCCGACGCGCCGCGGCTGCCGCTGGAGCTGCGGCTGCTGCTGGCCGGCTCGATGGTGGTGTGGACGGTGTGCGGCCTGGCCCTGTACTGGCTGTGGACCCGGCCGAGCCTCGCCCGGTTGGCGATCGCCGCCTACGGGGTGCTCTCGGTCACGGTGATCACCGCGACGGTGCACGAGCCGAGGCTGATGCTGGCCCTGCTCGCCGCGGCGATCATCGGGTACGCCGTGTTGCTCAGCCGCCGGCTCACCAGGGCCAGCGAGTCGACCCAGTCGCCCGAGGGATGAGCGGCCCTCAGGCTGCCGCGGCCTGCCCGGCCACCACCGCGGGGGTCTCCTCCTCGGCGGTCACCTGCCGGTTCCAGTCGGCCTTGGTGGAACGCCAGCCCTCGTCGTCCATGCCGCGCCGCCAGTAGCCGGAGATGGAGAGCCGGTCGAGCGGTATGCCGCGCTCGCCGCGCAGCAGCCGGCGCAGGTCCCGGACGAAGGCAGCCTCGCCGTGCACGAAGGCGTGCACGCTGCCGGCGGGGAACTCCAACGCCCGCACCGCCTCGACCAGCGCCTCGCCCACCGGGCGGTCGCCGCGGTGCAGCCAGGTCAGCTCGACCGCACCCGGGCTGAGCAGCTTCTGCTCCTCCGCCGGGTCGGCGATCTCCACGAGGACGCGGGCCGGTGCGCCCAGCGGCAGCCGCTCCAGGGCGGCGGCGATCGCCGGCAGGGCGCTCTCGTCGCCCACCAGCAGGTGCCAGTCCGCGTCCGGGCTCGGGGCGTACGCGCCGCCGGGGCCGACGAAGTGCACCGGGTCACCCGGCCGCAACGCGGCGGCCCACGGGCCGGCCAACCCCTCGTCGCCGTGGTGCACCACGTCGACGGTCAACTCCTCGGCCAGCGGGTCCCAGCGTCGCACCGTGTACGCGCGCAGCCGCGGCCACTGCTCCCGGGGCAGGTCCCGACGGATCGCGGCGAGGTCCAGCGGCTGCGGATACTCGACTCCGGGCTGCGGGAACACCACCTTGATGTAGTGGTCGGTGAACTCGCCCACCGGCAGACCGGTCAGCTCCTCCCCACCGAGGACGAGCCGGATCAGGTGCGGGGTGGGCCGCTCGGTGCGCAGCACCCGGGCCGAGGTGACGTTCCTGGGGCGTTCCGTCATGCCAGTTAGGCTAGCCTAAGCTGGCTCGTCGTGGGTTGGCGGTGTAGCACTGCCGACCAGACGGGTGTGCCAGGTCACCGCCGCCGGGTCGGTGAGCGAGGCGACCTGGTCGATCACCACCCGCAGTCGGGCCGTGTCGTCCGGGGCGGCCCGCCACAGCGGAGCGAAGATCGGGTCGAGCCCGTCCGGCGCCCGTCGGACCAGCGCGGCAACCAGCTCGGCCAGCATCGTCCGCTGCCGCTCGTAGCGACCCCGGAAGCCGGCCCGACGCATCACGTACCGCAGCGCGATGCCCTTGAGCAGGGCGCACTGCGCCCGGACCAGCCGAGGCACCACCAGGTCGGCGGCGTAGCGGCGGTGCGGCCCGGGGCCGAAACGCTCCTCCGTGGCAGCCACCGCAGCCGACACGAACCGCCCGGTCACCCCGCTGGTGGTGGCCTTCAGCACGACCTGCGCGCGATGACTGCCGTCGTAGCCGGCCAGGGGGGCGAGCAGCGGGTCGGCCAGCAGGTCGACCAGCACCTCGGCCAGGTCGTCCGCCGACTCCCCGGAGTAGGCGCCCGCCACGTCGGCACAGAGCGCGGCCCGCTCGTCGGCGTCCCCGAGCAGCGGACGCAGCGACACGTACCCGCCGTGGATGCCGTCCTCCACGTCGTGCACCGAGTACGCGACGTCGTCGGCCCAGTCCATCACCTGCGCTTCCAGGCAGCGCCGGTCACCCGGCGCACCGTCCCGGATCCAGTCGAAGACGGCCACGTCGTCGGCGTACACCCCGAACTTGCGCTGGCCGGGGCGGCGCGGCCAGGGGTACTTGCCGATCGCGTCGAGCGACGCCCGGGTCAGGTTCAGCCCAGCGGACGACCCGTCCGGGGCGAGCACCTTCGCCTCCAGCCGGGTCAACACCCGCAGGGTCTGCGCGTTGCCCTCGAAGCCGCCGCACGGCGTGGCCAGCAGATCCAGGGCCGCCTCTCCGTTGTGCCCGAACGGCGGGTGCCCCAGGTCGTGGGCGAGCCCCGCCACGTCCACCACGTCCGGGTCACAACCCAACCGGGCGCCCATCTCGCGGGCGATCTGGGCCACCTCCAGCGAGTGCGTCAGCCGCGTACGCAGGAAGTCGTCGGTGCCGGCGGTGTGCACCTGGGTCTTTGTGGCCAGCCGCCGGAAGGCCGCGGAGTGCAGCACCCGGGCACGGTCACGCTCGTACGGTGAGCGGCGGTGACCGGTGTCCTTGGGCGGCTCCTCGACCAGCCGGGCGCCCGCCGCAGCAGGCTCACTTCTCACGCAGGATGCAGAACTCGTTGCCCTCCGGGTCAGCCAGCACCGTCCACTCGACGTCACCCTGGCCGATGTCGACGTGCCGGGCACCCATGTCGACCAGCCGCTCGACCTCGGCCTCCTGGCTGGCGGGGCGCAGGTCGATGTGCAGCCGGTTCTTGCGGTCCTTGCCGTCTGTCACCGGCACGAAGACCAGGCCGGGGAGGCGGTCCGCGGACTGGCGGATCTCCACCTCGTCGGGGCTCTCGGCGACGACCTGGTAGCCGAGCGCCTCGGCCCACCAACGGGCCAGTCGCGCCGGATCGCGGGCATCGACGGCGAGGTTCTCCCAGACGCTGGTCATGCAATCACCTTTCCCGTTCGACGGCCGACGCAATCAGCCGTGTGCGAGCGAGCCAAGATTACGCCCGCCACCACTGGTCGACCCGCCCACGACGCATCGACGATCGGCCCACAACCGCCGATTGGCCTGGAGTTGTCAACCGATCGCTGAGGGTTATGGGCTCGCGGGCGGAAGTGGCGCCCGGTAGCGTTCCCAGCGCGGAAAGTGACCAGTCGACCGACACGCGGAGCCCGACCGGTAAGGGGAGAATCTCGTGGACGCAGACACGGTGGTGGGAACGGAACTACGCGGGCTGCGCCGCCGCCGACCCGAGATCGCCGGCACGGTCCTGGCCGGCACCGACGGGCTGCTCATCTCCAGCGATCTGCCCAGCACCGACGCCACCCATCTCGCCGCGCTCGCCGCAGCCAGCTTCGGGCTCGGCCACCGGGTGGCCGACACTGTCCAACGTGGTGAGTTCCGGGAGTCGGTCGTCCGCACCACCGCCGGTTGCGTGGTGACCTACCCGGCCGGGCGCACCGCCCTGCTGACCCTGGTCACCGTGTCTCCGGCAGAGAATCTGGAGGCGTTGCACGAGGAGGCCCGTGCCGTGGCCCGTCGGGCGGGCTCGGTGCTGGACAGGCGCGGCGGGGTTGTCGGCGCCACCTCGGTTGCGGACACTCACGGGCCGCTCGCCGTGCGTACGCCGATGGCGACCCTGCCGGCGCAGTTGCGCCGCTCGTCCCGGCCCACCTGGCGTCGCCCGCCGATCTGAGCTTGGTGCCGGTGGCGGCCCGGTCGCCCGGGCCGCCACCGGCGTGCGTCAGCGGCTGTCCGACCCGCCGGTCTCCACGACCGCCCGGCCGGCCTCCAGTCGGGCCACCGGCACCCGGAACGGCGAGCAGGACACGTAGTCCAGGCCGACCTCGTGGAAGAAGTGCACCGAGTCCGGGTCACCGCCGTGCTCGCCGCAGACGCCCAACTTGAGGCCCGGGCGGGCGGCCCGGCCCTCCTCGGCGGCGATCCGCACCAGCCGGCCGACGCCGTCGCGGTCGATCGACTCGAACGGCGAGATGCCGAAGATGCCCAGCTCCAGGTATCGCCAGAAGAACGCTCCCTCGACGTCGTCGCGGGAGAAGCCCCAGCCCATCTGGGTCAGGTCGTTGGTGCCGAAGGAGAAGAACTCGGCCGCCTCGGCGATCTGCCCGGCGGTCAGCGCCGCCCGGGGCACCTCGATCATGGTGCCGATCAGCACCTCGACCCCGCTGTCCCCGACCACCTCCGCGATGATCTTCTCGGCCTCGGCGCGGACGGTCTCCAGCTCCTGCACGGCCCCGACCAACGGCACCATGATCTCCGGCTTGGCCACGCCGCCACCACGGGCACAGGCGACAGCCGCCTCGGCGATGGCCCGGACCTGCATCGCGAACAGGCCGGGGATGACCAGGCCGAGGCGGACGCCCCGCAGCCCGAGCATCGGGTTCTCCTCGTGCATCCGCCGGACGGCGGCGAGCAGCGCCTCCTCCTTGGCCACGTCCTCGCCCCGTTCCTGGGCGACCGCGACGTTGACCGCGAGCTGCTCCAGCGGCGGCAGGAACTCGTGCAGCGGCGGGTCGATCAGCCGGACGGTGACCGGCAGGCCGTCCATCTCGCGGAAGATCTCCTCGAAGTCGGCCCGCTGCAACGGCAGCAGCGCCGCCAGCGCCGCTTCCCGCTCGCCCGGGGCCCGGGCCAGGATCAGCCGCTCGACCAGCTCCCGCCGGTCGCCGAGGAACATGTGCTCGGTGCGGCACAGCCCGATGCCCTCGGCGCCGAAGCGCCGGGCCCGGGCGGCGTCCGCGCCGGTGTCGGCGTTCGTGCGGACCGCGAGGCGCCGCTTGCCGTCGGCGTGCGTCATGATCCGGTGTACGGCCCGAACCAACGCGTTGTCGATGTGCTCCGGGTCGAGGCTGCCCTCGAAGTACTGCACCACCTCCGACGGCATGACCGGCACCTCACCCAGGTAGACCTTGCCGGTGGTGCCGTCGATGGACACGACGTCGCCCTCGTTGACGGTCTGCCCGGCCACGGTGAACCGCTTCGCCGGGACGTTCACCTCGATCTCGTCGGCGCCGGAGACGCAGGTCTTGCCCATGCCCCGGGCCACCACCGCCGCGTGGCTGGTCTTGCCGCCGCGCGAGGTGAGGATGCCCTGGGCGGCGATCATGCCGTTCAGGTCGTCCGGGTTGGTCTCCCGGCGGACGAGGATCACCGACTTGCCCTCGGCGGCCAGCTCGACGGCCCGCGCGGAGGTGAACACCACAGTGCCGGACGCCGCACCGGGCGAGGCGCCGATGCCCGTGGCGACCGGCTGGAACTCGTGGTCGAGCTGGAAACGGGGGAACATCAGCTGGGCCAGCTGCGCGCCGTTGACCCGGTGCAGTGCCTCGTCCAGGTCGATCAGACCCTCGTCGACGAGCTGCCCCGCGATCACGAACGCGGCGGCGGCGGTGCGCTTGCCGACCCGCGTCTGCAACATCCAGAGCTTGCCGCGTTCGATGGTGAACTCGATGTCGCACAGGTCCTTGTAGTGCTCCTCCAGCCGAGCCATGATGCCGAGCAGCTCGTCGTAGGAGGTCTTGTCGAGCTGTTCCAGCTCCTGCAACGGCACGGTGTTACGGATGCCGGCGACGACGTCCTCGCCCTGCGCGTTGGCCAGGTAGTCGCCGTAGATGCCCTGCGCGCCACTGGCCGGGTCACGGGTGAACGCGACACCGGTGCCGGAATCCGGGCCGAGGTTGCCGAAGACCATGGTCACCACGTTGACCGCGGTGCCGAGGTCGGCCGGGATCCGCTCCTGGCGACGGTAGAGCACCGCGCGCTCGGCGTTCCACGACTCGAAGACCGCCCGGATCGCCAGGTCGAGCTGTTCGCGCGGCTGCTGCGGGAACTCCCGACCGGTGTGCTTCACAAAGATCTTCTTGTACGCGTCGACCAGCCCACGGAGGTCGTCGGCGTCCAGGTCCAGGTCGTTGTGGGTGCCCTTGGCGCTCTTGGCCTCGTCCAGCGCGTGCTCGAACTCCTCGCCCGGCACCTCGCAGACGGTCTTGCCGAACATCTGGATGAGGCGGCGGTAGGAGTCCCAGGCGAACCTGTCGTTCTGGCCCGCCTGCGCGGAGAGCCCGACCACGCTCTGGTCGTTGAGGCCGACGTTGAGGACGGTCTCCATCATGCCGGGCATGGAGAACTTGGCGCCGGAGCGGACGGAGACCAGCAGCGGATCCTGCGGGTCGCCGAGACGCTTGCCCATCGCGCGCTCCAACGATTGCAGGTGCGCCTCGATCTGGCCGGCGAGCCCGTCCGGCTGCCGTCCCGTCGCCAGGTACGCCTGGCAGGCCTCGGTGGTGATGGTGAAGCCGGGCGGGACGGGCAGGCCGAGGTTGGTCATCTCGGCGAGGTTGGCCCCCTTGCCGCCGAGCAGGTCCTTGAGATCCTTGTTGCCTTCGGAGAAGTCGTAGACGTACTTGTGATCGACGGTCTCTTGCGCTGCCACCAGAGCCTCCACAACACACGCGCCGGATTGACACTTAACGAAGGTTCAGTTTTCTTCTTCCCCGGGGCGGACCACCGGTAATCCCGGGTCGACGCCGTTCGGTGGGCGAAGGTTAAGCGAACATCGAGCGACCTGGGACCGTTCGGTGACAATTGGCACAGCCATCACGACTATCCGTGTTCGTACCGGTTTTTGGGAACGCTTCCATGCGCACCATCACGCATCCCCGGCCGAGCGCCGTACGCTGGGTGGCACGCCAGCCGGTGAACCTCACTTTTGCCATAACCGACGCGAATACACCCCCGGAGTCGCCGCCGTGTCGACCATCCCCTCCCCCAGCCCCGCCGCCCTCCCCGCACCACTGTCGGCGGACGAACCGGACGCTGGCGTGCTCGCCCGCTCGGCCGAACAGACCGCGGTCACGGTGCTCACCGCGGCGGCCCCACACCGGCTGGCCGACGTCGTGCCCGCCCCGCGGGAGGTCCGGCCGGACCCGGCCGCGGACTGGGTGCTCCCGGCCGACGCCGTCATCACGGTCAGCGCCGACCCGGCCGCGACGGCCGTCGCCGAGCACCTCGCCGAGCTGCTGCGCCCGGCCACCGGCTACCCGCTACCGGTCGCCGACGCCACCACGCCGGACCGCGCCGGTGGCATCGCGCTGGTGCTGGACGAGGCCACCGACCTCGGCGCGGAGGGCTACCGGCTCGACATCACCACCGACGGGGTACGCGTCACCGCCGCCACTGCCGCCGGCCTCTTCCACGGCGTGCAGACGCTGCGCCAACTGTTGCCGGCGACGATCGAGAGCCCCAACCAGGTCACCGAACGCTGGGCGCTGCCCGGCGGGACGATCACCGATGCGCCCCGCTTCCCGTACCGGGGCGCGATGCTCGACGTCGCACGGCACTTCTTCGCCGTCGAGGACGTGCTGCGGGTGATCGACCACCTGGCCCGCTACAAGCTCAACCACCTGCACCTGCACCTCACCGACGACCAGGGCTGGCGGATCGCCGTCGACTCCTGGCCCAAGCTGACCAGCGTCGGCGGGGCGACGGAGGTCGGCGGAGGCCCCGGCGGGCACTACACGAAGACCGACTACGCCCGGATCGTCTCCTACGCGGCCGACCGGCACATCACCGTCGTCCCGGAGATCGACCTCCCCGGCCACACCAACTCGGCCCTGGTCGCGTACCCGGAGCTGGCACCGGACAAGATCGCGCCGCCGCCGTACACCGGCACCGAGGTCGGTTTCAGCTACGTCGACCCGGCCGACGAGCGGACGTACGACTTCGTCGCCGACGTCCTGGGCGAGGTGGCCGCGCTCACCCCCGGGCCGTGGCTGCACATCGGCGGCGACGAGGCGTTCAAGGTCAAGGGCGAGGTCTACACCGGTTTTGTCGAGCGGGTCCAGCGCATCGTGGCCGACCTCGGCAAGACCGTCGTCGGCTGGCACCAACTCGCACCGGCCGCACACCTCGACGGGCGGGTCCTGCAGTGGTGGGGCACCGACAGCGCGGACCCCACCACCGCCGAGGCCGTCCGGCAGGGCGCCCGGCTGATCGTCTCACCCGGAAACCACGCCTACCTGGACATGAAGTACGCCCCGGACACCCCGATCGGGCACGACTGGGCCGGCCTGATCGACGTGCGGAAGGCGTACGACTGGGACCCGGGCACGCACGTCGCGGACGTACCGGCCGAGGCCGTACTCGGCGTGGAGGCCCCGCTCTGGACCGAATCGGTCACCTCGCTGGCCGACATCGAGCTCCTACTCCTGCCCCGACTCCCCGCCATCGCCGAGGTGGGCTGGTCGACCCGGGCGACGCACGACTGGGCCGACTTCCGCGACCGGCTGGCAGGTCAGGGCCCGCGTTGGACGACCGCTGGCATCACCTTCCACCGCGCGCCCGAAATCCCCTGGCCGACCACACCGGTCATCCCCACCCAACGCGACACGACGCAGACCGACACCGCCGCCCACTGACCGCCGCCTGTCCCGTCCTGATCCACTCGGTTTACTTGATGTCGGGGTATCCCGGCCGCCTGGATACCCCGACATCACCAAACCCGAGTTGATCACGCGAGGTGCGCGTGGCGAATCGGGCAAGTTGTCTGTTTTGTCGGATCTCGTCCCGTGGTCGGGGCCACCCTGACGACGGAATCGTGGGCCAGGCGGGGTCGTTATACCTGGCATGGCACCGCGACTTCGGGTCGTGGGGCCGCGGTAGCCGCCGGGAACACCGGTCAAGCCGCCGCGGTTACATCCCCCGGAGCACGCGCCGCCAGCGAGCGGAATGCGTCGCCAGCCCGGCCGGTTACACACCATGGCCACGGGCCGCAGCCAGGTGGAATGCGTCGTCGGCCCGGCTGGTTACACACCCCGCACCCCCGAGCATCACAAGCCGGGGCCCGGGTGGAATGACCCGCCGTCCCGCACGGTTACACCCTTTCCCGACGCCGGCCCCCGTGGCCGCCGGGCGAGAACGTCGAAGACTTTCCCCCCTTACACGTGCGGCACGCCCACCCCCCGGGCGTGCCGTGCACACCCCCGATGCAGAGGAGCACGCCATCATGCGTACCGATCTGATCCGTAAGAGCGCACTCACCGCCGCTGGGATCGCGTTCACCGGTGGTGCCATCGTCGGACCCGTGACCGCCGCGTTCGCGGCGCCGAGCACCGCCAAGCCCACCACCCAGACCCAGACCGACCGCAAGCCCTCGGGTGAGCGGGAGCTGGGTGTGCGCTACGAGGCGCAGCCGAACTTCTACTACTGCGGGCCCGCCGCGACCCGTAACGCCCTGAGCGTGCAGGGCAAGAACATCAACGTTGATGACATGGCCAAGGAGATGGGCACCACCGAGGCCGGCACCC
>NZ_JAKKFI010000073.1 GCF_022230955.1 Micromonospora cabrerizensis
CCGAATTACCCGTCCCCAAAAAACCTTCGAGACCGTCGGGGCTCTGCTGGGCCAGGCCGGCGTAGTCGTGGTACATCAGACCGGCGAAAACCCCGGTGTCGGATCCGCGCAACGAGGACGGCTCGAAACCGGCTCGCTCCAGCGCCTCCCAACTCGCCTCCAACAGCAACCGCTGCTGCGGGTCCATCGCCAACGCCTCACGCGGTGAGATCCCGAAGAACTCCGCGTCGAAATCCGCCGCGTTCGGCAGGAACCCGCCCCGGCCCGTCAGGGACGTCTCCGCCAACGTCTCCAGGTCCCACCCACGGTCGGTCGGGAAATCGCCTGTCCCCTCACCGTCGGACTCGATCAACCGCCACAGGCTCTCGGGGGAATCCACCCCACCCGGGAAACGGCAGGCCATTCCCACGATGGCGATCGGCTCATCCGCCGCCACCGTCGTCGCCGCAACCGGAACAACGGCCGCCACCCCGATCAACTCCGACAGCAGATGATCCACCAGCGCGTCCGGGGTCGGATAGTCGAACACCGTCGTCGCCGACAACCGCAACCCGGTCACCGCCGACAACCCATTGCGGAACTCCACCGCCGTCAACGAATCAAAACCCAACTCACCAAACGCCTGACCACCATCCACCGACCACCCCTGCGGATGACCCAGCACCACCGCCACCCGCGACGACACCACCTCCAGAACAACGGCCCGACGCGCGTCATGATCGAGGGGCGCGAGGCGGTCACGCAGCGACGCGGAGGCGGCAGCGGTACGACGGACGCGTACCAGGTGCTGGAGGACGGCCGGGACGGTCCCGGCTGCCCGGATCGCCCGCAGGTCGAGCCGCACCGGCACGGTGACGGCGGTGTCCTCGGCCGCCGCCCGGTCGAAGAGCGCGAGGCCCTGTTCCGCGGTGAGTTCGCGGGCGCCGCCCCGGAGGAGACGTTCCCGGTCGGCGGCGTCGATGTCGGCCGCCATGCCGACGTCCCAGGGACCCCAGGC
Source organism: Micromonospora cabrerizensis (assembly GCF_022230955.1). Taxonomy (GTDB): domain Bacteria; phylum Actinomycetota; class Actinomycetes; order Mycobacteriales; family Micromonosporaceae; genus Micromonospora; species Micromonospora cabrerizensis. Next base: position 998 of record NZ_JAKKFI010000073.1, read on the forward strand.
CAGCGAGGTGGCCGGCAGTCCCAGCCCGTGGCGGTGCTGCGCCAGGGCGTCGAGGAACGCGTTGCCGGCCGCGTACGCGCCCTGGCCCGCGTTCCCGAACACCCCCGCAGCCGAGGAGAACAACACGAACGCCGACAACCGCCGATTCCGCGTCAACTCGTGCAGATACCAACCCGCATCCACCTTCGCCCGCAACACCGCCGACAACCGCTGCACCGACAGCCCGCTGACGACGCCGTCGTCGAGCACACCGGCCGTGTGCACCACACCGGACAGCTCCGGTGCGCCGGCGACCACCTCGGCCAGTGCCGCCCGGTCGGCCACGTCCACCGCGACCAGCCGCGCGGACGCCCCCAGCTCGGACAACTCGGCCAGGAGTTGGGTCGCGCCCGGTGCGTCGGCGCCACGGCGGCTCAGCAGCAGCAGGTCGCGTACGCCGTGCGCGGTGACCAGGTGCCGCGCCACGTACCGGCCGAGCTGCCCGGTGGCGCCGGTGACCAGCACCGTGCCATCGGCCAGGTCGAGAGCCCGCGGTTCGGTGCCGGCCGGTGGCCTGGTGAGCCGTGGTGTGGTCGCGTCGCCGTCGCGCAACGCGGCCTGCGGTTCCCCGGTCGCCAGCAGCCCCGGCAGTGCCGCCTCTGACTCGTCCGTCGCGTCGACGTCGACCAGGACGAAGCGGCCGGGGTGCTCGGACTGAGCCGCCCGGACGAGTCCCCAGACGGCTGCGGCCCCGGGGTCGGTGACCGGCTCCCCGGCCGTGGCGACCGCGCCGGTCGTGACGACGACCAGCCGTTCGCCGTCCTGCGGCCCGGCGACCAGCCAGGACTGGAGGGTCTCCAGGACGGCGGCGGCGCGGTCGTGGGTGCTGGTGACGACGTCGTCACCGGCGGGGTCGACCCGATGGACCACCACCGGGCCGGTGACACTCGCTGCGGACGGCACCAGCGGAAGCCAGCCGAGGTGCAGCAGCGCGTCGGCGGTGGCGGCGGCGGCCGGGGTGGTGAGCGGGCGCAGGACGAGACGGTCGACGGTGAGGACCGGCTGGCCGGCGGCGTCGGTCAGGTCCAGTCGGACGGCGTCGGCGCCGAGGGAGCGGATCCGGGCGCGGACAGCGGTGCCGCCGATCGCGTGCAGGGTGACGCCGGACCAGCTGAAGGGCACGCTGGCGCCGTCGGCGTGAGTGGGCAGCAGGTCACCGGCGCCGATGGCGTGCAGGGCGGCGTCGAGCGCCGCCGGGTGCAGCTGGAAGCCCTCGACCTGCACGGTGTCGTCGAGGGCGATGTCCGCGTACACCTGCTCGTGGTCACGCCACGCGGCGCGCAGCGCGCGGAAGGTCGGGCCGTAGACCAGGCCGCGGTCGGCGAAGGCCTCGTAGAGGCCGTCCAGGGCGACGGCGGTCGCGCCGGACGGCGGCCAGTCCGTCGGCGGCGGGTTCACCACGCCACGGTCGGGCATGAGTGTGCCGGCGGCGTGCTCGACCCACGTCTCGCCGTCGGGGCCCGCGTGGATGCCGACGGCACGACGCCCGTCGGTGTCGGCGGGCCCGACCCGGACCTGGACGTGCACGGCGTCCTCGCCGAGGGTGAGGGGGGTTCCGGTGGTGAGTTCCTCGACCCGGTCGCAGCCGACCCGGTCACCGACGGCCAGGGCCAGGTCGACGAGGGCCGCTCCGGGGACGACGACCGTCCCGGAGAGGGCGTGGTCGGCGAGCCAGGGGTGGGTGGGGAGGGTCCACCGGCCGGTGACGACGAGTTCGTCCGCGCCGGCGAGGGTGATGGCGGTGTCCAGCATGGGGTGCCCGGTGCCGCCGCTGCCGGTGGGCGTGCCGGTGCCGACGGGCCAGAAACGCTGGTGGTGGAAGGCGTAGGTGGGCAGGTCGACGCGCCGCGCGCCGGGGTAGCACGGCGTCCAGTCCACCGCGACGCCGCGCACGAAGACCTGAGCGAGGGCGGCGAGCAGGGCGGTCGGCTGGTCGCGGTCAGAGCGTTGCACGGGTACGAACACCGCGTCCGCGACGCAGTCGGCACCCATGGCGGACAGCACGCCGTCCGGGCCGATCTCCACGAACGTGGTCACGCCCGCAGCTTCCAGGGTGGCGATGCCGTCGGCGAAGCGGACCGCCTCCCGCACGTGCCGCACCCAGTAGCCGGCGTCCTGCGTCTCGGCGATCTGCCCACTCACGTTGGACACGATCGGGATCCGGGGCTGCCCGTAGGTCAACGTCTGCGCGACTCGGGCGAACTCGGCCAGCATCGGCTCCATGAGCACCGAGTGGAACGCGTGGCTGACCCGCAGTCGCTTGGACTTGTACGTCGCCGCCACCGCTGCCACCTCGTCGGCGACCCCGGACAGCACCACCGAACGCGGACCGTTGACCGCTGCGATGGACACCCCGTCGGTCAGCAGCGGCAGCACCTCCGCCTCGGTGGCCCGCACCGCCACCATCACCCCGCCGGTGGGAAGGGCCTGCATGAGCCGCCCCCGGGCCGCGACCAGCTTCGCCGCGTCGGGCAGGGACAGCACCCCGGAGACGTGCGCGGCGGCGATCTCACCGATCGAGTGTCCGACCAGGTAGTCCGGGGTGACACCGAACGACTCGACCAGGCGGAACAGAGCCACCTCGACCGCGAACAGGGCGGTCTGCGTGTAGACCGTCTGGTCCAGGTCATCGGCCTCGGCGATCACCTCACGCAACGGCCGGTCGAGATGACGGTCCAGCTCCGCGCACGCCGCGTCGAACGCCTCGGCGAACACCGGGAACGACGACGCCAACCCCAGACCCATGCCCGGCCTCTGTGACCCCTGACCGGAGAACACGAATGCCGTCTTCCCGCGTACCACCGACCCGGTGACCGGACCCGGCTCACCAGCGGCCAACGCCGCCAGCTCCTCCGGCCCGAACACCACCGCCCGGTGCGGGTGTGCCGTGCGGTGCGCGGCCAGGGTGAACCCCACATCCACCGGGTCCGCCTGCACCCGCACGAGCCGGGCGGCCTGACCCCGCAACGCCTCCGAGGAGCGCGCCGAGATCACCCACGGCACCACCCCGGCTGCCGGGGGCCGCTCTCCGGCGGGAACGGCGTCCGGCGCGGGCTCCTCCAGGATGATGTGGGCGTTCGTACCGGAGACACCGAACGAGGAGACGCCCGCCCGGCGCGGTCCGGGACGTTGCGGCCACGGCTGGGGCTCGGCGGCGACGCGGACCGCTCCGGCGGTCCAGTCGACGTGCGTGGACGGCTGGTCGGCATGCAGGCTGCGGGGAATCCGGCCGTGGCGCATCGCCATGACCATCTTGATGATGCCGGCGACGCCGGCGGCGGCCTGGGTGTGGCCGATGTTCGACTTGACCGAGCCGAGCCACAACGGCTGGTCGGCGGGTCGGTCCTGACCGTAGGTGGCCAGCAGGGCCTGCGCCTCGATCGGGTCGCCCAGCGTGGTGCCGGTGCCGTGGGCCTCGACCGCGTCGACGTCGGCGGTGCCCAGGCCGGCGTTGGTCAGCGCGGCCCGGATGACGCGTTGCTGGGAGGGCCCGTTCGGGGCGGTCAGGCCGTTCGAGGCACCGTCCTGGTTGACCGCGCTCCCCCGCACCACGGCGAGCACCGGGTGACCGTTGCGGACGGCGTCAGAGAGCCGTTCCACCAGCAGCATACCGACGCCTTCGCCCCAGCCGGTGCCGTCGGCGTCGTCGGAGAACGGCTTGCAGCGGCCGTCCGGGGCGAGGCCCCGCTGACGGGAGAACGCCAGGAACGCTCCGGGGGTGGCCATCACCGTGACGCCGCCGGCCAGCGCCAGGTCACACTCACCCTGTCGCAGCGCCTGGGCGGCCAGGTGCAGAGCGACCAGTGACGACGAGCAGGCAGTGTCGACGGTGACGGCGGTGCCCTCAAGGCCGAACGTGTACGCGATCCGGCCGGACGCGATGCTACCGGTGCTGCCGGTGCCGAGCGAACCCTCGGCGGAGTCGCCCAGCTCGCCGACCAGCGCGGCATAGTCGTGGTACATCACACCGGTGAAGACCCCGGTCCGGCTGCCCTTGAGGGCGACCGGGTCGACGCCGGCCCGCTCGAAGGCCTCCCAGGACGTCTCCAACAGCAGGCGCTGCTGCGCGTCGGTGGCCAGCGCCTCCCGAGGCGAGATGCCGAAGAACGCGGGGTCGAAGTCACCGGCGTCGTGCAGGAAGCCACCGTGCCTGGTGTACGACGTGCCGGGGTGGTCCGGGTCGGGGTGGTAGAGCTTCTCCACCTCCCAGCCGCGCTCGGCGGGGAACTCCCCGATGGCGTCGACCCCCGAGTCGACGAGCTGCCACAGCGACTCCGGGGAGTCCACGCCACCGGGAAACCGGCAGCTCATGGCGATGATGGCGATCGGCTCGCGGTGCCGGGCCTCCACTTCCTGCAACCGCTCGCTGGTCTCGTGCAGCTCGGCGGTGACGCGCTTGAGGTATTCGCGGAGCCGATCTTCGTTCGCCATGGGAATCACCTGTCCGAGAGAGTGTGCGAGCCGGTCAGGACGCGCCGAGGCGGCGGTCGATGAACGCGAAGAGCTCGTCGTCGCTGGCTTCGTCGAGCGTTTCGGTGACCGGGGCGCCCGCCCCGGTCACCTCGGCCCACTGGCCGGTGAGTGCCTTCAGCCGGGCCGCGACGCCGTCGCGTACGGCCAGTTCGGCGACCTCGTCCGGCAGGAGGGCGGTGAACGCCTGCTCCAGCCGGGCCAGTTCGTCGAGCAGACGCGGCGTACGGGCCGGGGCGAGCGTGCTCAGCAGGTGGTCGGCGAGAGCGCGCGGCGTCGGGTAGTCGAAGGTGAGCGTCGCCGGCAGGCTGAGCCCGGTGGCGGCGTTGAGGCCGTTGCGCAGTTCGACGGCCGCGAGCGAGGTGAACCCGAGGCCGGTGAACTCCAGGTCCGGGTCGACGGTGTGCGCTGCCCCGTCGCCGATCGTGGCGGCCACCTGGGTGAGGACCACGTTCAGCACCGCGTCGCTGCGGCCGGCCGGGTCGGTCGAGGCGATCTGCTCGGCGAGCGTACGGTCCGGTCCGCGCCGGCTCGCCCGGCGCTTCGGTGCCTCCCGCAGCAGGCCGCGCAGCACCGCCGGCACACTGGCCGGGGTGGCTGTCGGGTCGAGCCGCAGCGGCACCAGGGCCGGCTCGGCGGCGCCGAGGCTCAGGTCGAACGCGGTCAGTGCCTGCGTCTCGGTCATCGGCAGGATGCCCGTGCGGGCCATCCGGGCCAGGTCGGCCCCGGCGAGGGTGGCGGCCATGCCGGCCGCCCACGGCCCCCAGGCCAGGGAGGTGCCGGGCAGGCCCGCACGCCTGCGGTACGCGGCAAGCGCGTCGAGGAACGCGTTGGCGGCGGCGTAGTTGCCCTGCCCGGGGCCGCCGACGACACCGGCCGCCGAGGAGAACAGCACGAACGCGGTCAGGTGCCGGTCGCGGGTCAGCTCGTGCAGGTGCCAGGCAGCTTCGGCCTTGGGGCGCAGGACGGTGGCGACGCGCTCGTCGGTCAGCGCGGTGACCACCCCGTCGTCGAGCATCCCGGCGAGGTGCACGACACCGGTCAGGTCGGGGAGGCCGTCGAGCACCTGGGCGAGCGCGGCGCGGTCGGCGGCGTCACAGGCCACCACGGTCGCGGTGGCTCCGACGGCGGCGAGGTCGCGGACGAGAGCGTCGGCGCCCGGCGCGTCGGGGCCCTGCCGGCTGAGCAGCACCAGGTCGGTGACGCCGTGCCGGGTGACCAGATGGTGGGCGACGACCCGGCCGAGCCCACCGAGGGCACCGGTGATCAGCACGGTGCCGGTGCCCGGGCCGGCGGCCTCGTCACCGCTCACCGAATACGGCGTGAGGACGGGGGTGAAGACCCCGTCCACACCGATGGTGATCTGGGACTGCTCCGCTGCCGCCGCGGCACGGATCTCGTCCTCGCCGGTGCCGGGTTCGGCGTCGACCAGGGTGAACCGACCGGGGTGTTCCGACTGGGCGGCGCGGACGAGCCCCCAGACCGCGGCTCCGGAGAGGTGGGTGACGTCGCGGCCGGTGGCGCCGGCGGTGACCACGGTGAGGCGGGTGTTGTCGGCGATGGCCGACTGGAGGGCGTCGAGCGCCCGGGCGGTGGCGGTGCGGGTGGCGGCGAGGGGGTCGCTGCCGTCCGCGGCGATCCGCAGGATCACGCTCTCGGTGTCGCCGGTGTCGGGCAGGTCGATCGGCGTCCAGTCGAGGCGGTGCAGCACCGACGGCGGCGCGTACGCCCGCAGTCGCAGGGCGGCCACGGTGACGACCGGGTCGCCGACGGCGTCGGCCAGCGTGACCTGGACGGCGTCGCCGACGCTGAGGCGGACCTGGGCGGCGGTGACGCCGGGCTGGTGGACGGTGACCCCGGACCAGGCGAACGGCACCTTGGCGGCGCCGTCGCCGGCCTGGCCGTCGAGGCCGAGGGTGTGCAGGGCCGCGTCGAGCAGGGCCGGGTGGATGCCGTAACCACCGGTGTCCACCTCGTCCGGCAGGACGACGTCAGCGTGCAGGGTGCCGTCGGTGTCGCGCCAGGCGGTCCGGACCCCCTGGAACGCCGGGCCGTAGTCGAGGCCGCGTCGGAACAACTCGTCGTAGAGTCCGTCCACGTCCAGTGGCGCCGCGGCGGCCGAGCGGCCCACCGGGAGGACCGGTGCATCGTCGCGGGCAGCCAGGGTGCCGGTGGCGTGGGCGGTCCAGGTCGTGCCGTCGGTGGTGGCGTGGATGGTGACCGGCCGGCGGCCCTCGTCGGTGGCCGCGCCGACCCGTACCTGGATGTGGGCGCCACCCTCGTCCAGGATGAGTGGGGCGGCGAGGACCAGGTCGTCGAGGCGGTCGCCGGCTCCGGCGGCGAGGGCGGCTTCCACCAGCGCGGTTCCGGGCACCAGGAGGACGCCGTCGACCCGGTGGTCGGCGAGCCACGGCAGGGTCGCGACCGACCAGTGGCCGGTGAGGACGCGTTCCCCGCCGGCCTCGGCGAGGGTGATGGCGGTGTCGAAGAGCGGGTGGCCGGTGCTGTCGCGGCGCGCGGCGGCGGCCGGGCCGGTGGGCCAGTAGCGGCGGTGCTGGAAGGCGTAGGTGGGCAACTCGATGAGACGGCCGCCGGGGTGACACTGTGCCCAGTCGACCGCGACGCCGCGCACGAAGGCCTGCGCGAGGGCGGTGAGCAGGGCGGTCGGCTGGTCGCGGTCGGAGCGTTGCACGGGTACGAACACCGCGTCCGCGACACAGTCGGCACCCATGGCGGAGAGCACCCCGTCGGGACCGATCTCCACGAACGTGGCGACACCCAGGCCTTCCAGGGTGGCGATGCCGTCGGCGAAGCGGACCGCTTCCCGCACGTGCCGCACCCAGTAGCCGGCGTCCTGCGTCTCGGCGACCTGCCCGCTCAGGTTCGACACGATCGGGATCCGGGGCGACTCGTAGGTCAACGTGTCCGCGACCCGGGCGAACTCGGCCAGCATCGGCTCCATGAGCACCGAGTGGAACGCGTGACTGACCCGCAGCCGCTTGGACTTGTACGTCGCCGCCACGGCTGCCACCTCGTCGGCGACCCCGGACAGCACCACCGAACGCGGACCGTTGACCGCCGCGACGGACACCCCGTCGGTCAACAGCGGCAGCACCTCCGCCTCGGTCGCCCGCACCGCCACCATCACGCCACCGGTCGGCAGGGCCTGCATCAGGCGACCCCGGGCGGCGACCAGCTTCGCCGCGTCCGACAGCGACAACACCCCGGAAACGTGCGCCGCCGCGATCTCACCGATCGAGTGCCCCACCAGGTAATCCGGCATGACACCGAACGACTCAACGAGGCGGAACAACGCCACCTCGACCGCGAACAACGCCGTCTGCGTATAGACCGTCTGGTCCAGGTCGTCGCCCTCGGCGATCACCTCACGCAACGGCCGGTCGAGATGACGGTCCAGCTCCGCGCACGCCGCGTCGAACGCCTTGGCGAACACCGGGAACGACGACACCAGTTCCAGGCCCATGCCCGGCCGCTGTGAACCCTGACCGGAGAAGACGAACGCGAGCTTGCCGTCGACCACGTCACCGGTCACCACGCCGGGATCCGGACGTCCCTCGGCGACCGCGTCGAGGGCGTCCGGCCCGAACACCACAGCCCGGTGCGCGAAGGTGCCGCGCGCGCCGAGGGTGTGTCCGATGTCGGCGGTGTCCAGTCCGGGGTGGGACGCCAGGTGGGCCAGCAGTCGCGTCGCCTGGTCGCGTACGCCGTCGGTGGTGGTCGCGGTGAGCGGCCAGGCCGCCGGACCGGTGTTCGGCGGCCGGGGTGCGGGGGCGGGCTCGGGAGCGGCTTCGAGAATGACGTGGGCGTTGGTGCCGGAGACACCGAACGAGGAGACGGCGGCGCGGCGGGGACGGCCGTTCACCGTCCACGGGCGTTCCTCGGTGAGCAGTTCGACGGCGCCGGCCGACCAGTCGATGTGCGGGGACGGGTCGTCGGCGTGCAGGGTGCGCGGCAGGACGCCGTGCCGCATCGCCTCGATCATCTTGATGATGCCGGCGACGCCCGCGGCGGCCTGGGTGTGGCCCATGTTCGACTTGATCGAGCCGAGCCACAGCGGCCGGTCGTCGGGGCGGTCCTGACCGTAGGTGGCAAGCAGTGCCTGCGCCTCGATCGGGTCGCCGAGCACGGTGCCGGTGCCGTGCGCCTCGACGGTGTCGACGTCGCCGGTGCCCAGGCCGGCGCTGGCGAGTGCGGCGCGGATGACCCGCTGCTGGGCGGGGCCGTTCGGGGCGGTCAGACCGTTGGAGGCCCCGTCGGAGTTGACGGCGCTGCCGCGGATGACGGCGAGGACCGGGTGGCCGTTGCGGCGGGCGTCGGAGAGGCGTTCGACCACGAGCATGCCGACGCCCTCGGACCAGCCGGTGCCGTCCGCTCCGGCGCCGAAGGACTTGCAGCGGCCGTCGGCGGAGAGCCCGCGCTGGCGGGAGAACTCGATGAAGGTGCCCGGGGTGGCCATCACGGTGACCCCACCGGCGAGCGCCATCGTGCACTCGCCGCTGCGGATCGCCTGGATGGCCAGGTGAAGCGCCACCAGGGAGGACGAGCAGGCGGTGTCGACGGTGACCGCCGGGCCTTCCAGCCCGAAGGTGTACGCGATCCGGCCGGAGATGACGCTGCCCGCGTTGCCGATGCCGAGCAGACCTTCGACGGCGTCGCCGTCGGGGTCCAGGCGGGACACGTAGTCGTGGTACATCACTCCGGCGAAGACGCCGGTGCGGCTGCCGCGTACGGTCGCCGGGTCGATACCTCCCCGCTCGAAGGCCTCCCACGAGGTTTCCAGCAGCAACCGCTGCTGGGGGTCGGTGGCGAGGGCCTCGCGCGGGCCGAGCCCGAAGAACGGGGCGTCGAAATCGGCGGCGTCGGCGAGGAAGCCGCCCGAGCGGGTGTACGAGGTCCCGGGGTGGTCCGGGTCGGCGTGGTAGAGGCGGTCCACGTCCCAGCCCCGGTCGGCGGGGAAGTCACCGATCGCGTCGCTGCCGGTCTGGACGAGGCGCCACAGGTCCTCGGGTGAGCTGATCCCGCCGGGGTAGCGGCAGGCCATGCCGACGATGGCGATCGGTTCGTCGGCCCGGGCGGGCGCGGTGACCTCCGGGGTGCCGGTCAGGTCGACGCCGAACAGCGTCTCGTGCAGGTGGGCGGCGAGAGCGGCCGGGCTCGGGTGGTCGAAGACGAGGGTGGCCGGCAGCCGCAGACCGGTCGCCGCGTTCAGGCCGTTGCGCAGCTCGACGGCGGCCAGCGAGTCGAACCCGGTCTCCTGGAACGCCTTGCCGGGGGCGACGGCCTGACCCGAGCCGTGGCCGAGCACGCTCGCGACGTGGGTGCGGACCAGGTCGAGCAGCGCCTCCCGCTGGTCGGCCGGGCGTAGGGCGCCCAGGCGCTGGACCAGGGAGGCGTCGCCGGTGGCGGCCCGGGCGGTGCCACGACGCCCGGCCCGGACCAGGTTGCGCAGCAGCGGGTGGACGGTGGCCGGTGCGGTACGCCCGGAGGTGAGCCGCAGCGGTACGACCACGGTGCGCTGGCCGGCCGCGTCGAGGAGGCCGAGGCCGTCCTCGGGTGTGATCAGGGCCAGTCCGCCACGGCTGATCCGCTGGACGGCGTCCGGGTCCAGGTCGGCGGCCATCCCGGCGGCCCAGGGTCCCCAGGCCAGCGACGAGGCGGGGAGCCCGGCCCGGTTCCGCAGCTCGGCCAGGGCGTCGAGGAAGGCGTTCGCTGCCGCGTAGTTGGCCTGGCCGGGGCTGCCGAGCAGACCGGCCGCCGAGGAGAACGTCACGAACGCGGTCAGCGGGTGCCCGGCGGTGAGTTCGTGCAGGTGCCAGGCGGCGTCGACCTTTGGTCGGAGCACCGCCCCGAGGCGTTCCGGCGTGAGCGCCGTGACCACACCGTCGTCGATCACGCCGGCGATGTGGACGACCCCGGTCAGGCTGCCCGCGCTGCCGATGGCCGCGGCGAGAGCGTCACGGTCGGCCAGGTCACAGGCCAGGACGGTGCTGGTCGCGCCGAGCGCGGCGAGTTCCGCGGTGAGGTCGGCGGCCTCCGGGGCGTCCGGGCCGCGGCGGCTGAGCAGCAGCAGGTCGGTGACGCCGTACCGGGTGACGAGGTGTCGGGTGACCAGCCGGCCGAGGGTGCCGAACGCGCCGGTGACCAGGACCGTGCCGGTGCCGAAGTCGTGGCCGGCGGCGGGTTCGGTGACCCGGGCCAGTCGGGGCGCGCGCAGGGCGCCGTCCCGGATCGCGATCTGCTCCTCGCCGGTGGCGAGCACGGCGCCCAGGTGTTCGTCGCCGTCGGTGTCGATGAGCAGGAACCGGCCGGGGTTCTCGGTCTGGGCGCTGCGGACCAGGCCCCAGACGGCGGCGGCGGCCAGATCGGTGACCGGGTCGCCGGGAGCGCTGCGGACCGCGCCGCTGGTGACGATCGCGAGCCGAATGTCCCGTTCGACGGCGTCGCGCAGCGCGGCCAGGACAGTGGCGGTGGTGGCATGGGTGGCGGTGATCGGGTCGGTGGGGTCGGTGGCGGGTACGCGCAGCACCTCGGTTCCGGTGCGGTCCGACGTGCCGGGCGCCTCGACCGGGATCCAGTCGAGGTGGTGCAGGCCGTCGGTGCTGGCGGTGCGCTCGGCGTAGCGGCGCAGCACCAGGGAGTCGGCGGTCAGCAGGGTCCGGCCGACGGTGTCGGTGAGGTGGACACTGACGGCGTCGGTGCCGGCGTCGGCCAGCCGCACCCGGGCGGTGACCGCGCCGGCAGCCCGCAGGGTGACGCCGGACCAGGCGAACGGCACCCGGGCCTGACCGTCGTCGCTGCCCAGGACGCCGAGACCGAGCGGGTGCAGGGCGGTGTCCAGCAGGGCCGGGTGCACGCCGTACCGGCTGCCCTCCACCGGCAGCTCCACCTCGGCGTACACGGCGCCGTCGGTGCCCAGCCACGCCTGGCGCAGCCCCTGGAAGGCGGGACCGTAGTCGAGGCCGCGGCGGCGCAGGGCGTCGTAGAGGCCGGTGGTGTCGATCGCCGCGGCCCCGGTGGGCGGCCAGGTGGTCGGCGTGGTGTCGTCGGCGCGCGCGGCGGTGCTGAGGGTGCCGGTGGCGTGGGTGGTCCACCGGGTGCCGTCGGAGCTGGCGTGGACGGTGACGGCGCGGTGGCCGGAGTTGTCGGCCGCGCCGGTGCGTACCTGGACCTCCACCCGCTGCTCGCCGAGGATCAGCGGGGCGGCCAGGACGAGATCGTCGACCTGGTCGCAGCCGACCTCGGCACCGGCGGCGAGGGTGAGTTCGAGCAGCGCGGTGCCCGGGACGACGACGTCGCCGGCGACCTGGTGGTCGGCGAGCCACGGCAGCGCGGTGCGCGACCAGCGGCCGGTGAAGATCCGTTCGTCGCCGTCGCCGGCCAGGGTGACCATGCCGCCCAGCAGCGGGTGGTCGACCGCGTCGCCGTTGCCGGTGACCGTGGCGGCGGGCCAGTAGCGCTGGTGCTGGAAGGCGTAGGTGGGCAGGTCGATGAGACGTCCGCCGGTCAGGCACGGTGTCCAGTCCACCGCGACGCCGCGCACGAAGACCTGCGCGAGGGCGGTGAGCAGGGCGGTCGGCTGGTCGCGGTCAGAGCGTTGCACGGGTACGAACACCGCGTCGGTGACGCAGTCCGCACCCATCGCGGAGAGCACGCCGTCCGGACCGATCTCCACGAACGTGTTCACCCCTGCGGCTTCCAGGGTGGCGATACCGTCGGCGAAGCGGACCGCCTCGCGCACGTGCCGCACCCAGTAACCGGCGTCCTGCGTCTCCGCGACCTGCCCGCTCACGTTGGACACAATCGGGATCCGGGGCCGCGCGTAGGTCAACGTGTCCGCGACCTGCGCGAACTCGGCCAGCATCGGCTCCATCAGCACCGAGTGGAACGCGTGACTGACCCGCAGCCGCTTCGACTTCTCGAACTGGGCGGCAACGGCGGCGACCTCGTCGGCCACACCGGACAGCACCACCGAACGCGGACCGTTCACCGCAGCGACCGACACCCCACCGGTCAACAGCGGCAGCACCTCCGCCTCGGTCGCCCGCACCGCCACCATGACCCCGCCGGTCGGCAGTGCCTGCATCAGGCCGGCCCGGGCGGCGACCAACGCAGCCGCGTCGGCGAGGGACAGCACCCCGGAAACGTGCGCCGCCGCGATCTCACCGATCGAGTGCCCCACCAGGTAATCCGGCATGACACCGAACGACTCAACGAGGCGGAACAACGCCACCTCAACGGCGAACAACGCCGTCTGCGTATAGACCGTCTGGTCGAGGTCATCGCCGTCGGCGATCACCTCGCGGATCGGCCGGTCGAGATGACGGTCCAGCTCCGCGCACACCGCGTCGAACGCGTCCGCGAACACCGGGAACGACGACACCAGATCCAGGCCCATGCCGGTTCGCTGTGAACCCTGACCGGAGAACACGAACGCGAGCCTGCCGTCGACCACGTCACCGGTCACCAGGCCGGGATCCGTCCGCCCCTCGGTGACCGCGTCGAGGGCGGCCCGACCGAACACCACGGCCCGGTGCGGAAACGAGCCACGCCGGGTGAGGGAGAGACCGACGTCGACCGGATTCGCGTCGAGGTACGGCAGCAGTCGCGCGGCCTGCGCGCTCAGCGCGGCCGGTTCGGCGGCACCGAGCGTCCACGGCACCGGCAACGTCGCCGGTACGAGCGCGGCCTTGGGCTCCGGCGCAACCTGCGAGTCCGGGACGGCCTGCGGCTGCGGCGTCGGGGGCGCTTCCAGGATCGCGTGGGCGTTCGTGCCGCTGATGCCGAAGGAGGAGACCGCGGCGCGGGCCGGACGATCCACGTCGGGCCACGGCTGGGCCTCGGTGAGCAGGGACACCGCCCCGGTGGACCAGTCGACGTGCGGGGTGGGCGCGTCCACGTGCAGCGTGCGCGGCAGCACCCGGTGCCGCATCGCCATGACCATCTTGATGATCCCGGCGACGCCGGCCGCCGCGACGGTGTGCCCGATGTTCGACTTGACCGAGCCGAGCCACAGCGGCTGACCGGTCGGGCGGTCCTGGCCGTACGCGCTGAGCAGAGCCTGTGCCTCGATCGGGTCGCCGAGGCGGGTGCCGGTGCCGTGCGCCTCGACCGCGTCCACGTCGGCCGGGGTAAGGCCGGCGTCGGCCAGTGCCGCCCGGATGACCCGCTGTTGGGCGGGGCCGTTCGGGGCGGTCAGGCCGTTGGACGCGCCGTCCTGGTTCACGGCGGTGCCACGGACCACGGCGAGGACGCGGTGACCCTTGCGGACCGCGTCGGAGAGCCGCTCGACCAGCAGGAGCCCGGCGCCCTCGGACCAGCCGGTGCCGTCCGCGCCCGCCGCGAACGACTTGCAGCGCCCGTCGGCGGACAGGCCCCGCTGGCGGGAGAACTCCACGAACGCGTCCGGGCTGGCCATCACCGTGACGCCGCCGGCCAGGGCCAGGGAGCACTCGCCGGACCGCAGGGAGCGGACCGCCAGGTGCAGCGCCACCAACGACGAGGAGCAGGCGGTGTCCACGGTCACGGCCGGGCCCTCCCAGCCGAGGGTGTACGCGATCCGGCCGGAGGTGACGCTGGCCGCCGTGCCGGTGAGCCGGTAGCCCTCGACACCGTCGGCAATCTGGTCACCGGTGCCGTACCCGGAGAAGGACGCGCCCACGAAGACACCGGCGGGCTCGCCGCGCAGACCGGCGGGGTCGATACCGGCCCGCTCGACCGCCTCCCACGCGGTCTCCATGAGCAGCCGCTGCTGCGGGTCCATGGCCAGTGCCTCGCGCGGTGAGATGCCGAAGAACGCCGCGTCGAAACCGGCGACGTCGGCGACGAAGCCACCGGCCCGGGTGTAGGAGGCCCCGGGCTGGTCCGGGTCCGGGTCGTAGAGGGAGTCCAGGTCCCAGCCACGGTCGGCGGGGAAACCGGCGATCGCGTCGGTGCCCGACTCGACGAGGCGCCACAGGTCCTCGGGTGAACCGACGTCACCCGGGTAGCGGCAGGCCATCCCGATGATGGCGATCGGCTCGTCGGAGACGCCGACGACCGGCGCGACGGTGTTCGCGGTGCGGTCCGAGCCGGACAGCAGGGCGTCCAGCTCGGCGGCGAGCACGGCGGCGTACGGGTAGTCGAAGGCGACAGTGGTGGGCAGGCGCAGGCCGGTCGCGGCGACGAGGCGGCTGCGCAGTTCCACGGCGGTCAGCGAGTCGAAGCCGAGTTCCCGGAACGGGCGGTCGGCCGGGACGGCGTCGGCGGACTCGTGGCCGAGGACCGCGGCGGCCTCGCTGCGCACCAGGTGCAGCAGGTACGCGCGGCGCTCGTCGGCGGTGCGGCCGGCCAGGAGATCGGCGGCCGTGCCGGTGGACTGCGGCTCGTCCGGCGCGCTGGCGAGCAGTGGCGTGAGCAGGGGGCTGTGCCGTCGTACCGTGAAGGCGGGTCCGAAGCGCGACCAGTCCACGTCGGCGACCACGACGGTGGTGTCGCCGGCGGAGACGGCGTGGGCCAGCGCGGCGATGGCGCGGGTCGGGTTCATGGCGGTGATGCCGCGCCGGGCGAGGTGGGCGGAGACCTCGGCGTCGGCCATGCCACCGCCGGCCCACGGGCCCCAGGCGACCGCGGTGGCGGGCCGACCCTGGGCGGCGCGGCGGGCGGCGAGGGCGTCGAGGTACGCGTTCGCGGCGGCGTATCCGCCCTGGTCGCCGCTGCCCCACACGCCCGCGATCGACGAGAAGAGCACGAAGGCGTCCAGCTCGTCGCCGAGGATGTCGTCGAGGTGCCGGGCGCCGAGCACCTTCGCGGCACCGAGTTCGGCGATGTCGCCGGGGTTCAGGCCGGTGAGCGGGGTCAGGTGGGCCACGCCGGCGGTGTGCACGACCGAGCGGACCGGCGTGCCCTCCGCGCGCAGCGTCGCGACGAGGGCGGCGAGGGCGTCGCGGTCGGTGACGTCGCAGGCCGCGGCGGTGATCTGGCAGCCGGTTCCGGCCAGTTCGGTGGTCAGGGCGTCGAGGCCGGGCGCGTCCGGGCCGCGGCGGCTGACCAGGACGACCCGCTCCGCGCCGGAGTGCGCGGCCCAGCGGGCGACGTGGGCGCCGAGCGCCCCGGTGCCGCCGGTGACCAGGACGGTGCCGGTCGGCTGCCATGGTGCGGCGGTGGTGGCGGGGGCGCGATCGATGCGGCGGGCGTGCAGGCCGTCGGCGCGAATCGCGATCTGGTCCTCGTCGGTGGTGCCGGTCAGGACCGCGGCGAGCTGGTCGGTGACGTCCCCGGCCAGGTCGACGAGGCCTCCCCAGGTGTCCGGGAGTTCGAGGGCGGCCACCCGGCCGAGGCCCCAGAGCGCGGCCTGGGCGGGGTCGGGGGCGATGCCGTCGGTCCCGGTGGTGACGGCGCCGGTGGTGACGGTCCAGATCGGGGCGGTGCTGCCGGCGGTGTCGGCGGCGTTGACGAGGGCGAGCAGGGTGGCCGTGGCGTCCAGGTCGTCGGTGCGGGAAGGGTCGCCGGTGCGGGAGGGCACGTGCAGGATGCCGGCCAGCTCGTCGGTGATCTCCGGGGCGGTGCCGATGTCCGGGGTGGCGCCGTGGCGGGTCAGCAGGTCGTGCAGCTGCTGGGCGGTCGGGTCCGCCGGGTCGGCGACGATGCGCCACGGCCCGGCGAGGGCCCCGGTGGGCGCGACGTCGACGGGCTGCCACCTCTCCCGGTAGCGCCACTCGTGGGGAGTGCCGCTCACCGGTTTCGGCAGGTCCGGCCAGAAGTAGCGGCGCTGGAACGCGTAGGTGGGCAGGTCCACCGTGCGAGCGGCGGGGTGGCACGGCGTCCAGTCCACCGGCACGCCGCGCACGAAGAGCTGGGCCAGCGCGGTGAGCAGTGAGGTGGCCTGCTCGCGGTCGGCGCGTTGCACGGGTACGAACACCGCGTCGGTGACGCAGTCCGCGCCCATCGCGGAGAGGACCCCGTCCGGGCCGATCTCCACGAAGGTGGCGACCCCCAGGCCCTCCAGGGTGGCGATCCCGTCGGCGAAGCGCACGGCCTCGCGCACGTGCCGCACCCAGTAACCGGCGTCCTGCGTCCCGGCGACCTGCCCGCTCACGTTGGACACGATCGGGATCCGGGGCTGCGCGTAGGTCAGCGTTGACGCGACCTGCGCGAACTCGGCCAGCATGGGCTCCATGAGCACCGAGTGGAACGCGTGGCTGACCCGCAGTCGCTTGGACTTCTCGAAGTGGGCGGCGACCGCCGCGACCTCGCGTTCCACACCGGACAGCACCACCGAGTGCGGGCCGTTCACCGCCGCGACGGACACGCCGTCGGTCAGCAGCGGCAGCACCTCCGCCTCGGTCGCCCGCACCGCGACCATCACGCCACCGGTCGGCAGCGCCTGCATCAACCGACCCCGGGCGGCCACCAGCTTCGCCGCGTCCGGCAGGGACAGCACCCCGGCCACGTGCGCGGCGGCGATCTCCCCGATCGAGTGCCCCACCAGGTAGTCGGGGGTGACGCCGAACGACTCGACGACGCGGAACAGGGCGACCTCGACCGCGAACAACGCCGTCTGCGTGTAGACCGTCTGGTCCAGGTCGTCGCCCTCGGCGATCACCTCACGCAACGGGCGGTCGAGATGACGGTCCAGCTCCGCGCACGCCGCGTCGAACGCCTCGGCGAACACCGGGAACGACGACGCCAGCTCCAGACCCATGCCGGGCCGCTGCGAACCCTGGCCGGAGAAGACGAACGCGAGTGGGCCGCGCGTGACGACGGCCCGCACCACGCCGGCCGTGCCGCGTCCCTCGGCGAGCGCCGCCAGCGCGGCGAGCCGTTCCGCCGGGTCGGTCGTGGTGATCGCGGCCCGGTGTCGCAGACCGGCGCGGGTGGTGGCCAGCGAGTGCGCGACGTCGCCGGGGTCGGCGTCGCCGTCGGTGAGGTGGCGGGCGAGGCGGGCCGCCTGGGCGTACAGGGCGGCGTCGTCGTGGCCGGAGAGCAGCAGCGGCGCCGGGACGGTGGCCGGCTCCCGGGCCGGCTCCTCCTCGTCGCCGGGCGGTGCCTGCTCCACGATGACGTGGGCGTTGGTGCCGGAGACGCCGAAGGCGGACACCCCGGCCCGGGCCGGGTGGTCGCCGGACGGCCAGGGACGGGCCTCGGTGAGCAGCTCCACGGCACCGGTCGACCAGTCGACGTGCGGGGTGGGCGCGTCGACGGACAGGGTCCGCGGCAGGGTGCGGTGCCGCATCGCCATGACCATCTTGATGATCCCGGCGACACCGGCGGCCGCCTGCGTGTGGCCGATGTTCGACTTGATCGAGCCAAGCCAGAGCGGGTCACCCCCTGCCCGGTCACGGCCGTAGGTGGCCAGCAGCGCCTGCGCCTCGATCGGGTCACCGAGCACGGTGCCGGTGCCGTGCGCCTCGACCGCGTCCACCTCGGCGCCGGTGAGCCCGGCGTTCTCCAGCGCGGCGCGGATGACCCGCTGCTGGGACGGGCCGTTCGGGGCGGTGAGGCCGTTGGACGCGCCGTCCTGGTTGACCGCGGTGCCGCGGATGACGGCGAGCACCGGGTGGCCCAGCCGGCGGGCGTCGCTGAGACGTTCCACCAGCAACAGCCCGACGCCCTCACCCCAGCCGGTGCCGTCGGCGGCGGCGGCGAACGACTTGCAGCGGCCGTCCGCCGCGAGCCCACCCTGTCGTTCGAACTCCTCGAACGCGCCGGTGGTGCACATGACGGTCGCGCCCCCGGCCAGCGCCATCGTGCACTCGCCCTGCCGCAACGACTGGACCGCCAGGTGCAGCGCGACCAGCGACGACGAGCAGGCGGTGTCGACGGTGATGGCCGGGCCCTCGAGGCCGAAGAAGTACGACAGGCGGCCGGAGACCACAGCGGCCGCGTTTCCGGTGAGCAGGTGACCCTCGTCCGCGATCGGCGTACGCATCAGCACCGACGCGTAGTCCTGCGTGTTCGAGCCGACGAAGACGCCGACCTGACGGCCCCGCAGCGAGAGCGGGTCGACACCGCCACGCTCCAGGGCCTCCCAGGCTGCCTCCATGAGGAGCCGCTGCTGCGGGTCCATGGCGACGGCCTCGCGCGGCGAGATGCCGAACAGCGCCGCGTCGAACTCACCCGCCGCGTCCAGGAAGCCGGCCGGCCGGGCGTACGAGGCGGCCGGGTCCCAGCCGCGGTCGTCCGGGAAGTCGGACAGGGCCCCGGCACCGTCGGCGACGAGACGCCAGAGTGCCTCGGGCGAGTCGACGCCGCCGGGATACCGGCAGGCCATTCCGACGACAGCGATCGGTTCCCGCTGCGCCTCGGTGAGTCGGCGGTGCTGGTGGCGCAGACGCTCGTTCTCCTTGAGGGAGGAGCGCAGTGCCTCGACGAGCTTGTCGTTGGAGGTGGCCATCATGAGCTCCGCACGTCGGTGGTTCAGCGAGAGGAATCGAGTGCCAGCCGGATGAGGTCGTCCTCATCCAGTCCGTCGAGGTCGGTGCCGTCCGGCTCCCCGACGGTTGGTTCGGCGTCGTCACCGGCGCCGTCGGCGAGGCGCAACAGGGCGTCCAGCAACCCGGCGGCCCTCAGCCGGGCCGGGGAGATCGCGGCGAGCGCCTGCCGGATGCGGGCGTCGTCGTCCAGCTCGTCGGGCCCGAACAGCTCGTCGTGCAGGTGCTCGGCGAGGACCAGGGCGCTGGGGTAGTCGAAGATGAGGGTGGTGGTGAGCCGCAGGCCGGTGCTCGCGTTGAGCCGGTTGCGCATCTCGATCGCGGTCGCCGAGTCGAAGCCCAGCTCCCGGAACGCCCGCTCCGGCTCGACGAACTCGGCCGACGGGTGCCCGAGGACGGCGGCGGCCTCCGCCCGTACGGTCTGGAGCAGGGCCCGGTGCCGCTCGCCGCGCGACAGGTCACGCAGTCGGGTGTAGAGCGCGGACGCCCCCTGGCCGCTGATGGCGGCCTGGTCGGCCTCGCGGATCCGGCGCACCTGCGGCAGTTCGTGCAGCAGCGGCCGGGGTCGGGCCGACTCGTAGGCGGGTGCGAACCGCTGCCAGTCGACGTCGGCGATGGCGACGAAGGTCTCGTCGTGATCCAGGGTCCGTGCCATCGCGGCGATGGCCAGGTCGGGTGCCATCGCGGCGAGGCCGCGTCGGCGCAGTTGTTCGACGATCGCGGCGTCGGACATGCCGCCGCCGTCCCACACCCCCCAGGCGATCGAGGTGGCGCGCAGGCCGCGGGCCCGGCGACGGGCCGCGAGCGCGTCGAGGTACGCGTTGGCCGCCGCGTACGCACCCTGGCCGCCACCGCCCCAGACGCCGGAGTTGGAGGAGAACAGGACGAACGCGCTCACGTCCCCGACGAGATCGTCGAGCAGGGCGGCGCCTGCCGCCTTCCCGTCGACCACGTCGGCGAACTCGTCCAGGCCGGTGTCGGCGAGCGACGCCGAGCGGGCGACGCCAGCGGCGTGGAAGACCGCGCCGAGGTCATCGATGCCGTCGAGCACGCCGCGGAGCGCGTCA
Organism: Micromonospora cabrerizensis; assembly: GCF_022230955.1. Lineage (GTDB taxonomy): Bacteria > Actinomycetota > Actinomycetes > Mycobacteriales > Micromonosporaceae > Micromonospora > Micromonospora cabrerizensis. The sequence continues at coordinate 21,003 of NZ_JAKKFI010000073.1, forward strand.
CGGTCGGCGACGTCGCAGGCGGCGATGGTGACCCGGGCGCCGAGCTGTTCCAACTCGGTACGCAGGTCGCCGGCACCGGGGGCGTCCGGGCCGCGGCGGCTGGTGAGCACCAGGTGCTCGGCACCGCGTCCGGCCAGCCAACGGGCCACGTGTGCGCCGATCGCCCCGGTGCCACCGGTGACCAGGGTGGTGCCGGTCGGCGTCCAACCGGTCCTCGGTGCCGGGCCGTTGACGGGCGCGGGGCGCAGGCGTCGAACGTGGACGCCGTTGTCGCGTACCGCGATCTGGTCCTCGTCGTCGATGCCGGCGACGGCGGCCTGGAAGCGGGTGAGCACGGTGCTGTCGAGCCGGGCCGGCAGGTCGATGAGCGCTCCCCAGCGGTCCGGCTGCTCCAGGCCGAACACCCGGCCGGTGGCCCAGACCTGGGCGGGCCCGGTCAGCGGCGGCTCGTCGGTGGCGGTGACGGTGACCGCCCCGCGGGTGACGATCCGGAGTCGGCCGGGGATCCCGGCGTCGGCCAGGGCCTGGATCAGCAGCACGGTCGCGGTCAGGCAGGGCGGTACGACGCCGTCGGTGTCCGGGGCGACCGCCAGCAGGGACAGCACACCGGACACGGCGGGTTCCGGGCCGGTCGCCGCGCCCAGTTGTGCGGTCAGGGTGGCCCGGTCGGTGGTTGCCGGGTCGACCTCCACGACGACGGCGGTGCCGCCGGCCTGCTCGATCGCGGCGGTGGCGAAGGTGGTCTCGGTCTGCGCGGTGGCAGTGGTCAGCACAAGCCAGGTGCCGGTGAGCAACGCGTCGGTCGGCTCGGGCAGGGCGGTCCAGCCGACGGTGTAGCGCCAGGTGTCGGTGGTGCCGCGCTCCTTGCGGGTACGCCGCCAGGCGGTGAGGGCGGGCAGCAGGTCGGTGCCGTCGTCGGTGATGCCGAGTGGGGTGAGGTCCCCGTTCTCCACGGCCTGCCAGAACTCGCTGTCCATCGGGTCCAGGACCGGCACGGGCGCATCGCCGACCGGCCAGAAACGCTGGTGCTGGAAGGGGTAGGTGGGCAGGTCGACGGTCCGGGTCGCCGGGATGACGGTGGTCCAGTCGACGGGTGCGCCGCGTACCCACGCCTCGGCCAACGACCGGACCAGCTGATCGGGGCCGCCCTCACCACGACGCAACGTCCCCACCGTGGCGACCTCGGCGGTGTCGGCGATCGCACCGGTGAGCACGGGGTGCGCACTGACCTCGACGAAGATCCGGTGCCCGGCCGCGTACGCCGCCTCGACGGCCAGGTCCAGCCGCACCGGCTGACGCAGGTTGCGATACCAGTAACCGGCGTTCAACTGACCGCCGTCCTCCACGGTGGAGAACACCGGCACCGCACCGGGTTGCGGACGCACCCCGTCGAGCAGACGGGCGAGTTCCGCCTCCACGGGCTCGACCAGAGCGCAGTGCGAGGCGTAGTCGACCTTGACGCGCTTCGCCCGCACCCCGGCCGCTTCGGCGGCGGCCAGGAACGCGTCCAGGTCAGCACCCGCGACGGCAACGCTGGTCGGGCCGTTGACCACCGCGACACTGACCCCCTCGGTCAGCAGAGGGGTGACCACGTCCAGGCCGGCGTTGACCGACACCATCCCACCGGTGCCCGCGATCGACAGCAGTGCCTGACTGCGCAACGCGACGACCTTCGCCGCGTCGCTGAGCGACAGCGCACCGGCCACACACGCCGCCGCGATCTCACCCTGCGAATGACCGATCACCGCATCCGGCACCACACCCTTGGACCGCCACACCTCGGCGAGCGAGACGTGCACCGCCCACAGGACCGGCTGCACCACGTCCACCCGCTCCAACGGATCGTCCGAGCGCAACACCTCCAGCAAGTTCCAGTCCACGAACGGATCCAGCGCCGCCGCACACTCCGCGATCCGCGCCGCGAACACCGGCTCGGCATCCAGCAAACTCACGGCCATACCAACCCACTGCGAACCCTGACCCGGGAACACGAACACCACACCGGCCGAACGCGCCACACCCGAAATCACCGTGCTGGACGGCAACCCGTCGGCCAGGGCCGCGAGCCCGCTGCGGTGGTCCGGGCCGAGCACGACCGCCCGGTGGTCGAACGTCGCCCGCGACACCGCCAGCGAATACGCCACCTCTTCGGCGGTGCCACCCCACTCGGTGAGCCGCTGCGCCTGGCCGGCGACCGCCTGCGGGCTGCGCCCGGACAGCACCCACGGCACGTCCTGCGACACCACGGCCGGCTCGTCGAGCGGCGCGGCCGGCGGCTCCTCGATGATCACGTGGGCGTTCGTGCCGGACACCCCGAACGACGACACCCCGGCCCGGCGTGGGCGCTCCCCCGCCGGCCACGGCCGCGCGTCGGTGAGCAGCTCCACCGCACCCGCCGACCAGTCGACGTGCCCGCTGGGCCGCTCGACGTGGACGGTTCGCGGCATCGTGTCGTGCCGCATCGCCTCGATCATCTTGATGATGCCGGCGACCCCGGCGGCGGCCTGCGTGTGGCCGATGTTCGACTTGATCGAGCCCAACCACAGCGGCTGGTCGGCGGGTCGGTCCTGACCGTAGGTGGCCAGCACGGCCTGCGCCTCGATCGGGTCACCCAGCCGGGTGCCGGTGCCGTGCGCCTCGACAGCGTCCACGTCGGCGGTGCCCAGGCCGGCATCCGCGAGGGCGGCCCGGATGACGCGTTGCTGCGACGGCCCGTTCGGGGCGGTCAGCCCGTTCGACGCGCCGTCCTGGTTGACCGCGGTTCCCCGCACCACGGCGAGCACCCGGTGACCGTTGCGCACTGCGTCGGAGAGCCGCTCCACCAGGAGCACACCGGCGCCCTCGGCCCAGCCGGTCCCGTCGGCGTCGTCGGAGAAGGACTTGCACCGGCCGTCG
>NZ_JAKKFI010000074.1 GCF_022230955.1 Micromonospora cabrerizensis
GCCCCGCGCCCCGAGCCCCGCGCCCCGCGCCCCGAGCCCCGAGCCCCGAGCACGGCTCAGGGCGCCGCGGGGCGGCGCCCTGAGCGTCTGCGTGCCGCCGGACCAGCCGACGCGGAACCGCCGCCGGACTAGCCGATGCGGAACCGCCGCCGGACCAGCCGACGCGGAACCGCCGCCGGACTAGCCGATGCGGAACTGGTCGCCGTAGACGGCGAACGTCAACGGCGTGTTCAGGTTGAAGTTGCCGTTGTTGAGGAAGACCCGCTGGGCGGTGTCGACCCGGGACGTGTCCGAGTGGGCCGCTTCCTTCTTCATCTCGATGACCCGCTCGTCGAGGAACGCGTTGAGCCAGGTCCGCTCGTCGCCGCCCTGCGCCGGGGGCTTCGCCCGAGCGAGGGCGCGGTTGCGGATCTGGCGCATGCCCTCGTACCCGTGCATGACCGCCGCGTCGTAGTAGGCGAACTGACCGAGTGCCCGGACCTGGTCGTTCTTGCCGTCGCGTACGGACGGGTTGAAGTAGACCCGGTCCCGCTCGGCCTCCTGGGCGGCCCGGAACACCGAGTCGTTGGCCGCGGTCCGCCAGTCGCGGGGGAAGTTCGGGTCGAGGCCCGAGTGCGAGGGGGTGCCGTTGACGGCGCGCAGCGCCGGCAGGTAGCCGGCCAGCACGTTGCCCGGCTTGGTGGTCGTGTACCGCTGCACGAGTTCGAGCATGTCGCCGGTGCCGGAGCAGAAGCCGATGATGCCGGCGGTGTAGCCGCGTCCGTCGCCGATGTCCTCGATGTAGGAGAACTGCGCACGCCAGTCGAGCGAGGAGTTTTCCGCAGCTGAGACGAGCTGCATGGCGACGTCCTTCTTCGCCGGGTCGTCGAGGTTGGTCCCGGCCGGGGTGGTGGGCGTGGGGTTGCCGCCGCCGCCGGGCAGGGTCCACTGCTGGTTCGAGGTGCCGCCGCAGGTCCAGATCTGCAACCGGGCGCCGTTCGCGGTGCTCCGGTCGGTGACGTCGAGGCACTTGCCGGAGGCGGAGTTGACGAGGGCGCCGTTGCTGGCGGTCCACTTCTGCGCGCCGGTGCCGTTGCAGTCGTACAACTGGATCTTGGCGCCGTTGGCGGTCGACGCGGCGGTCACGTCGAGACACTTGCCGAGTGCCCGGATCGAGTTGTCCGTGTTGCCGACGGTCCACGTCTGGGCCGCGCTGCCGTTGCAGTCGTAGAGCTGCACCGCCGTGCCGTTGGCCGAGCTGGCGGCGGCCACGTCGACGCATTTCCCGCCGAGGCCGGTGATCGGGCCGGCGGTCGCGGCGCTGGCCGACGGCAGGCCGTAACCGACGGCGGCGACGCCGATCAGCAGGGCGCCCACGACGTAGGCGGCTGTTCTCTTGTGAACCATGGTGTTCCTCGGGGAAGGGGCGGCGTGCCGCCGGCCGGTCGGTGCCCGGCGCGGCGGATCGGCCCCGGCGGGCACCGCGAGCATCAGGAAACTGTATTAACAGATATCAGTACGTCGGTGCCTCGTCAATCGATGTCAGCAGGCCGTGACGACGCGTGTTCATCTCGGTGTTGGCGGGCGTACCGAGTAAGGACGGGCACCCGAGAGGTCGATGCCCGGCCCGCACAGTTAGATGTCGTCAGCAGTGCCGCGTTCCGGGCGAACAGACCCGGAACGGCACCGAGACGCAAGGAGCGCTTGATGGCAGTCCCTCTCCGCCGTACCTGGTCGCTGTGGGCCACGGCCGCCGCCGTGCTCGTCGTGGCGGCGTTGTCCGCCTGCGGCGACGCCGACGCCGCCGACCCGGTCGCCGCGCCCACCACCGCGCCGACCGAGGCCACGCCGACCGGCGCCGCGCTCCCGGCGGTCAAGGGCAAGCTGCGCGGGTACGGCACGGTGCGGCAGCTCAGTGAGGCCGCGGACCTGGTGGTACGGGGTGAGGTCGAGGCGACCGGGTTCCGGGTGGACGAGGTGCTGCGCGCGGCGAACGGATCGTTCGTCGGGGTCGGGGCGCGGATCACGCTGGCCAGCCTGGACCGGGGCGTGGCGGACATGGCGCACATGTCCACGCTTACGGCGGGTCAGGTCGTGGTGCTGTACCTCGCCGCGGACCCGGCGGCCCCGACGTTCCGCACCCTCAGTGGCGACTTCGGGGTGTTCGACGTGACCGGGGCCGGTGACGACGCGGTCGCGGTGTCCCGCTCGCAGGCCATGGCCGTCAGCGGCCTGGTCGCCGAGGACCCGACCGCGTCCGGCCGGGGCTTCCGCACCACCCTCGGCCAGCTCCGCGCCGTCGCCGCACAGGTGAAGTAGGACGACTAATTCGCGGGCGGCACCCACCGGGGTGCCGCCCGCGTGCTCACTGCTCCCGGTAGGTGGCCAGATCGAAGTCGGCGTACGCGCCGTCACCGCCGAGGTCCTGCACCCACAGGCCCAGGAACGCCCCGGTGAAGCCCCACGCCGCCGGCTCACCGTCGATGATCAGCGCGGCGTGCTCGTCGGACAGGATCGTCGCGTCCAGGTCGACCGGTAGCCGCTGCCAACCGGTGCCGAGGTCATAGTCGAAACGCACCACCGGCCCCTCGAACACGGCCCGCAGACCGACCCGCTCGACGCCGCTGGCGTCGACGGTCAGTTCCGGGTACGGGGTGCGCCGCCCGTTGTCGGAACTGAGCAGCTCCAGCACCGTCCGCCCGTCGTCGGCGCGGGTCAGGTAGAGGTGGTGCCAGTTGAGGGTGTTGTAGTAGGCGGTGAGCCCGGCGAGCTGACGGTGGTCGACCGGGTCGAACTCCAGCACGGTCTCCAGGGAGCAGTGCATCGCGCCGACGCGTCGCCCGACCAGGCTGGGGGCCTGTCGACCGACCGGCGACTGCCCGCCGTGGATGCGAAGGTGCGACGGGCGGCTGTGCAGGTCGACCCAGTCAGCGGTGGCCGGCCGGCGCAGCGTCGACCAGCACAGGCCCAGCTCCGGGGCCTCGAAGTGGTCGGTGTCGGGCTCCGCCGGCCACGGGTGCGCGGGCAGGTCCGGTGCGACGACCTCGTCTGCTGGCACCCCTCCGGCGATCTGCGGCCAGCCGTCCGACGGCCACTCGACCCGCTGGATCGCGGTCTCCCGGCCGAGCACGCAACTGCCCAGTGGGGAGTAGGGGCGACCCACCAGGTGGGCCAGGTACCACTCGCCGCCCTGCGTACGGACCAGGCTGCCGTGACCCGCCTTCTGCAACCGGAGTTCGGGGCGGCCGACGGAGGTGAGCAGCGGGCCGTCCGGGTCCACCTCGTACGGCCCGAACAGCTCCCGGGACCGCGCCACGGTGACCTGGTGCTCCCAGCTCGTGCCTCCCTCGGCGGTGATCAGCCAGTACCAGCCGTCGTGCCGGTAGAGATGCGGGCCCTCGGTGACCCCGACCGGCGTGCCGGTGAACAGGATGCGCGGCCGGCCGACCAGGCTGCGCGCGGCCCGGTCGTACTGCTGGATCTCGATGCCGCCGAAGCGGTCCCGGCCGGGTCGCCAGTCCGCGCTCATGCTCAGCAGCCAACTGGTGCCGTCGTCGTCGTGGAACAGCGCGGCGTCGAACCCACGCCCGTGCAGTTTCACCGGATCCGACCAGGGGCCGTTGATGTCCTCGGCGGTGACCAGGAAGTTCTGCGGGTCCCAGTAGCCGCTGGCAAAGCTGGCCACGTCGCTGTAGACGAGATGGAACTGACCGTCGTGGTACGTCAGGTCGGGTGCCCACACCCCGTTGGAGTCGCCGCAGCCACGCAGGTCGAGCAGGCGGCGGTCGGTGAGAACCCCGCCCAGGGGGCGCCAGTTCACGAGATCACGCGAATGGTGCACACGCACGCCCGGATACCACTCGAACGTCGAGGTGGCCAGGTAGTAGTCGTCCCCGACGCGCAGGATCGACGGGTCCGGGTGGAACCCGGCGAGGACGGGATTGCGGATCGACCGGGTAGCGGTCGCCACGTTAGCGAGGTCGGTCGACACGAGGGCTCCTCTGGACGGGGCTGTCTGGAACTTCCGGAAACTTGCGGTCCCGGATCACTGGAAGTCCTGACTACGCTAGCCGGTCTTTTCGCAATAGGACAGAGGTCTTGACCGTTGCGGAAACAGCTCGTAGCGTGCCGGCCATCGACCGGTAATACCGGCGAAGCTTTGAAAGTTCCGGAGATCCATAGGTTCCACCCCGCCGGCTCGGCCGGCGTCCGAGCACCCCGTGAGTCCCCGAAGGGATGGATCATGACCACGCACCTTTCCCGCCGAACGCTGCTCGGCCTCGCCGGTGCCGGCGCCGGCGCCTACCTGCTGAGCGCCTGTAGCGGCGACGAGGGATCCAGCGACCCGAACGCCCCGCAGACCATCAACTGGTGGCACATCCAGAACACCGACCCGATGCTGCCGGTCTGGGCCGCGATGGCCAACGAGTACAAGACGGCACACAGCAACGTCACGTTGACGATCCAGCCCCTGGAGAACGAGGCCTTCAAGGCCAAGCTCACCACCGCCACCCAGGCGGGCGACCCGCCCGACCTCTTCCAGTCCTGGGGTGGCGGTGTGCTCAAGCAGCAGGTCGACGCGGGCCTGGTCAAGGACCTCACCGACGACGTGAAGGACCTGGTCGGCGGCATCCTGCCCGCCGCCATGCAGCCCTACACGATCGACGGCAAGATCTACGGCATTCCGTTCGACATCGGCATGGTCGGGTTCTGGTACAACAAGGACCTCTTCACCCGCGCCGGCATCACCGAGGCTCCCGCCACCTGGGCCGCCCTGCTCGACGCCGTCCGCAAGCTCAAGACCGCCGGCATCACTCCGGTCGCGCTGGCTGGCAAGGACAAGTGGCCCGCCCACTTCTACTGGTCCTACCTCGCGATGCGCATCGGCGGGGTGGGCGCGTTGCAGAAGGCCGTCGACGACAAGAACTTCGACACCCCTGACCTCGCCGCGGCCGGCGAGCGGCTCAAGGAGCTCGTCGACCTGCAGCCCTTCCAGAAGGGGTTCCTGGGCGCCGAGTTCGGCTCGCCCGACGGGCAGGCCGCCACGATGGGCAACGGCGGCGCGGCCATGGAGCTGATGGGGCAGTGGGCACCGGCGGTGCAGGCGTCCAGCTCCACCAGCAAGAAGGGCCTCGGCGACAAGCTCGGCTTCTTCCCGTTCCCGGCCGTGGACGGCGGCAAGGGCACGTCGACCGAGGTCTTCGGCGGCGGTAACGGTTTCGCCGTCGGCAAGGACGCCCCGGCCGCCACCATCGACTTCCTGAAGTTCCTGCTCAGCGTCGACAACCAGAAGCGGTCCGCGCAGACCGGCGCGGTGCTGCCCACGGTCAAGGACGCCACCTCGGCGATCAGCGACGCCAACAACAAGGTCGTCGCGGAGACCCTGGCCAAGAACACCGGCTTCCAGCTCTACCTCGACCAGGCGTACGCGCCCGCACTCGGGCAGCAGATCAACGACAGCGTGGCCGAGATCATCGCCGGCAAGAAGTCGCCGGCGGCGATCCTCAAGGACATCACGCAGGTGGCGAAGACCGCCTGACCGTGATCCAGCACCCATCCGTAGCCGGCCGTAGAACCCGAGTGGAGCAGGCATGACCAGGCCATCGACCGTGTCGGACACGAGGCGCGGCGACACGGCGACCGATCCGCCGGCACCGGGGCCGGGCACCGCGCGACAGCGCGGCCGCCAGCCCCGGCCGGGCCGGGGTGGCGTCCTCGCCGTGTTCCTGGCGCCTGCCCTGGCGCTGTTCCTGCTGCTCGTCCTCGCCCCCATCGTGGTGGCCGGCTACGCCAGCCTCTACAAATGGAACGGGTTCGGGCTGCCGGAGAACTTCATCGGGCTGGACAACTACACCCGAGCCTTCGGCGACCCGACCTTCCGCGGCGACCTGCAGCGCGGCCTCGTGCTGGTGGTGCTGTCCCTGGTCGTGCAGCTGCCGGCCGCGCTGGCCCTGGCCATGCTCCTCAACCAGCCGCTTCGCGGCCGGGCCGTCTACCGGCTGATCTTCTTCGCCCCGTACGTGCTCTCCGAGGTCACCACGGCCGTCCTGTTCACCCTGGTGTTCTCACCGAACCGAGGGCTGGGCGAGGGGGTCTCCCGGTGGCTGGGCGCCGACGCGGGCGCGGTCTTCGCCGACCCGGACACGGTGCTGTTCGCCGTCTTCCTGGTGGTGTCCTGGAAGTACTTCGGCCTCTACATGATGCTCTTCCTGGCCGCCCGGCAGGGGATCCCGAAGGAGCTGTCCGAGGCGGCGGTCACCGACGGCGCCACCGCGTGGCAGGCGTTCCGACACGTCACCCTGCCCCTGCTCGGCCCGACGATCCGGATCAGCGTGTTCCTGTCCGTCATCGGCACCATCCAACTGTTCGACATGGTCTGGGTGCTCACCGGCGGTGGTCCGATCCACTCCTCGGAGACGCTGGCCGTCACGATGTACCAGTACGGCTTCCGCCGCTTCGAGGTCGGCTACGCGAGCGCCATCAGCATCGTCATGTTCCTGTTGAGCCTCGTCTTCGCCCTGCTCTACCAACGCATCGTGCTGCGTCGTGACACCGCGGGCGCGATCACCAACCAGGGAGGCCAGCGATGACCGCCACGGCGAGCCGTGCCCAGCGGACCCGCAGCGTCGTGCTGCACCTCGTCTGCATCGCCGTCGGCGCGCTCATCGTCGTGCCGGTGTGGTTCGGCGTGCTCGGCGGCTTCAAGGACAACGGCCAACTGTCCACCAACCCGCTGGGCTGGCCCGACCCCTGGGTGCCGAACTATCTCGACATCCTGGGCAACGGCGTGTTCTGGCGGCAGCTCGGCAACAGTCTCCTCATCGCCGTGAGCAGCACCGTCATCGTCGTCGGCGCGGCGGCGATGGCCGCCTTCGTCTTCGCTCGCTACGCCTTCCGGGGCCGCGAGTTCCTGGTGACGCTGTTCGCGATCGGCCTGATGTTCCCGTTCGCGGTGGCCATCCTGCCGCTGTTCGTCCTGCTGCGCGGCATGAACCTGTTGGACAACCCGCTCGGTGTGATCCTGCCCCAGGCCGCCTTCGGGCTGCCGATCACCATCATCATCCTGCGTCAGTTCTTCCGGACCATCCCGGCCGAGGTCGAGGAGGCCGCCGTCCTCGACGGCTGCGGCTCGTTCGGGTTCTTCTGGCGGGTCCTGCTGCCGATGGCCCGTCCGGCCCTGGCCACCGTGTCGGTGCTGGCCATCGTGACCAGCTGGAACAACTTCATGCTCCCGCTGGTCGTCTTCAGCGACCAGAGCTGGTGGACGCTGCCCGTCGGGGTCCAGGCCTTCCAGGGTCAGTACGCCGACGACACCGCACGGGTGCTCGCGTACGTCGTGCTGTCCATGTTGCCGGCCCTGGGCTTCTACGCCGTGGCCGAACGCCAGCTCATCGGCGGTCTGACCGGCAGCGTGAAGGGGTGACACCGCGTCACCGCGAGCAGACCTGACGCTTCCAGCACGACGAAGGGAGGACCGTGGGCACGGAGAACGGCCGAAACGTCACCATCGCCATGATCGCGCGGTTGGCCGGTGTCTCCGTGCCCACGGTCTCCCGGGTCATCAACGGTCGTTCCGACGTCGCGCCGGACACCCGGGAGCGCGTCGAGGCGCTGCTCAACCGGCACGGTTACCGCCGCCGGTCACCGGCGCGACGCACCGACGCCGCCCTCATCGACCTGGTCTTCAACGACCTGGACAGCCCGTGGGCCGTGGAGATCATCCGCGGGGTGGAGGACGTCGGCCAGAGCAGCGGCGTCGGCACCGTCGTATCAGCCATCCACTGGCGCATCTCCTCGGCCAAGCAGTGGCTCGACAACATGCGCACGCGCTCCACCGAGGGCATCATCTTCGTGACCTCGATGGTGAACCCGCCACTGCAGGCGGAGCTGCGCCGCCTGCACCTGCCGGTGGTCATCATCGACCCCGCCGGGGTGGACCCCCAGGAGTCACCGACCATCGGCGCCACCAACTGGGCGGGCAGCCTGAGCGCCAACCAGTACCTGATCAACCTCGGTCACCGTCGCATCGGCTTCATCGCCGGCCCACCGCACCTGATGTGCAGCCGGGCCCGGATGGACGGCTACCGGGCCGCCCTCGGCGCCGCCGACATCCCCGTCGACGACGCCCTCATCCGACCCGGCAACTTCTACCACGAGGCCGGGTTCAGCGCGGGCAGCCAGTTGCTGGCCCTGCCCGACCCGCCCACCGCCATCTTCGCCTCCAGTGACCAGATGGCCCTCGGCGTCTACGAGGCGGTTCGCAAGCGCGGCCTGCGGGTGCCCGACGACATCAGCGTGGTCGGCTTCGACGACCTGCCGGAGGTCCGCTGGTGCTCACCGCCGCTGACCACCGTCCGTCAGCCCCTCGCCGAGATGGGTATGCTGGCCGCACGGACCGTGCTGCGCCTCGCCGGCGGCGAGAAGACCGAAAGCCCCCGGGTCGAGCTGGCCACCGAACTCATCGTGCGCGACAGCGCCGCACCGCCGCGCGCGTCCTCGCCGGGGCGGCCACGGTCGTGACACCGTTCAGCCGGCACGCAGAGCGTCGTCGACGCCCGTCTCCCGCCGGCCGAGGTGCGCCGGGTCCCGGCCGGACAGCAGATCCAGGGCCGCCTTCAGGCAGGCGCCGTTCTCGCGGGAGGAGCTGACCCGCCAGGTCTGCTCGTACTGCCTCGCGGTCTCGTCACCCACCCCGCTGGCGTCGATGCCGAGACCCCGGCACAGTGCCACCGCGCGGGGGAGGTGGAACGACTGGGTCACGACCGTCGCGCGCCGTACCCCGAAGATCCGCTCGGCCCGCGCGCACGAGTCGTACGTGTCGAAGCCGGCGTGGTCGAGCACGACCTTGCGCGCCGGCACGCCCCGGTCGACCAACCAGCCCCGCATCGCGGCGGGTTCGTTGTAGTCCGCGTTCATGTTGTCACCGGACACCAGGATGGCCCGCACCTTGCCGGCGTCGAAGAGCCGCCGCGCGATCTCCAACCGGGCCGCGAGAAACGGCGACGGGCTGCCGTCGGTGTCCACCTTGGTCCCCAGCACCAGGGCGACGGGGGCGTCCGGCACGGTTGCCTCGCTGTAGATGTGGCCGTCGGCGGCGTCGCGGATCCACCTCACGCTGGCCACCGTGCCGCCGGTCAGCAGCACCGCGCCGACCACCGCCGCCACGAGGGTACGACGAGCGAGGCGTCCGCGATTTCCGTACCACCGTCTGAGCGCACCGGATCGTCCCCGCATGTCGAGAGAGTATTCGGGCCGCGCTCGATGCCCGGTCCGGGGCCGACCATGACGGTCCGTCGGGTTGGGGTTTCGTTGCTAGGGTTCCGTGGGCCAGGACGGGGAGGCTGCGGGATGTCGGACGGTGCCGGGGACAGCTACACCGCGCGGGTGAGCGCCTACCGCCAGGAGCTGGCGGGTATGCGCGCGGGGCCACCCAGGACGGACGCGGTCGCGCAGGGCCGCGCCGACGGCGCGCACGGGTCGGTGGCCGTCGTCGCGGCGCGGGGCCGCCTGCAGTCGGTCGAGGTCGCCGCCCCGTTGCTGCGGATGTCCGGTGCGGAGCTGAGCCCTCTGGTCACGCAGGCGTCCAACACCGCGCTCGCCGAGACCCGTGCCCTGTCGTCCGATGTGGAGCAGGCCCCGGACATCGCGCGACTGACCGACGGTGTGGTGGCGGTCCTCGCGGAGAGCGAGCTGGCGATGCACCGCCTCCAGGGGGCGTTGGCCGAGGCTGTCGCCAAGGTGGGGCCGGCCACCGGGCTCGGCGGTGAGCTTCCCGCGCAGGGTCCCGCGGAGCTGCTGCACGGTGTCCTGGACGTCTTGAGGTCGGCGAGCGCGACGACGCCCGGCCCCGACCAGGTCGAGGAGGGTGAGCGTCGGTGGACCGGGTCCGACGACGCGGGGCAGGTCCTGGCCGAGGTGGATGTCACCGGCCAGGTTGTTCGCCTGGAGCTGGTGCCTCGTGCCGGTCGGTTCACCTCCGTGGAGCTCGGCGAGTCGATCGTCGAGGCGGTCAATCGGGCGCTGGACGAGATCGAGCCGGCGGACGCCCCGCAGCACGGGCCGTCGTGGGAAGACCTCGGCGGTCGGGCGGCTGAGTTGCAGGAGGCCAGCATTCGACAGATGGCTGCGCTGACCGGGGCGTTGACGGGGATGATGGCCCGCGTCCGGGAGCCGTGACGATGATCGATCGAGGTGAGGCGTGATGGCCGGCGAGATTGAGATCAACCCGGAGGCGATCATCGAGGCGGGTGACGACATGGTCGCCTCGGCTCAGCGCATCCGCTCGGCGCTGTCCGCCTTCGACGCCGAGCTGGCCGCGTTCGGCGCGCCCTGGGGCAACGACGATCTCGGTTCGCTCATCGGGATGGTGTACGAGACGATCCGCGACCTCGCGCTGGAGAGCTACGACGCCAACCGGGTCGAGATCGAGGACATCGGCAAGTTGAGCCGGGTGATGGGCCTGAACTATCAGGAGACCGAGCGTGCCATCGTGGAGCACCTCGGCCGTTTCGGGGAGATGCTCAGCTGACATGGGAATGACGCTGCCTGCCGAGTTGGTGTCCCTGCTGGGTTTTCTGGGCTATACCTGGCCCGAGGCCGACGAGACCAAGTTGCTGGAGATGGGCCAGGCGTGGCTCGCCTTCCCGGACCGTCTGGCGGCGCCGGTGGCCGACGCGGACAGCTCGGCACGGCAGGTGTGGACCGACAACCGGGACGACGCCATCGAGCGTTTCCAGGCCACCTGGCAGGCCGGCGACTCGGCGAAGACGAACCTCGACGACGGGGCCACCGCGGCGGCGTTGATCGGCGCCGGGCTGATGGTGTGCGCCGGTATCGTGCTGGCCCTCAAGATCAACGTGATTGTGCAGCTCACGTTGCTGGCCATCCAGATCGCGCAGGCCGTCGCGACGGCGGCGGTCACCTTCGGTGCCTCGTTGCTGGAGATTCCGATCTTCAAGCTCATCACCGGCGCCCTCATCGACCAACTGCTGAACATGGCGACCGAGGCGGTACTCGGTGGGTAGCCGTGGCAAGGCAGGCCTCTTCCGGCCGGTCGAGAAGTGGCTCCGGGCGCGGATGCGCCACCGCCGCTACGAGCACATCTTTCGGGGCCACGTCAACGCCAACGCCACCCCGCCCCGCGGCACCGGCTTCCACCACCGCTTCCTGGGGGAGAACCCGCCCGGCGCCCGAGTCCGCGTCGACCCCGACGGCCGGGAGATGATCCTGGAGCGGCATGTCGACGGCACGTACCGGGCCCGGGTCGACGTGCTCGACGACGGCGGCGTCTGGCGTCAGAAGCGGGGTTCGAGCACCTTCTTCCCGGACAACTGGACGCCGCAGCGGGTCGACGAGACGATCCAGGACGCGTTCCGGTCGGGGGGTCCGCACCCGGCCGATCCGAACAAGTGGCAGGGTAGGGCCAACGGGGTGGTCGTGGAGGGCTTCTACAATCCGGGCGGCACGACGTGGTATTCGGCCTGGCCAGTGGGGGGAAGCTGACGATGGGGCACGTTGAGTTCGGCCGTAACCAGTACGGTGCGCCGACCATGACGAGCGGCGACCGGCACTTTCGCGACCTCGCCTCCCAACTCACCAGCGACATCCAGAGCTACGCCCCGGACTGCCTGGAGCTGTTGCAGTGCGTCGACGACGTGGTGTCCGGGCGTTCCGCGTACGAGGAGTACGAGGGCAACTCCGCCGTCGTGCGCTGCACGCCGACCGGTGTCACGGTGGACAGCCTCGGCCCTGTCCCCTCGGGCACGACGTACACGGTCGACGAGGCGCGCGCGGTCATCCTCACCTACTTCGACTTCCTGGCCCCGTCCGTCCAGGACAGGAAGCGGCACCTGGCGACCTGGGAGCAGGAGCACGGCGGCCCGTTCCCCGGCCGTCACCTGCTGCGCCTCGACGACTGAGGCCCGCCCTCAGCTTCGGCTCCACCGCTGGCTGGTGCTGCCGGTGCAGGTCGACAGGACCACCTGCGTGCCGTTGGCGGTTGCCGCGGCGTTCGGTGTGACGCAGAGGCCGGACTGCAGCCCGGCGACGGTGCCGTCGGTGTTGAGGTTCCACTGCTGGTTGGTACCGCCGTTGCAGTCCCAGATGATCACCCGTGTGCCCGCCGTGGTGCCCGCGCCCTCGGCGTCCAGGCACTTGGTGCCGTACACCTGGAGTTGCCTGGTGGCGGTCGGCGTCCACTGCTGGTTGCTGCCGCCGTTGCAGTCCCACAGGGCCACCTGGGTGCCGTTCGTCTGCGACCGGGACGGGACGTCCAGGCAGCGGCCGGCGTTGACGTTGCGCAGCGGCCCGGCCGTGCCGCCCGGCGGCGGTGTGGTCGGGCTCGTGGTGTCCAGGCCGACGAAGCGGACGGCCTGCGCGGCGTCGAACGGGATGGAGTGGCCGTACCCCTGGAAGCTGATCGCCTCGACCGGTGCCGTGCCGCCGGTGCCGCCGTACCGGGTACGGGTGGCACTGGTCTGTGGGGAGTCGGTGTAGCCGGGGGTCTGCGACACGCCCTGCACGTTCGTCCACTGCTTGACCTGTTCGCCGAAGTTGACGTAGCTCAGCGTGGTGTCCGTGGTGCCGTGCCAGATCTGCACCCGGGGACGCGGGCCGGTGTATCCCGGGTACGCGTTGCGAACCAGGTCACCCCACTGCTGGGGGGTCCGGACGATCCGTCCGCCGGAGCACTCGCTGTTCCACTCCGCGCCGTTGCCGGTGGCGAAGCACCCGAACGGCACCCCGGACGAGCTGAAGCCGGCGTTGAACAGATCCGGGTAGAGGCCGAGCATCACGTTGGTCATCATGGCGCCTGAGGAGAACCCGCCCACGGCGATCCGGTTCGCGTCGACCGGGTAGCGACTGCGGACGTGGTCGACCATGGACCTGAGGCCGACGGGGTCGCTGCCGCCGTCGCGCCGCAGTGCCTGGGCTGAGGAGACGTCCCAGCACTTGCTGCTCCGGGTCACCGACGGGTAGATCACGATGAAGCCGTAACGGTCGGCCAGGGTGCTGAGCCCGAATCCGCTGTGCACCGCCGGGCCGCTGCCGGTGCAGTAGTGCAGCGCGAGGAGCAGGGCCGGCTGGGCCGCGACCCGGTCCGGCACGTACAGGTGCATCTGGAGGTTCGTGGGGTTGGCGCCGAAGGTGGTCACCTGGGTGAGCGTCGCGGCCGATGCCGGGGTGGCGACCGTGACCACGGCTGTCATCGTCGCCAAGGCAGTGGCCAGCGCGGCGGCCAGCGGTGCGATCCTTGATCTCATCGTCGGTTCCTCTGGTCGTGAGCGTGGACGCTGATCGCCTCGCATCGACTGTGAGCGATAACATGCGGGTCGTCAAGATGTAACGTATGACGTCTTCGATGGGCCCGAGGCGTCTGTGCTGGTGCCGCTCGGGTCGGGGCCCTTGAGATTGTCGAACCGACCATGACATTCTTGGCCGTCGATTGCCCACCGCGCCTGCGGGGGCCGACGCCCGTCCACTGGGCAGCCGGGGTCCGACCAGGATCCCGGGGGACGGGGCACGAGCGACGGGACACCGGGGCCTGTCCGTCCACGAGATCGCCCCGCCACCGCGTCGCATCCGTCCGGCTGGGCGACCCACCGTCGTTCACCGCGAAGGACATCCGCCATGAACCTCCCGAGAAGCCGCGCGACGCTGCTGGCGAGCCTGCTGCTGGCCGCGACCGCGTTCTCCGGCGTCAACCCACCCAACGCCAGCGCCGCACCCGACCCGGCCACCGTCACCGTCGACGCCCGGGCGGGGATGGCGACCGTGCCCGACACCGCGCTGGGCGTCAACCACGCCATCTGGGACCAGAACCTCGGCACCCCCGAGACGTCAGACCTGCTCCGCGACGCCGGCGTGCAGATGATGCGTTACCCCGGCGGCTCGTACGCCGACATCTACCACTGGAAGGACCACACCGCGCCCGGCGGCTACGTCGCGCCGAACACCGACTTCGACACCTTCATGGCAGCGGTCCGGCGGGCCGGCGCGCAACCGATGATCATCGCGAACTACGGCACCGGCACGCCCGAGGAAGCCGCCGACTGGGTGCGGTACGCCAACGTGACCAAGGGGTACGGCGCGCGGTACTGGACGGTCGGCAACGAGAACTACGGCAACGGCCACTACGGGTCCGCCTGGGAGGCGGACGACCACCCGGACAAGAGCGCGACACAGTACGCGAGGCTGGTCGTCGAGTACGCCGACGCCATGAAGGCGGTCGACCCCAGCATCAGGGTCGGCGCCGTGCTCACCATGCCGGGCAACTGGCCGGACGGAATCACCGCCGGCAGCGACCCGGGCCCGTGGAACCAGACCGTGCTCTCCATCGCCGGCCCGAAGATCGATTTCGTGGACGTGCACTGGTACCCGGGCGGCACCGCCGCCGACTCGCTGGCCCGCACCAGCCACATCCCCGATGCGACGTACCTGCTGCGGCAGCAGCTCAGCCGTTACGCCGGCGCGAACGCCGACCGCATCGGCATCAGCTTCACCGAGCTGAACGTCGATGCCGGACGGACCACCCAACCGGCCGCGCTCTTCCTGGCCGACGCCTACAGCGAGCTGCTGGCCAACGGCATCTTCACCGTCCACTGGTGGAACGTGCACAACGGCATCGGCACCGTCACGGAGGTGGCCGGCCAGACCGACTACGGCGACTTCGGCATGTTGTCCAGCGGCACCTGCACCGAGGACGGTTCGGTCTGCGAACCACCACTGAACACACCGTTCGCGCCGTACCACGGGCTGAGCATGATGAAGCTCTTCGCCCGGGCCGGTGACCAGTTCGTGCGGGCCGCCAGCGACGAGCCGCTGGTCAGCGCGCACGCGGTCCGGCGGGCCAACGGCGACCTCGCGGTGCTGCTGGTCAACAAGGACCCGGACAACGCCCACCCCGTCACCGTCGACTATGCCGGGTTCACCCCGTCGACCGCCGCGCCGACGGTGTCCACCCTCACCAACGGCGCCACCGGCATCGCCACCGGCCAGTCCGGCTCCGCGACCAGCCGGACGCTGCCGGCGTACTCGTTGACCACGCTCGTGCTGCGACCGGCCGGCGCGACCGCCGGGCGGCCCTCGGCACCTGGCCAGCCCACCGCCAGCGGTGTCACCGACCGGGGCGCGACGATCTCCTGGCCGGCGGCAACGCCGGGCGGCAGCCCGATCGCCAAGTACGAGGTGTACCGGCAGAACGGCGGGGTCAGCGAACAGCTCGGCGAGACGGCGACGACGTCGTTCACGGTTGGCAACCTCGTGCCGGGCAGCCGGTACACCGTCAACGTGCTGGCCCGGGACACCGCCGGCCGGGTGTCCTGGGCCTCGCCGCCGCTCACCTTCGCCACCGGTGGCCCCGCCGCCAGCGCGTGCACCGTCCGGTTTACCGCGAACAGCGACTGGGGCAACGGCTACATCGGCGGCGTCGAGATCCTCAACACCGGGACCAGCCCGGTCAACGGGTGGACGCTCACCTGGACCTGGCCCACCGGCTGGCAGCAGGTGAGCAGCGGCTGGAGCGCCACCTGGGAGCAGGTCGGCGCGGCCGTGCGGGTCACACCCACCGACGACAACCGGCAGATCGCCGCCGGCGGCAGCGTCAGCGCCGGCTTCGTCGGCGCGTACAGCGGGCCGAACGTGCCGCCCACGGCGTTCACCCTCAACGGCACCGTCTGCACCAGCGGCTGACGCCACGTCGCGGTCCGGCTGGCCCGCTCGTCGGGCCAGCCGGAAGCCCCGTCAACCCACCTGGCGGACGGTGACCGTGGCCGACCCGGTCTCGTCCGCCCACGGGTCGAGCACGAGAGCGTACGTGCCGCCCCTGGTCAGCGGGCCCACCTCGAACCGCTCGGTGCCGCCGATGACGCAGCCACTGCCGATCGCGTCGCCGTCCGGGCCGGTGACGGTCAGGATCGCGCACCGGTCGGGAACGCTGGCCGAGGTCACCTCGACGACGAGGCGTCGACCGCCGGCGGCCGGGAACCGCAGACGGCTCACCGCGCCCGGCCGGCTGACCGACAGGGTGGTGGACCGCCCGTCGGCAACCGAGTCAGCCTGCTCGTCGCGGGCGTCGCGCAGCCGCACGTCGCCCCAACCGGTGTCGGTGGAGGTCCCGTCCACCTCCAGGACGTACCGGCCGTCGGCCGGCAGGACGAACCCGTCGACGTGGCCCTTGCCGCCGATCACGCAACCGGTGGCGACCTCGTCGCCGGCCGGGCCGCGCAACCGCAGCAGGTTGCACCGGTCGGGCACCGTGGCACCGGTGACCTGGAGGAAGATCTTCTGGCCGGCGCGCCCGGCGAAGGCCAGGCGGCTGATCGCCCCGGGCTGGGCGAGCGTCGCCCGGACCGCCGGCCCGTCCATCGTGAGCGTCCGGTCCTCGTCGGTCACCGTGACGACCCGTACGGTCGCCCGGCCGAGGTCGGCGTCCCACGGGTCGAGCACCACCTGGTGGTCGCCGGTCGCGGTCAACGTGGTCGTGTCGATGAAGCCCACACCGGAGATGACGCAGCCGGTGGCCAGCTGACGGCCCTGCGGGTCGAGCAGCACCAGCACGCCGCAGCGGTCCGGCACGGTGGCGGCGGGCACCTCCACGAAGATCTTCTGACCGGCCCGACCGGGAACCTTCATGGCGGCCGTGGCACCGGCCCGGGTCACCTCCAGGTTGACGTCGCCGACGGCGGGGACGTCGCGCTGCGTCCGGGCGGCGTCCTCGGCGAACGCCACCTGCCCGGTGAGGCCGACGTCGAGCGCGCAGTCGGCGAGGGTCTGCGGGTCGGTGACGCCGGCCCGCCGGCAGACGAGCTCGGCGGTGGCACGGTTGGGCAGGTCCCCGACGGTGAGCAGACGGTCCGGGAAACGACGGTCGGTGAACGTGGCGGTGGACTGACCCGGCTCGTAGTCGAACAGCGACCGCGGGGCCTCGACCCGCCAACTGTCGGCGTAGCCGGGGTACAGCGACTCGAACGTGGGCGGCTGGCTCACCCTCGCTCCGCCGCGGCTGGTCAGGTCGTCACCGGGGTCGCCGTCGTGGTCACCGAGAAGGCCCTCCAGCGTTCCGGCCCGCGCGGGCGGCGCGCCGACGCTCACACTCAGCCCCCACACCCCGATCGGGTGCGCGATCAGCCGCACGCCGTCCGGCCCGTCCACTGTCACCGTGCCGTCGGACCAGGTGGTGACGGTGCCGCCGCGCGGCAGCTTCACCCCGTCGGGCGCGTACACCGGCGGGCCGCCGTTTACCCGGGTCACCGGGCCGTCGGGTGTCTGGTACACGCCCACACGGTCGCCGGCCACGCGCAGCGCCACCGCGGAGTTGACGGCCACCACAGAGCTGGCCGGGAACATCGTCTGTCGGACCTGCACCTCGAAGTCGTCGGCGGTCGAGCGGGTCAGCACGAACTCCCCGGCGGCCTGGAAGTCGTAGCGGAGACCGTCGAAGGTGAGCAGGTGCGGGTCGCCGTTGCTGTTCGCGCAGCGGTAACCCTTGCCGATCACCGAGATCGAACAACCACCACCGCCGGGCGGTCGCGGCCTGGGCTGGTCGCAGTCCTTGCCGTTCGACGGCAGCTTCATCCCGCTGTACGTGGTGCGCGTCGGCAACCCCACGGCCTTGCGGTACGCGTTCTCCGCCAGCACCGCGTGCACCTCGGCGGGGTCCACCCCGCTGGCGAACTGACCACCCTGGGTGCAGAACTGGCCCCGGTCGGTGTCGTTCGCCTCGTCGAGGGCGTGGTTCATCTCGTGGATCAGGGTGGCGCACCGGTCCTCGGTGAAGCCCGCGCCCTCCTCCGGCAGCGCCCGCCCGTCGTTGTCCGGCCACCAGTTGACCTGGACATCACTGCCCGGGACGTACGTCGTGGTGCTGCTCTCCGTACCGAAGATGGGTTTGCGCACCTTGATCTGCTTGCCGGAGCGTTCCAGCGCGTCGAGCACCGCGCCGTTGCCGGAGCTGCGGATCTTCGCGACGCAGCCCGCGTACGCCGCCTGCACGTCGGTGTTGACGCTGACCACGGCGGACGCCGCCTGTGGCGCGAGCAGCACCAGCACGCCCGCCAGCACGACGCCCAGCCGCGTTCGGCTCCGCACCCCGGTCATCCGCCCTTCACCTCGAACGACACGGTGCCCTGCTCGGTCGTCGCGGCGCAGGCGTCCGCCGGCACACCCCGCAGCGGTGCCCGCAGGTAGCCCAGCACCAGCCGGTACGCCCCTGGCTGGTCGACCGGCCACCAGGTGACGGTGGCCCCGCCGCGGCCATCCGGCGCGGAGGTGGTGAACGCCGCGCCGACCGGGCTCTCGGGGTCACTGACCAGGGTCAGCTCCACCGACCCGCGCGGTGGCACCCGCACCAGGTTCTCGACGAGATGGCGGGTGAAGTCGCGGTAGTAGGCGGCCCCACCCGTGGTGGGCGCCACCGCCGCGTCGTCGCGGGTCAGCGACAGCACCGTGACCGCCCCGTCGGGTACCCGGCTGAGCTGGCACTCGGCGTCGCGGTTGTTGACCAGCTTGAGCCGAAGGTTCACCTGCTCACCCACCCGGTACGCGGGCTGTGACGCGCCGACGGTGAGGCCGACCGTCGCCGGGGGACCGGCGGGGGAGGGCGCCGGTCGGGACCGGCGGCACCCCGCCGTCGCGCCCGTCAGCAGCAGGGCGAGGCAGCCGGCGAGCGCCGCGCGACCCACCGACCCTGCCCGGGGTACGCCCATGGCCGCGCGCCTCCTCCCGGTGCCGACGTCTGTCGTCGAAGATCCCGGCCAGCCTGCGCCGTGAGGTGCCGGATGGCTGTCGTGATCCCGCCGGATAGGTGTCCGCTAGCCGACGCGAGGGACAGTCCCGTCAACCCCGGTACCTGCTGTGATGGCGGAAGAGTTCCAGCGCGCGGGCCCGGTGCGCCGGAGTGTTGGTGGGGTCCCTGGACAGCTCGGCGTTGGCCGCATCGAGGTCGCCGTCGAACTTGATGTATGCCTTGAGCGCCTCGTACTCCTGGTAGTCCAACGCCTCCAGGCCCGGCCCGGACTCGGGCACGACTCTTCCGTCCTTGGGGATGTAGGTACGTCCGTTCACCACGTAGCGCTGACGGCCGGCGTCCCAGGTAGCCCGCCCACTGTTGATGTCGTCGATGTCCTTGGCGACGTCGGCGCTGGGCAGGACGACGGTGTTGACCGCCTTGGTGCGGCTCCCCGGCTGGACTCTTTCCAGATTGTGGCGAGGGTGTGGTGGCAGCTGCGGTTTCTTACCGGCGGGTCCGGCGATGGTCCAGGTGGCCGTGCCGTAGGGGCAGCAGTTTCCGTTTGGTGCCGCGCACGGTCGCCGCCGCCTTCTCGCGGCGAGATCTTGGACAGTTTCCGTTCCCCGCTAACGAAAACTGTCCAAGATCTACGCGAATCTCACGCCGCCGGGCCGGGGTTCGTCAGCCGACCACCGACCGCAGCGGCACCTTGGCGTCGCGCAGCGCGCGGACCAGATCGCTCGCGAACGGGTGTTCGTCGACCTGGAGGCCCTGCGGGTTGGGGATCACGACGTACGCCGAGCTGTCCTTCGCGGACGTCCTCGCGTCGGTGGTGAAGCGCTCGACGATGGCCCGGGTGCGCGGCAGGTCGCTCGCCGCGACCTCGACGGTGATCGGCCGCCACCCGCCACCGAGGTCCGGCGTGACCGGCGCGGCGGCGGCGCTGGCGCGCGCCGGGTCGACCCCGGAGGAGCGCCGGGCGTCCGCGGCGCCCGCCGGGTAGAGCAGCGCGTTGGCCACCAGGTGCAGACCATTCTCGTTGTACGCCCGGAACAGCGGATTGAACGCGAACAGCACCGCCCGGCCGGAACCGGTCGGCTCGTCGACCACTGCCGCCGTGCCCTTCAGGGCGTCCGCGCCGACGGTGTAGCCGTTGGCCCAGAACGTGTCACCCGTCGGGTAGCTGAGCACGTTCGTCCCGGTGGTGCTCGGGTTGAGGATCGGGTCGCTGTTGTTGAACTCGAAGTCCTCCGCCGGGCGGCCCAGCGCGACCGGGCTGTCGGTGTCGACGTCGACCCGCAGGTGCGAGCCGATCACCAGGTAGTCGGCCGGCTTGGTCTTCTCGGTGGTGGAGGTGAGCCCGGCCGCGCGGGCCACCCGCGTGCCCTCGTTGCGCAGCCCGACGTAGGTGTGGCCCTGGGCGATCCACTCGCGCAGGTTGGCCTGCCCGGCGGCGGTCAGACCGCCGGTCGCGCTGCTGCCGTCGGGCACCAGCAGCACGGTACGCCCGGTGAACGCCTCGGTGTTGTCGTTGATGTCGGCAGTGGTGACCGGCGTGAGGTCGAGGCCCCACCGCTTGCCGAGCACGTACCGGGCCT
This sequence comes from Micromonospora cabrerizensis, assembly GCF_022230955.1. Classification (GTDB taxonomy): domain Bacteria; phylum Actinomycetota; class Actinomycetes; order Mycobacteriales; family Micromonosporaceae; genus Micromonospora; species Micromonospora cabrerizensis. Next base: position 20,305 of record NZ_JAKKFI010000074.1, read on the forward strand.
CGCCGTGCGAGCCCGACGTGGTGGAGATGCCGGTGCCCTGGAAGAGCCCGACGTCGGGCAGGGCCAGGCTGGTGCCGGTGGGCCGCCCGCCCGGGGTGAGGGTCACCCCGAACGACTCGGCCAGCTCGTCGACCGTGCGGCTGAGCTTGGTCGCGGGGATGGCGACCCGGCTTGTCGACAGGTCACGGACCAGCGGGACGCCGTGACCGAGCAGGCGGAAGGTGAGCTCCGCGGCGGCGGCCGAGTCGAGCGGGTACGTGTACGAACCCCACGGCCAGGCGAGCGAGCCCCGGCCACCGGAGATTCCCCGGACCAGCTCGGCCTTCGGCCGGACGTTGTCGCCGGTGTAGATGGTGGAGACGCCCATCAGCAGCGGGTTGCTCCAGGACGACACGTCGTAGAAGTAGGGGAACGGAACGTACGGGTCCTCGCCCATGATGGCCTGGATCCAGTGCTTCTGCGGCTGGTCCATCGGGATCCAGTACGCGCCCTTGGGCACTGTCACGTTCGTGGCGGTCCGCCCGCCGAAGACCCGCGCGGTGGGCACCCGGGTCGGCTTCTGCACCTCGTACACCTCGACGTCCATCCGGCGCAGCCGCTCGACGAGCTGGCGGACGTCGGCGAGCTGCCGGTCCGGCAGCAGGAAGTAGGAGCGGATCTTGATGTCCGGCACCGGGAACTGGACCTCGTTGGTGGGCTGCACCACCTCGTTCGGCTCCAGGCTGCCCGCCCGGCCCTGAGCGAGCGCGTCGGTCCAGATGTCGAAGTAGCCGCCGAGCACCTCGCGCTTGTTGGCGGCGGCCCAGCCCAGCGTCGACCACTGGGTGTGGAACTGCTGCTGCACCCGGTCGGCCACCGCCGACGCGCTGCCCTTCTCGTACGTCATGCCGGCCGCACCGAAACCGGTCGTCGGCACGGTGTCGCCGTAGCCCATGAAGAACATGTCGTACGTGTCGTAGTTGAAGTAGCACTCGGTGAAGGCGGTCTCGTCGCAGGCCCCGTTGAAGCCGAAGCCGGCCTTGTTGGCCTCGCCGATGCGGTTGATCCAGTCGACCGCCTCACCGGCGATCTCGTGGTGGATCGGGTCGGCGTTGGGCGGAAAGAAGTACTGCCGGCCGCCCATCTCGTGCGCGTCGACGAACACCTGCGGCGGGTAGCGGCGCAGCAGTTCGAGCTTGCCGTCGGTCTCCTGCTGGGTGCGGGCGAACCAGTCCCGGTTCATGTCGAAGCCGAACTCGTTCTGCCGTCGCGTCGCGTCGCGGCCGTCCGGGTTCTGGGTGGGAACGATGATGGTGACCAGGTTGTCGTTGCGCCGTGCGACGTCGCAGGACAGGCCCGCCGCCAACTCGTACAGCGTCTTGAGCGCCGCGTCGGTGCCGCTCTTCTCGCCGCCGTGCACGTTCGCGGTGACCCAGACGATGGCCGGGCTGTCCTTCGCCGTCCGGTCGGCCGTCCGCGCGCTGGTCCGGCGCGGGTCGCGCAGGTCCCGTACGTCGTCGGCGATCTGTCGCAGGGCGGCCGGCCGCACGTGGCGCTCGTTGGACACCACCGCGTACGGCAGCGGTTGGCCGAGCACGCTGGTGGCCATCACGCCGGTGACGACCCGGGCGGAGGCGCTGTCCACGGCCCCGAGGTACGTCCGCACCTCGTCGTTGGTGACGACCCGTTCCTGTCCCGTGCCGAGGGGAAAGCCGAGCACGGTCTCCGGGGCGGGCACGGTGCTCAACCGTGCGGTCGGGTCGTTGCTGCAGGGGGAGGGCCGGGCGGCGCTCGCGGTCGCGGTGCCGCCGAGCAGGGGTGTCATGCCGAGCAGGAGCGCGATCGTGGCGGCACCCGCCAGCCGCTTCGGAGGGACCATCCAGAACGGACGCGACGATGGGGCCATGTCTCGGGTTCCCTTCCTGGGGAAAGCCTCGCAGTGGCCGGAGCCTATGAACCGTCGATGCGCCGGTCAAGCTTCGATCGACTTCGGTGAGTGCACGGGGTGCCGGAGGCGGGGCCGACTGGCAGGATGGCGGGGTGGGGTCCACCTCGCCCGGAAGGAGGAGACAGTGTCGGCGTCTCTGCAGATGATCACGCTCTCGGTCTTTCCGGATCTCCCGTCCGCCGACGCTCGGCGCTCGCTGGCGTCCTGGTTGCGCGCGGAGGACCGGCTGCGCGACGGGGTGACCAGCACGCCGCCGGAGGAGACACCGGCGGGCGGCACGGAGGTGCTGCGGGTGGCGGCCGACGACGCTGGCACCGTCATGGTGCTGGTGCAGGCGATCGCCGACTGGCTGACCCATCGCCGTGACGACGTGACGGTCCGGCTCAGCCGTGCCGACGGCTGGTCGGCCGAGGTGGACGTCCACCGGGCTCGGGACATGGACGAGGTCACCGCGCTCATCGAGGCCGCCGTGCGCGGGGTCTCCCCCGGGTAGGGTGCGCCGCCCGCGACCCGGTGGTCACGGGCGGCGCGTCGCGTACGCCTACCAGGTGGTCAGGCCGAGGCCGATCGTCTTGGTCAGCGTGGCGTTGTCGTCGTCGCCGTCCAGCGACCAGATCATCGCTCCGGCCAGGCCGGCACGGCGGATGTAGAGCGTCTTCTGCAACACGACCGCCGGGTCGTCGTACGTCCAGAACGTCGTACCGTCGAACAGCCAGGCGTGCCCGGCCCGGAGGTCGCGGTGCACGGTGTAACCGTTGCCGGCCAGGTTTTTGAGGTTCTTGTAGTCCTCGTAGCCGGCCTCGAAGGTGGCCGGCGCCGGCGCGGTGGCCGGCTTGAAGAGGCCGTTGCCGCCGCCGGTGACGCCGGTCCAACCCCGACCGTAGTACGGGATGCCGAGCACGAGCTTGTCGCGGGGCGCGCCCCGGGCGATCCAGCCGTCGATGGCCACCTCGACGGAGAAGTCCGGGTTGTCCGGCGAGCCCGCCGGTACGCGCAGCGCCGACTGCTGGTTGGCCACGGCCTCCCAGCCGCCGTGGAAGTCGTACCCCTGCACGGTGGCGAAGTCCAGGTACTTGAAGATCTTGCGACCCTCGTACCCGGCGTCCATGGTGGCCGGGTTGGCCGGCAGGAAGGCGGTCAGCGGGTGGTGCGCCCGGGTGGTGCGCCCGTACGCGTCGAGCTGCCGGCGGAACTCGGCCAGCAGCTTGGTGAAGTTCTCCCGGTCCTCCGGGCGGATGACGTTGCCAGGCTCACCCGCCCAGTTCGGCCACTCCCAGTCGAGGTCGATGCCGTCGAAGACACCGGTCCCGGCCCCCGGGCCGCCGACGGCGCCGTCCCCGCCCGGCAGGTTGCCCTTCAGGTAGAGGTCGATGCAGGACGCGACGAACGCCTTGCGGGAGGCGTCGGTGCGGGCGGCGTTCGAGAAGTACGTCGACCAGCTCCATCCACCCAGCGAGATCAGCACCTTGAGCTTGGGGTGCTTGGCCTTCAGCTTGGCGAGCTGGCCGAAGTTGCCGTTGAGTGCCTGGCCCGGGGCGTCCGCGACGCCGTCGACGCTCTCCTCGGCGGGGACGGGCCGCTGGTAGTCGGCCCAGGCGTCGCCCTCGCCCGGCCCGCCGTCCACGAAGCAGCGGCCGTCCTCGCTGACGTTGCCGAAGGCGTAGTTGACGTGGGTGAGGCGGCTGGCCGCCCCGGACGTGTCGAGCTTCTTGACCGGGAAGGCCCGGCCGTAGATGCCCCACTGGGTGAAGTAGCCGACGCGGTGGTAACCGGCGCGGCGCTCCTTGTTGTCGCCCGCGCTCGCGGCGCTGGGCGGGGCGGCGGTGAACAGCAGGGCCGCCAGGGTGACGACGGCGGTGAGGCGGCGGTGGCGGAATGGTCGCATCGGCACACTCCTACGAGGGCATCAGGCAGAATTAGTAAAGATACTTATCTGATTGATGAAGTTAAGCCGATCACCGTCCGGGGTCAAGAGCGCTCAGCCACATGGGGGATTGTGACGGCGTTACCCGGTGGTAACGATGTTGTGCCATGGACTCCGCCCTGACTCTGATCGGCCTGCCCATCGCCCTCGGCATCATCATGCTCGGTCTGGGTCTCGGACTGACCATCGCGGACTTTCGCCGGGTGGCCCAGCATCCACGCGCCGCCGTCATCGCCCTGGTGTGCCAGGTGTTGGTGCTGCCGGCGCTCTGCTTCTGCCTCGTCCTCGCGTTCGACCTGGCACCCGAACTGGCCGTCGGCATGATGCTGCTGGCCGCCTCGCCCGGCGGCACGACGGCGAACCTCTACAGCCACCTGTTCGGCGGCCACGTGGCCCTGAACATCACCCTGACCGCCATCAACTCGGTGCTCGCCGTGTTCACCCTGCCGATCCTGGTCAACCTGTCGGCGGCGTACTTCCTGCCCGAGGGCAGGAGCATCGGCCTGCAGTTCGACAAGGTGGTGCAGGTCTTCGCCATCGTGCTCGTCCCGGTCGCGATCGGCATGCTGGTCCGGGCCCGGCTGCCGCACGTCGCCGAGCGGCTGAACCGCCCGGTCCGGATCCTCTCCGTCGTCGTGCTCGTCGCGGTGATCGCCGGGGCCGTGCTCGGGGAGCGGGAGAACATCGCCGACTACTTCGTCTCGGTCGGCCTGGCCGTGCTCGCGTTCAACCTGCTCAGTCTCGCCATCGGGTACGGGGTGCCGCGACTCGCCGGCGTCGAGCGAAGCGCGGCGACGGCCGCCGGGTTCGAGATCGGCATCCACAACAGCACCCTGGCCATCACGATCGCGCTCAGCCCGGCGCTGCTCAACAGCACGCAGATGGCGATCCCGGGCGCCGTCTACGGCATCGTCATGTTCTTCACCGCGGCGGCCTTCGGCTACCTGGTGACCCGGGTCGGCACCCGGTCGGCCGCGACCCTGACACCCTGACGGGGGTGGTGCTGGCCCGGTCGACCCTGCGGCGGACCGGGCCAGCCGCTCAACCGACCTGGTCGTTGTCCTTGAGTGCGCCCCAGCCGTGCCAGCGGTCGATCTCGATCAGGGCGCTGACCCGGGCGCGCTCCCGCCGCGGGTACGCGTTGCCGGTGTAGTGCTGCGACAACCGGTCGATGTCCGCGAGGTCCTCGTCGGCCCGCAGCTCGACGACGTGCCCGATGATGCTGACGTGGGTGTACCAACCGGCCTCGTCGAGGACGGTGAGGGACACCCGCGGGTCGTTGCGGACGTGGTCCAACCGACGGCGGCTCTCATCCATGTTGACCAGGATCCGGCCGTCGTCCCACAGGTACCAGGTGGCGGCGGACACCGGTTGACCACCATTGCGAAGCGTGGTCATGACAGCCGGGTTCGGCTTCTGGAGCATGGCGACCGCAGCCTCGGGAAGCGGTGGCTTGGACATGAGGTCTCCTCGTCGCGTCGGCGTTTTACCCCTGCACGTTACGCACCCGCCGGTTCCGGCCGCGCTCGGTTCGGCATCGTGGCGTGGTGGCGCTGCCATCCGGCCGGGCCCCCACCCGACTGCCGGGCACCGACCGCCGCCGGAGAGGATGGGGTCATGACCGATGCTGCACTTCCGAGGCGTGTTGTCGTCACCGGGGCCACCGGCAAGCTCGGCCGCGCCGTGGTCGCCCACCTGCGTGCCGTGGGCGTCGACGTGCTGGCGGTGGACCGGGCCGGCGGTCGCGACCCCCGGGACGTGACCGGCGAGTTCCTCCTGGTCGACCTGACCGACTACGGGCAGGTGGTGGAGGCGTTCACCGGAGGCGCCGACGAGCACGCCGGTGGCATCGACGCGGTCGTGCACCTGGCGGCGGTCCCGGCCCCGGGGCTGATGTCGAACGCGACCACGTTCGCCAACAACTCCGCCGCCACGTACAACGTCTTCGCCGCGGCCAGGGCGGCCGGGATCAGGCGGGTCGTCTGGGCGTCGAGCGAGACGGTCCTCGGGCTGCCGTTCGACACCCCACCGCCGTACGCGCCCGTGGACGAGGAGTACGCGCCGCGCCCCGAGTCCACGTACTCGTTGAACAAGGCCCTTGAGGAGGAGATGGCGCGGCACTTCTGCCGCTGGGACCCGGAGCTGGTCATGGTGGGTCTGCGCTTCTCCAACGTGATGGACGTCGAGGACTACGCCCCGTTCCCGTCCTTCGACGCCGACCCGCTGCTGCGCCGCTGGAACCTGTGGGGCTACATCGACGCCCGGGACGCAGCCCAGGCGGTCGAGCGCGCACTCGCCCACGACCAGCCCGGCGCCGACGTGTTCATCATCGCCAACGCCGACACCGTCATGACCAGGTCCAGCGCGAGCCTGATGGCCGAGGTCTACCCGGGCGTCGAGATCCGTGGGGAGCTGGGCGAGCACGAGACGCTGCTCAGCATCGACAAGGCCCGCCGGGTGCTGGGGTACGAGCCACAGCACTCCTGGCGGGACCACGTGGATCAGCTCTAGGTCAGCGGGCCGCCTGGTAGGCGCGCCCGACGGCGGTCGCCTCGCTGCCGGTGCGGAAGAGCCCGGTCTGGTCCTTGTCCGTGGCGGGCAGGCCGAACCACGCGTACCGCTGGAGCCAGGACAGGCCGCCCAGCATCCGGGTCGCCGCGGTGAGGAACGCGGCCTGCTGCGCCTGGGTCGGGAAGCGAACGCCGTTGGAAAAGTCGATCAAAGCGAACTCGGTGAGCCAGACCGGCAGCTGGTAGCGGTCGTGCACCGCCTGCAGGTACGACCTGAGCTGGTTGACCGCGTTGGCGGTGGTGAAGTCGCCGCCGTACCAGTGCAGGGCGATGAAGTCGACGCGGTAGCCGCGCTGCTTCGCGCCGGCCATGAAGCGGTCGAGCCACTCGCCCGGGCGGTCACCGCCCCAGGCCACCGCGGGGCTGCCCAGCGGGAGACCGGTCGCCTGCAGCTGCGGCCACAGGTCCAACGCCTGCTCCACGGTCATCTCCGCCTGACCCTTCAGGTCCGGCTCGTTGAACCCGAGCAGGTACCTGCCGTTCTTCTTGGCCTGTTGCAGGTTGGTGGCGGTGACGCTCTTCGCCCCCCAGATCATCGGGACGAACTCGGCGCCCTTCGGGCTGGTGACGCCCTGGTGTGCCACGTCCCAGGTGTAGTACCAGCTCGCTCCGGAGCTGGCCAGCGCCTGGTTGACGCCGTCGAAGGTCCACACCCCGACACCCTTGCGCTTCGAGGTCGCCGCGGGTGCCGCCGGGGCGACCGGACGGCCGGTCGTCGGCTTCGCCGTCGGCGTCGGGGTCGGGGTCGCTCCGGTCGGGCTCGGCGTGGCAGTGGGGGTGGTCGCGGTGGCAGGTGCGGAAACCGCGCCGGTGGCCAGCAGCTCGTCGACGGCCTGTGGGGCCGCCGCGGGAGCGGATGCCGGCCCGGTCGGTTGGACCACGACAACCACCCCGGTCACCAGTACGACGACCACGGCGGCCACGGCGAGGGGCCACAGCAGACGCCTCGCACCGACCGGGAGGCGGCCCAGTAACCCGCGTCGGGGTTCCGCGTGGACGCCCCGATTCCCCTTCGCGGCGTCCGTACCACCCTGACCGGCTGTGCGCATCGTCTCGACTCCTCCGTGTGGTCGCATCGCTACCCGATGCTGTGGTGGCGGGAGATCTTGCCACCACCTTCCCCTCAGGAGACTGGCCGCCCGTACCGGGATAACAGTTTCTGCCCGGGTGAGCGGCGCTCGCGCACCCGGTGGGTCATCCCTTCAGTCCGGTGTGGGCGAGGCCCTCGATGAACTGCCGCTGCGCGATGACGAACACGACCAGGACCGGGAGCGCCGTCATCGAGGCCGCCGAGAGCTGGACGTCCCACATCGGGCCGCCGTACGCGTCGACGAACTGGGTCAGCGCCTGCGGCAGGGTGAACTTCTCCGGGGTGGACAGGAAGACGATCGGCTCCAGGTAGAGGTTCCAGCTGTGCAGGAAGGTGAAGATCGCCACCGCGCCGAGGGCGGGGCGGGCCAGCGGCAGCGCGATCCGCCAGAAGGTCGCCAGCCGGCCGAGGCCGTCCACCCGCGCCGCCTCCTCCAACTCGGTGGGCAGGGTGATGAAGAACTGCCGCATGATGAAGGTGGCCAGCACACTGGGCGCGCCGAGCATCGGCACCAGGATCAACGGCCAGTGGGTGTCGATCAGGTCGACCGAGTTGAACATCTGGAACAACGGCACGATGGTCACCTCGCTCGGGATCAGCAGGCCCACCAGCACCAGCAGGAAGAGCGCGTGCTGACCACGGAACCGGATCCGGGCGAACGCGTAGCCGGCCAGCGACGAGACCGCGAGGGTGCCGACGGTGACCACCGCGGCGATGTACGCGCTGTTGAGGTACTGCCGCGCGAACGGCTGCAGCTCGAACACCTGCCGGTACGCCGAGAAACTCAGGTCGGTGGGGATCAGCGACGGGGGAAAGGCGAAGATGTCGCCGACCGGTTTGAACGACGAGGTGATCATCCACCAGGTGGGGAAGACGAACGGGACGGCCAGCAGACAGATCAGCCCGTAGATCGCCACCCGGGCCCGCAACGGCAGCCTATTGTTCATGGAAGACCCACTTCCTGCGCATACGCCACTGCACGATGGTCAGCGTCAGCACGATCAGAAACAGCAGGACCGACAGCGTCGAGCCGTAGCCGAACTGGTGGAACTGAAACGCCTGCTGGTACAGGTAGTAGACGAGCACCGTGGTCGAGGTGCCCGGGCCGCCCTGGGTGAGCACGGCGATCTGGGCGAAGACCTGTAGCGCGCCGACCACGGTGATGATCGAGGTCAGCAGGATGGTCGGGCTGATCAGCGGCACGGTGATCCGACGGAACTGGGTCCACCGGCTCGCACCCTCGACCCGGGCCGCCTCGTACAGCTCGGCGGGGACGCCCTGCAACGCGGCGAGGAACAGCACCATGTTGAGGCCGACGTTCTTGACCACCTGCACGACGATCACCGACAGCAGCGCGGTCCACTCGCCGCGCAGCCAGTTGGGGCCGTCCAGGCCGACCGCGCCGGCCACCCCGTTCACACCGCCGTTGTCCTGCAACAGGAAACCCCAGACGATCGTCCAGGCGACCAGCGAGACCACCACGGGGGAGAAGAACAGCGTCCGGAACACCACCGTGCCGCGCAGCCGCTGGTTGAGCAGCACGGCGAGGAGCAGGGCGAGGGCGAGGTTGAACACGACCAGGCCGACCGAGAAGAACAGCGTCGTACGGAGCACGCCCGGCAGCTTCGGGTCGTCGACCAGTTCGCGGTAGTTGTCCGTGCCCACGAAGTCGAACGTGTCCGCGAGCACGTTCCACTCGTGCAGGCTGTACCAGACCACCAGGCCGAGTGGCAGCAGCACGAACAGCAGGGTGCCCACCAGCTGTGGTGTCACGAAGAGCAGGCCGGCCACCTGGTCGCGTCGGCGACTCGTCCACCATCCGCGCCGTCGGGGCGCCGTCGTGCCGCCCGGGGCGGGCCGGGGGTCGGCCCGGCCCGCCACGTCGTCCGTCAGGACCGGCATCGGTGATCCCCTACTTCGCCAACAGCGGGTTGATCGCCGAGCAGACCCCGTCGAGCACGGCCCGCACGTCGGCGTCGGCCTTCCACATCGGGTCCAGCGCCGACCGTACGGCCTGGCTCAGCTCGGCCTGGCCGGTGTGGTTGGGCTTCACCACCCCGTTGGCGATCCCGTCGATCACCACGCTCTGCAACTGCTCCGGCTTGAGCAGGGGATTGGTCTTGGCCAGCGTCGCGGCGGTGAGCAGGGGGGTACGCGGCGGCGGGAAGAACTGCGCCAGCTTGGCGGAGTTGGCGGGGTTGGTGAGGAAGGCCAGGAAGTCGGCGGCGACGTCGGCGTGCTTGCCCTTCTTCAACACACCCATGCCGCCCTGGCCGATCACCGAGTAGTCGCCCTTCGGGCCGGCCGGCAACGGCACCAGGTCCCAGCCGAACTTCTGCTTCTCCAGCAGCGAGGCCCGGGAGATCTGAGTGATCGTCATGCCGGCCTCGCCGGCGAAGAAGTCGGCGGCGGTGCCCGGGCCCGGCAGCGCCTTCGCGGTGAAGATCGCCCGGTGCAGGAAGGTCATCGCGTCGACCATCTCGGCGGCGTTGAAGCCGCAGGTCTTGCCGTCCGCGCTCCACGCCTGGGCGCCCCAGCCGGTCCAGATGGTGGAGAGGTTGTCCCAACCCTTGTAGTCGAAGTCCCGCACCACCAGCCCTGCCTTGCCGGTCCTGGAGTTCACCGCGGAGGCGGTGGCCACGGCGTTCTCCCAGGTCCAGGAATCAGCGGCGATCAGCTCCGCCGGGCTCTTCGCGCCGGAGGCCTTGACCAGGTCGGTGTTGACGAAGATGCCGAACGGCGAGGTGGAGAAGGGGTAGCCGTAGAGCTTGCCGTCGGACTGCCACAGTTTCGTCGCGGCCGGCGCCAGCTCGTCGAAGGCGTACCCGTCGGTCTTGCGCAGGGTCTCGTCCAGCGGCAGCAGCGCGCCCGAGGAGACGAAGTCCGGGGCCGCGTTCTCCAACACCCAGGCCAGGTCCGGCGGGTTACCACCGGCGATCTGGGTGGTCAGCGTGGTGGTGTAGCTCTCGAACGGGATCGGGTCGAACTTGATCTCCGCGACGTTCGGGTGACTGCTGCGATACTCCGCGGCGATCTCGTTGAACAGCTTCAGGTGTGCCTCGTTGGCCGACCAGGTGGTCATCCGCAGCGAGACCGGGCCGTCGGAGCCGGCGCTGTCGCCGCCGCCGCAGGCGGTAAGGCCGACCATCGCGGCGAGCGCGACGACGGCCGTCAACCGTTTCCTCATCAGGATTCTCCCTCAGTAGCCGGCGATGTCGGGCCAGCGCAGCTCGACGCCCTCGTCGGCGAGGCGGTTCTGGAAGTCGGCCAGCAGGCCGGGGTTGTAGCGCACCGCGCGGGGGGTGACCCGGCGGGCCAGGCAGAAGTCCGCGAGCAGACCGGCGACCTCGCCGATGTTCCACTCCACGGGGTGCAGGCGGTACGAACCGTTGGTGATGTGGGTGGTGCCGATGTTCTTCCCGGCGGGCAGCAGGTTCTCCACCCGTCGGGGGATCAGGGCGCCGAGTGGGATCTCGAAGGGACACGAGGCCACGTCCACGTAGTTGTCCCCGCCGGTGGACGGGTGCAGGTCGATGCGGTACATGCCGACGCCGACCGCGTCCGGGTAGCTGACCGCGCCCTTGTCGCCGCGTACCGCCAGGGAGAGGTCCTGCTCGACGACGGTGTACTCGGCGCGGATGCGCCGCGCCTCCCGGATGTACGGGGCCTGGGCCAGCCCACTGTGCGCGACGTCGCCGCCGGTGCTGATGCCGCCGTTGCCGGTGACGTCACCGCGCAGCCGCAGCCCGGGGAAGCCGGTGCCACCGTCCGCGCGGGGTGCCTCGGTCTGCAACCAGTAGAGCTCCGACAGGGACAACTCCCGGGCCGCCGCGACCTGCCCGGCGGGGTCGGGCACGTCGATCAGCGGCTGCTCGAAGTAGTCGATCATCGGCCAGTTGACCAGGCAGATGTCGCTGTCGTAGCTGCCCGGGACGAAGCTGCGCCGCGCGGCGATCCGGCGGAACGTCCACAGGTTGCCGTCGCCCGGGCTCAGCCGCTGGTCGGCCATCACCAGCCACGGGTCGTCGTCCGGGTTGGGGGTGAAGCTGCGCTCGGAGATCTCCAGGGTGCGCGGGTTGGGTGACCGGAAGGAGAGCATCCGGTCGCCCCAGAACGGCGGCTGGTACGCCCGCCAGAAGTCATAGCGGGCCGGCCGGTCGATGGTGTGGTCGCCGTCGACGTGGTCGACCGCGAAGCACACCGAGAACGCCTGCATGTTGTCCGGCTGCGCCTCGTCCGGCGCGCTCGGCTCCCCGGTCTCGCCGCGCGACTCGAAGCCGGTGACGTACTCGGTGCCGGTCAGTGGCAGCAGCTCGCCGGTCTCGGTGGCGTCCAGCACGTACGGCGCGACGACGTGCACCCGTTCGCCGCTGTCCCGGTGCGCCAGGGTCACCCCGGTCACCCGGTCGCCGTCGGTGTCGGCGTCGACCGGCAGGTACGGCTGGAGCAGCCGCAGCCGACCGGCACCCCGGTACGGTGCGAGCATCGCCTCCAGCACCGCGACCGCGACCCGTGGCTCGTGGCAGAGTCGACTGACGTGCCCGGCCCCCGGGTTGAGGGCGGTGGCCTGACGGGCCCGGTCGGTCAGCGGATAGTAGGCGCGGTAGTAGTCCCGGATGCCGTCGCGCAGCCTCCGGTAGCTGGCGGTGACGCCGAACTGCTCGACCCAGGAGTGCTCGTCGGGCGGTACGGCCTGGCTGGTGAGCTGACCGCCGAGCCAGTCGTACTCCTCGGTGAGCACCACCGAGCGGCCGGCGCGCAGCGCGGCCAGGGCAGCGGCGACGCCGCCCAGTCCGCCGCCGACGATCAGTACTTCGGCCTGCATGTCTGGCAAGAGCTGTCCTTTCACGGGGTCGCCCTGGGGGGCGCGAGGGTTGCACCGTCGACGGGTTGGCACGGCACCAGCCGCTGGGGCGCTGTCTCCGGGTCCGCCTCCAGCAGCCCGGTCAGTACCTCGACGGCCTGCCAGCCCATCTCCCGGCGGGGGATGCGGAAGCCGGTGAAGTCGATGTCGGTGCTGGCCGGTCGGGTCGGGTCGCCGAGGGCCAGGATGGACAGGTCGCCCGGGACGTCGAGGCCTCGCTCGCGGGCGAGCTGGGCGATGGCCACGCCGTCGGCGTACTCCTCGACGACCGCCGCGGTGACGCCCGCCGCCAGCAGGGTGTCGAGCAGGTCGGCGGGGGACCGGTCGGTGGTCGGCAGGTGCAGCGGTGTGCGCCCGGCCGCGTCGAGTGCGGCCTGGAATCCACGCATCCGGTCGGCGTGCGACTCCGGACCGGCGCCCTGACCGAGGTAGGCCAGGGCGGTGTGACCGGCGGTCAGGGCCCGGCGCACGACGGCGGCGGTGGCGGGGGGGTAGTCCGCGCCGACGTACGGCACCGGCCCGCCCGCGTCGTCGCGGCGACCGACCGAGACGAACGGCTGCCCCTCGGTGACCAGCCGGGCCAGCTCGTCGCGGTCCAGCGACCGACCGAGCAGGACGCAGCCGTCGGCCAGGCGCAGCCGGTTGTCGTCGTGGAAGATCCGCCGCCGGCCGCCCGCCACCGGGGCGCTGGTGAGCAGCAGCAGGTCGCAGCCGAGCCGTTCGGCGCACTCCTCGATGCCGACCAGGAACGGGTGGTAGAAGTCGCCGGTGCCGGTCGGGAAGACCGGTTCGTAGGTGAACACGCCGAGGATGCGGTTGTGCCGGGCGGCGAGACGACGGGCGACCGGGTCGGCGACGTAACCCGTGGTGCGAATGGCGTGCAGGACCCGCTCCCGGGTTTCCGGGGCGATGCGGACGTTGCCGTCGTCGCGGCCGTTGAGCACCAGCGAGACGGTCGCCTGGCTGACGCCGGTCATCCGGGCGATGTCGTGCTGGGTGACCCGCCTGCGCGAACCAGTCACGTTCCGTGTCCAATCGTTACCGAGGTAATACGCATTAGCGTCGGTGAGGTGAAATGGTGCGGCCCACCCGGTGTCGCCGTCAAGACCCACACGCCGAGAATTTCTTCGACGAATGTCCCTCGATAATTCGTATTAGCACCTTGACGGTCGAGTCAGGACACGGCCAGACTCGTTGGCATCCACCCCGACTGCCGGCCTGGCAGCCAGATCACTGACAGTGACACTGGCCGCGCCCTCGTCCGCGCCCTCCGGGCTGCCGCCGCAGGTCGCCACCCCCGCAACACGATCGACGAGCGTCCTCTCACGATCGGAGACACCAGATGGCACATCCGTACCCGAATGCGTCCTCGGCCCGGCCCCCGGAGCTGAGCCGGCGGGGCCTGTTGCGCGGCGCGGCGCTGCTCGGCGCCGCCTCCGCCACCGGCGGCGTCGGCGCCCTGCTTCCGGGCGCGCCGGCGTTGGCCGGACCGGCCGGCTTCCCCAGCTACCGGTACGTCCGCGACGCGTTCGACCGCCCACTGGCCTACAACCCCACCGGCGAGACGATCTTTCCCTGCGTACGGGGGGTCTACGACAAGATCACCGGTGCCAAGGGGCGTTACTACCTCTACTACGCCCCGCACGACGCGCCCGGCGGAATCTGCCTCGCCTACGCCGACCGGCTGGAGGGCCCCTACACCGAGCATCCCGGCAACCCCATCGTGGACCGGGTGCTACCCACCACGACGGTCAGCCACGTCTCGTCGCCGCACGTCGTCTGGAACGCCTCCAGCAGGGAGTTCTTCCTCTACTTCCACGGCGAGAACACCACCACCCGGGTGGCCCGGTCCCGCGACGGCATCACCTTCGGCGACGAGACGCCGATCCTGAGCACCAGACTCGTGCCGAACACCACCGAGACCTCGTACGCCCGGGTATTCGAGCATCGGGTCACCGGGCTCGGCAACAAGTACGTGATGCTCTACATGGGTGCGCACACCGTCCGGCCGGGCACCCGCAAGATCTTCTGGGGCTGGTCGCCGAACGGCTGGGACCAGTGGCAGTTCGCACCGGATCCGCTGGTCTCGCCAGCCGGTGACGGCCTCAGCGACATCTCCGCACCGCACCTGCTCACCCGCAACGGCACCGCGTACGTCGTCTACCACGGCGGCGACGGGCGGATGCACCTCACCGAGGTCGGCAACGCCTTCGACCGGGAGGTGCACCTCGGGGTGTTCCACAGCCCGATCGCCTCCGACAACGGTCGGGTCGCGTCTCCGAGCTTCGGCACCGACGGCGGGGTGGGCTACATGATCTACGAGGCGGGCCCCCGCCTGGACGCGAGGATCTGCGTGGCCCGGGCGATCTGACCGGCCGGCCACGCCCACGGGAGTGGGGCGACGGTCAGGTGACCGCCGCCCCACCGACGGATCAGACCGTGATGCGTCCGGCGCCGGCACCCGCGGTGACGCTCGCCTTCACGCCGCTGGCGGCGTCGAGCTGGTAGGAGTACGGGATGGCGGCGACGTCCCCGGCGCTCTCCGGCGCGCCGGAGTTGACGAAGACGTTGTCGCGCTGGACGAGGTCGCCCGGGTCCGATTCGGCGTAGCCGACCGCGGTCGGCCGGGTCACGTTCTCGAAGTAGTTGCCCTCGACGAGCACGCCCGCGCCCATGGTGGACGCCACGCCGTAGTCCGCCCCGAAGTAGTAGTTGTTGAACACGTGCACCGGGTCACCGAACCGGACCCGGGGGTGCCGCTCCTTGCTGCCGTCGAACCAGTTGTGGTGGTAGGTCACCCGCAGGTGCCCGATGTCGGCGGTGAAACCGTCGTCGTGGCCCAGCAACATGCTCTTGGTGTGGTTGGTGACCCGGTTCCACGAGACGGTCACGAAGTCCGACTCGCGCTTGACGTCCAACGCGCCGTCGTAACCGCCGTCGAAGGTGTTGTGGTCGATCCAGACGTTGCGCGAGTTCTGCACGTTGACCGCGTCGTCGTCCCAGCCCCGGAAGGTGAGGTTGCGGATGATGACGTTGGTGGCGCTGCTGACGTTCAGGCCGTTGTCCAGCGTGGCGTTGCCGACGCCCAGCACGGTCTTGTTGGAGCGGACGTCGTTCATCTTGTCCGGCATGGTGAGTGAGCCCTGCACCCGGATGATCAGCGGTGCCGCCGACTCCAGGGCGTCGGCGAGCGCCGCGCCGTCGGAGACGGTGACCGTCTGGCCACCCGCGCCGCCGGTGGTGCCGCCGTTCTGGGTGGCCCAGCCGACCAGGCCGGTCTGCGGCGGGTTCGTCGGGGGATCGGTCGGGTCGGTCGGCGGATCGGTCGGGTCGGTCGGCCCGCCGGGCAGGCCGACCTTGCCCACCCCGGCCTGCGCGGTCACGAGGGCCTTGATGTCGCAGGCGGTGGTGATGGTGTACGCGTACGGCGGGTTCGTCACGCTGCCGCCGGTCTCACCCGCGGGCGTGTTGACGAGGCAGTTGTTGCGGGCGACCAGGCGGCCGGGGCCGGAGGACGCCTCGGCCAGGTGGTACGGGTCGTCGACGTTCTCGAAGTAGTTGCCCTCCACGATCACGCCGGAGTTCTCCGTCGCGGCGACGCCGTAGTCACCGGTGTTGAGGTAGTAGTTGCTGTAGACGTGCACCTGGTCGCCGAAGCGGACGCGGGGGTTGCGCTGGCGGGTCTCGTCGAAGAAGTTGTGGTGGTAGGAGACCTTCAGCCGCCCGGTGTCCTGGGCGGCGTTGCCGTCGTCGTGCCCGAGCAGCATGTTCTTGTCGGTGCCGTCGGCGTGGTTGTAGGACACCGTCACGTACGACGACCCGCGCTTGATGTCGAGGCCGCCGTCCGAGCCGGTGGTCCAGGTGTTGTGGTCGATCCAGATGTGGTGGGAGAACATCTGCACGTTCATCGCGTCGTCGGACCAGTTGCGGAAGTTCAGGTTGCGCACGATGACGTTGTGGACGGCGTTCGCCGGCGGGCTGGTGACCGCGTTGTCGATCGGGAGGCCGATGTTGAGGCCGCCACCGGTGAAGCCCGAGTTGGCGCCGAGCCCGACGATCGTCTTGTCCGAGGTGACCTCGTGCATCGGG
This sequence comes from Micromonospora cabrerizensis, assembly GCF_022230955.1. Classification (GTDB taxonomy): domain Bacteria; phylum Actinomycetota; class Actinomycetes; order Mycobacteriales; family Micromonosporaceae; genus Micromonospora; species Micromonospora cabrerizensis. Next base: position 36,769 of record NZ_JAKKFI010000074.1, read on the forward strand.
CCGGGCAGCGAGATCAGACCACTGACCTGGATGATCTTCGGCCCGGCCGAGGCCGCCTCGGCGATGAACTGCGCCGCGGTGGTCACCGTGACGGTCGGGCCGCCGGCCCCACCGGTGGTGCCGTTCTGACCCCAGGCGTCGACCGAGGCCCAGCCGTCGGCCACGTTCGGGCCCGGGTTGCCGGGCGGGTCCGTCGGGTCGGTCGGGTCCGGCCCGGGGGTGGCGCTGGTGACCTGCACGTTGTCGAAGTTCGCGCTGGCGTTGAAGGTGGCGACGCCGATCCGGCCGCTGGCGAACTGGCTGTCGGTCGCCTCGGTCAGCAGCGTGCCGTTGACGTACCCCTTCAGGGAGTTGCCCGCGACGTCGATCCGCAGCGTGTACGCGGTGCCGACCGTCACGGTGGTGTTGGCGCTGTCCAGCGTGGTGCTGGAGCCGCCGCTGAGTCGCTTGAGCTCGACGGTGTTGTTGCTGCGCAGCGCCAGGTAGTAGTAGCTGGTGCTGCTCTGCGCCCTGGCCAGCAGTGCGACGAAGCGGTTGGAGCCGTTGAACGCGGTCGGTTTCACGGTGGCCTGGACCGAGTAGTCGGTCCAGCTCGCCGTGCCGGCCAACGACCGGGCGTCGCTGCTGGTGCCGGACTGCCGGTAGACGCGGGAGCCGTCGGTGGCGACCGCCCAGCTGCCCCCGGACGCGGTCCATCCGGTGGCGTTGCCGTCCTCGAAGTCGTCGCTGAAGAGGGTGTCGGCGTAGGCGCCGGTGGCGCCCATTCCGAGGGCGAGGGCAATCGCGGTGAGCGCTGCCCCGATCGTGATCAGGAGACCTCGGCGATGCCTTCGCCAGGTGTCGGTGGTGTGCACGGAACCTCCTTGGTGGTGGTGATGGTGCGCATCAATCGATGAACATCGATTAATGGAAGCGAAGTGATCCCTTGCGGGCGGGGGCCGGTGCTGTCACCCGCCCCCGCCGCCGCTGCTAGTAGCCGAGCTTTCCGGTGCCGGAGCCGGCCGAGACGACCGACTTGATCGTGCTCGGATCGGTGACGGTGTAGGGGTAGTAGGTGCTCGGCTCCTGCACCGAGCCGCCCGCGTCACCCGGCTCGCTGGTGCCGGCGAGCACGTTGTTCCGGGCGATCAGGCGACCCTTGGACCCGGCGTAGCTGATCGACCACGGCACCTCGACGTCCTCGAAGTAGTTGCCCTCGACCACGCAGCCCGAGTTGAGCTGGCAGGCGACGCCGACGTCGGTGTTGTAGACGAAGTAGTTGTTGAACACGTGCACCGGCTCGCCGAAACGGACCCGTGGGTTGCGCTGCGGTGTCCGGTCGAACCAGTTGTGGTGGTAGGTGACCTTCAGATAGCTGGTGTCCTGGGCGGCGTTGCTGTCGTCGTGTCCGAGCAGCATGTTCTTGGTGTGGTGGTGGGTGTGGTTCCAGGAGACCGTGACGTAGCTGGCGCCCCGCTTGATGTCGATCAGACCGTCGTAGCCGTACGCCAGGTCGTTGTGGTCGATCCAGATGTGGTGCGAGAACATCTGCACGTTGATCGCGTCGTCCACCGTGTTGCGGAAGTTCAGGTTGCGGACGATCACGTTGTGCACGGCGTTGGCCGGCGGGCTGGTCGCGGTGCTCACCGGTAGGCCGATGTTCAGCCCGCCGCCGGTGATGCCCGAGCTGGCGCCCACGCCGACGATCGTCTTGTCCGAGGTCACGTCGTGCATCGGACCGGGTAGCGCGATCATGCCGCTGACCCGGATGTTCAACGCGCCGGCGGTGCCGATCGCGGCGAGGAACTCGGCGGCGGTGTCGACGGTGACGGTCGGACCGCCCGCGCCGCCGGTGGTGCCGTTCTGACCGAGCGCGTTCACCGACGCGAAGCCGATCGGCGGTGCGCCCGGGTCCAGTGGCGGCTCGGTGGGTGGCAGGGTCGGCCCGCCCGGAGGTTCTCCGGGCGCCCCGGTCTCGGTGTCCACCCGGACGTCGTCGAAGGAGGCGCTGGCGTACGACGTGGCGAGCCCGGCCCGGCCGGCGGCGAAGGCGCTGTCGGTCGCCTCGACCACCAGCGCGCCGTTGACGTAGCCCCGCAGTGTGCTGCCCACGGCCTCCAGGCGCAGCGTGGCCCAGCTGCCGGTGGTCACGCCGCCGGCGGCCGAGTCGAGCGCCACCGGGTCCCCGCCGGCCCGCTTGAGCAGTTGCACGCCGCCGCTGGCGGTGACCGCCAGCGCGTAGTAGCTGCTGCTGTTCTGCGCTCGGGCGATCACCCCGGCGTGCCGGTTCGCGCCGCCGAACCCGGTGGGTCTGATCCGCGCCTGGACGCCGTAGTCCGCCCAGCCCGGGGCGGGGGTCAACGCCCGGGCGTCGCTGCTGGTGCCGGACTGCCGAAAGGCCGGTGAGCCGTCGGTCACCACCGACCAGCTACCCCCGGACCGCGACCAGCCGGTCGAGTTGCCGTCGGAGAAGTCGTCACCGAACAGCGTGTCGGCGAAGGCGGGTGGGGTGGCGACGAGCACCGCCGCGGCGGCGAGCGCGCCGGCGGCCAGTGTCGCGGCGATCAACCGTGGCCCCGGCCGACCCCGAGGGTTCGAAGATTTCATCATGGGCCTCCCTGGTGGTGGTGGCGGGCTCAGATGTCCGTCGGCGTAACGGATATGAAATGAGCCATACACGAACGGTAGGGAGACGTACTGGCGAGAGTCAATGAATTGAGTGTGCAGGTATGTTGCAGACTATTTGGGCAATGCGTATTGCCCGGCCGCTGACGGCCGAGCTGCCAATATTCGCGCGATTCTCACCGAACGGTCGTGCTCTTTCTTTGCAGCCTCTCAACGCATCTTTCGCGGCGGCTGCTGTTCAGTTGTCGCGGTTTTCTGTGGTCGACCGGTGGTTCGTGGCGCGGGCCCGGCAGGCGGCTTCCGTCGGAGCTAGTCGTCAGTCGGCCGAACGACCCGTCGGGCGGTGCGGCCGGGGGTGCCGGCGCGGGTTGAGGAGGCCTCGGTCGAGGGCGCTCGCTGGCACCGGCAATCACCTCCCGTGCCTGCAAAGGTTTGCAGCGAAGGAACCACACAAGCTGGATCGACGTCAATGCCCTGACACGAACCTGCGGCATTTATCCGCGTTGGTGACGGTGGGAGAGGTCTTGCTGCGCCCTGCCGTTGGCTAGATCAGATACTTAGACCATGATCAATGCAACAACCGTTTGCAGGAAACGAAGATCCGTTGATTGACATGAATAAATCACCGTGCCTAGCATGGGTCCCGGAAAGCGCTTTCCGCCCTCGCACCCCACCGCCACGGATCGCCGGCCGATCCGGCGCTCGCCCCTGCCCCGTGACGCCGACGTCCAGGCGTCGCGGACCGGCTCGGGCTCGCCGCCGCGGCCCGTCGGACCCGCCCCGGTCCGCGATTCGCACCGCGAAAGGCAGCCAGATGTTCTCCATCCCCGCTCGCCGTACCCCGTCGCGCCGATGGTCCCTCGCCGCCGTCGGGCTCGCCGCCGTCCTGCTCACCCCACCCGGGCTGGCCCACGCCACCCCCACCGCCACGACGAACCCCGCCGCCAGCGCTGTGGCCGGTCCCGCTGACGGCTTCGCCAGTGTCGCCGCGCTCGGCCAGGCCGGCACCACCGGTGGTGCCGGCGGACCGACGGTCACCGTCACCACCACCGCCCAGTTCCTGGACTACATCGCCCGGCCGGGGCCGTACGTCATCCAGGTCTCCGGGACCATCAACCTGCCCGCCGGCAGCAGCGACGGAATGCACAACGTCACCTCGGACAAGACCATCATCGGCCTGGGTGCCACCGCCACGCTCTCCGGCGGTGGACTGAACATCGGTGTCCCGGTCGACGACGACGTCACCGCACCGCCGTCGAACGCGGTGCACAACATCATCATCCGCAACCTGCACCTGACCGGCGCGAGCGACGACCTGATCAACGTGCAGATGTTCTCCCACCACATCTGGATCGACCACAACGAGTTCTCCAACGGCGACGACGGCGCGGTCGACATCAAACGGGGATCGGACTTCGTCACCGTTTCCTGGAACCACTTCCACGACCACGACAAGACGTTGTTGCTGGGCCATGACGAGGATGCCGGCCCGCAGGACATCGGCCGACTGCGGGTCACCTACCACCACAATTTCTTCGACCGTTCCGACCAGCGCAACCCCCGCGTGCGGTTCTCCGCGCTGGCGCACGTCTACAACAACTACTACTACGACAAGAGCTACGGAGTCGCGTCCACCTACGACGCCGCAGTGCTCATGGAGAACAACTACTTCTACTCCGTCAACAACCCCGGTCGGGTGGAATTCAGCGGTGATCTGGGCCGGATCGTGGCACGGGGAAACATCCTCGTCGCCTGCAACCACCCGATCGAGACCCGTGGCACCGTGCCCGATCCGCGCGGTTACTACCCGTACCAGCTCACACCCGCCGCCGACGTCCCGACCACGGTCCCGGCCGGCGCCGGGGTGGGCAAGCTGCCCTCGACGCTCACCGCCGCCTCGCCGAGCGCGGCGCCGGCCAGCCAGCCGGACGGGTTCGCCAGCGTCGCCGCGCTCGGTCAGAACGGCACGACCGGAGGGGCCGGCGGCCCGGTGGTCACCGCGACCAACGCCGCGGACTTCCTCGACCACATCGACACCGTCGGACCGATGGTCATCCAGGTCAGTGGCGTGATCCGGATCAGCAGCAAGCAGGGGGTACGGCCGAACAAGACGATCATCGGTGTCGGGAACGCCGAGATCACCGGGGGTGGGCTGGACTTCTACCGGTCGTACAACGTGATCGTCCGCAACATCAACTTCACCGAGGCCGAGGACGACGCGATCAACGTCGGGCAGAACTCCCACCACATCTGGATCGACCACAACCGCTTCGCCGGCGCGGTCGACGGCTCGGTCGACATCGTGCGGGGTGCCGACTACGTGACGGTGTCCTGGAACCACTTCGACCACGCCGACAAGAGCATGCTGATCGGGCACTCCGACGGCGCGGCGTCCACCGACATCGGGCACCTCAAGGTGAGCATCCACCACAACTTCTTCGACCACAGCCGTCAACGCCATCCCCGGGTCCGGTTCGGCGATCCGGTGCACGTCTACAACAACTACTTCCTCGGCAACTCCCTCTACGGTGTCGCGTCGACGGAGAACGCCGGCGTCCTGGTCGAGGGCAACTACTTCCGGGACGTCCCGTACCCGCTGCACTCCGCGAGCGGGTACGCCGACAGCGGGCCGGGTCGCGCCGTGCAGCGGGGCAACGTGTTCGTCAACTCCGGCCAGCCGGAGACCGCCGGCACGGTGGTCGAGCCGCGGACCTTCTACCCGTACCAGCTCGACCCGGCGGCGACTGTTCCGGCGCTGGTCACCGCGGGTGCCGGGGTCGGTCGACTGGCCTGAAGCCCGCGCCGTCGTACCGTTCCCGCCGGCCGTCGTACCGTTCCCGCCGGCCGCCGGAACGGTACGGCGGCGCGTCGGTCGGCCCCGGCGATCGTCAGCGGCGGAGCGTCGCCGACGGCGACTCGCCGAACCGGGCCCGGTACTCGGTCGCGAACCGGCCGAGGTGCACGAAGCCGTGCTGGAGGGCAACCGTCGTCACGGACACGCCCGGCTCGGCCGAGCGGAGCGTCCGGTGGGCCGCGTCGAGCCGGTAGGCCCGCAGGTACGCCGTCGGGGTGGTGTGCAACTCCCGGCGAAAGCAGTCCTGCAGCGTCCGTACGCTCACCCGCAGCGCCTCCGCGACATCACCGACGGTCAGTGCCTCGCTGTGGTGGTCGGAGATCAGGGCGCAGGCCCGGCGGACGAGCCGCCCGGGGTTGGGGTGGTGGCCCGGTTCGACGAGCAGGTCGGACTGGCTGTGCCGGTGGGTCAGCAGCAACTTGCCGATGAGCCCCTCTTCGAAGCGGGCGGCGACCTGCGGATGGTCGAACAGCGACGCGTCCGTCGGCTGCGACAGCTCGTCGGCGAGAAAGGCCACCCCGCGTGCCCACGCCTGCGCGGTCGACGTGGTCATGACCATTGCGAGGTCGAAGCGGACCGGGACGTCCACCGCTCGCCCCAGGAGGCGGGCGAGTTCCCGGTCCACGGCGCGCCGGTCGGCGTAGAAGATCCGGTGTGGCGTCCCCTCGGACCACCGCATGTGTGAGGGCTCGTACGGGGACAGGACAGAGGCGGTGCCGGGCGTCGAGGCCACGGTGTGACCGGAGTGCCGGACCATCGCGCTGCCGGCGCGGGGGATCTGGACGAGGTAGAAGGTCTCCAGAGGGGGCGGCTCGATCTGCACCTCCTGCCCGTAGTCGAGGTCGATGACACCCACCCCGCCCACCCGGCGCGCCGCCATCCGCAACTGGACGCTGCGCACCCCCGCCTGCGGGGTGAGCTGGTGCGGGCAGAAGACCCTGCCCACCTCGGCGCGGGCCTGATCGACGTCGTTGGTCCGGACCGTCACCGCGTCCATCCGACACCTCCCGGGCGTCCTGGTGCGCTGACGATATGGCGTGACCGAGCCGACGGCGCACGAAAGCCGCCTACCCGACACGGGACGAACCGGCCGCGTACGGCGGACAGCCTCTGCGTCCTGCGGATAGCGACCTTCGCGGCGCGCTCATTAGCGTGCGGTCACCGCTGGCGACCACCACCGCCGCCGCGGTTCTCAGCAGCGGTTCACGCACTTTGGAGGATGCCATGAGGATTGCCGTCGTCGGTGCTGGATTCGCCGGCCTGAGCGCAGCGAAGGTGCTGCGGCAGAGCGGATTCGACGTCACCGTGTTCGAGAAGGCGCCCGACGTGGGTGGGGTGTGGAGTCGCACCCGGCGTTATCCCGGTCTGCACACCCAGAACAACAAGGGCACCTATCACCTGTCCGACCTGCCGATGCCCGCCCACTATCCGCAGTGGCCGTCGGGGGAGCAGGTGCAGCAGTACCTGGAGAGCTACGTCGACACGTTCGGGCTCGCGAGTGTGCTGCGCCTGTCCACGGAGGTCGCCTCCGCCGAACTCCTCGACGACGAGACCGCGTGGCTGGTCGCGTCCCGGCCCGCGGGCGCCCAGTCCCCGCTGACGGTGGAACGGTACGACCACCTGGTCGTCGCCAACGGCATCTTCTCCGAGGCGGTCGTCCCGTCGTTCGACGGTCACGCCAACTTCGCCGCCGCCGGGGGGCGCGTGCTGGCGGCGGGGGAGTTCCACGACATCGAGGCGGCGCGGGGTGGGAACGTTCTCGTCGTCGGGTACGGCAAGTCGTCCTGCGACGTGGCGATCCCGTTGAGTGACGTCGCCGCCCAGACCCACGTCGTGGCTCGCGACCTGCTCTGGAAGATGCCCCGGAAGCTCGGCGGGGTGCTCAACTACAAGTACCTGCTGCTGACCCGGATGGGTGAGGCGCTGTTCCGCTACATCAAGCTGAAGGGCTTCGAGCGGTTCCTGCACGGACCGGGAGACGGTCTGCGCCGAAAGATGGTCGACAGCGTCGGCTCGCTCGCGACCAGGCAGCTCAAGCTGCGCGAGCTGGGTCTCGTGCCGAACGGCAGCTTCGAGGACATCGCGCGCAGCACGGTCAGCCTCGCCACGGAGGGCTTCTTCGAGCGCGTCGCCGACGGCCGCATCAGCGTGCACCGGGACCAGGTGATCAAAGAGCTGCTGGTCGACGGCGGTCGGCCCGCCGCTCGCCTGGCCGACGGCACGGTGCTCGCGGCCGATCTGGTGATCTGTGGCACCGGGTTCCGTCAGCGCGTGCCGTTCTTCGACGACGCGCTGCACGCCCGGCTGGAGGACGAGGCGGGCAACTTCATGCTCTACCGCCAGATCCTGCCGGTCGGCGTACCGCGGTTGACGTTCGCCGGCTACAACTCGTCGTTCTTCAGCCCGCTCGGCGCGGAGATGGCGGCGGTCTGGACGGCCGCGTACCTGCGGGGCGGGATCACCCTGCCGACCGAGGGCCGGATGCGCGACGAGGTGCGAACCCGCCTGGCCTGGATGGCGGCGCGCACCAACGGGCGGCACGCCCGCGGCACGAACATCATCCCGTTCTCGATGCACAACATCGACGAGGTGCTCGACGAGCTCGGGCTCAACCTCGGGCCGCTGACCCGGGCCCGGCAGTGGCTGTTCCCCGTCGACCCGCGCTCCTACCGCAGGGTGACCGCACGCATGATCCGGCGTACCACCGGTGCGGGCGCGGCGGACCGGGTCGCAACCTCCGGCCCACCCGCGCGACGCGGTGCGAGTGGCGGGGCCACGGCGGACAGGCCCGAACCCGCCGGTTCGGTATCCGCATAAGCGCCGGGCACGCGACAAAGATGGATAAAGTACGCAGATAGCGGATGGGCGGGGTCGGTCGGCGGGGAGGCTCGGGGGCGATGGCAGCGGGACAGGTCGCCGACCATGGTCACCACCGTGGCGTGCCCGTGTCGGCGGCCCTGGCCGGCTGAGCTGTCCCGCCGTCCGTGTTGACGCGCATCGGGCGCCGTGGGCTCGGCGACAGCAGAAGCCCGAACTCGGCGACCGTCCTGGAACTGCTCTTCGACATCGTCTACGTCTTCGCGCTGGCCCGCCTCGCCGGGCGGGTCGCGGACGACCTGACCATCGTCCGGCACACGCTGCTGTCCGAGGCGGGCCAGACCGTCCTCTTCTTCACGGCGATGTGGATGATCTGGTCGCTCAACGCCCTGCTGGCAAGCACGTACGACCCCCGGCGCTCCGATCTGCAGGCCGTCCTGCTGGCCACGATGTTCGGCACGCTGGTGCTGGCTGTCACGTTGCCGCAGGCCTTCGGCCAACGCGGCGTGGTCTTCGCCTGCACCTACGTCGTCATCCAGGTCGGACGACCGCTCTTCCTGGCGTTCGCACTGCGGGGCCACCCGGTGCACGCGTTCGCGCTCCGGGTGCTGACCTGGCACGCGGTCACCGGCGTGCTCTGGATCAGTGGCGGCATCAGTGGAGGCCTCGGTCGAGGCATCTTCTGGACCATCGCTCTCGCCATCGAAATGATCGGCGCCGCCACCACCTACCCGCTTCCCCGCATGGGCGGGAGACAGCTCAACAGCCTGGGGGTCACCGTATCGGAGGAGCATCTCGCCGAGCGGTACAACCAGTTCTTCATGATCGCTCTCGCCGAGGTGGTGCTCGAAGCCGGCGCCGCGGTCAGCTTCCCGGGGTTCTCCACCACGGGAACCATCACCCTCATCGCCTCGTTCGTGGCAGTGGTCTCGTTCTGGCGGATCTACTTCTACCACGTCAGGTCCGGCCACGCCTCGACCCCGAGCGGTCAGGGGGTCCGGCTGTCGCGGTGGGCGAGCTACAGCCTGCTGTTGATCGTCGGTGGCATCATCTGCACCGCCGTCGGCTTCGGGCAGGTCATCGAGGACCCGCACCCGCCGATCGACTGGGCGCTGGTGGCCATCATCTTTGGCGGTCCGGTGCTGTTCCTGATCGGGCGCAGCTCCCTGGAGCGGGCGAGCAGGACCGCTCCGCGGTGCCGGGTGCTGTATCTCGGCGCGGTGGCGCTGGTCGTGGTGGCCCCGACGATGGTGCTGCTCCCGCCGGTCGCCGTGGCGGCCCTCGCGGCGGTGATCCTGGCCGGCATCGCCGTCTTCGACCAGCGAGCCCACCAGCGTGGGTCGGAGACCAACCCGACGCTGTGAAACCCGTTGCGGGCCGGCGATCGACCGGCGTATGTTCTTGCGGCACGCCGTCGAGCCGGGAGGAGGTCAGAACAATGTCCGATGTTCTGCGCCCCCACCGCGCTCCGGCGTCCGCGCGGATCTGACCCGGGGCGCGCGCTTCCCGGAGGACCCAAGCCATGACTGATCTGGTCATCCGTCCGCTCGTCGCGGGCGAGGAAAACCTGTTCGACTCCATGCCTGACCCCCTGCCCCAACTGCGCCAGGTCGGCTACGCCGACGGGGTCGCCGGCGGCGGCTACCGGCCCGAGACCACCTGGGTCGCCCTGCGCGGCGACCGGGTGGTCGGCCGGGCCGCCTGGCTCCTTCCACCGGGCGCCGTCGGCGCCCCCTGGCTGGACCGGTTCGATCTGGACGCCGAGCCCGAGGTCGGCGCCGAGTTGCTGCACGCCGCACACCAGGCACTGGGCGGCCCCGGCCTGTACTACGCCGCCCTGCCGGCGCACTGGCGACGCCGCCCCGAGGTGCGGGCCGTGGTGGAGGCGCCGATGGCCGCGGCCCGGCTCGCCGGCCTGGTCGAGCGGGGGGAGCGGCTCCGGTGCTCCTGGACGGGCACACCCCTGCCGGCGTCCTCCGGGCGGTACGACTTCCGCCCGCCCGTCGACGCGACGGAGGTCAACACCCTGGTCTCCAGGATCGCCGAGCCGGACGTGCTGACCGGCGTCGAGATCGCACGGGTGGTCAGCGGCGTCGACCTCGCCACCGACCCCCTGGCCTGGTTGGGGAACGGGGTGCAGGGTTGGCGCGTCGCGCTGGACGCCGGAGAGCCGGTGGGCCTGGTCGGCACCGCCGGGGACGCCTGCTATCCGCTTCTCGTCTACCTCGGCCTGCTCGACGAGGCGGCCCGGCCCGAACTGTTGGCCGAGGCGGTGCGGATGCTGGCCGCCGATGGCGCCCGGGAGGTCATCGCCGACGTCGACGCGCGCCGGGTGGCGGTGCTGGCCGAGCTGGAACGGACCGGCTTCCGGCAGTTGCGCACCAGGGTCGTCTTCGCGCCGGCGGACCAGCAGGAGTAGCGGATCGGGGGGTGCGCCCTGTCACCGGGGCGCACCCTGACACCGGCGTCGACCTCCAGCCCTGCCAGCATCTGGCCATGCTCATCGTCGGCGTACTGACGCTGGTCGTGGCGGCGGTCGCCGTGCTCTGCCTCGGGCGGTCGCTGCGCCGTGAGCCGCCGGTCGCACCGGCGCAACCGCTCGACTTCGACGCCGCCGTCCGTGCCGCCGAGGCCGTCATCGCCGCCGAGGCGGCGGACCCGGAGGTCCGGCCGGAGTCGCGGAGCCGTCTTCTGAGCCACGGCTCTCAAACCGGCAGGGTCGTGCTGCTGCTGCACGGATACACCCTCGCCCCCGACCAGTACGACGGACTGGCCGAGGAGTTCTTCGACCGTGGCTACAACGTCTGGGTCCCGCGGGCCCCGCAGCACGGCACCGTCGACCGGCTGGCCCACCACCGGGTCCAGGCCGGTGCGCTGACGACGTACGCCGCGCAGGCGTTGGCCGTCGCCGAGGGCCTGGGAGACGAGGTGGGCGTCGTGGGGATCTCCGGCGGCGCCGTGCTGGCCGCCTGGCTGGCCCAGGTGCCAGGCACCGTCGTACGCCATCTGTTGTTGCTGTCGCCGTTCTTCGGCCCGGACCCTCGGCAGGCGCCGGCCTTCGCGGTCCGCCCGCTCATCCTGTTGTACGGGCGCCGCGTCCTGCCCGACCGCGTCACGTCGCGCGGCTACTCCCTCGCCGCCGTCACCCAGTACCTGAGCATCGCGCGCACTCTGCCGAAGTCGCCACGACGGACCGGTCTGCGGACCGCGGCGGTCGCGATCAGCCCCCTCGACGGTGTGGTGGACCTCGCTGCGGCGGTGCGGGTGCCGCGCCGGATCGCCGACGCGAACGCGATCCCGCTCCAGGTCTGCACTCTCCCGGAGGCGTTGGGCGTCGGCCACAACACCCTCAACCTCGGCGCTGACGGGCCCGAGTTGCGCCGGCTGTACGTCGCGCTCTACGAGGGGGAAAGAGGATCGAGCCCGATCACGCGGGCTTGAGCTGGCGCGGGTCGGCCGGCGTGGGGCCCTCGCGGCGACATCGCCGTCGCGAAGGCCCCCTGCCGTTGCGCTACCGCGTGGGCGGGGTGGCGCCGTTGAACACCGGCGGGGCGTAACCGGCTGGCTTGTCGCCGATGCCGAGGCCGGGGCTCACCACCCAGGACTGGTACTGCGGGGTAAACATGCCGTACACCAGCCCGAGGTTCGGGGCGCTCGCCTCGTCGAGCCGCCGACGGGCGTCCGCCGGGATCTCGAAGTCGAGCGCGCCAAGGTTGCTGGCGAGTTGCTCGGGGCTGCTGGCCCCGACGACCACCGAGGCGACGGCGGGCTGGGTGGCCACCCAGTTGATCGCGACCTGCGCCATGCTGCGCCCGAGATCGGCGGCCACACTCTCCAGTGCCTCGATGACCTGCCAGTCGCCGGGGCTGATCTCCCGACCCGCGGCGTCCGGGTTGGTCAACCGGCCGGTCCCGCTCATGCCCTCGCTGGTCCGGCGGTACTTGCCGCTGAGCAGGCCGCCACCGATCGGGCTCCAGGCGGTGATTCCCATTCCCAGGGTCTGCGCCATCGTCACGAACTCCGCCTCGATGTGCCGGGTGACCAGGGAGTACGGCAGCTGCACGTTGATCATCGGAGCCAGCCCGTGCGCCTCGGCGTAGCTCTGCGCCCGGGCCGCGTACCAGGCCGGTACGTCGGAGAGCCCGGCGTACCGGATCTTGCCGGAGCGCACCAGGTCGTCGAAGGTGTGCACGACCTCCTCGACCGGCGTGATCCGGTCCCAGGTGTGCAGCAGGTACAGGTCGATGTAGTCGGTGCCGAGCCGGCGCAGCGACGCCTCCACCGCCCGCGTGATGTGCTTGCGACCGTTGCCGCTGGCGTTCGGGTCGGTCGGGTCGACGGTGTTGGTGGCCTTGCTGGTGAGCACGAGCCGTTCGCGGACGCCGGCCCGGCCGATCAGGCGGCCGAGGATCTTCTCGCTCTCCCCGGCGGTGTAGAAGTCCGCCGTGTCGATGAAGTTGCCCCCTGCCTCCAGGTACTGACGGAAAATGGGCTCCGCCTCCTCCTCGGTCTTGCCGTAGGCGGCGTGGAACCCGTCGACGCCGAAGTTCATGGTGCCCAGCGCCAGCCGGCTCACCCGTAGGCCGGACCGCCCGAGCAGGTAGTAGTGGTTCATCGCCGATTCCTCTCGATCGCGTGTCGGCCCCAGGTGGGCCGTTGCAGACCTTTGCTCGGGAAAAATGGACCGGCAAGTCCAAAGCCCGCGCTAGGGTCGGACCGGCAGGTACGGATGCTCACCGGTGACGGAGGTCGCATGACACGGGCGTTGACCCGAAAGGGCGAGGCCACCCGGGCGCGGATCGTCGCCGGCGCGGCCGCCGAGATCCGCGAACGCGGTGTCGACGAGGTACGCCTCGAAGACGTGATGGCCCACACCGGCACCAGCAAGGGACAACTCTTCCACTACTTCCCCGGCGGCAAGGAAGACCTGCTGCTCGCGGTGGCCCAGCACGAGGCCGATCAGGTGCTCACCGACCAAGAGCCGATGCTCAGCAACCTGACGTCCTGGCCAGCCTGGCTGGCGTGGCGCGACCGGCTCGTCGAGCGCTACCTCGCGCAGGGCGTGAAGTGCCCACTCAACGGGCTGCTCGGTCAGACCGGCCGACGCGCACCGGGTGCGCAGGCCATCGTGACCGGGCTGATGTGGCGCTGGCAGGCGGCGATCACCGAGGGCATCCGGCACATGCAGTCGACCGGGGACATCGGCCCGGACGTGGACCCCGAGCGCGCCTCCGCGGCGCTGCTGGCCGGCATCCAGGGTGGCGTCCTGCTGCTGCTCTCCACCGGGAAGATCGACCACCTCGAGGCGGCCCTCGACCTCACCATCGACTCGCTTCGGGCCAGCGCCCTGGTGACCAGAGAACAGGAAGGGCGCGACAATGAGTGACGACGACCGGCCACCGTTGGTGCTGCTGCACGGCCTCACCTTCGACCGGCGACAGTGGGACCCGCTCCGGCGCGAGCTTGCGGCGATCGACCCTGCCCGGCAGGTCCTCACCCTCGATCTGCCCGGTCACGGCGACGCGCCACGGCGGCAGTCCTACGGGATGGCGGAGGTCGCCGAGGTGCTGCACGACCAGGTGACCGAGGCCGGTCTCGCCCAGCCGATCGTGGTGGGACACTCGGTCGGCGCGGTGGTCGCCACGACGTACGCGGCCCGCTATCCGGTGCGCGGTGTGGTGAACCTGGACCAGATCCTGCTGCCCGGCCCGTTCGGTGCGGCCGTACGCCAGGCGGAGCCGACACTGCGCGGCCCGGACTGGCGGCGGGTGTGGGACGCCATGCTGGCCGGGATGGGCGTCGAGTCGTTGCCGGCCGAGGCGCGCGAGATCGTGACCACCGCGACCGACCCCCGGCCGGACCTGCTGCTCGGCTACTGGGGCGAGATCCTGCGCGGCTCCGACGAGGACATCGCCGCCGAGCGGCACCGTGACCTGCGGTCCATCGGTGAGCGCCGGATCCCCTACCGCTGGGTGACCTCGTCCGAGCCGCCACCCCGTTATCTGACCTGGCTGACGGCCACCCTGCCGGAGATCGTGGTGACCGTGCTGCCCGGTGGCCACTTCCCGCACCTGGCGGAGCCGGCGACGATCGCCCGGCTGCTGGTGACCGGCGCAGAGGGCCGACGGTGAGCTAACCTCCGAGGCGAGTTGCCGAGGATCGGAGCAGGCGTGGCAGGTGACGACGACATCTCCGGGTGAGAACCCGGACCGGCCGCCGACGGGCGCGTGAACGCGCCACCGTCGCCGCGGCCCCCGTCGTCATGCCCTGCTCCCGCCGGGCCACGCGTGTGCGCCCGGATCTCCCCCCTCCGAGGTCCCCATGTCTGTTCGACCTGCTCTCATCGCCCGTGACCTGGTGCGGGTCCACGGCACCCGTCGGGTGCTCGACGGCGTCTCCCTGACCGCCGCGCCCGGTCACCGGATCGGCCTGATCGGTGAGAACGGCACCGGCAAGACCACCCTGTTGCGGGTCCTGGCCGGTGTCGACGAACCCGACTCCGGCACCGTCACCCGCCCGGCGGACTGCGGCTTCCTGCACCAGGAACTGCCCTTCACCCCGTCGATGACCATCGCCACGGTCCTCGACGACGCGCTTCGCGAGGCCCGCGCGGACCTCGCCGAGCTGAACCGGATCGGCGACGCCCTCGCCGAGTCGCCGGAGGGCGGCGCGGAGCACGGCCGGTTGCTGACCGCGTACGGCGAGGTTCTGGAGCGGGCGCAGGACCGCGACGCCTGGGACGCCGACCGGCGGGCCCTGACGGTGCTCGCGGGCCTCGGCCTCGGCGGGATGCCCCACGACCGGACGCTGGCCGTGCTCTCCGGCGGGCAACGCGGCCGCCTCGCCCTCGCGGCGATGCTGATCCGCCGCCCGGCCGCGCTGCTTCTCGACGAGCCCACCAACCACCTGGACGACGTCGCGGCGGCGTTCTGCGAGGACCAGCTCCGGGCCATGCCCGGGGTGGTCGTGGTGGCCAGTCACGACCGGGCCTTCCTGGACGCGGTCTGCACCGACATCGTGGATCTGGACCCGGCGGTCGACGGACCGGTCCGCCATGGCGGCGGCTACACCACGTACCTGGCGGCCAAGCGTGCCGAGGCGCAACGGTGGCGTCGGCGCTACGACGACGAGCAGGCGCTCCTCGCCGACCTGCGCGACGCCGCCGCCGTCACCGGGCACCAGGTCGCCCACGGGCGCGCACCTCGCGACAGCGAAAAGATGGGGTACGGGCACACGGCCGGCCGCGTGCAGAACCAGATCTCCCGCCGGGTGCGCGACGCCGCCCGTCGACTGGAGACGCTGGAACGCGACCAGGTCCCCGCGCCACCGGAGCCGTTGCGTTTCCACGCGCCCGTTGTCGCCATCGGGGACGGCGACGAGCCCATCGTCACGGTGACCGGGCTGGAGGTCCCCGGCCGGCTCCGGGTGGCGCATCTGGACCTCGCGGCCCGTGACCGGCTCCTGGTCAGTGGTGCCAACGGCGCGGGCAAGTCCACGCTGCTCGCCGTCCTGGCCGGCCACCTGGCTGGTGCCGGAGCTGGTGCCGGAGCTGGTGCCGGAGCCGGAGCCGGAGCCGGAGCCGGAGCTGGTGCTGGTGTCCGTGCCGGAGCTGGAGCCGGTGCTGATGCTGGTGCTGTCTGGCGACGACCGGGTCTGCGCGTCGGCCTGCTCGGCCAGGACCCGGTCTTCGAGGATCCGCACCGGACGCCCCGGGACATCTTCGCCCGGGCCGTCGGGGTAGAACGGGCCGAGGCCGTGCCTCTGTCGTCACTCGGTCTGCTCG
Organism: Micromonospora cabrerizensis; assembly: GCF_022230955.1. Classification (GTDB taxonomy): domain Bacteria; phylum Actinomycetota; class Actinomycetes; order Mycobacteriales; family Micromonosporaceae; genus Micromonospora; species Micromonospora cabrerizensis. The sequence continues at coordinate 52,827 of NZ_JAKKFI010000074.1, forward strand.
CCGCGACGGACCTCGACCGTCCGGTGGCCGAGCTGTCCGTCGGGCAGCGTCGTCGGCTTGATCTCGCCGTGCTCGTCGCCGACCCGCCGGAGCTGCTGCTGCTGGACGAGCCGACCAACCATCTCTCGCCGCGACTCTGCGACGAGCTGGAAGAGGCCCTCGGCGCCGGACCGGGCGCCGTCGTCGTCGCAAGCCACGACCGGCGGCTCCGCTCCCGCTGGCAAGGCCGCGAACTCCCCCTCACCCCCACCCCTAACCCACCCCACCCCTGACCCACCCCACCCCTGACCCACCCCCCTCGCCGGTGATCAAGAGGTTTGCGTCACGACACGCCGGGGCGGATGACCGAAACCTCTTGATCGACGGTGACCTGGGGGTGGTGGGGGTGGTGGCGGTGGTGGTTGCGTTGGTCACCGACGGGCGTCCGGAAATTCGTCCGGGCCGGATGGTTGGTGTGGTTCAGCCGGCTATCGTTGGCGGGTCGGACATAGTGTCCGACATAGCGTCCGACAAGTGAAAGTGCAGCCCATGACCTCGATCCGCCCCACGCTGTTGCTCGTCCACGGCGCCTGGCACCAACCGGCCGTCTGGGACCGGCTCCGGGCAGAGCTGGACGTCCTCGGCTACCAGACCCGGGCCGTCGACCTGCCCACCTCCGGGCCGGACGCCCGGGGAGGCATGCCGGACGACGCCGACGCCGTGCGCAAGGAGATCGCGGCGATCGGTGGCCCGGTCGTCGTGGTCGCCCACTCGTACGGCGGCATCCCGGTCAGCGAGGCCGCCACCGGTCTCTCCGAGGTCGAGCACCTCGTCTACCTGACGGCGTACCAGCTGGACCGCGGCGAGTCGATGTTCAGCTTCCACGGCGTACCGGACCCGGCGGAGACCGACGGGTTGATCCCCATCAGCGGCGACCCACGGGAGGCGTTCTACGGCGACCTGTCGGCGGCCGAGGCCGACGCGGCCATCAGCAAGCTGGTCGACCAGCGCCTGCGGGCCTGCGTGGACCAGGTGACCGAGCCGGCCTGGCGATCGATCCCCTCGACGTACGTCATCTGCACCAACGACCAGGCCATTCCGGTGCCGCAGCAGGAGCAGATGGCCGACCGCGCCACCGACGTCCGGGGGATCGAGTCGAGCCACTCTCCGTTCCTGTCCCGCCCGGCTGAACTTGCCGCGCTGCTCGACGACATCGTCACCGGTCGCGGCTGAGCGCTGCGGCCCGCGTACGGCGTGGTCGTGCTGTAAGGCGGGCCTACGCTCTCGGTGGCCGGTCCAACCGGTCGAGTCGGGCGAGCTCGGTGCCGCCGACCCGGACCACCTCCGTGGCCAACGCGGTGGTCGCCGCATACACCCCGCTCCGCTGCTCCGCGGTGGCGATTCGGACGGCCTGTTGCAGGTGTGCTCGTACGTGCTGGCCTACCAACCGTTGGAACGCGACACCGGTGACCGACCGCAACGCGGTCAACTCCTGCTCGGTGACCATGCCCGGCATGTCGTGGCCCTCGTGCGGGTTGGTCGCCGGGGCGCCGGACTCGGCGAGCAGCCGTCGGGCGGTGCCCAGGTCGGCGCGGTGCGCCGCGGCGAGCCGGGCTGCGAAGGTTCGCCACGCCGGGTCGGTGGTCCGGCTCGGCACCATGTCCAGCACCGGTAGGAGGCGTTCGTTCATCGCCACCGTCAGCTGGAGCCATGCGATGTCGGTGGCACTGAACGGGCCGGCCGTGCCGCTGGGCGAGACCTCACCGGACGGCACGGCGGTTGCGGTGGTCGTGGATGTGGCGGCCGAGGGCGCGGTCTGCGCCGGTGATCCGCTGGCGCAGGCCGCGACGAGCAGCGCTGCGAGGAACAGGGACATGGACGCGCTCACGGGGGTACGCATCCGGCCTCCTCTCGCCCCCGGACGGCGGGCCCGGTTGGACCGGACCCGCCTCCGTGGTGGGAGCCTGTCGGCTCAGATCGGTCGGCCGTCGTGACCGCACTTGATGACGGGGCGAATGCAGTCCTGGACCCGACGGGCCATCTCCGCGACCGGCCAGGCGTTGAAGAAGTCACCGTGCATGGTGTAGCCCGGCCCGGAGGCGAGCCGGAACCGCGACGGGTCGCCGGTGACCGGGTATCGCAGCACCTGCCGCAACTTCGGCACGTGCACCGGGTGGGTGCTCGGGCAGGCCTGGTTCACCGGGTACGCCAGGTGGCTCTTGTGGTCCGGCGAGTCAAGGTCACGGCCGTTCCAGCACTGCGGGAAGTCCAGGTACGACTCCAGCATCGTGCCGGACGGGCAGTTGACGAAGTTCTTCGACGGGGGCACGTGCCCGGCGTGCAGGCACGACCAGCGGGCGATGCTGTCGTTCGGTCCGGCGGCCTTCGCGTTACCGGCGACGAGTCGCAGCCCGAGCGGGAACGGTTGGGTGTTCGCGACGACGTCGGAGCGTACGCCCTCGCCCAGGTAGTAGAACGTGGCGATCGCCGGCTCCACCGGCACGTTGTCGCGGTACAGGGTCGGCACCCAGTAGGACGAGACGTCCACCCGCGGGTTGCAGGTGCTGGGGGAGTTGACCAGGTCGGGGAGGGTGGTGTTGGCGTTCGTCACCGTGGCGCCGAAGAAGCTGTGCATGTGCGAGGCCCCGGGCAGCCCGGGGAAGATGATCGGGTCGTCGGGCAACCGGTGGCTGTAGGTGCAGTCGGCGGGGAACTCGGCAACCCGGATGGCGTTGGCGACCGGGGCGGCGTCGGCCCGCTCGGTGGTGGAGACGACGTACGTGCCCAGTAGCACCAGCAGTGCGCCGATCGCCGTTGCGAGGCGCAGCCAGCGGTGGGTGCCGGAGAGGGGTGCGGCCCTGTCCATCGTGTGACTCCTGTCGGGGGGACGGGTCAGGGCAGCTCCGGCGCCGCCGCCGAAGACATCGGAGATTGCCCTGGCCAGACTGGTGGTGGCCGGTTGAGGCCGGGTGCGAGAGAGTACGAGAGAGCGCTCTCAGCAAGTCAAGCCTCGCTCCGATGTCGAAACTTGTCAATACGTTGCGCAATTGGCGGAAATGAAAGACGCCGAAGGGCCGGGCCCCGTGGTGGGGTCCGGCCCTTCGGCTGTTGTTCGGTGTGCCGGTGCGGGTCAGCTGGTGGCGTAGCCGCGGGTGGCGATCCAGTCGGCGAGGTGCTCGACGGTGATCCAGTAGGAGGCGGTGTTCGGGTCGGCGGAGTCGGCGATCTTCACCGTCTGGCCGTTGTCGCGGTAGCCCACGACGCTGATGTAGTGCCCACCCTCATACGAGTGGCTGACGCCGTCGGTGTCGGTGCTGGTGCCGGCGATGTTCGCGACCACGGCCCGGCCGTTGTCCACGGTGCGGACGATGTCGGTGCGCAGCTTGTCGGTCTGCGGGGCGTCGGCGTCGGGCTTGCTGATCTCCACGCTGTGGTAGGCGTCGGCCTTACCGGTTTCCTTGTTCAGTACCGGGGTGATGTCGTTGATGGAGTTGGTGCCGGCCTCGGTGGTGCCCATCTCCTTGGCCATGTCATCAACGTTGATGTTCTTGCCCTGCACGCTCAGGGCGTTACGGGTCGCGGCGGGCCCGCAGTAGTAGAAGTTCGGCTGCGCCTCGTAGCGCACACCCAGCTCCCGCTCACCGTGACCCTTGCGGTCGGTCTGGGTCTG